>CADCIO010000006.1:0-27665 GCA_902801475.1 uncultured Bacteroidales bacterium
GGTAAGCATTTCAAAACCCGGACAGGGTATCGCTGGGCTAAAACGTTATGCATGAGAACTTTAATTCTGAATTTAAATAATTTTAAGAGACACTAGTGAATATTGTTATCAAATGGTGCACCTGTATAGATAGCATGAACAATCCACGATTTCTTACTCTCGTCATAATAGATGATTCCGTCTATGGGCTTATCAATGCTTAGGTGGTCATAATCCGCCTTATAGAACAAACATTTACCATCTGGGAAATCCCGTATGGAATAGTAGAAGAAATGTATCAATGTGTACATCGTAGTTTGGTTCTTCTCGCTTGTCTCTTTGCTTACACTTGATGATTTCTGTTTGAGAGCCTGCTCTATTTCTTTTTCAAACTTATCCAGCTTCTTATCAATGTCAGATGTCAGGCTTTTGCATACAGCATCTATTATAGTTGGAATTGTTTCAGTGTTATTCCACAAACAATGTATTAAAATGAGAATATCTGACATGTCAACAGTTTTTCTTCCATTTAGGAATGCGGAAGTTTGCATCAGGTGAAAGCATTTTTTCCAACGACGGTCTGAAATATAGTAGTCCATCTCATTCACATCTTCTTTCTTCATTTCATCTTTAAGACCTCTTCTTACAGCCGTAATGACAGAACATATTTCATCAGGAATGCATATGGTCTCAATTTCGTGCTTCCATGATTGATATTGTTCCTCAGTAATCAAACAATTATCAGGAAGAAGAGGGTCTTCGGACTTTTGTTGTCGGACCATCTTATAGAACGTCGCCTCGTTTTGTATACAATTAGACACCATACGTACCAGAAATCTGTCCCACAACGCTTCCAAACCTTCATCTTCTGCTGGCAATTCGTTACTTGCGGCTATTAGACCTTTCATGGGGAGTTGTATTGTGTCGCGTCCATTCTGAAAGACACGTTCATTGATAGCCGTCAATAATGCGTTCTGAATACTTGGACTTGCCTTCCATATCTCATCCAGAAACACGATGGTTGCAGTTGGCAGAAAACCGTCAACAACGCGTTCGTATCTATCTTCATTTTTTAGAAGTGAAATGGATACTGGTCCAAAGATTTCATCGGGTGTGCTGAAACGAGACATAAGATACTCAAACGCTTTTCCTTCTTTGAATGCAAGCTTCAATCTTCGTGCCACCAGACTCTTGGCTGTTCCCGGAGGACCGAGCAAAAATATGCTTTCTCCAGCAATAGCACTCAGTAATGCCATTGCAAGGATATGCTCTTTCTCATAGATGCCTTGTGAAAGGACATTCAGAAGTGACTTTATTTGACTCTCAACTTTCATACTTCATCGATTTTTCTGCAAAGTAAAAAACAACCTCCGTCAATTTGTGGCAGAGGTTGAAGAAAAATGCGTTTTCTTTGAAAAAAAGATGAGTTTTAGCGATTGAGGATGGAAATTGCTTTATCTGCAACTTCATCCGTTATACCATCATAAGGGTTAGTCAAGATAAAGAAGGGCAATTGAGATTCCAATACTATATACTCATCATCAATAATGACATACCTCGTCTCAGGTGTGGCATGAAGGGAAAGCCAAGATTCTATTTCTATACCTTTACAATTGTTATCAAATGATGGCGTTATGTCTATCACTCTTCCTGGCATCTGACGAGCCATCCACATTTCTTGCATGGCTTCCAGCCCAAAATATTTCCATGACGATTCAATAACAATGTCTGCTTTTGTGGCATCAATGACCCGTTTCAATTGCTTGATGGCTTCTGGGTCAAAGACTGCTCCATCTTCATCCTGCCAAGCCTTCCCTTGATAGAGAAGAAGACGCTGGTTGTATTCTGTATTCAGCACACCATCAAAATCAAGGAAGATGATTTTCTCCATACTTTTACACGATAGGGTCGGCACAGAAGTCACGACGCTTGCATTTCTTGCAATGTTTGCCCATCCAGACTTCATCGAATTGGTTCATCGCTTGTTCCACGATAGTTGGGTCATCAGTCAGGATACCAGCCTCAAAGTTGCGAGTAGTTTCAGCTTTCATGCCGATGCCGGCACCTGTGAGGTTGGCACTTCCCACATACACCTCCTTGCAGTCAAAGACAAGAATTTTGAAATGAACACGAGGACATAGCACACGCTCCAACCTATCATACAACGTAGGGTACTTGTCAAAGTCCTCTCGAAAGTTTTGGCCAGGCTCTTTGGCATGAATGAGCCTTACCTCCACACCTTTCCTGATGAGTTGGGCAACAAGAGCCAGAAAAGGCTTCTTCTCATTACCTATCTCAATATACAGGTCTTTGATGTCAGCCGTGCCAATCCAAAGCGAGTGCTTCACGTTGAGGACACGTGAAAGCACTTCTGTGTAGTGGGAAGAATTGGAGATGTAGGTGGGCATAGATTGTTTTTGTTCTATCCAAATGTCGGAGAAAAGAAATGTTAGTTATTCATCTAACACCATTTGCATGTATTTGGTTAGTGTATCAAGATTGCCATACCAATACCCTGGAGCAGAAGGATGATAACTGTGTACAATAGTTATATTATGGTTAACCCCAGGAACTTTCATGTGCCACACATAATATTCTGTTTTCTCTAATTGAGATGCGTCTTTATCATATACATATTTGTTCTTTTCTCTAATTTCTTCTAAAATCGCCATTCCCCACGCAAAAACTATATGTGGCTGAAGTTCTCTCAAGGTTTCTAAAAAAGCTTCAAAATCACGGTTGCTCAAATAATTCTTGGTATCCTTTGTAGGTGAGACAAATTGCATGTATTCAGTAAAGGCCATTCTGTTCCAAGTTGTCCATGTATCTTCTTCTCCAACAAATTTTTGTATAAAGCGAGCAAAATTATTTGGAGTACGATAGCCCTGTGATATGATTGTTGTGGGTTCATCCGATAATAATGTTTCTTCCCCTTTATAATCTGGACAACGATAATCGAACTTACTTGAATCTTTTTTATCAGGATCAGTGCATTCCTTAAAATAAGGACATGTTGTTTTGTCACAATAACAACTTGCTCCCACCACAAGAATTCTTTTTCCGTGAATTCCTTCTTTGTAGTGTTTCCCCTCGAAGGGTTTGAAAAATCTGTTCATATTTCTAAGATTTTACGATTAATATAAACTGTTGATAGTCAAATATAATGGAAAAGGAAACGAATTTAATAGATTTTTCGGATATTTTTTATTCTTATCAATAAGTGAAATGATACATTCTATATGTTCACTTTCATTTTTACACATTGGATGTTCTGTACATATATAATGGATTTGACCATCTATACTTGCATATCTTATAGAAAGCGATTCATTTTCTTTCTTGTAATTCTTTCTTCAATGATTCAATAAATCCGAATAACTCTTTTTCTTTCTCAAAATTAAATCGTTTCTTGTAACAAACACGCCAATCTTCATCTGAACTCTTTTGAAAATTTTCTAAAGATTTTAAGCTGTTGATGAGACTTTCGAATGCTTCTATTTGATTGTTTGAGGCCCAAAATAACACATCATAATGACCATCATCATTACTACATATTATCTCTAACTTTAAATATAGTTTGTTCCAACCTTCAATAATAACTACATTAGGTTTCCACAAAATAATTTTTGAGAAGGGGAAATAATTGGCACCAAATTGTTTCAGAATACGCAATGCCATATAATTAGGAAGATCATTAAGCATATCGCGTATTGCTCTTGCAGATTCCATATTATTGTTCTGCAATAATTCGTTATAAAATTTTTCCATAATTATTGAATCTATAATGTCGTTCTTTAAATGTTTTACTAATGATGAATATTGTCTTAAAGTAGAGATAATATCTATATTGTCAACTGCCTGTATACTTGGATTAATCCAATCATCAACGATGTTAAGCCCATGTTTATCGTATGCAGGGATAATTATTAATGGTTTAACGTTATTTTTATCTTCTTCAGTCCAATCACACATATCTGGTGTTTTTGTGTTGTCTAAAGGTAGATAAATTATAGCGTCAATTGAATAAGACTGTGAAATATAATCGTAGTATCGAGGAAGTTGACGTGGCATATCTGGCGCATTATTTATTTTATTTTCAATAATTATTGCCCGTTTGTTTTTTTCTGACTTTATCAAGACGTCAATTTTCCCATCTTCTCTAAGTACAATAGCATCATCATAATTATGAGGTAAGATGCTTATGCCGAATTTCCCCAAAAGGTGGAAAAATGATTTTAAGAAAATATCACCACAATGATGATTCTCGTTGGGGTCTAAGAAATAGCGTATTATATCTGAATGGAGATTTTCTCTATAATACAAATCTGATATCAACTTAAAAATGTTGTATTTCCCATCATCAACATTTTCTTGTCGTGACGAAAAGTATTCTTTAGCTAACTGGGAGTTTTTTTCGTCTCGGAGGTATCGTTGTATTTCTGTTGTCATATCCATTTTTCCCATAATTTCTTTTGATTTAAGTTAGTTGTTTTTAATTTGATGGTACAAAGCTATATTCTTTTCTTCTATTCTCCAAACATTTTCCTCAAAATTACAAAATCTCTCTTGCTATCCAAGCACATGCTTCTGCATCGGCAAGGGCATGATGGTGGTTGTCCAAACAATACCCACAGGCTTCTGCTACTGTTTGCAGTTGGTGGTTCTCCAAATCTGGAAGGACACGACGTGAGACGCAGAGGGTGTCGTAAAATTCATAGTCAGGATAGTCCATCTGATAGACACGAAACACCGCTTTCAGGCAACCTTCATCGAAAGGCTTGTTGTGAGCCACAAGGGGAAGACCTTCAATCAGAGGCTCTACCTGTGCCCAGACTTTGGGAAAGACTGGTGCATCATCTGTATCTTCATGACATAATCCATGCACCTGCGAACACCAATAGTTATAATAGTTTGGCTCTGGTTGGATGAGCGAATAAAACGAATTCACGATCTCGCCATCACGCACAATGACAATACCCACAGAGCATACGGAACTTCGCTCATTGTTTGCTGTCTCAAAATCTATTGCTGCAAAATCTCTCATTTCTCGTCCTCCTTATACTTGTTCCACATTCTTTCTATCCTTCCTGCCATCTCCTTGCGCAACCATTCTGGCTCCAACACCTCCATATCCTCGCCGTGCCAGAGCAATTCCTGTTGGAAGTCGAAGGTGGGGCGAAGACGATAGGTGAAGATGCTGTATTCATTGTTGCGTTCCCTTTCTTTCTGCGATTCGTGCAAAGCGAGGTCACGGATGTAATTGGCTTGACCTGCCGACACCTTCAGTTTCACCGTTTGAATTTTCGTGTTGTGGTCGGCAATGATGCCAAAACAGCCATCAAAATACTCCTCTGCATCCCAATCCTTTGGCATCTCAAAGGATTCCTCTGTCTGCTGCAAGTCCTGAATGCGGTCAAGGGCATAAATCCTTGGCCCTTTCTGATGGTAGTAGGCATAAGTGCTACGAGCCACCAGATACCAACGCTGACGGAAGAGCTTCACACAATAAGGATGCACATCAAAGCTGTTCTCCTCCTCTTTCCAATAACTGTGATAGGTCATGTTGAGTACCTTACCTTCCTTCATCGCCTCGATGATGGTTTGCAGATGTTCCTGGCCGGATGGCACATACTCCAGCAGGATGCGGTCTTTGATGCTTTCACTTTTCGTCAAGACATTGCTCACGCAGATGGTGTTGAGCAACCATGAGCTAACACTATCGTTGAAGATGTCCTTCTCATTCGCGATATAATAGCGGTATCTGCCACCATTTTCATTCTCGATTCTGAGTCCGAACATATTCTTAATGGCATAGCGCCAATTATCGAAGGTGCGTTTGGCCAGTTCTACACCTCCACTGATTTCATCACGCTTCCACCTATTGTTCAGTTCCCTAAACGTAATCTTTTCTGCGCGATAGATGGTATCTATCACCCAAACATACTTGTTAATCAAGGTCAGTCCTCTTTCATCCTTATCCATAGTTCTGTAATTTTTCGGCAAAGTTACAACTATGGTACGCAATTTTATGGCAGAGGTTCAAACTTTTTTTGCTTTTTTTCAATTTAATGGGCAAGTATTAGCTTTCGTGTGCAAATATAATATGTCAATTGTACAAAGGCACGAGTGTTTCTCAACAGAGGCAGGTTGTTTGGCAAGAAGGGTGGGTGGTTATTTCACTTGCCAATGTCCAGTTTTATTGCTGCCAACTCGAATGATAACGCCTGCCTTTTTCAATTCTCCCAAACGTCGCTTGACTGTTGCCTCTGACACTCCTATCATAGTGGCATATTCAGCATAGTTGAGGCTGGCGTCTTTCAATATGGCACGATATAATTGTTCCGTTATCGGGTCAGAGAATGCGTTTATCGGGTCAGACGCAATATTTATCGGGTCATCGGTCTGTGATTTCTTATATGCTGCCTCCTCATTCTGCTTTCAGTTGCCTCCTCCAATGACACCTGAAACGAATGTAGCATCTTGTTTTCTATTCACTTGCAAAGTTACGAAAAAAGATTCACATATCCAAATGAATGCGTGATTAATTTGGATTATTCCGCAAAAAGTTACAAGATAGCGTTTTGTCTTACTCTGAACGCCGTCACGCCGTCACGCCGTCACATTTGCAATTTTCATTTGTGAAGGAGGTGGGAGATTGGGCGCAAAAAATGAGTACCTTAACCTTGCATTATATATTATTATATAATTAAATTATATAATAATATATAATGCAACTTGATTTGAGGTTGAAGTGACGGAAACATGATTTTTTAAATGTGACGGCGTGACGGCGTGACGGCGTGACGGCGCTTGTAAAAAAATCGCTTGATTTCGAAAAAATATCTATGTTTACTTGCATATCTTAGGAAAAAGTATTAACTTTGTACCGTAATTAAAGAAAAGCGCACACGAGCCCTGACGACCTCCACGAAAGGGCAAAAAGACAAAGAAAAGTGCCCCGCCGGCAAGCGTGCCGAGAGGCGGCGGCAAAGCATCAAAGAGGTGACGGCAAAAGGGTGGATTGCCGGCGGCAAAATAAAGGGGCGTGAAAAGGGACTGAAAACGTACGGTAAAAGTGAAAAACTAAGAACTAAAAACTAAAAGTGAAAGTTGCTTGACAACAGAAAAATAATCTATTCAATCTTCACAATCATCCGCATGCGGATTAGTCAAAAAACTAGGTCGCAAGCGGCCGATGAGAGGATTGGGAGGATTTGGAAGATGAAGAAGATTCGAGTTTGTTCGAAAGATTCGTGTTCGTCTGAAATAAATTTCCTACAAATCGGAGTAGGGAGGAATGTCCTGCAGAAAGGTATAGGTGCCGTTCTGCAGGTCAACTTTGCAGCAGTAGTGTTTCAGACCGTTGCTCACGACGAGGTATTCGACTTCGAGCACCATGTTGTAGCGGCATATCTGGTTGAATACTTTCTGGGTGATGTCCACATCGGGACGTTTGTATTCGATGATCATCAGAGGCTTCAGACCTTCCTGACGATAGACCACTGTGTCGCAACGGCGACTCATGCCGTTGAGCGTCACAGCCACTTCGTTGGCCATGAGCGTAGGGGAGTAGTCCTTCTGCTCGATGAGGAAATGCACAAAATGCTGACGCACCCACTCCTCAGGGGTGAGGGCGACGAACTTGCGGCGAAGCACATCCTGTATCTTCACCATCCCGTCCATTTTCTTGATGTTTGCCTCGAAAGGCGGCAAATTCAATGGTTGCATCTTGGCGTATTTGGAAACAAAGGTAAGGATTTTTGACGGATTAGCAATAATTTTCAATTTTCAATTCTCAATTCTCAATATAAAATGCTACCTTTGCACAAAAGAACGCCCTCTTATGGCAAAAGCAAATATCACACATCGCGAAATCGTGGAGCAGATTCTGCGCAAGGATTATAAGCCCATCTATCTCCTGATGGGAGAGGAGGCTTATTACATTGATCGCATCGCTGAGTATATTGCCGACAACGTGCTGACAAAAGATGAGCAGGATTTCAACCAAACTGTGGTCTATTGTACGCGCGAGACGGCTGTGGCAGACGTGGTCAATTGTGCACGCCGCTACCCGATGATGGCAAAATTTCAAGTGGTAATTGTTAAAGAGGCGCAGAATTTGTTAAAAATTGACGAACTTGCCACTTATGCACAAAATCCAATGCCGTCCACTATTTTGGTGATTTGCTACAAAAATGGGAAGGTGGATGGACGCAAAAAACTGGTGCCTGCCGTCGAAAAGGTGGGCATCGTGTTCGAAAGTCCCAAATTGAAGGAGGGCATGCTGCCACAGTTCATCGCTGACTATCTGAGACGCAAGCAGATAACCATCGAGGAACGTGCTTGTCTGATGATGGCAGAGAGCGTGGGTTCGGATCTGAACCGTCTGGCTGGCGAACTGGACAAGCTGGTTCTGGCATTGCCAACAGGACAAACACGCATCACAACCGACCTCGTTCAGGGGCATGTGGGCGTGTCTAAGGAGTTCAATGTGTGGGAGTTACGTACTGCCATTGCCAACAAGGACATTGCCAAGGCCAACAAGATCATGTACTATATGGAACAGAATGTGAAGAGCAATCCTCCTGTGATGACTGTCTCCACTTTGTTCAACTTCTTTGCGCTGCTCATGCAGGCCTGGTACTCCCCTGAACGCACAGAACAGGGCTTGATGAAGCATCTGGAATTTCGCCAGACGTGGCAACTGCGTGAATACACGACTGCCATGCGTCATTATTCTGCTTTGAAGGTGATGCAGATCATCGGCAAACTTCGTGAAACGGATGCTCGACTCAAGGGTATCAATCGGGGTAACTTGACCGATGCCGACATCATGCACGAACTTCTTTTTTTCATCTTGCACTAAATCCGGTCTCTAATTCGACTCGGATTTTTTGTTCGCAAAAAGTGCCCAGAAAATTTTTGTTCGGGAAAACTGTTCTAAAAAATTGCAAGGCGATTTTTGAGCATCGGGAAGGGTGCCGAAAGTCGCCTTCATCTTGCAAGAAAAAACAAAATCAAGCCCAAAATCCTTCAATTTTTTAGCTCCAAAATCCTGAACAAAATCTCTTTCACCCAAAAATCTGAACAAGAATTTTACCCGTCTTTCATCGGAAAATCAGCACTTTAACCCTTAAAATGGGGCTAAAAAATGCGTCTATTTCCAGCCAAAAACGCACCAGAAACCACCTGTTCGATTCTCGCAAATTCGCTCTCTTTTTTGAAAAAATGAAAGCGCTCAAATTTTACATTAACAAAATTTAAGTTTCAAGAAGTAGTGATTTACAAAGTTAAAACACCATTCTTGTAAATTGGTTTTACAAAATAAAACCAGCAATGACGCCTGTAGTATTTTACAAACACAAAGGACGCAATATTTTACATTTCTTTATCTAAAATTTTATCAAAATAAATGCCGAAAAAATACACCTTAAACGCTCTTATCGTAAGTATTTGTTGTATTGATAATTACGCACTTTTATTCGATGTATAATCATAAAATTTACGATTTTCACCCTTCTAAAATGCCCCAAAACGGCAGTTTTTCCCTATAAAATGAAAAATGAGCCAGGAATAACCATATTCCAATCAATTACTTGTATAACAGCCATAAAGTGATAGAAAAGGAGCCTTTTACAGGTGTAATTTTACAGATATATTATACTTTACAAAAAGTAATACACTACAGTTTTCCAAATTGCAATTTTGAAAATAGAAAAATTAATTTTAAATATACAAAAAGAAACCAAAATGTTTTGATGATTGGAAAATAATGCCTACCTTTGTAAAAAATTAGTAAAAACAAGAAAAATAGTACTATTACATGACTGACAAGGAAAAAATCGAGTTGATTATCCAGGAGAAGCACCTCAACAACACCCAATTTTGTAATGAGGTCTGCATCGCACCTGGTACCCTCTCTCACATTTTGAGTGGTCGCACCCAACCTACCCTGAACATTCTTCGAAGTATCGTTCAGGCTTTTCCTGAAATCAACCCTGCGTGGTTGTTCTATGACCAGGAACCGATGTACAAAAATTCGGACTCTCCTACTCCAGAAAATGAAGAGTCGGATCATACCAATTTAAATAATAGTAAGGAGGATGTCGCTTCGTTCGATGATGGTCAGTTGCCGCTCTTTGCATCTGCCCCCACTTCTGTTGCTCAACCCACCCCTTCGCCAACTGTTGGTGCGCGTCGTTCATCGTCTCCATCGCCAGCACCTGTCACAACACTCAATGTGCAGGACATCGTGGCAGAAACTTTGAAGCAACAGCAGAAGCCTCCTCGCAAGGTGGTCGAGGTGCGCATCTTCTTCGATGATGGTACTTTCGAGACTTTCAGCGCTAACTAAAAATGTAACAAAAATTTAGGATTGTTAATATGTGTAATGATTTTAACAATTGGTAGTTAGAATAGTTTACTTATTGACAATCTTATTTTGTCGATAAAAGGCAATCAAATAGGATTTTCATCAATAATTGAGAGGTCACCATCAAAAAAGAGCCACTTGGGGGTGACTCTTGGGGGATTTGCTGGAAAAAAGTGACTCGGATGGGACTCAAACCCATGACCTGCAGAACCGGAATCTGATGCTCTATTCAACTGAGCTACCGAGCCATGAATGTTGCATTTCGGCGGCAAAGTTAAGGAATTTTATCGATATTTTTGATTTTGTTGCCGATTTTTGTTTGAATTTTGGATTTTTGTGGTACTTTTGCAAGAAGAACACGAAAAATGACGAAGAAATGAAGCTTACGAAAGCATGGATTAAGACGATTTGGACGATGTGTCTGCTGACATGTGCATTGACGGCATCGGCTCAGTTGTATAATGCCCCTAAACATAAGCATGGCGACTGGTATATGGGTATTGGAGGTGGATTTAGTCAGTCGATGGCGGAGAATGCGGATGCCACAGACTTCATCTTCCACCAGATGCCTTCCTTTAGCGGTGTGCTTGGACATAATTTCTCGCCAGTCTTTGGTATTCAGGCCAGCGGAAGCATCAATTCGCAAGTGTCGCGATGCAGTGAGGCGGCTTCGAATGCTATGCCTGAGGTGTATGGCAATGGACGCTACAATTTCAAGTTCCTGTCGGCTTCTTTGTCGGCTGTGATCAACATCACCAACGCCTTTTTCGGCTATGAGGTGGAGCGTCCAGTCACATGGAACCTCATCTTTGGAGCTGGCGGCATCCAGACCTTTGCGTTTGATGACAAGTTGGCGTTGTGGAATGTGACGCCCAATGCCGAAAAGCCCTATTATCCTGTGAATAAGGAAGGTAGCAGGTATATCACGGGTCATGCGGGCATGCAGATGGCTATCCGTCTGAACGAGCCTTGGGACATCTGTGTGGATTTGCGTCTTAACGGTACAGACAATAAGTATAATGGTGCGAGCGATGGCAACACGCTTGACTTCTATCTTGATCTGATGGTCAACTTTGTTTATCACTTCAAGAACGGCAAGCAGCAGTTGCGCCGTTTCCGTCAGCCTCCCAAGGAGCCATTCGTTGACCCTGTGCTGATTGACCACACGCGTGACTATCGGGAGACGGTTCGCTACGGAGAGGCGATGTACACGGAGATTCCTTTCTATTCAGGCTTCTACTACCTGAACTCCACTACCAACAAACGTGTGGAGCATGTGGCGAAGTTCCTCCAGTCGCATCCGTTGGTGAACCTCAACATTGTGGGTCATCCAGACATCATTCCCGACGAGGATGAGGAGTATCACCGTGTGCTTGCCGAGAAGCGCGCAGAAGTCGTCCGCCAAGCCCTTGTGCTGAACTTCCACGTTGATCCCACACGTCTCCGTACTTCCTACAGCGACAAGGCCCTGCAATCTTACAAGACCGTTCGTGAATGGGTGCCTGCCGTCAACTTCATCATGGAAGATCCAGGTGACGAGATCCCTTCCATCGACAGGAAGGAATGATGGAATTCAGGAATGCCAGAAAGGGTGGTATTCAGAAAGAATAAGGAATATAGATAGATGTAAATAAGAAGAGGAGTGCAGTTGTTGCACTCCTCTTTCTTGTGTTGCTTTTCAGCAGCTATTGCTTCTGTCAGCAGTAATTTTTTCTTTCAGTCCTTATTTCTTTCAGTCCTTATTTCTTCTTCAGCAATCTCAGGTAGTAGAGGCCGGGGCACATGGTGTTGGGCGATGCTACGATGCGGAAGGTGAGTTGGGGCTTGATGTTGCCCGTTTGTGGGTCGATGAGGAGGTCGTCGGGGATGGCGTACTCGACATTGAAGAAGCCTTGTTCGTCGGCACCTTGCATGCGGGGCTGGATGGTGATGTCGCCCAGTTTCTCGTCATCGAGGTAGATGTTGGCTGTGCGGCCGCGATCGGAGGTGATGAAGCGGAGCATGAGGGTGAGGTCGGTCTCGAGTCCCTTGTTCTCGATGACATATTGGATGAACTCGCCGTTCTTGGCGTCGCGATAGTTCTCGCCACGATAGCTGCCGCTGGTGGAGCCTGTGGAGAACTTGACTTCGTGACCTGCTTCGCTCTGCTGTTCGCCTGTGGCTACGTAGTCGATGGTGCGAGCCTGGAGTGCCTGTTCCTCAGCGTCCTTCTTGCCCATGTCAGAGTTGGCGTAGTCTTCCTTCGTTCCTTGGAAGAAGTAGCAGGAGTAGCGTGAGTGCTGGATGCTGTAGAAGGGTTCGAGAGGCAGGACGCCCTTATCGGTAGAGAGGGTGAAGCTCAGTTTGCTGAGGTCTTTTGTTTGGATGTTGTTCAGCACCTCTGAACGATTACCGATGAGGAGTGGGGCAGAAGAGAGAGGCTTGGCAGAAGAACGTGCGCCTGGAGAGTGATCCATACGTCCCTCACCTCCGTATTCATTAGGCAGTTGTGCCTCAGTTTCTGTACGTGCAGCAAGGAGGATAG
This sequence comes from uncultured Bacteroidales bacterium, assembly GCA_902801475.1. Lineage (GTDB taxonomy): Bacteria > Bacteroidota > Bacteroidia > Bacteroidales > Bacteroidaceae > Minthosoma. The sequence continues at coordinate 12,876 of CADCIO010000006.1, forward strand.
GACCATACTTGAAGGCGATGTAGCTCTTGTAGTCGGGACATTCCTCGTAGCGGAGCTTCATGGGGAGGTCCACGCTGAAGGTCTCGCCCTTCTTCCAGTTCTTGGTGGTGCAGACATAGCTTGCCTTGCCGTCTTCGCTGGCCCAAGAGGGTTTGCGAACGGCGATGGTGTATTTGCCGCCCTTGGTGATGGTGAAGGTGCTCTTCGTCTCGTAGGGGAACTTGGTCTCCTGACGGATGCCGAACTTCTTGCTGTTGAGTTCGCTGGCCGTGAAGAGGTTCACGTAGAGCGTGTCGTTGGTGGCGCTATGTGTATAGATGAAGTGACCGTATTTCGAGTGGTTCTCCATGCCTGTGCCGACGCAGCACCACATGCCCTGGTTCACCTGCGAATAGATGCGGTAGGAGAGGGGACGGAGCGAGGTGAAATATACGTAGCCGCCCGTCTTGGGGTCTTGGGTGGACATGATGTGGTTCCACATCGTCGCCTCGTAGAAGTCGGCGTACTTCGCATCGTGCGTGTCGTCGAAGAGGTCTTCGGAGAGCTTCAGCATGTTGTTCGAGTTGCACGACTCAGGACCCTCCATATTATTAATGTACAAGTGGCCGTTCTGATGGCTCTGGAAATGCTCGCTAATGGAGTTGCCGCCGATGCAGACGGTGCGGTTCTGTGCCACATCGTTCCAGAAGTTCAGCACGGCGTTGCGGTAGTCGGTCAGCGACTTGTCCTCCTGCCAAGCACGTTCGAAGCCGATGTACTTCGGCACCTGCGTGTTGGCGTGCTTACCGTCGAGGAAGGTCGGGTTGAACGTCTTCATGCCGTCGATCATCTGGCGATGGCTATACTTCTTCGCAGCCTCGAGATATTTCTTGTCGCCGAAGATCTTGTAGGCATCCACCAACGTCTCGTTCATGCCGCCATGTTCCGAGCCCAGCACCTGCTGCATCTGCTCGTCGCTGATGTTGCTCACCAGGTTCACGCTCCAGTCGGCGAGTCCGCGGAAGAGCTCCTTGCCCACTTGGCTGTCGGCATAGAGGAAGGCATCCCTCAGACCCGCCAGCACCTTATGCTGACAATAGAAGGGCACCCAGCCGCCCGAACGGCGGAACTGCGAGATGTCGCCGGCGTAGAGGCCCGTCCAGATGTGGTTCAGGGGCTGTCCGCCGATGAATCCCTTCAGACCCTTCGTGTCGTCCTTGTAGGCATCCTGACAGTCCTTCATGATGGCGAGGCAGTAGTCCAGCTTCTCTTTCATCTTCGCCTTCGTGCCGGCATCGTTCGAGGCGGCATAGGCCAGGGCGAGGGCGCTGATGTAGTGTCCGCCCACGTGTCCGCTCAGGTCGAAGCCCGCATCGCCTCCCCAGTTCGGGAAGTTGGGATGCTTCTCCTCCCATCCGTAATACTTCGACGAACTGTCCTTCGACAATCCTGCCTGACGGATGAAGGGAGTCATCAGCCGGTCGGCATCGTATTCCAACAGCAGTCGGTCGTTCGTTTCCATCATGGTCTTCATCGGACCCTCGAGCAGCGTCACCTCCTGGAGGTCGAAATGCTGCGGATAGATTTCGCTTTGTGCAGCAGCGGGACTCGAATGCAAGGCGAGCACCGTCGTTGCCACTGTGATAGATAGAATTTTCTTCATCATAGGTGTGTTTGATATTGTTATAAAGTTATAAAGAATTTCGGCACAAAGGTACGGATTTTATGTCACATGGCAATCCTTTTGTGTTACATTATTTATAATTTATGTAACATGGCGGAAGATTCTTGGGTTGCGGCAAGCCGCCGAAGGAAAAATATGAAGATGAACATGTCGAACCCTAAAGAGAGCGGGCGCCCTCCGCCTGCGGAATCTAACGCCGTTAGAACCTTCCCCGACGGCGAAAATCGGAATCTAACGGCGTTAGAACGCTCCCCGATGGCGAAAATCGGCTCCAAACGGCGTTAGAACCGTTCCCCGAAGCGGAAAGTTGGAATCAAACGCCGTTAGATTCGTGTTCGTCTCAAATAATTGTCGTAACTTTGCGGCATGAAATGTCCGAGCATCTTTAACCCATCGAACGATATGGCACTGGCGGCGAATGTGCGTCAGTATCTGCCGCCGAAGCGCATCCAGCAGATGGAGGCGGACTTGGCGGACTTGGCACGTGTGTGGGAGGGGACGCGATTTGCGGGGCCGTGGGGATGGAGTCTGGCGACGAAGCAGCGGTACAGGCAGATGGGCGTGGCGGAGGATGTGCTGCCGTCGGACGAGTGGCTGATGGAGCTGCGGAGATGGTCGAGCAGGGAGTTTGCCTGCGGGTATGTGAAGGAGCTGCTGGAGGAAGTGGGGGATGAAAGGTTGTTGGGGAAGGAGATGCGGTGGTGTAAAGCCCCCCAACCCCCAAGGGGGGAGGGCTATCGCGGTGCTTGGATCTTCAAGTCGCCTTGGTCGTCGTCAGGCAGAGGGGTGTTTGTAGAGAAGATGTCAGAGGGTAAATGTCATGAGTCAACTCTTAACCGCCTTCAGGGGTTCCTCTCGTCGCAGGGCGGGTTTGTGATGGACAGGTTCTATGAGGACAAGGTGCTGGACTTTGCGATGGAGTTTTTTGTGAATGAGGACGGGACGGTGGATTTCTTGGGCTGGTCGGTGTTTCATGCGGATCCGAACGGGGCGTATGGATATAATTATGTGGAGAGTCAGGAGGAATTGGTGGAGAGGATTGACGTGGATGCCTCTTTGTTGCAGCGGCTCATCGATTATCACAAAACCCATCTTGCCCAAACAGCTTATAGGGGATCCATTGGCATCGATATGCTCAAGACGGCTGATGGTCATATCCATCCCTGCCTCGAAATCAATTTCCGGATGAACATGGGCATCTTGGCTTTGCTGCTGGAGGAGCAGTATGGCGCTGGGTGCACGATACAATTGACCCCTCGCCGACCCGATGGTTTTGAGGCATTGGTGGAGAGGGGCAAACTGATGATTGCTTATCGGAGGCGATAGGCTTATTTCTTCTTTTTCTTCTTGGATTTCTTGGTCTTCGTGGCGGCCTTCCTGGTGGTCACGACGGGATTGATGAGCTTGGGCACGTCGATGTGCTTGGGCAGTTCGAAATCGGGCTTGGGCTCCTGGAGGGCAGGGCTCTCGTTGCCGAAGCGGTCGATGGCGGTGACGGCGTAGTGGCGCACCTTCTGGGCACGAGCGTTGAGGGTCCAGCGGGTGTCGGTCACACGGGCGGCGAGCAGGTTCTCGGCCTTGGTGACATCGACGGGGTATAGGTTGGAGCCATAGACATTATATAATAGAGAAGACCCTCTCCCCGGCCCTCCCCCGTAGAAGGGGAGGGAGTTCCAGGAGAGCTCTTCTTTGTCATATCTGAGGGCGGTGGGAGCTGGGGGAGCGATGGTGTCGCCCATCCAGGTCATGCGTGCGGTGAGGGCCGGGTAGGGGAAGAACTCGTCGCAGGTGGTGTCGTAGATGCCCTTGCAGTTCTTGGTGAGGAATTCGCCGCGGTAGAAGGCGATGCCGCCGATGCCGCTGTTGCGGGCGGTGTGCATCTCGGCGCGGACTTCGTTGAGGGTCCATCGGCCTTCGCGGGGGTCGAGGAAGTAGATGCCGAGTCCGGGCACGATGGGGTGCCCGTAGCTGTTCTCGAGCCAGTCGAAGAGGAAGGGGTAGTAGTTGTCGCCCGTGAAATACATCATGGGGAAGAGCATGTCCTGGAGGTTCTCGCGGAGCCAGAGCTTGGGGTCTTGCCAGACGGCGTTGTAGCAGTTCCATCCGCCAGCGCTGTAGCGACGGGTGTCGGCATATTTCCCGATGGGTGAGCTGCTGAGCTTGACCCAGGGCTTGATGGGCTTGACCACGTCGTGAACGCGTCGGACGATGCGGGTGATGTTCTCGCGCCGCCACTCAGCCTTCGAGAGGTTGGAGGCGCGGGGATAGAGCTCGTCGTCGGAGTAGTTGAACGTGGATTCGGGGTATCGGATGTAGTCGAGCGAGATGCCATCGACGTCGTAGTTCTCGACAATCTCCTGGCAGATGCTGGCGATGTAGTCGGCAGTCTCGGGCTTGCCGGGAATCATGAACATCTCGCCTCCCTTGGCGGTCTTCACCAGTTCGGGATGCTTCCTGATGAGGGACGCGGCGCCGTAGCCGTTCTGCCGCTGCTTGGTGCCGATGGGGATGCAGACGACCCACGCATGCAGCTCCATGCCGCGCTTGTGGCACTCGTCGATGCAGAACGCCAGCGGGTCGTAGCCGGGCGATTGCCCAGGAATGCCCGTCAGACTCATCTCCCAAGGCTCAATCTTCGAGGGGTAGAGCAGGGCAGCACGTACGCGGGTCTGGAAGATGACGGTGTTGATGTTGGCGCGCTGGTAGTTGTCGAGAATGCGGACGAGTTCCTCCTTCTGACGCTCGCGGCTGGAGGCGTCGGTGGCCCAGATGCGCGGCCAGTCGAGTCCCCCGATGGTGGTGAGCCAGACCGCACGGGTCTCGCGCAGGGGATGTTCTTTTTCGTAGAGATATTCGGGTCGGGAGGATGTGTCGTTCTGTGCCCAAAGATTTGCAGTCAGGATGCTCAAAAACGCCCACAAAAGAAATGCTTTATGTCGATTTGTCATTATTAACATTAAATTTTTTGCAAAGGTACGGATTTTTCCTTACTTTTGCCGAGTATTTGTTTGAATAAAAACTAAAATGGTTACTTTTATCGTTTCTTTCTTGCTCCTCATTTTGGGTTATGTCCTCTATGGAGCATTTGTTGATAAGGTCTTTGGCTCGGACCCGCAGCGCCAGACTCCCTGCTATGCATCGCTGGACGGCGTCGATTACATACCGATGCCGACGTGGAAGGTTTTCCTCATCCAATTCCTGAACATTGCGGGCACGGGTCCCATCTTCGGAGCCATCCAGGGCATCCTGTTCGGTCCTGCCGCCTATCTGTGGATTGTGCTGGGCTGCGTCCTTGGCGGTGCCGTGCATGACTACATGTCGGGCATGATCAGCCTGCGCAAGAACGGTGCCAGCCTGCCCGAGATTGTGGGCGACGAACTGGGTGCGGTGGCTCGTATCGCCCTGCGTGTCATGGCGCTGGTGCTGATGATTCTGGTGGGTGCCGTGTTTGTGACCACCCCTGCCGGACTGCTTGCCAACATGATTGGTGGCGACAGCATGTTGGGCGAGAACCTCTTCTGGATCATCATCATCTTTGCCTATTATCTGCTGGCGACCTTGTTGCCAATCGACAAGCTCATCGGCCGCATCTATCCCATCTTTGGCATCGCGTTGCTGCTCATGGGTGTGGGTCTGATCTATGGCATCCTCGCCTATGATGGAAACATCCCTGAAATCACGGAAGCATTCAGCAACCATCATCCAACTAGTACCATGCCGATCTTCCCAGGCTTGTGCATCACGATCGCCTGTGGTGCGGTGAGCGGTTTCCATGCCACTCAAAGTCCGATGATGGCACGATGTCTGAAGAACGAGAAGCACGGACGCCCCATCTTCTACGGCGCCATGATCACCGAGGGTCTGGTGGCACTCATCTGGGCTGCTGCCGCCATCAAGTTTGCCGACTCGTTCGATGTGACGAAGTATGGCATGACCGGCGATGAGGCTCCCTACGCAAAGCTTTGGGCACTCATGACCAATGGCGGAACCAGCAATGCGAACCCTGCCGTGCTGGTCAATGTCCTCTGCACCACATGGCTCGGCAAGGTCGGTGCCGTATTGGCCATCCTGGGCGTCGTGGCGGCTCCCATCACCAGTGGTGATACCGCTTTGCGCAGTGCCCGACTGATTGCTGCCGACTTCATGCATTACAAGCAGAACAGGATTTACAAGCGCCTGATTCTGTCTCTTCCCATCTTCGTCATCAGCGGTGTGCTCATGTTCGTCAAATTCGATGTGCTGTGGCGCTACTTCGCATGGTTCAACCAGAGTCTTGCCGTGGTCACGCTGTGGACCATCACGGTGTGGCTGACCAAACGCAGTGCAGCGGAAGGTACGAAGAAGTATGCCTTCCTCGTGACCTTAGTGCCTGCCCTGTGGATGACCATCATCTGCTCCACCTATATATTTATTGCCCCAGAAGGTTTCCAGCTCCACCACTTCATCGCCTATCTCTTGGGCGGTCTTGTCACGGTGGGTGTGCTCGTGTGGTATATCCTTTGGGCTAAAAAGCAGTTTGCACGATGAAGCGTTACGTCTGGCAACCCATTGCGTTCTTTGCCGTAGGATTTGGATTCTATCTCTACAACGGCGTCACATGGAACACATGGCTCACCTATCTGCCCCACATCCTCGGCTATGCAGCCATCTGCGGCGCGTTGTCGTGGGCGCTCTATAGGAAGGAGAAGCTGACGACCAAAAGTTAGTCAAGGACATCTCATCACGTCATTACGACACTACGTCATCACATTATAATACTATATTAATATGAAGAAAATCGTTTTTACACTCATCTTTGCCCTCGTTGGCATCAGCAGTGCATTCGCACAGTTTGAAAAAGGCAAGTACTATCTGGCGGCTACCACCAACTCTGGCGGTTTCTCCTACAGCAAGGCTCACAAGGTTCGTTTCAACCTTGGCGTGAATGGTGGCTACATGTTCGAGGAGGCTTGGATGGCCATTGCCGACATGGGCTTCGACTATCACAACAAGGACATGCAGACGTTCTACGTGGGTGGCAAGCTCCGCTACCTCATCGAGCAGAACGGACTCTTCCTTCAGGCAGGTGCCAAGTATGTGCATGGCGCTCCTAACTTCAACGACGTGCAGATCACGCCAGAGGTGGGCTACTGCTTCTTCCTCAATCGCCATCTCACGCTCGAGCCATCCCTCTATTACGATGTCTCCCTTTCCGATTTCTCCGAGAAGAGCGAGTTTGGCGTGAAGATTGGTCTTGCATGGTATTTCGAGAACAGCAAGAAGCCTTCTGACTATGTGAAGCGCAGAAAGTAATCATCCTTAAATCTTCCGACTATGTTAAGCGTAGAAGAATTAAATGATCGTCTCATCGACCTCGCCTTTGCTGAAGACATTGGCGACGGCGACCACACCACGCTCTGTTGCATCCCTGCCGATGCTTACGGCGAGAGCAAACTCCTCATCAAGGAAGAGGGCATCTTTGCCGGTGTGGAGATAGCCAAGGAAGTGTTCCGCCGCTTCGACCCCACGATGGAGGTGGAAGTGTATATCGAGGACGGCGCCCATGTGAAGCCTGGCGACATCGTCATGTCTGTGAAGGGCAAGGAGCAGAGTCTTCTCCAGACCGAGCGCCTGATGCTCAACATCCTCCAGCGCATGAGCGGCATCGCCACGATGACCCACAAGTATCAGCAGGCGCTCATCGATGCCGGCACCAAGACCCGTGTGCTCGACACCCGCAAGACCACGCCTGGTATGCGCATGCTGGAGAAGGAGGCCGTGAAGATTGGTGGCGGCATGAACCACCGCATCGGACTCTTCGACATGATTCTCCTCAAGGACAACCACATCGACTTCTGCGGAGGCGTCCACAATGCCATCAGCCGTGCCAAGCAATACTGCAAGGATCACAACAAGGACCTCAAGATCGAGTGCGAAGTGCGCAACTGGAAGGAACTTGAAGAGGCTCTTGCCGAGGGTTGCGACCGCATCATGTTTGACAACTTCACGCCTGAAGACACCGAGAAGGCGGTCAAGCTCGTCGCTGGTCGTGCCGAGACCGAATCCTCTGGCGGCATTACGTTCGACACGATGATTCCTTACGCCAAGGCCGGTGTTGATTTCATCTCCTTTGGTGCCCTGACCCACTCGGTCAAGGGTCTTGACATGAGTTTCAAGGCTGCAGGGAGCGACAAGCTGATTATCAAGTAAGCAAAGTTCAATACACCTATAAAATAAGGGGGTGCACCCAACACTGGGTACATCCCCTCCGTTTTTGTATTGGAAGAAAATGATTTCATCAGTTGATGAAGAGGAGTTCGCGATACTTTGGCAGTGGCCAGAGGTCGTTGTCCACCACTTCCTCGAGCTTGTCGATGGGTCGACGGATGGCGAAGAGCGATTCGGCGATCTCGTGATAGGCAAGGGCTCTCTCGCGCTCGTCTTCAATCTTGTTGGCAGCCTTGCGGGCATCGACCATGGCGGCGCACTTGGTGCGTACCTCCTCGATGAGCTTGGTGACGCGCTGGAGCAGGGCGAGCTCGGTCTGTGCCATCGTCTCGTAGTCCTCGGGATAGAGGGCTTTGAGCTGGGTGACGATGGTGAGCAGGCGGGTCTTGTAAGCGAGGGCTGCAGGGATGATGTGGTTCTGTGCCATACGTCCCATGACGCGTGCCTCGATCTGCACTTTCTTGGTGTAGGTCTCCCACTTCACCTCGTTACGTGCTTTGAGCTCGGCCTCGGTGTAAACTCCGGTGTTGGTGAACATCTCGATGGATGCAGGCTTAGTGAACTGGTCGAACATGAGTGGCACGCTGATCTCAGTGTCGAGTCCGCGGCGCTTAGCCTCTTCCTTCCACTCGTCGGTGTAGCCGTTGCCGTCGAAGCATACAGTGTTGATGATGCTGGCGATGAGTGGCTTGAGCACATCCATGAAGGCGATGTTCATTGGCTTGCCTGCTGCAATCTCCTTATCAACGGCAGCCTTGAAGGCGGTGAGCTGCTCGGCCACAGCTGCGTTGAGCGTGGTCATGGCTCCGGCACAGTTGGCGCTTGAACCTACGGCACGGAACTCGAAGCGGTTACCCGTGAAGGCGAATGGGCTGGTGCGGTTACGGTCAGTGTTATCGATGAAGATTTCAGGAATCTCGACCAGACCGACAGACTTTTCCTTCTTGCCTGCAATCTCAATTGGCGTGTCGGATGGCACCTCGAGGAGCTTGTGGAGCACCTGGGTCATCGTGTGTCCGAGGAAGGACGAGATGATGGCTGGAGGAGCCTCGTTTGCACCCAGACGGTGGGCGTTGGTGGCTGTGGCGATGGATGCCTTGAGTAGGGCGTTGTGCTTCTGCACGGCCACGAGCACATTCACGAAGAATGTCACGAACTGGAGGTTGCCCATCGCATCCTTACCTGGAGCGAGCAACAGGGTGCCAGTATCAGTACCAAGTGACCAGTTGTTGTGCTTACCTGAACCGTTGATGCCTGCGAATGGCTTTTCGTGCAGGAGGAGCACAAAGCCGTGCTTGCGTGCAATCTGCTGCATGAGGTTCATCATCATCTGGTTCTGGTCGTTGGAGAGGTTGGTCTCGCCGAAGATGGGCGCCAGCTCGAACTGGTTAGGTGCCACCTCGTTGTGACGGGTCTTCAATGGAATGCCATGACGGTAGCCTGCAATCTCCACATCTTTCATGAACTCCATCACACGTGAAGGGATGGCGCCGAAGTAGTGGTCGTCCAACTGCTGGTTCTTTGATGACTCATGTCCCATCAGGGTGCGGCCGGTCAACATCAAGTCGGGACGTGCTGCGAAGAGGTCTTCATCCACGAGGAAATACTCCTGCTCCCATCCCAGATAAGAATAGACCTTCTTCACCTTGGGGTCGAACATCTGGCAGATAGGCACAGCGGCATCGCTGACAGCCTTCAGAGACTTCTTCAACGGAGTCTTGTAGTCGAGGGCCTCGCCTGTATAAGAAATGAACACGGTTGGGATGCAGAGCGTGTCGTCCTGGATGAACACTGGCGACGTAGGATCCCATGCTGTGTAACCACGAGCCTCGAAAGTGGCACGGATGCCGCCGCTTGGGAATGAGCTGGCGTCAGGCTCCTGCTGAATGAGTGACTTGCCTGTGAACTCTTCCAGCATACCGCCCTTACCGTCGTACTCCATCAGCGAGTCGTGCTTCTCGGCTGTACCTTCAGTCAATGGCTGGAACCAGTGGGTGATGTGTGTCACACCGTGCTCCATCGCCCAAGTCTTCATGCCGTCAGCCACCTCGTCAGCAATAGCGCGGTCGAGCTGATGACCGTTGTCAATGCAGTCGATGAGTGCCTCGTAAGTCTCCGTGCTCAGATACTTGTGCATCTTCTCGCGGTCAAAAACCAATTCGCCGAAATACTTGGAAGTCCTCTCGGCTGGACTCTCAGCAGGCACAGCCTTCTTCTTGAAAGCATCCTGCACCACGTCAAATCTCAGTTTGCTCATAGTAGTGTCTGTGTTTAGTTGTTTATGATAAGTTATTATATTTCTTGAGAATGAAAGTCGCCCAGCGCATGGGCTGGTGGCTAATAAGCCTGTTCATGTACGCCCTTGACGGCACGTCCGCTGGGGTCGTTCATGTTCTTGAATGCCTCGTCCCATTCGAGGGCGATGGCGGTGCTGCATGCCACCGATGCCTCTTGGTTGACGCTCCTTGCAGCAGAGGCGCTGGGGAAGTGCTCTTCGAAAATGGAGCGATAGTAGTACTCTTCCTTGCAGAGCGGTGGGTTGATGGGGAAACGTTCGGCAGCATGTGCCATCTGCTCGTCGGTCACGGCTTCGGAGGTCATCTTCTTCAGCGTATCAATCCATGAATAACCCACGCCGTCGCTGAACTGCTCCTTCTGTCGCCAAGCGATGCTCTCGGGCAGCATGTCGGCAAATCCTTCACGTACCACACCCTTCTCGATGGTCTTTCCAGGACACATCTTCAGGGCAGGATCGATGCGCATGGCAATGTCAAGGAACTCCTTGTCGAGGAACGGTACACGTCCTTCGATGCCCCACGCCATCAGTGACTTGTTGGCACGCAGGCAGTCGTAGTAGTGGAGCTTGCCCAACTTTCGTACGGTCTCTTCGTGGAAGGCTCGTGCATCGGGTGCCTTGTGGAAGTAGAGGTAACCGCCGAAGATCTCGTCTGCTCCTTCGCCACTGAGCACCATCTTGATACCCATGCTGCGGATGACTCGTGCCAACAGGTACATCGGGGTAGAGGCACGAATGGTGGTCACATCGTAAGTCTCTATGTGGTAGATGACATCGCGGATGGCATCCAAACCTTCTTGAATGGTATAGTTCACCTCGTGGTGGACTGTGCCGATAAACTTTGCCACCTCACGGGCTTTTGCCAAATCGGGCGCACCCTTCAGACCCACAGCGAAGGAGTGGAGGCGGGGCCACCAAGCATCGTGCTCGTCGTTGGTCTCAATACGTTTGGCAGCATAGAGTTTGGCGATGGCAGACACCACCGAACTGTCCAGACCGCCCGACAGCAGCACTCCGTATGGCACATCAGACATCAGCTGGCGCTTCACGGCGGCCATCAGTCCGTCCTTGACCATCTGCACAGCTTCCTTGCGGTCGCTGGTTGCCCACTTCATGCCGTCATACTGCATCCAGTCGCGCTGATACCAACGTTCAATCTTGCCGTCGTGTTTGCTCGTGCAGAAATGTCCGGGAGGGAAGGGCTTGTATTCGTCGCATTGTCCTTCGAGCGCTTTCAACTCGCTTGCCACATATACGGTGCCGTCTTTGTCGTGCCCTATATATAAAGGTATAACGCCGATGGGGTCACGAGCCACCAGATAGTCGTCTGTCTCTGTGTCGTAAAGTACGAACGAGAAGATGCCGCTGATCTCATCCAGGAAGTCAATGCCCTTATGCTGATAGAGTGCCAGGATGACCTCGCAGTCCGAGCCCGTCTTGAACTCATACTGTCCTGCATAGCGCCGACGAATTTCCTGATGATTATATATCTCGCCGTTCACTGCCAGCACCACCTTGCCGTCAGTCGAATATAGGGGCTGTCCACCTGACAGTGGGTCAACAATTGCCAGTCGCTCATGCGCCAACACCGCTGTCTCACTGCTATACACTCCGCTCCAATCTGGACCGCGATGCCGAATCTTTGCCGACATCTTCAACGCCTGCTCACGCTTCTTTCGAGCATCGCCTTTCGTTTTGAGTATTCCTACAAATCCGCACATATCTTTTTGTTATTATGTTCGTGTTGTGGTAAACAATTTGCTTTTAATTTCTTGATTTTGGTTGCAAAATTACAAACTTTATATTTAACACGCAAACAATTTGCAATAAAAATTCAATATTTGGTGTTATTTTGTTTGTTTTCTGTCGTGTTTGGCATAAAAAAGGCAGGAGTAAAGTACAAAAGCACTTCATTCCTGCCTATTTATGTATTGTGTTCTTCCACGCTGCGAGGTTATGCCGCAGATGGGATGATGTGTTGGATGAAATATTGATGCAGATGGTGGTCGGTGGTCAGTTCGGGATGGAAAGCGGTGGCGAGCTGATGTCCTTGTCGAACCGCCACGATATGTCCGTCCACCTCTGACAGGATTTCCACGTCGGAAGATAGAGTGCGATGGATGTAGGGCGCACGGATGAAGGTCATGGGCAGATGTTCGCCGATGCCCGAAACGTGACCTGTCGCATTGAAACTGCCCAATTGTCGTCCGTAGGCATTGCGGCACACGTCAATGTCCATCGTGCAGAGTCCTTGGCGGGGCTGTCCATCTTCCTCTTTGGCCAGCAGGATGAGTCCGGCGCAAGTGCCAAATACGGGCAGACCCTCGAGAATGGCTTGGCGGATAGGGTGGAGGAGTCCCAGGCTGCTCAGCAGGCGGACTTGGGTGGTCGATTCGCCACCAGGAATGATGAGCGCATCCTTCGGTTGTTGCCAGTCGCTCAACTGGCGCACCTCGAAAGTTTCCACACCCAGTTCCTGCAACATCTGTTCGTGCTCAATGAATGCCCCTTGCAGGGCTAATACTGCTACTCTCATTTTTCAACTTTCAATTTTCAACTTTCAATTCTCAATTTTCTAAAACTACGCCCAGCGCGTGGGTTGGTTATTTCCCTCTTTCTGCCATCAACAGTTCGATTTCTTGTTCGTTGATGCCCACCATCGCTTCGCCGAGGTCTTCAGAAAGTTCTGCTAATAGTTTTGCGTCCTGATAGTTCGTGACGGCTTGCACGATGGCGGCAGCACGTTTCTGAGGATTGCCGCTCTTGAAGATGCCGCTGCCCACGAATACACCTTCGGCACCGAGTTGCATCATCAGCGCTGCATCGGCAGGAGTCGCCACACCACCGGCTGCGAAGTTCACCACAGGCAGTTTGCCATTCTCGTGCACATACTTCACCAGTTCGTAGGGAGCCTGCAATTGCTTGGCAGCCTCGAAGAGTTCGTCTTCGCTCATGCTGACCAGGCGACGGATTTCGCTCTGCATCAGTCGCATGTGACTCACGGCCTGCACCACGTCGCCTGTGCCTGGCTCACCCTTCGTGCGAATCATTGTGGCACCTTCGGCGATGCGTCGCAAGGCCTCGCCCAGATTCTTCGCACCGCATACGAAGGGCACGTCGAACTTCGTCTTGTCGATGTGGTAGATGTTGTCGGCAGGACTGAGCACCTCGCTCTCGTCGATGTAGTCAATCTCGATGGCTTGCAGGATTTGTGCCTCGGCGATATGACCGATGCGGCACTTTGCCATCACGGGGATACTCACAGCCTCCTGGATGCCACGAATCATCTTCGGGTCGCTCATTCTTGATACACCTCCTGCTGCACGGATGTCGGCAGGAATCCTTTCCAATGCCATCACGGCACACGCGCCAGCTTCCTCGGCAATGCGAGCCTGTTCGGGAGTGGTCACGTCCATAATCACGCCGCCCTTCAGCATCTGTGCCAACTGGCGGTTCAGTTCTTGTCTGTTTTCTTTCATGTTTGTATATTTTAATTATCAATTGTGTTTGTATTCGCTAGGAGAAACTCCTTTTTGTTTCTTGAAATATCTGGAGAGATGTGCTTGTGATGAAAAGCCGAGTTGCAGGGCAATCTCCTTCAAGGGCTTGTTGGTGGTGGTCAGCAGCAGGGCGATTTCCGTGGTGATGCGCTCATCGATGATGGACTTCGGCGAGCGTTCGGCGATGCGTCGTGTCACCTGACCGAGATAACGGGGACTCACATTCAGCTGCTCCGCATAGAAAGCCACGTCGGCATAGCGATGGAAATAGTGCTCCACGGCATCGCGGAACTGGTTGTACAGCTCCTCGCTTCGGCTGTTGCCCTCGGCATAGTCGGCTGGCAACTGCTTCAGATAAGTCCGTGCATGGAGCATCGCCTCGTCCGTCGTCTCCCCGCGGCTCAGATAGAACGCCACCGCCGATGCCAGTTGGTTGGCCGATCCGTGTTTGCGCGGGCCGATGGGCAAGTCCGACGGTTCCAGCACCACCGTGCAGATGGGCATCAGCAGTCGCTGAATGGCATCGTACACCTTGTCCGACACCAGCTGCTCGCCCTTCGTCGATTTCAGCACGGGGGCATAGACGATGTGTTGGGGTCTGTATCGGCGCAGCACCTCCACCAGCGTCTCCACCACGTCGATGCGGCGCACGAGACCGATCTTCACCACCTGCGGCTGCAAGTCGTTCACGATCGCCTCCACCTGCTGACGAACCACCGAGGCAGGCAGGTCGTGAAACTCCTGAATACCCAGCGTGTTCTGCACCGTGATGGACGTCACCGCCGATGCCGCCATGCCACCCAGCTCGCTGATGAAACGGATGTCGGCCTGCACTCCAGAGCCTCCCGTACCGTCACTGCCCGTGATTGTCAGAATCGTCGTGTTCATTTTATGTTTATGTTGTCACTGATTTTCGACTGCAAAGTAACGGAAAAATCAGCACCTGACCAAATTCTATTCCTTTTATGATAAACGAAAGTTCAGTTTTGGCAAAAAGACATTCGGAACGGATATGAAAAAAACTTTCCCCGACAGCGAAAATCGCGTTTCCGGTCGTCGGAATCGTTCCCCGACAGCGAAAATCGCGTTTCCGGTCGTCGGAATCGTTCCCCGACAGCGAAAAT
>CADCIO010000006.1:27761-148735 GCA_902801475.1 uncultured Bacteroidales bacterium
CCCCGACAGCGAAAATCGCGTTTCCGGTCGTCGGAATCGCTCCCCGACAGCGAAGCGAGCTTTTCACTAAACACTCAATGAAAAATGCTCACTGTTTAATGAAAAGGGACAAGCGGGTTGTGGCCCGCTTGTCCTTTCATTTGTATGTTTTCTTGTTTGTTTCCTTATGGTTGCAACGTCAGTCCGAACACCAGGTAGGCTTTCTGGCTGCAGGGGTTGCCGATGACTTCTCCGAAGATGGGGATACTGAAGGAGTCGGTGATCTTGATGTCCTTCGTGGCGCGGAGGGAGAGGTTGGTCACGGCGAAGTCCTCGGTTCCATAGACTGCTTCTGCGCCGAATGGGACGGCTCCTGCGGTGGCTGTCCAGTCGCATGTGGCGAGCTTGAAGGGGGCGCTGAACTCGAAGTAGGAGCTGTAGGCGCGCTTGCCGTTGAGCTTGTAGTCGTTGCCGGTGAAGTTGGTGTACCACTGGAAGGCTACGGGGCCGAAGTCATAGCCGACGTTGGCCTCGAAGATGTGGTTGGTGCCGTGGGCGTCGTACTTGAAGTAGCGTCCGCGGGGATCCTGTCCGGCGCTGAACCAGTAGTCGCAGATGCCGACGTTGAAGCCTCCGATGGTGTAGCCGAGGGTGAGGTCGAACTCCTTGGTGTCGGCTGGTTCGGTGAGGCCTACGTTGCCCCAGGCGGTGAGGGAGAGTCCCTTCCATTCGATGCCGAGCGTGGGTTGGAAGCCTGTGTTGCCCAGTTCTTGGCCACGCCAGATGTATTGGTTGACGATGTCTGCGCTGACTGTGGTTTCAATCTCTTGTGCCTTGATGGCGGTGGCTCCGAGGAGCATCAATCCAAAAACTAAAATCTTTTTCATACCTTTTTTTTTAATTCGACTGCAAAGTTACTGCTTTTTTGTTGCCGTCGCAAATATTTAACTTCTCAATTACGCTTTTTCGCTTAGTTGTAGCAGCTCTCTCCGTGTTCGTAGATGTCGAGACCTTCTTCCTCGATGCGTGGCTCGACGCGCAGGCCGTGGAGCTTCTTGATGCCGTAGAAGAGGACGAATCCGCAGGCTGCTGCCCAGAGGTCGATGACGAGGATGCCGAAGCATTCAGCGCCGAAGAATCCCCAACCGAAACCGTAGAATGCGCCGTTCGTGGTAGAGAACAAACCGGTCATGATGGTGCCGAGGATACCGCAGACACCGTGCACTGAGCTGGCACCAACGGGGTCGTCGATGTGAAGCTTGTGGTCGATGAACTCAATGGCGAAGACGAGCACTGTGCCGCAGATGAGACCGATGATGACTGCACCGATAGGAGATACGAGGTCGCAACCAGCCGTGATGCCCACGAGACCGGCCAGGATGCCGTTCAGGGTCAGTGAGAGAGAGGGCTTTCCGTACTTGATCCATGTGACGAACATCGTTGCCACACCACCTGCCACGGCTGCGAGGTTGGTGGTCAGGAAGACGTGAGAGATGGCCACGCGGTTCACTTCGCCAGAGGCTGCCAATTGGCTACCAGGGTTGAAACCGAACCATCCGAGCCAGAGGATGAATACGCCGAGAGCGGCGAGGGTCAGGTTGTGACCAGGAATAGCGCGGCTCTTACCCTCCTTGCTGTACTTGCCAAGACGAGGACCGAGCGCGATGGCGCCGATGAGGGCGAGCACACCACCTACAGAGTGAACGATGGCAGAACCTGCGAAATCGTGGAACACATCACCGAACATCGTCATCATGAAACCGTCAGCAGCGTCGTTGCAAAGCCAACCGCCACCCCATGTCCAGTGACCTTCCACAGGATAAATAATGAGTGAGATGAACGCGCTATAGACGAGATACATGGAGAACTTTGTGCGCTCAGCCATCGCACCGCTGACGATCGTGGCAGAAGTGGCGCAGAAGACTGTCTCGAAAATCAGGAAGCCTTCCACTGGCAGGTCGCCAGAGTAGAAAGACAGGTCGCCCCAGTTGGGCAGGCCGATGAAACCGCCGAGAATGTCGCTGCCGAACATCAGCCCGAAGCCGACAAAGAAGAACAAGAGCGAGCCGAACATGAAATCGACGAAGTTCTTCATCAGAATGTTCGCACAGTTCTTACTACGTGTGAATCCAGCCTCACACAGGGCAAATCCTGGTTGCATCCAGAAAACCAACATGGCTGCCAACAGCATCCATACAGTATCGAGTGATAAACCTATTTCGTTCATAGTTGTGTTGTGTTTTGTGTTGTGACTAAATTATTTCTTATCTCTCAAGACGGTGTCACCATTCTCACCGGTGCGGATGCTCCAGGTGTCGATCATGTCGCTCACGAAAATGCGTCCGTCGCCAATCTCTCCCGTGTGTGCCACCTCCAGGATGACCCTCACCGTCGGATCGACGAACTGATCACGGCACACGATGGTCAGCGCCACGCGCTCAATCACGTCGGTCGAATACTGAACGCCGCGGTAGATGCGCTCCTCACGGCTTTGACCGATGCCATGCACGTTGTGGTACTCAAACCAATCAATGTCGGAATGCAACAATGCTTCTTTTACATCCTCGAACTTTGTCTTGCGGATGATTGCTTCAATCTTTTTCATTGTGTTTGCGTTTTTTTTGTTGTTAATAATTAATGTATATTTGAATAAATGTTTTTGAAAAGAGAGGAGGCTGATCCATTCATCATGAACCAGCCTCATTGTTGTGTTTGTGTTGTGTTATTTTTGTGTTTGTGTTTGCTTGATTTCCTCGTGTTCATCCGACTGGTAGATTCACACCGCAAACGTAGTAGAGCTCTGATTCTGCTGCTGGCCCTGCTGCTGATTCTGCTGATTATTATTACTCATCAGATTTGTCACGATATTTCTACCTTTTTGTGTCATAATGTTTGTGTTTGTTTTGAATTACGGTGCAAAGGTAAAGCAAATTCTTGGTTTTATAAAGCAAAATGTCACTAATTTTAAAAGATTTGCTATTATTTTGATATATGTCAATAAATATTAACGGAAAAGCGTCATTTCCCAACAAAAAAGGAGGCAATCATGCGATCGTCTCCTTTTCATTCCAACGTGTTATTTCTTATACTATATTATTATACTTCCAATTCATTATTATTATACCTCCAGCTCAATCTCGCCTTCGAAGGAGATGGCGGCAGGACCGGTCATGAGGATATGGTTGTCGGCCTCGTTCCATTCGATGTGGAGCGTGCCGCCATCCATGCGGATGTTGCTCTGACGACTTGCTCTGCCTGTGAGATGGGCGGCAACAGCGGTGGCGCAAGCTCCTGTTCCACAAGCGAGGGTGATGCCTGAACCACGTTCCCATACTCTCATGCGGAAGGTGTCTTCATCAAGGATCTGGGCAAACTCGATGTTGCAACGCTGTGGAAAGAGTGGGTGATGCTCCAATAGGGGACCATAGTGAGAGAGGTCAAACTGCTCCACGTCTTCGTTGAGGAAAATGACGAAATGGGGATTGCCCATCGATACGAAAGTGCCTTGGAAGGTGCGGCCGTCAACCGTGACGGTATAGTCAAGGGCGCTGCCACCATTCTCGGCAAATTGTTGCGGGTCTTGCAGGATGGGGGCTCCCATATCCACCGTGACACTCTCCACCTTGTTCTCTGCGTCGAGATGCAGTTGCAGGACTTTGATGCCCGAGAGCGTCTCGAGACGGATGGGATTCTTATGGGTCACACCCTTGTCGTGCAGGAACTTCGCCACGCATCGGGTACCATTGCCACACATCATCGCCTCAGAACCGTCGTTGTTGAAGATGCGCATGGAGAAATCGGCATCGGGACGGGTGGCAGCACCGATGAGGATGAGTCCGTCGCTGCCAATGCCGAAGTGAGGACGGCTCCACTCGATGGATGTCTTCGAAGGGTCGGGGATATGATATAATAAGGTATTGACATAGATGTAGTCATTACCTGCCCCGTGCATCTTGGTGAAAGGAATGGTCTTTTTCATTTATTTTACTGCTTTGATGAAGTCCATGAAAAGGGGATGCGGATGCAGGACGGTGGAAGCATATTCGGGATGGAACTGCGTGCCGATGAACCATTTCTTGTCGGACAGTTCCACCACCTCCACGAGGTTGTTGTCGGGATTGCGTCCGACGCAGTGCATGCCATTGTCCTCAAACTCTTCCAAGTATTGGTTGTTGAACTCGTAACGGTGGCGATGACGCTCCTGAATAAGAGGTTTTCCGTAGATGCAACGCGCTTTGCTTCCTTCTTGCAAAGCGCAATCGTAAGCACCCAGACGCATCGTGCCTCCCATACCCGTGATGTTCTTCTGCTCTTCCATCAGGTCAATGACAGGATGCTGAGTGTCAGGATTCATCTCTGTACTATGCGCATCAGCAAAACCTAACACATTGCGGGCGAACTCAATCACCATCATCTGCATGCCCAGACAGATGCCGAAGGTGGGGATGTCGTTGGTGCGGGTATATTGAATGGCGGTGATCTTGCCCTCGATGCCCCGCAGTCCGAAACCTGGACAGATAACGGCACCCGCCATTCCTTGCAGTTTCTCTGCTACATTGTCGGACGTGATGTCCTCGCTGTTGATGAAGTGAAGTTTCACCTTCACTTCGTTGTAGATTCCCGCAAGGTTCAGACTTTCACGGATGGATTTATAGGCATCCTGCAAGTCGTACTTGCCCACCAAACCGATGTGTACTTCACGGGTGGCGTTGCTCTGTTTGTCGAGGAAATCGTGCCAAGACTTCATGGAAGGAGTCTCGCCCACAGGGATGCCAATCTTGCGCATGATGGCAGCATCGAGTCCCTGACGTTGCATGCTGACGGGCACCTGATAGATGCTGGGCATATCTTCGCTCTGTACCACACATTCAAGATCCACATTACAGAAAGAAGCCACTTTCATGCGCACAGCATCGTCGAGATGGCGTTCGGTACGCAACACAAGGATGTCAGGTTGAATACCCATGCCCTGCAATTCCTTCACAGAATGCTGGGTGGGTTTGGTCTTCAGTTCTTCGGCCGCTTTCAGATAAGGAACATAAGTGAGGTGGACGCAGACAGCGTCACGACCCAATTGCCAGCGCAACTGTCGGATGGCTTCCATGAAGGGGGCGCTTTCGATGTCACCAATGGTTCCACCCACTTCGGTGATGACGAAATCAAGGTTCTCGCCCTTCTCTTCCTCTCTCAACATGCGGCGCTTGATTTCATCGGTGATATGAGGCACCACCTGAATGGTCTTACCGAGATAGTCACCGTGACGTTCTCGGTCAATGACGGTCTTGTAGATGCGTCCGGTGGTGATGGAATTGTTGCGCGTGGTGTGGATGCCGGTGAATCGTTCGTAGTGTCCGAGGTCGAGGTCGGTCTCCATGCCATCGACAGTGACGTAACACTCGCCATGTTCGTAGGGGTTGAGGGTGCCTGGGTCGATGTTGATGTAGGGGTCGAACTTCTGGATCGTGACCTTGTAGCCACGAGCCTGCAGCAGTTTGCCGATGCTGGCAGAGATGATGCCTTTGCCTAAGGAGGAGACCACGCCTCCGGTGACGAAGATGTATTTTGTGTTCATATGATAGTTGACAGTTGATAGTTGACAGTTGATAGTTGACAGTTGATAGTTGAGGCTTTAGGCTTTACCATTTTTCTCATACCAATCAATGTATGCCTGATTGACCAGTCGTACGCCGCCCGCCGTGGGGTAGTTGCCGCTGAAGTACCAGTCGCCAGGATGGTGGGGACAAGCATGATGAAGCCCTTCGAGCGACTGGAAGACGAGTTGCATCGGAGTTGTCATGTCGTCAGGTCGGAGGAGGTCGAGCATCTTCTCCGAGATCTCGTCAGTCGTGAAGGGCTTGTAGATGTCCTTGACGTAGTTCTGCATCTCTTCGGCAGGCAAGGACTTCTGCTCCACGCATTTCAGATAGATGTCGTGTAGGGTTTGCCAGTTGCCATGTTCGATGTGGAGAGCGACAGCGGCACGGAAGGCGATGAACTCGTCGAGGTGCGACATGTCGATGCCGTAGTAGTCGGGGTAGCGCACTTGCGGACAGGAACTGACGAGCACCATCTTCTTGGGGTGCAGGCGGTCGAGGATGCGGATGATGCTCTCGCGGAGGGTCGTGCCTCTCACGATGGAGTCGTCGATGATGACGAGGTTGTCCACCTGAGGTTCCAAGGAGCCGTAGGTGATGTCATAGACGTGGGCAGCGAGGTCGTTGCGCTGGTTGCCCTCCGTGATGAAGGTGCGGAGCTTGATGTCCTTGATGGCAACCTTCTCGCTGCGGATGTAGTTATGGAGGATGGCACGCAGTTCTTCCCTCGTGGGGCGATGCTGCTGTGTCAATCGGTAGAGTTGCTCGACCTTCTGCTCATTCATCTGCTTCTTGAATCCGTCGAGCATGCCGTAGAACGCCACTTCGGCCGTGTTGGGCACGTAGCTGAAGACCGTGTGCTCGAGGTCGCCGTCGATGGCCTTGTTGATTTGCGGGGTGAGCTGTTCACCGAGGGCTTTGCGTTCGCGGTAGATGTCGCGGTCACTGCCTCGGCTGAAGTATATGCGCTCGAAAGAGCAGGCGTGATTGCCTTTAGGAGCCAAGATTTGGGTGAGGGCGACGTTGCCGTTCTTGTGAACCGTCAATGCTTGTCCGGGGAGAAGCTCGCGGATGCTGTCAGTGGGCAGGTCGAAGGTGGTCTGGATGACCGGGCGCTCGCTTGCCACCACCAGGATCTCGTCGTCCCGATACCAGAACGCAGGACGGATGCCCCAAGGGTCGCGCATGGAGAACATCTCACCGCTGCCTGTGAAGCCGCACAGCACATAGCCGCCGTCGAAGAGCGGGGTGGAGGTGCGCAGGATGTTGGTGATGTCGATGTTGTCCTCGATGTATCGGGTCAGGTCGGTGCCGGTGAGTCCCTGCACATTGGCGATGTTGTAGATGCGTTCGCTCTCGCGGTCCAGACGGTGCCCCATCAGTTCGAGCATGATGTAGGTGTCGTTGTAGATGCGAGGGTGCTGACCCACGGAAGTGATCTCGTTGAACACCTCGTCCACGTTCGTCAGGTTGAAGTTGCCGCAGAGGCACAGGTTCTTGGCTCTCCAGTTGTTGCGGCGCATGAAGGGGTGGACATGGGCGAGTCCGCTCTTGCCGGTGGTGGAGTAGCGGAGATGTCCCATGAGGATTTGTGCATCTTCCCAACCGCTGGGGCTGATGTTGCCGAAGATTTCGGTGATGGCGCCGCTACCCAAAGCACGTTCGCGGAACATGTATTCCTCGCCGGGTTTGGCGTTGAGGTTGGTGCAGGCGATACCGGCGCCCTCCTGACCTCGGTTGTGCTGCTTTTCCATGAGGAGGTAGAGCTTGTTGAGACCGTAGGATGAGGTGCCGTACTTCTCTTGATAGTAGCTGAGAGGCTTGAGCAGGCGGATCATCGCCACACCGCATTCGTGCTTGAGAGGTTCCATTGAGTTAGTTGATAGTTGATAGTTGAGCGTTGACAGTTGGGGTTAGAGGATCTTTTTGATGCGCTCCATGGCTTCGAGGCTGTTGTCCCATGTGCCGAAGGCGGTGATGCGGACGTAGCCCTCGCCGTGGGTGCCGAAGCCTTCGCCGGGAGTGACCACCACGTTGGCGTCGTGGAGCAGTCGGTGGAAGAAGTGCCAGGAGTCCTCGCCGTCGGGCGTCGATACCCAGATGTAGGGAGAGTGCTGGCCGCCATAGACCGTCAGTCCGAAGAAGGCGAGGCTCTCGCGGATGAGCTGGGCGTTCTTCATGTAGTGCTGGATGGTGGTGCGCACCTGCTGCTGACCTTCGGGTGTGAAGATGGCTTCAGCGCCACGCTGGGAGATGTAGCTGGCACCGTTGAACTTGCTGCACTGG
The DNA here is from genome assembly GCA_902801475.1 of uncultured Bacteroidales bacterium. Lineage (GTDB taxonomy): Bacteria > Bacteroidota > Bacteroidia > Bacteroidales > Bacteroidaceae > Minthosoma. Next base: position 35,621 of record CADCIO010000006.1, read on the forward strand.
CGACGGTTCCAGAGCGCGTTGAGGCTTGTGCCGTCGTCGGCCTTCAGTTCCTTGGGGATGATGGTGTAGCCGCAGCGCACGCCGGTGAATCCAGCGGTCTTCGAGAAGCTGCGGAACTCGATGGCGCACTCCTTCGCGCCCTCAATCTCGTAGATGGAGTGGGGGATGGCGTCGTCGCTGATGAATGCCTCGTAGGCGGAATCATAGAGGATGAGCGCCTTCTCCTTCAGGGCGTAGTTGACCCACTCGGCGAGCTTCTCCTTCGTGATCACTGCACCCGTCGGATTGTTGGGGTAGCAGAGATAGATGATGTCGAGATGCTCGGTGGGGATGTCGCCCGTGAAGCCGTTGTCGGCATGGCAGGGGATGAACTTGATCTGTCGTCCGGCCATGATGTTCGTATCGACATAGACAGGATAGACGGGGTCGGTGATGCCCACGATGTTGTCGGTGGCGAGGATGTCGCCGATGTTGCCCGTGTCGCTCTTGGCACCGTCGCTGATGAAGACCTCGTCGCGGTCCAGTTGGATGCCGCGAGGAGCGAAGTCATGGGCGATGATGGCGTCGATGAGGAAGTCGTAGCCGTGCTCAGGGCCGTAGCCGCGGAAGGTCTTGCTGTCGGCACATTCATCGACGGCGCGGTGCATTGCCTGGATGGCGGCATCGGGCAGGGGACGGGTCACGTCGCCGATGCCCAGGCGGATGATGTTCGCCTCGGGATGCGCCGCCTTATATTCGTTCACTTGCTGTGCTATCTCGGCAAAGAGGTAGCGGTGAGACAGTTGCAGATAGTTGGTGTTGATGTGAATCATACAATCATTGACCGTTTACGATTTACTTTTTGTTCTTGAGGAAGGCATCCACAGCCTCGGCGGTCTTCTTGCCCGATGCGATGGCTCTCACCACGAGGCTGGCACCGTTGGCGGCGTCGCCGCAGATGAAGACGTTCTCGGGATATTCGGGATGCTCGGGCTTGAGGAATCCCATGGCGAGGAGCACGAGCTCGGCCTTGATGATCTCGGGCTCTCCTGCCTCCACCATGATGGGGCGACCGCCCTCTGGGTTCGGTTTCCAGTCGATGGGCTGGATGCGGACGCCGGTCACATGACCCTCTTCGCCGAGGAATTCCAGCGTGTTGATGTTCCAGCGACGTGTACATCCTTCCTCATGCGACGACGTGGTCTTGAGGATGACTGGCCAGTTCGGCCAAGGCGTGTTCGGGTTGTGTCCCACTGGAGGCTTCGGCATGATTTCGATCTGGGTGACGCTCTTGCATCCCTGACGGTGTGCCGTACCGATGCAGTCGGAGCCCGTGTCGCCACCACCGATCACCAGCACGTTCTTTCCCTTGGCGGTCACACGTTCCTCCTTCGAGAATTCCCTGCCGGCGAGCACGCGGTTCTGCTGACCGAGCAGTTCGAGGGCGAGGTGGATGCCCTTCAGCTCACGACCAGGCGCTTTGAGGTCGCGCGCTGTCGGCGTGCCCGTTGCAATCACCACAGCATCATAGTCTGAATATTCAGATATCTCCGAAAATTCCGAATTATACTTAAAGACGACTCCCTCCTGTTCCATCACACTGATTCTTCTGTCGATGATCTTCTTGTTGAGCTTGAAGTTAGGGATGCCATAGCGCAGCAGACCGCCGGCGGCTTCGTTCTTCTCGAAGACCGTCACCTCGTAGCCCATGTAGTTGAGGGAGTTGGCTGCTGCGAGACCGGCAGGACCGCTGCCGATGACCGCCACCTTCTTGCCGTTGCGCTCGGGGTGTTCGATGGTCACGTAGCCCTCGAGGAAAGCGCGCTCGGCGATGGCGCATTCGTTCTCACGGTTGGTCACGGCGTCGCCCGTGGTGAGGTAGAGCACGCACGCCTTCTCGCAGAGGGCGGGGCAGATGCGGCCGGTGAATTCAGGGAACGGATTGCTCTTCTTCAGGATCTTGTAGGCTGTTTCCCACTCACCACGATAGAGCGCGTCGTTCCATTCGGGGTCTTTGTTGCCCAGTGGACAAGCCCAGTGGCAGAAGGGCACACCGCAATCCATGCAACGGCTCGCCTGCTCCTGGCGGTCTTTTGTGTTCAGTGTCTGTTCCACCTCACCAAAGTCATGAATACGGTCGTTGATGGGGCGATAACCAGCCTCTTTGCGAGGCACAGTCAGAAATGCTTTTGGATTTCCCATTTTCTTTTCTATATTATAGTTGATTGATGAGGTTTAATAGTCTCTCTGCATATCTGCAATTTTCTGTTGCAATTTCGCCATCTGCTCTTCTTGCAGCACGCGCTTGTACTCGATTGGCACCACCTGGATGAAGTCATCGACGTAGCGGTTCCAGTCGTCGAGCATCCGGCCTGCGAGGGCGCTTCCCGTGTGCAGGTAATGCTGGCGAATGAGCTCGAGCAGCTCCTTGCGGCTCACGGTGTCCTCGACGAGCGAGAGTTCCACCATGTCCATGTTGCAGAAATAGTCGAACGTGTGGTCCTTGTCATAGACGTAGGCGACACCACCACTCATACCTGCGGCGAAGTTGCGGCCCGTCTTGCCGAGCACGACCACGCGACCGCCGGTCATGTACTCGCAGCAGTGGTCGCCGGCACCCTCGATGACGGCGATGGCGCCTGAGTTGCGCACACCGAAGCGCTCGCCCACACGACCGTTCACGTACAGCTCACCGCTCGTGGCGCCATACAGACCCGTGTTGCCGGCTATGATGTTGTCCTCGGCCACGAAGTCGGCACTGCGGCGCACAGGTGGCAGGATGCTGATGCGACCGCCGCTGAGTCCCTTGCCGAAGTAGTCGTTGGCCTCGCCCTCGAGACGGATGTCCAGACCCTTCACGGCGAAGGCGCCGAACGACTGGCCTGCCGAACCCTTGAACTTGATCTTGATCGTGCCCTCCGGCAGACCTTCCTCGCCATACTTCTTGGCGATGGCGCCCGAGAGCATCGTGCCCACGGCGCGGTCGGTATTCTTGATGGTGTAGTCGAGCGTCACCTCTTCCTTGTCGTCGATGGCCTTCTGTGCGGCGGCAATGATGTCCTCGTCCTTCACGCCGCTCACCTTCGTGAACTGGCCGCGGTCCCAATACAGAGGCTTGTCGGTCTCGGGCTTGTGGAGCAGACGGGCGAAGTCGATGGTCTTCTGCTTGTCGGTGGCATGGTCGGTGTTCACCTCGATGAGCTCGGTGTGACCGATGATGTCCTTCAATCCGTGCACGCCAATCTCGGCCAGGTATTCGCGCACCTGCTGAGCGAGGAAGGTGAAGAAGTTCACCACATAGTCAGACTTTCCACGGAAGCGGGCACGCAAGGTCTCGTCCTGCGTAGCCACACCCACAGGGCAGGTGTTGGTGTTGCACTTGCGCATCATCACACAGCCGAGCACGATGAGCGGCAGCGTGCCGAAGGAGAACTCGTCGGCGCCGAGCATAGCCATCAGCACCACGTCCTTGGCGGTCTTCAACTGACCGTCGGTCTGGAGACGCACCTGATTACGCAGACCATTGAGCACGAGCGTCTGCTGTGTCTCAGCGAGACCGATCTCGGGCGAGATGCCGGCAAAGCGCATGGAGCTGGCAGGGCTGGCACCCGTACCGCCTTCAGAGCCGCTGATGACGATGAGGTCGGCCTTGGCCTTGGCAACACCGGCAGCGATGGTGCCCACGCCGCTTTCGGCCACGAGCTTCACGCTGACTGCTGCAGTCGGATTGATATTCTTGAGATCGAAGATGAGCTGAGCCAGGTCTTCGATACTGTAGATGTCATGATGAGGTGGGGGAGAGATGAGCGAGATGCCGGGGATGGCATTACGCGTCTTGGCGATAATCTTGTTGACCTTGAAGCCAGGCAACTGACCGCCCTCACCGGGCTTGGCGCCCTGAGCGACCTTGATCTGAATCTCCTCGGCATTCACGAGGTATTCAGCGGTCACGCCGAAACGGCCTGACGCAATCTGCTTGGTCTTCGAGCTGAGGCTCACGCCATCCACGTCGGTGTGGTAGCGCACGTTGTCCTCACCGCCTTCACCCGTGTTGCTTCGAGCACCCAGCTTGTTCATGGCCAACGCCAAAGCCTCGTGCGCCTCGATACTCAGCGCACCGAACGACATGGCGCCCGTGACGAAGTGCTTCACGATGCTCTCCACAGGCTCGACCTCGTCGATGGGGGTAGGCTTCGCTGCCTTCTTCCATCCGAAGAAGTCGCGGATGAAGATCGGCTTCTCCTTCGCGTCCACCATCTTCTCCCACTCCTGGAACTTCTTGTACGAACCCAGGCGCGTGGCAATCTGGAGGTTCGCAATCGTGTCGGGATTCCAAGCGTGGAGGATGCCGTCCTTGCGGTATGAGAACTGACCGTTGTTGGGCAGGAATTCGTTGATCTCGGCAGGCTTGAAGGCTTCGTCGTGCAGACGGATGGCGTCGCGGGCAATGTCCTTCAGACCGATGCCGCCGATGGTGCTGACTTCGGTGCCGAAGTAGCGACGGAGCAGGTCTTCGCTCAGGCCGATGCTCTCGAAGATCTTCGCGCCACGGTACGAGCGGATGGTTGAGATACCCATCTTCGACATGATCTTCTTCAAGCCCTTATCGACAGCCTTGATGTAATGTGCCTCCGCCGTCGCGTAGTCCTCCTGGATCTTGTGCTTCTTCACGAGGTCGTCCAGCACGGCGAATGTCATGTACGGACAAATCGCGCTGGCACCATAGCCGAGCAACAGGGCTGCGTGCATCACCTCACGAATCTCACCGCTCTCCACAATCAAAGCGGTCTGCACACGCTTCTGCACGCTGATGAGGTAATGGTGCACCGCACTCACCGCCAACAGGCTCGGGATGGCAGCACGCTTCTCGTCGATGTCTCTATCGGAAAGGATGATGTAGTTCACGCCCTCATCGACCGATGCCTCAGCCTCCTTGCAGAGGTCTTCGATGGCCTGACGCAATCCGCTGGCGCCCTTCTCGATGTCGAACAGCATGGCGAGCTTCTTGGTCTTGAAGCCCTTGTAGCGGATGTTGCAGAGGATGTCCAACTGCGTGTTCGTCAGCACTGGCTGTGGCAGACGCACCATCTTGCAGTTGCTGGCGTCGGGGGTCAGGATGTTCGTGCCCACTGCACCGATGTACTCGGTCAGCGACATCACCAGTTCCTCACGTATCGGGTCGATGGCAGGGTTCGTCACCTGCGCAAACTGCTGTCGGAAGTAGTTGAAGAAAATCTGCGGACGGTCCGAGATCACTGCCAATGGCGTGTCGTTACCCATCGCTGCCACAGGTTCCTGACCTGCTGTCGCCATCGGCACAACCGTCTTGTCGATGTCCTCCTGACCGAAACCGAAGTTGATGAGCTTCCTTTCATAATTCTCCACCGAGTTCTCCACGTGGCGACCGCTCTTCAGCTTCTCCAACTGGATGCGGTTCGTCGAGAGCCATTCGCGGTATGGATGAGCCTTCGCGAGCTTCTCCTTGATCTCTCCATCATAATATATCTTGCCCTCCTGCGTGTCGATGAGCAGAATCTTACCGGGCTGAAGACGGCCCTTGCTCACCACGTCATTGGGTTCGAAGTCCATCACACCGACCTCGGATGCCACGACCATCATGCCACCCTTCGTAATCGTGTAGCGGCTGGGACGCAGACCGTTTCTGTCGAGCATACCACCTGCATAACGACCGTCGGAGAACAGCAGTGCGGCAGGACCGTCCCAAGGCTCCATCAGGATAGAATGGTACTCATAGAACGCCTTCAAATCCTCGCTGATCGGGTTCTTGTCGTTGAAGCTCTCTGGCACGAGAATCGCCATTGCCTGGGGCAGACTCAGTCCGCTCATGATCAGGAACTCAAACACGTTGTCGAGGCTGGCAGAGTCACTCATGCCCTCCTGCACAATCGGACGGATATCCTTGATGTCACCCAATGCCTCGCTGCTCAGCACGCTTTCACGCGCCTTCATCCAACCGCGGTTTCCACGGATGGTGTTGATCTCACCATTGTGCGCCAAGAGACGGAAAGGCTGTGCCAGACTCCATGTTGGGAATGTGTTGGTACTGAAGCGTGAGTGCACCAGTGCCAGTCCGCTCGTGAAGTACGGGCTTGACAAATCTGGGAAGTATCTCCTCAACTGTCCACTCGTCAGCATACCCTTGTAGATGATGTTCTTGCTATTGAGCGAGCAGACATAAAAGTCTTCATACGTCCCGTTCGTTGCGACTGTGTCGCAACTACCCCCCGCCATCTTCGCCACTCTATTCTCTATCCTCTTCCTTACCTTATATAATATACGGTCGAATGTTTCCACCTTCTCTTCTTCCACACCCGTCACGAAAATCTGCTTGATGTCAGGCTCCACTTCACGTGCACCCACACCCAGCACCTCCGGACAAGTCGGCACTGCACGCATGTGCATCAGTGTCAGTCCCTCACGCTCGATCTCCTCAATCATCACACTGAGAATCTCTTCCTGAGCCTTGGCGTCCTTCGGCAGGAACACCAGTCCTGTGCCGTACTTTCCCTTTTCCGGCACAGGAATACCCTGTAAAAGGATGAACTCGTGCGGAATCTGCACCATGATGCCCGCACCATCACCTGTCTTGTCGCGTGTTTCGGCTCCTCGGTGCTCCATGTTCTCCAGCACCTTCAATGCGTTGTCCACCAACTCATGGCTCTTGCCACCATGAATGTTGACCACCATGCCCACACCACAAGCGTCATGCTCGTAGGCCTTGCTGTACAATCCTAAATTACGTTTTACCATTGTAGTCTGTGTTTGATTTATTGATAATTTTACGATTTCGGCTGCAAAGGTACGACTTTTGTTTCATTTTATTGCAAATAATTTCAAAAAACTTTCAATTTGTATCAAAAATATTTGAAAAGCGTGTAAAAAAGAAAGTGTTTTTTGTAATTTTGTTTTCTTTTATTCTTTTACATACTTGTGTTATGTGACAAAACGAGATTTCAAATGAAAAAGGACTTTGCTACGTGACAAAACGAATTTTCAAATACTTCATGCTCGTCTGAAAAAAAGTTCGTACCTTTGTCCCCACAAAAGAAATCATTTATGAAAACAAGGATATTTATTGTATTGATGGTGTGGGTCGTTTCGGCATTTGTGATGACGGCGATGGCCTGCACCAACATCATTGTGGGTAAGGGTGCCAGTGCAGATGGCAGCGTGTTTGTGAGCTATAATGCTGACTCGTATGGCATGTATGGCAACATCTATCACCATGTGGGTGGGGTGCATGCGAAGGGGGAGATGCGCAAGGTGTATGAATGGGACACGAACAAGTATCTGGGTGAGATTCCGCAGGCGGAGAGGACCTATACGGTGGTGGGGCAGATGAACGAGCTCCAGGTGAGCATCACGGAGACGACGTTCGGCGGACGTACGGAACTCTATGAGACGGAAGGAAAGCAGTTGGGCTCTCCTGAATTGCCGACGGGCATCGATTATGGCTCGATGATCTACATCGCTTTGGAACGTGCCACATCGGCTCGGAATGCCATTGACATCATGACGTCGCTGGCGGAGACTTATGGGTATTGTTCGGAGGGTGAGAGTTTCTCGATTGCCGACAAGAACGAGGCGTGGATTCTGGACTTGATTGGCAAGGGTGCTGGCGAGAAGGGGGCGGTCTGGGTGGCTGTCCGCATCCCCGACGACTGTGTGTCAGCTCATGCCAACCAGAGCAGAATCACGAGGTTGAGTCAGTATGGGAAGAAGCAGTTGCTGTGCTCGAAGGATGTGATTGCTTTTGCCAGGAAGAAGGGATATTTCAGCGGAAAAGATCAAGAGTTTTCCTTCCGCGATGCCTATGCTCCGAATGATTTCGGTGCTGTGCGTTATTGTGAGGCAAGGGTGTGGAGCATCTTCAACAGGTTTTGTGATGGGATGGATCGGTATGTGGATTATGCTATGGGGAACGACTTGAAAGGGGAGATGCCGCTCTATATGAAACCCAAGCGTCCCGTAAAACTGTCGGATGTGATGGCGGCGATGCGTGACCACTTCGAGGACACGCCCTTCGACATCCGGAATGAATGGGGTGCAGGTCCTTACAATATGCCTTACCGCCCGACACCGTTGGAGTGGGAGAGTGAGGGCAAGACATACTTCAACGAACGCCCTGTCTCTACGCAGCAGACGGGATTCTGTTTCGTCGGTCAGATGCAGGCGAAACTTCCTGATGCCATCGGCGGTATCGTTTGGGTGACCAACGACGATCCGAATATGGCACCCTTCATCCCTTTGAACTGCTGCATCACCGAGGTACCGAAATGCTTCAGGAAGATTCCCGGCGTGCAGGACGATGTGACGTTCTCGTGGGAGAGTGCTTTCTGGGTGCAGAACGCGGTGGCGAACATGGTCTATCCTTATTATGAGAAGATGTTTCCCGACGTGCTGAAACAGCGTGAGCAGATGGAGACGGGGATTGATCTCGGGGGAATGGAGGAGTATGAGTATCCGCTGCAACTGCTCAAAGAGAAGGGACGGGATGAACTGATCAAGTACCTCACCGATACCGCACTCATCAAGTCGAACATGATGATGGCAGCCTGGACCCATCTCTTCGAGTATCTGATGGTGAAGCATCTCGACATGGCCGTGAAGAAGACTGCCGAGGATGATCCCCTGCTCAACCGTTTCAACAAGACAGAGCACGGACTGGCTGAATCGCCCGACCGTCCTGGCTATCCAGAGGCGTTCCGCAAGAAGATTGTGGAGGAAAAAGGCGAAAAATATCTGATGAAGTGAATGAACGCAAAATAAAATAATAGATATGAGAAAGAAACTATTTCCATTGTTGGTCTTATGGCTTTGTGCCTTTTGGAGTGTCTTGCCCGTCTCAGCCCAAACTACCAAGAAGGCGAGTGGGAATGCTCCTGTAGATACCTATTCCGACTACCGATGTGTCTTGTTCAATTTTGACTGGAAATTCCAGATGGGAAATCCCAGAAATGCGGAACAGGCGGACTTTGATGATAGTGAGTGGAGAAAACTCGACTTGCCACACGATTATCAGTTTGAACAGCCGTGGAATCAGAATGGAGACAGGAGTAGGGGATTCAAACCGATGTGCGAGGGTTGGTATCGGAAGTCTTTCACGCTTCCCGACACATTGAAAGGCCGCCGCGTGGTGCTTGACTTCGAGGGCGTGATGTATGTCAGCGATGTCTATGTGAACGGCAAGAAGGTCGTCAGCAATGAATATGGTTATACGGGTTTTGAGGCGGACATCACCAGGGCGCTGAATTGGGGTGGCAGGAATGTGGTGGCGGTATATTCGAGCACGAGATCTGTGAACAGTTGCCGTTGGTACACGGGTGGTGGCATCTATCGTAGCGTTTGGCTTCGGGTGGGCAACGACACGAGGATTGCACGACATGGATTGTATGTGACCACTGAAGGGGAGAATGTGAAAGTGCAGGTGCAGGTCATCAATTGGCAGAAGCACAACATCAAAGTCAAGGCAAGGGTGAAGGATGCATCGGGAAAGGTGTTGGCATCGACAGAAAAGGGTATGCCAGACCACACCATCCAGAATAACACGGAAATAGCTCTCCCTTCCATGAAAGTGCCCAATCCTTCCTTGTGGGACTTGGATTCGCCTTATCTTTATATCGTTGAGGCTACGCTTGAGGAAGATGGTGTCACCATTGATTCCGTCGCGGACCAATTCGGTTTCCGAACGATTGAATATGGAACAGATTTCGGTTTTAAGCTGAATGGCAGGAAAGTCTTTCTTGCAGGCATTGCCAATCACTGTGACCTCGGTGCTGTGGGTGCTGCCGCTTTCCCAACGGCGGTGGAACGCCAGTTGCGTCAACTGAAAGCTTTTGGCTACAACGCCATCCGATGTGCTCACAATCCTTACTCGGAAGATTTCTACCGTATCTGTGACCGCATCGGTTTGCTGGTGGTGGATGAATTGATTGACAAGTGGTCGGATAGCGATTATTGGGGCGGTCGGAAACCGTTCATGCAAATTTGGCCGACTTTGATTCAGGAGTGGATCAAGCGTGACCGCAACCATCCATCTATTATTCTGTGGAGTCTTGGCAACGAACTCCAGGTCCGTTCGGATTGGAGTGGTTATCAGACCGACGATTGGGGCATTACGACATACCGTATTTTTGATCAGATGACGAAGCGATATGATAAGACACGTCCAACGACGGTCGCGATGTTTCCGGCACGTGCAGGCGGACAACGTAATACGCCTGATTTCAAAACATACCTCGTGCCGCCAGAATTGGCTTGTGTGACCGAAGTGGCCTCATTCAACTATCAGTGGGATGCTTATCACGGTTACTATAAACATGCGCCGCACCTGATCCTTTTCCAGAGTGAGGCAGTGGTCACTCAATGGCAACAACCTTACTATGGTATGAATCAGAAGCGTGGTGTAGGACTCTGCTGGTGGGGCGCCATTGAATATTGGGGCGAGTCAAATGGATGGCCCAAGAAAGGTTGGAACTATTCTTTCTTCAGCCACACCCTTCAGCCCTATCCGCAGGCTTATCTGATTAAGTCATGTATCCAGCCTGATGTGCCCTTGGTGCATATTGGCGTGATTGATGGCAAGGTGCAGAAAATGGAGTGGAGAGATGTCAGAATTGGCTCACAGCGTATTGCACGGACTTGGAACTATTCAGAAGACGCAACTCCCAACGTGTTTACTTTCACCAACGCTGATGAGGTGGAACTGTTCTACAACGGAAAATCGCTCGGCGTCCAGAAGAATGACACCACGGACATTGCCAGACGTAACATCATCCTTTGGTCGGGTATCGAATACGGAACAGGTGGAAAATTGGTGGCGGTTGCCCGAACGGATGGTAAGGAGGTGGCTCGTGATGAGATAGAGACAACCGATAAGGCTGTGGCATTGAAAATCGTGGAGGAGACTTTCCCAATTCCGTCAGTTCAAGGGCGTGAGAGTTGGTGCGCTGATGGGATGGCGCTCAAATACCTGAATATCTATGCTGTTGATGCTAAGGGGCGCATCGTGGCCAGTGCTACCGACGAGGTGAATGTGAATGTGGAGGGTGCCGCTACATTTGTTGCCATAGACAATGGTGACCATTGCACGGATGACCTCTTTCTCAACGTGACCACTAAAAAGATGCAGACGGGTTATATGCAGTGTATCTTACGAAGTACCCGAAAGGCTGGAAAGGTAATGCTTACTGTGTCATCGCCGACATTAAAAGGTGCGAAAATCACGTTGAATACAAAATAAACTGAAAAAAATCCGAGAACAGTATCGTGTTCTCGGATTTTTGTTTTATCTTTGCAACCAACAATCAAAAACAATCATAACTTAAAACTCAATATTATGGATCAAGAATTGATTAAGCAGTGTACGGCGGAGGCCCAGAAGTGGCTCTCGCCAGCGTTTGATGCCGAGACACAGGCAGAAGTGAAGGCGATGCTCGAGAATGAGGACAAGACTGCCCTCATCGATGCATTCTATCAGAATTTGGAATTTGGTACTGGCGGTCTGCGTGGTATCATGGGTGCAGGTACGAACCGCATGAACAAGTACATCGTGGGTATGGCCACTCAGGGTTTCGCCAACTACATCAACAAGGCATTTGCTGGTAAGAAGGACATCAGCGTGGTGGTGGGTCACGACTGCCGCAACAACTCTCGTCTGTTTGCTGAGACGGTGGCTGACATCTTCTCTGCCAATGGTATCAAGGCATATCTTTTTGAGAGCTTGCGTCCTACGCCAGAGATTTCTTTCGCCATCCGTCAACTGGGTGCTCAGGCAGGTGTGAACATCACTGCCAGCCACAACCCACGTGAGTATAACGGTTACAAGGCTTACTGGGATGATGGTGCACAGGTGTTGGCTCCTCATGACACGGGCATTATCGACGAGGTGAACAAGGTGACGATTGACCAGGTGAAGTTTACGCCTAACAACGACCTCATCCAGATTATCGGTGGTGAGATGGATATTGACTACCTGAACGCTGTGCATGAGGCATTGGTGGATCAGGAGGTGATCAACCGTCAGAAAGATCTCTGCATCGTTTATTCTCCACTGCACGGAACAGGTCGTGTGATTATTCCTGCAGCCCTGCGTACTTGGGGCTTCCAAAACATTAACGTGGTGAAGGAGCAGATGGTCATCGATGGCAACTTCCCAACGGTGGTTTCTCCTAACCCTGAAAACTCTGAGGCCATGACCTTGGGTATGCAGCTCGGTACGAAACTGAATGCCGACCTTGTGTTGGCTTCTGACCCTGATGCAGACCGTCTGGCAGTCGTTTGTCGCGATCCGAAGGGCGAGTGGTGCATCCTGAATGGTAACCAGACCGCATTGATGCTCTCTTACTACATCATTGAGAACAAGAAGAAGCTGGGTCAGTTGAAGGGTAACGAGTTCATGGTGAAGACCATCGTGACCACGGAGACCATCGCTGAGATTGCTAAGCGCAACAACGTGGAAATCCGTGATGTTTATACAGGCTTCAAGTGGATTGCACGTGAAATCAAGCTCTCTGAGGGCGTGAAGAAGTATATTGGTGGTGGTGAGGAATCCTTCGGTTACCTGCCATTCGACAAGGTGCGCGATAAGGATAGTCCAGCTTCTATCTGTCTGCTCTGTGAGATTGCTGCTTGGGCAAAAGACAACGGCATGACACTCTATGACCTCTTGATGAAGATTTACCTCGACTATGGCTTCGCATATCAGAATGCTATTTCTGTGACCAAGCCAGGCAAGTCGGGTGCTGACGAGATCAAGCAGATGATGGAAGACTTCCGCAAGACTCCTCCAACATCACTCGGTGGCAGCCCTGTAGTTTGTGTGAAGGACTACAAGACTTTGAAGCAAGTGGAAAACGGCAAAGAGTCTGCTATCGACATGCCGGCTACGAGCAATGTGCTCCAGTGGTTCACCGCCGATGGTACCAAGATTTCTGTGCGCCCATCAGGTACTGAGCCTAAGATCAAGTTCTATGTGGAGGTGAAGGGCGAGATGGAATGTCCGAAGTGCTATCCATCTGCTACTGCCGACGCAAAGGCTAAGGTAGATGCCATCAAGGCAGACTTGGGACTGTAAACGTTTAGAACTCTGGTTCTGTAAATGTCAGCCATTCGCCAGTGGACGGGTGGCTGAATTTTATTTCTTCCGCATGGAGATAGAGACGGTCGGCACGAGTGCCATAGAGGATATCACCTTTGATGGGACGTCCCAAACCATCGGGATGAGCGCAATGGATGCGTAGTTGGTGGGTGCGACCTGTTTCCGGATAGAGTTCCACGCGATTCTCTCCTTTAAATATATAATGTGTGATGGCGGTCTTGCCCACACGGTGATTGACCACCTGACGGGGAGAGTCGAACGGATTGCGCGAGAGGGGTAGGGAGATGGTTCCTTGTCCCTCTCTGATGCATGTGTCGGAAGTGGCATCGTCGAGAATGGCGACGTACTTCTTCTTGATGTCGTGTCTGAGGAATTGGTCTTGCAGGGATTTGGAAGCCATATTGTTTTTGGCTACGAGCATAAGTCCCGAGGTGTCCATGTCAAGACGGTGCATCAGTCGGTAGTTGGGATTGAGAGTGAGCAGATAGGCACTGAGCGACTCTCCCTTGAGGTCACGATTGGGCACGGACAGCAGTCCCGAGGGTTTGTAAACCACCATGATGTCCTCGTCCTCGTAGATGAAGCGTACCTGTTTCAGCTTCTCCTTTCCTCGTGCCAAGAGTGGATTCTCTTCTACATCCAGTCCCTGCATCATGTAGTTGAGTAGCGGATAGCACTTGTGCTGGCATGAAGGGTAGAAATTGCCTTCGATGCGCATCTCGTTTTGCTTCGATGGCCCCACCCAAAATTCAGCCATACAGATGGGCTTCAAATGGTTCAAGTATGCATATTGCAGGAGTTTAGGGGCACAGCACTCGCCTGTACCTCCTGGGGGAATGCCTATCTTCGGTTGGGGTTTGGTGGGGCTGCGCCCTTCTTTGTAGTCGATGAATTCTTCTTCGGAGAAAGGCGATTTCACTGCTGCGAAGATTTCGATGAGGTCTTTCACTTCTTGTCGGGCATTTTTCATCCTGAACTGATGGAATGTCCACATCTGCAAAGCATTAGACTTCTCCTTCCGCAAGGCTTTCAGTTTCGTCTTCTCTTCCTCCTGAGTGGTCTCGTTGATTTGGTGCGTCAAGGCGACGATGCGTTGTTCCTCTTCACTGAAATACCCATGTTGCAGGTCGCAGATAGGGGGCACAAAACCTTCGTGATGATAGCTGCCGTTGTAGATGCCGGAGAATGCGCAGAGATAGTACCGCTGATTTTCATGCTCCACAATGAGCACCCCAAACATCTTTCCTTCGTGAGGATACAGGGCGGGTGTCTTGTAGCAATGCGCAATTACCTCCTTGGCTGCCAGCTGACACAAAGGGTGGGGCTGATAGCAGAATGGGTAGGTGAATTGCTGAGGCGACGGAATGCCTGCAGCTTCAGGAGGGAGGGGGTGAAGCAATGTTGGTTTAGCGTTAAGAGTTATGGGTTTCGATGCGATGGGTCGGTGCCATTTCCAGATTCCTCTTGTCCACTTGTGTCACTACTTTGGCCGCCAGACTCATGAAGGCGATGCCTTCGGGCGAGGCTGGATTGAGTACGGCGGGTTCGCCCTTGTCGCCGTCCTCACAGACGGATTGGATGAGTGGAATCTGTGCCAGGAGTGGAACTTGGAGTTCTTCAGCCAGATGCTTGCAACCGTCTTTGCCGAAGATGAAATATTTGTTCTCGGGCAGTTCGGCAGGCGTGAACCACGCCATGTTCTCCACCAATCCGAGGATGGGCACATTCACCTTGTCGTTCATATACATGTTGATGCCTTTTCTCGCGTCTGCCAATGCCACTTGTTGAGGTGTGGATACAATGATGGCACCCGTGATGCCGAGGGTCTGCAGCAGGGTCAGGTGGATGTCGCTGGTGCCGGGAGGAGTGTCGAGGATGAAGTAGTCGAGGTCGCCCCATTGCGCTTCGGTGATGAGTTGCTTGAGGGCGTTCGATGCCATGCCACCGCGCCACAAGATGGCATCGTCGGGATTGACGAAAAAGCCGATGGAGAGGAGTTTTACACCATACTTTTCAATGGGTACGATAAGGTCTCTGCCATCTACCTTGGTGGCATACGGACGTTCTTCTTCCACGCCAAACATCTTGGGCATCGAGGGACCGAAGATGTCGGTGTCGAGCAGTCCGACACGATAACCGAGCTTTGCCAGTCCGATGGCGAGGTTGGCGGTGACGGTCGATTTACCCACACCACCTTTGCCGCTGCTGACGGCGATGATGTTCTTCACGCCAGACAACAATTTGTCGGGTTCAGGGGGGAGGGAAGTCTTGGCTTTCGTGCCGATGGTCACTTCCACATCGGGATGCACAAACGTCTTGATGGCAGCTTCTGCCGCCTTCACCACTGATTTCTTGAACGGGTCGGTCTCCTTCTCGAAAATCAGTGAGAAGCTGACCTTCATGCCGTCGATGCGGAGGTCATCCTCCAGCATCTCGTTTTCCATGATGCTCTTGCCGTTACCTGGATAGCGAACGGTAGCGAGGGCATCGTGTATGAGTTTGGGATATATTGTCATCTATTGATTTACGATTTGACGATTTACTATTTACGATTGATTATTTCCCCGTCTTCTTAGTGCTCACCACTGTATGATTGTACGAGCGATACCCATCCACAGGGATTTCGATATCTGGCTCTTCGAGGATGCCCTGCTGAGGCAATTGGAACTGCAGGTATTTGATGGGGATGCCTCGTTCCAGCCACATGCCTTCGTAGTAGGTGCGGATGTCGGTGAGGGAGGAATCCACGTCCTGTTCGGCATAGAGGTCGAACGTACATCGGAGGAGAGGCAGTCCGTTCTTCTCCACCATATATTTCGTATAGGTGGCAAGGAAGTTCGAGTCGGTCTTCACATGGATGAGTCCGCCATCCACGAGGAACTTTCTGTAGCGCTCCATGAAATAGGTCGAGGTGAGTCGTTTCGTTGCCTTCTTCATCTGAGGGTCGGAGAAGGTGAGCCAGAGTTCTGCGACCTCGTTGGGGGCAAAGAAGCCGGCGATGCACTCGATGTTCGTGCGTAGGAACGCCACGTTCTTCATGCCTTCCTCCAGGGCGGTCTTGGCACCGTGCCACATGCGGGCTCCCTTGATGTCGATGCCGATGAAGTTCTTGTCGGGGAATCGGCGAGCCAGTCCGATGGTGTATTCCCCCCGTCCACAACCCAGTTCCAGCACGATGGGGTTCTGGTTCTTGAAGAACTCCTCATGCCACTTGCCCTTCAGCGGGAATCCCTCCTTCTGCAACAGCCAGAAGGGGCACTCCACCACCAGCGGGTTCTCCGCCATCTCTGCAAATTTCGCTAACTTTCCTTTTCCCATCTTATTTCTAATTTCTTACCTCTTACTTCTTACCTCTTACCTCTTACCTCTCATGCCAGTTCCAGTTCAAATTCTTCTTTCAGTTTCCGCAGTGCCTCGCTTTGTTCCAGCATTTCGTTGAAGATCTCCATACGGCTGAGGGCACGGCGTTTGTCCGTCGCTTCACGCAATCGTGTGGTCAGTTTCAGCGCATTGTTTTGCAGTCGCTGATGCAGATACCCCTCGATGCGTGGCTGTATCTTGTGGAGTTCGCCCTGCAGGGACGGGTTGTCCACAATGACCAGAATCGTTTGTCCATCCTCCTGCAACTGTGGTTCCATATTGTCCAGCTGGAACGACAATGCCCTGTCTTCCTGAGGCAGGTTCTTGGCAAACTCTCGCCATGCCACCGTCAAATCTGTCGGATTGACGGGCTGATTCTCAAAGGTGGGCACGACCACGGTCTCCTGCACCGTCGTGCTCTGCTGACTCTGGCTGTTCTGCTGACGTCGGATGGAGAAGGCGCCTGGTCTTCGAGGGGTGATGGGTGAAGACTGAGGGGTGATGACTGATGGTGCTGCAGTTCTGGCTGGCGATTCCGTTTTTGCTGGAGACGCCGGCTGCACATTCTGAAAAACCTCCGTCTTTGGGCGGAGCGCTTGAAATATGGGTTTTAGTATCTTCGTAGGGCAAAGCCCGGAAGCCTCCCCGTCATCGGAGGAGAGTTGTGCCATCTCGATGAGGGTGATTTCCACCAGCAGCCGCTTGTTCTGGCTCTGCTTATAGTTGAGGTCGCAGTCGTTCGCCAGCTTCATGGCGCGGAAGAGGAACTTCGGCTTGCACTTCTGCGCCTGCTCCTTGTAGCGGTTCCGCACCTCGTCGCTCGCCTCGATGAGTTCTGCCGTCTGAGCGTCCTGACTGACGAGCAGGTTGCGGAAGTGGCTCGACAGACCCGTGATGAAGTACTGCCCCTCGAACCCCTTTGACAGGATCTCGTTCAGCGTCAGCATGCACTCCGTGATTTTCCCTTCCAGGAAATAGTCCGTCAGGCGGAAGTAGTAGTCGTAGTCAAGCACGTTCAGGTTCTCGATGGTCTGCTGATAGGTGATGTTGCCGCTGCAGAACGACGCCACCTGGTCGAAGATGCTCAGCGCGTCTCGCATACCGCCGTCGGCCTTCTGAGCGATGATGTTCAGCGCCGCCTCCTCCACCTTGATGCCTTCCTGCTCCGCCACATGCTTCAGATGACCCACGATGTCGTTCACCGCCATGCGCTTGAAGTCGTAGATCTGGCATCGGCTCATGATGGTCGGCAGAATCTTGTGCTTCTCCGTCGTCGCCAAGATGAAGATGGCATGCTGAGGCGGCTCCTCCAGCGTTTTCAGGAACGCGTTGAACGCCGCCTGCGAGAGCATGTGAACCTCGTCGATGATGAACACCTTGTACTTGCCGATCTGCGGCGGAATCCTCACCTGCTCGATGAGCACGCGGATGTCCTCCACCGAGTTGTTCGAAGCCGCGTCAAGCTCGTGGATGTTGTACGAGCGTCCCTCGTTGAACGCCTTGCACGACTCGCACTCGCCGCACGCCTCCCCGTTCGCCTGGGGATTGAGGCAGTTGATCGTCTTCGCGAAGATGCGGGCACAGGTCGTCTTGCCCACGCCACGAGGCCCGCAGAACAGATACGCATGCGCCAGCCTTCCGCTCTGGATGGCATTCTTCAGCGTCACCGTCAGCGCACCCTGTCCCACCACCGTGTCGAACGTCATCGGGCGGTACTTCCTTGCCGAAACAATGTAATTCTCCATGTTGTTCTTATTTATTTGTGCAAAGATAGGGATTTTTTTTGTACCTTTGCAAACAAAATCAGAAAAACTATGATAAAAGAGTATCAAATTAGAGTTCTGCCCGAGGTGGCGGCGAGTGAACAGGCCATCAAGCGGTTCCTGCTTGAGGAGGAGGGACTGGCGACGGAGCATGTGACGGCGGTGAGGGTGCTGAAAAGGAGCATCGACGCCCGTCAGCGCACCATCTACGTGAACCTGAAGGTGAGGGCGTATGTGGACGAGCTGCCGGAGGATGACGAGTTTGTGCGGACGGACTATCCGAATGTGGAGGACAAGCCTCAGGCGGTGGTGGTGGGTGCCGGTCCTGGCGGACTGTTCGCGGCATTGCGACTCATCGAACTGGGCATCCGACCCGTCGTGGTGGAGCGCGGCAAGAGCGTGCATGAGCGTCGGAAGGACATCGCGCAGATCAGCCGTACGCAGACCGTCGATCCCGAATCGAACTATTCCTTCGGCGAGGGCGGTGCGGGGGCTTTCTCCGACGGCAAGCTCTACACGCGGAGCAAGAAGCGCGGCAATGTGGAGAAGATCCTGAACGTGTTCTGTCAGCACGGAGCCAGCACAAGCATCCTGGCAGACGCCCATCCGCATCTCGGCACCGACAAGTTGCCGAGCATCATCGAGGCGATGCGCGAGACCATCATCCGATGTGGTGGCGAAGTGCATTTCGAGACGAAGATGGATGCTATTCTGCTCAAAGATGACAAGGTGGAGGGCGTTCGTTGTGGCAATGAGACATTCATGGGTCCTGTCATCCTGGCGACTGGACACAGCGCCCGCGATGTCTATCGTTATCTCTATGCGCAGGGCATCGAGATCGAGGCAAAGGACATCGCTGTGGGTGTCCGTCTGGAGCATCCGTCGGAACTCATCGACCAGATTCAGTACCATCGCAAGGAGGGTAGGGGCGAGTACTTGCCTGCCGCCGAATATTCGTTTGTCACGCAGGTGGACGGTCGCGGCGTCTATTCCTTCTGCATGTGTCCGGGCGGCACCGTCGTACCTGCTGCCAGCGGTCCCAACCAGCTCGTTGTCAATGGCATGAGCAATTCCCAGCGCAACAGTCCGTGGAGCAACTCCGGCATGGTGGTGGAACTGCATGTGGAGGATTTGCAGAAAGACCGTTCGCTGATGGAACTGCCCCCCGTGCCCGACCTCTCAACTGTCAACTCTCAACTGTCAACTGTCAACTTCCCCCTCGCGATGATGGAATTTCAGGAGCATCTCGAATACACGGCATGGATGCAGGGCAATCGCAAGCAGACCGCTCCGGCGCAACGCATGGCGCATTTCGTGAACGGCAAGGGAAGCTACGACCTGCCCAAGTCGTCCTACACCCCCGGACTCATCAGTACGCCGATGCACTTCTGGATGCCCGACTTCATCTCGAAGCGTCTCCAGCAGGGATTCCGCAACTTCGGCAAAGCCTGTCACGGATTCCTGACCAACGAGGCGGTGATGATTGGTGTGGAGACCCGCACTTCGGCACCCGTCCGCATCCTTCGCGACCGAGAGACTCTCCAGCATGTGCGAGTGCAAGGACTCTTCCCCTGCGGCGAAGGAGCTGGCTATGCAGGTGGCATCGTCAGCGCCGGTGTGGATGGAGAAAGATGTGCGGAAATGCTCGCGGAGTATATGAAGAGATAAATGAATTTAAGAGATAGACAGATCCTGCACATTGCCTTGCCGAGCATCGTGTCGAACATCACGGTGCCACTGTTGGGCTTGGTGGATGTCGCCATCACGGGACATCTGGGTGATGCGGCGTATATCGGTGCCATCGCGGTGGGCGGCATGCTGTTCAACATCATCTATTGGATGTTTGCCTTCCTGCGGATGGGTACGAGTGGTGTGACGGCACAGGCTTTGGGGGCGCGGAACCTGACGGAGGTGGCGGCGGTGATGCAGAGAGCACTGCTGGTGGCTATCATCATATCGGCGGTGATGCTCTGTTTGCAAGTACCCATCCGAGAAGGGGCATTGTACATCATCCGTCCGTCGGCCGAAGTGGTGGCTTTCACGTGTACGTATTATAATATATGTATATGGGGCGCTCCTGCCGCTTTGATGCTTTTCGTCCTGACGGGCTGGTTCGTTGGCATGCAGAACTCGAGAGCGCCGATGATGGTGGCGATGATTCAGAACGTGGCGAACATCATGCTGAGTGTCGTGCTGGTGTATGGCCTGGGCATGAAGATCGAGGGCGTGGCGCTCGGCACCGTGCTGGCACAATACATCGGACTGGTCTCTGCGCTTTTGTTCTTCGTTCCTTACTACCTGAGAATCAATAAATACTATCGTGAGAAGACCGTGCTGACAGCCGCTGCCCTGACGAAGTTCTTCTCGCTGAACAAGGACATCTTCCTGCGTACTTGCTGCCTTATTCTCGTGCACTTTTTCTTCATCGCAGCAGGAGCCAAGCAGGGTGATGCGGAACTGGCGGTGAACACGATGCTGATGCAACTTTTCACGCTCTACAGCTACATCATGGACGGTTTTGCCTTTGCTGGTGAGGCGATGGTTGGCAAGGCCATCGGTGGCAGGATGCGTGGCATCTATGACGACACCGTGCGCCGACTTTTCCGATGGGGTTGGGGCGTGGCAGCCCTCTTCACCTTGGCGTATCTTTTGTTGGGTAAGCCCTTTCTTTCCATCCTCACCGATGATGCAACAGTGCTGGATGTAGCCCAGGTCTATCAACCCTGGACACTCCTCTTCCCCCTGTGCGGCATGGCAGCCTTCATCTGGGACGGCATCTATATTGGCGCTACTGCCACCAAAGGAATGCTCATCTCAATGGCTTCGGGCATGGTGATGTTTTTCCTGCTCTATTTCACTTTGGTGCCTGTTTGGGGCAACCACGGTTTGTGGATTGCTTTTGTGATTTATCTTGCCACGAGAGGAATCACCCAGACCATCATGCGGAAGAAAATATGGAAGGCGTGAACAGCCGCTTTTGATGTACTTCATTTGACAATTTTATACCCATAAAGGGAAAAAATGCAGGGATTTTCTAAGAAAAAAATCTCTTTTTATGTATTTTTTTTGATTTTTATTTGTGACTATAGATTTTTTTGTATCTTTGCAAGCGTAATCTTAATAAGACATACAGTCATGAAAAATAAAAATATGTCTAAACTCTTACCTTTACTGATTGTTGTTGTCATTGCTTTGTTGGGTTCGTGTAGTAAGGTGAGCAATATTACGGGGTCGTCTGGACCGCGTCATAGCGTGGTGGTCATCCACTCATGGGATAGTATCGGAGAAGAGAAGGAACTTTTCTCTAAGTGCATGGAAGAGAATTTCCGTGCTCATGGCATGGATGTGAACATTCACCATATCTATGCCAATATGTTGTATCGTCCGAATGATGTTTTCAGTCAGTTTGATTGGCCTGTCTATTCAAAGCAAATCAAGGAATGGAAGCCTGAAGTGATTTTGTTGAATGACGACGCAATTGTGGATTGGCTTCTCAATGCGAAGGAGATTGATTCGATATTCTTGAAGACACCGATTGTCTTTTCAGGTGTCAATACGTTGTTGCGTGATTCTCTATACAGAATTCCGCAAATGACTGGTTTTGAGGCGAAAGTCGATTTGGGACGCAACATTGAATTGATGATGAGACTGGTCAAAACGCAGTGTATTACGATAGAATTGGACTATAAACCCAGTGATCTGCGAATGCGTGAGCAATTGGCAGAGGAACTTCGTGACTCTACCAGATTTGTCAACAACTCAGATTTCAAGGAAAAGAATCTGGATGAGAATTATCTGAAGAAGAAATATCCGGGTCTTGCTGTCGTGAATGTGGTTTCTTGTGCTTTCCCATACAGAAACCATGCGGAGGGTGAGTCTGACTCTGTCGGAAAGGCAATAACAGGCTTCTTCTATCAGAAAGCAAAGGAAATGTGGCAATTGCAGGTGAGAAGCGGTGGTATCGTCAACAATGCTATTATTGACCACACCGATTGTCCTCAGTTCACATGTATCCGTGAAGATTTTAACAATCCAAAGAAAGTTAGGTTCTTGGGTGGTTATTTCACTAGTACCGAGACACAGGTTGAAGATCAGGTTTCATACGCCGTTCGTATCTTGAAGGGTGAGACGCCTAAGTCATTGCCGATTAGTCTGCATTCAAGTGGTTATTATCTGGATTGGGTGGCCATGCAGATGATGTTCCCGAAAATGCCGTATGGCGTGTATAGCGAGGACTTCCACATCGTGAATGCGCCGTTCTATCTGGAAAAACCGATGGAGTTTGCGCTCGAAGTGGGTCTCCTTATTCTAGTGATTGGTCTCTTCATTTATGGAATTGTGTCTGTCATGTTGCGATGGAGATGGAAGGGACAAATGAACTTGGTGGAAGAATTACAGTATGAGGAGAAGGTGCACGATTTGATGTTCTCGAATGCCAAAGATACTTTCTGGCACTTTAAGGATGGTACCTTCACGTTGAGTCAGCACTTCTCTGATTATTTCAAGGTCCCCAATCGTTTGACGTTGGAGGAGATGGATAGTATTGTGCACGATGATACGAGAGCTTCGTTTGAATTCTTGAAAAACTTCCGTAACCAGCGAGGCAGGAAAACCGTGCGTTTGCACCTTACACCCAATGGTGGAAAGGATTGGTATTGGGCAGAGGCTATGTACACCGCCACAGAAGAATCGGCGAAAACGGGTGAACTTTATGGCTTGCTGTTGAATATTGATCAGAAGAAAGAAACGGAGGAAAAGTTGGAACAGGCACAGATTCTAGCGAGTCAGGTGGCATTGAAGGAGAACTTCTTGGCAAACATCAGCCATGACCTCCGTACCCCACTGGGCGCTGTGACAGGGTTCTCCACTATGTTGACAACGCCAGGCATGACCTTCGAGGAGGGTGAACGAGAAATGTATGGTGAAGTGATTCATCAGAACACAGACATGATTCTCAACATGATTGATAGTGTGATGGAGAAGGCTCAGATTGAGACGGGTGACCTCGAAATCATCCAGAAACCGATGTCGATTCAGAAATTGGTTGATGAATGTTACAAGACTAACTACATTATTGCTCCGACCCATCTGGAGTTCAAATTGGAGACATGTGAGCCTGATGCAACAGTCAATATCGATGCGACACGTACCAAGCAGGTGGTGAACAACTTCTTGAGCAATGCCTTCAAGTTCACGACAGAGGGAAGTGTCACGTTGGGATGGAAATACATGGAGGATGACCCCAATCAGGTGGAAGTTTATGTACGGGATACAGGTATTGGTGTGGCACCAGAGAAACAGGCACAGCTGTTTGAACGTTACATTAAGGTGGACGAGACGGATAAGGGTACAGGTCTTGGTCTGAACATCAGTAAGACCATCATGGAGAAGCAAAACGGAACCATTGGCGTGGAAAGTGAGATTGGCAAGGGCAGTAAGTTCTTCTTCCGTTTGACAAAGATGGTGGAATGCCTGCTTTTGATTGTCACATTGGGTATTGGTTTCCTGTTGCCGTCATCATGTACGACGAAGTCTGATCGAGAAGGGGAGTCGGCTAAGGTGCTGATATTCCATAGTTATGACAAAAATTATGGAGGCTATCGTAATTTCAATGATAAGATATTGCAGACCTTCCGAAATCATGGTATCAATGCTGACATCAGGCATGTCTATCTTGATCTGGAGAATCCTGCGAACACAACCAGAGCGCTGCATTTTGCCGTGAAGGATTCTATTCGGATGAGGAATTGGATTCCAGATGTTGTGATGACTGAAGGAGACCGTGCTGCTTGCGATTTGATTGAATGGAGGCAAATTGATGATATTCAAGAACTTGATACTGTTCCTGTCATCTTTGGTGGTTTACATCATCCCAAATGGGACTACATCAGGAAGCACAAGAATATTGTGGTCATCAACGATCCCATTGACTACTGTGCCAACATCAACTTGGCAGCCGAGATGTCAGGAAAGAACTGTGTGGAGATAGAATTGGATTACTTCGAGCAGGATTCAATGATTCGTGCTGAATTGAAACAGGCAATAGCACGTCCGCCATACGTGGATAACTCTGATTTTCATGTACAGATTTCGGCAGATGAGGAACTTTCTACGATATGGAAGGATAGTGTGGTGGTGTTGGTTTTCTCGACCGAATCTCCAGAACGTAACTCAACGAATCTTCAGGATCAAGAGGAGGGCTATCAAAACTTGAGGCGTATTTATGTCCACTCTTGGCTCTATCCGTCGTTGGCGGTGAAGAGAGACCTATACAGCTCTGCCATTGTCGATAAGACGGGACGTCCTCAATACACGGCGGTAAAGGCCGGTTTTGCAGATGGTAGCGGCAGATATTTGTGTGGATATTTCGCTAGTTATGAGACGGTGGGTGAAGATATGGCAAGGGTCGCTTCTGAAATCTTGAGAGGTGCAGACTTGGCTTCCTTCGTCGGAATGGCGCACCAGAAGCAATACTATATGGATTATGATGCGATGGAGAAACTGGGCATGGAGTACAAAGACTTTGAGAGCCGTTTTGTGATAGTCGGTGCTCCTGTTGAGAAGATTTCTCCATTATATACCTATGCCACATGGATTATTATCATCACAATCTTTATTATTGCCGTTGCTTCTATCATTCTGGTGTTGCAATCATGGAAGAGCAGAACAGCGCAAATCCTGATTGAGGGTGTGCAGAGACGTGCTGAGATGCGCCAGATGGCATTGCATGGTGCCGATAGCCATACTGTCCGTACGGAGGCTAACCTGAGGGACATCATATCGCATGTTCATCCCGAATATTCGAGTGAGATTCCGCTGATCATGCAATCCATAGAGGTGCCTGGAACGCATAGCTATGAAATCTATGCAGACATTGACCAAAAGGATCTTTACCGTTGGTGGCAATTGCGTTTTGTGGTGATGTTCGATACCAAGAAGAACCAGAAGAATGTAGATGGTATCTTGATCAATATTGATGAGACGAAGCAGTATGAAGAGAATCTGCGAAAGGCGATGCTGTTGGCAGAGGAAGCCAAGCAGAAGGAGGACTTCTTGACGACCATTAGTCATGAGATTCGTACACCACTGAATGCTGTTGTGGGATTTAGTGATGTCTTGGTCAGCATGCCTGCCGACTCCTTTACTCCTGAGGAGATGGAAGAATATGCGAAGATCATTAAGGCGAATAACACCAGTCTTTCTGCCATGATTGAGGACATCCTTATGTTCTCACGCATAGAGAGTGGACGTATTCAATATGTGAAGAACGAGTTTGACGCTTCTGAATTGGTGCATGAGTTGGTACATGAATGGAGTGACTTGATTCCAGAGGGTGTGACGATGCATGAACTTGCAGTCCTGCCTGGCATTACTATCAATAATGACCGTACACGTGTCAAGTACATCATGAACCAGTTGATGAGCAATGCGGCAAAATTCACCAAGACAGGTGCCATTCTCATTGGTGTTGACTATCACTTTAATTCAGAACGAGCAGAGCTCTTTGTTGCAGATACAGGATGTGGTATTCCGAAGGAGAAGCAACAGTTGGCATTTGGCTTGTTCTGGAAGGACGATGGCTTTGTGCCAGGTTTGGGACTCGGATTGCATGTGTCAAAGAAACTGGCTGAGGGTATGGATTTGATACTGGATGTAGAGAGTCAGCCTGGATTTGGATCCAAGTTCTCACTTTATGCAGACGCCTACATGAAGAAGGGATTCGAAGCGGAAACGTAAGGCATGTTGGTTCTCATCACAGTGATATTATATTTTAGTGTATTGCTGCTTCTCTCCCATCTGGTGGGCAGGAGGGGTGGCAATGCTGCTTTTTTCACTGGTAATCGCCAATCACCTTGGCCTTTGGTGGCGTTTGGCATGATTGGTGCCAGTATTTCTGGCTTGACCTTTATTGGGGTACCAGGATGGGTGATGAGCATTGACATGACATACCTTCAGATGTGTTTAGGTTTTGTGTTGGGCTACGTCATTGTAGCGTTTGTGCTGTTGCCGTTGTATTACAAATATCGTCTCACTTCCATCTACACCTATTTGGATCATCGCTTTGGCGCTGTGAGTTACAAGACGGGTTCTTCTTTCTTCATCCTGAGCAAGTTGCTGGGCGCTGCCGCCAAGTTCTATGTGGTGTGTCGCATTTTGCAGCTGTGTTTGGCTGACAGTTTCTCCGTTCCTTATGTGGTGATTGTACTGGTGGCACTCTTTCTGATTTGGCTCTATACCCGTAGAAGTGGCATTCGCTCCTTGGTGTGGACAGATTTCTTGCAGACCCTATGCCTCATCGTGGCACTTATCCTGCTGCTTTTGAAGGTGTCCAACATGCTTCACATGGATTTTTCTGAAGCGATGACAGCGGTATGGAATGACTCCCATTCGCGTATCTTCGAATTCTCTGATTTTGCTTCCAAACAGAACTTTTGGAAACAATTTTTGTCAGGCATCTTCATTGTCATCGTGATGACGGGACTTGATCAGGATATGATGCAGAAGAACCTCACTTGCAAGGACTTACGTTCTGCGCAGAAAGATATGTGTTCCTATGGAGTGCTGTTTGTCCCTGTCAATTTCTTGTTCCTTGCTTTAGGCGTCCTTCTTCTGATGCTCTATCAGCAACAAGGTATGCCCATTCCTGAGAAAGGGGATGATTTGTTGGCAGGCATTGTGTTGGATGGAACGATGGGTTCAGCGTGTCTCATTTTCTTCACCATTGGCGTCATTGCCAGTGCTTTTTCCTCTGCCGATTCAGCCATGACGGCACTCACGACCAGTTTTTGTATTGACATTTTGGGAAAAGAGAGGGATGAGAAGATGCGGAAACGGGTGCATGTGGGTATGCTTTTGGCATTCGTCATCGTCACACTGGCTTTCAATGCCATTGGTTCGGGTAGCGTGATGGATTTGATATACACCTTGGTGTCATACACCTATGGTCCGCTCTTGGGACTCTTTGCCTTTGGTATGTTCACCAAGTGGCAACCACGAGAGAAATATGTACCTTATATTGCGATTGCTTCACCCCTCATCTGTTATGTCATTGATGTGGCTGTGTTGCAGTTAACTGGGTATAAGTTCGGATATGAAATGCTGATGTTCAACGGGTTACTGACCTTTATTGGTTTATTGATTGTGTCGAAACGATGAAATTTATAGATTTATTCGCTGGTCTTGGAGGCTTCCACCTCGCCTTGTCCCGTTTGGGACATGAATGTGTCTTTGCCTCTGAAATACAGCCAAAATTGCAGAAATTATACAAGATCAACTTCCCTGATGTGCCCATCTATGGTGACATCACCAAAATCAAGGAAGAGGATATCCCTTCTCATGAGATTTTGTGTGCAGGATTCCCTTGCCAGCCCTTCTCTTTTTCAGGCAAAAAGCAGGGATTTGAGGATGAGTTGGGACGTGGCAACCTCTTCGACGAGATCTGTCGCATCTTACGTTATCATCACCCCAAATACATCTTTTTAGAGAATGTTTCAGCATTGCCTGGACATGATGGAGGACGTACTTGGAAGGTGATTCGTCAGAAGTTGGATGCCTTGGGCTATGACATCCGTTCGCACATCTATTCTCCCCATGAGTTTGGCATCCCTCAGCATCGTCCACGATTCTACATCGTGGGTATGTTGCGTGATGAACAAGGTGTCAGCGGTATGCATCGTTTTCATTTTGTTCGTCCTCAAAAGGATCTTGTTAGTGATGTGCGTACGATTGTGGATGTGACCGACAATGACCGTTTACTGGCGGTTCGTCGCGATTTGCATCCCGTGTTTGATGCCTGGCAGGAATTTGTTTATCATGTGACCGAACGCGATGGTTATATGCCCTCCCATTGCATTTTCACGATGGAGTTTGGTGCTGACTACGAATTTGAGGATACGCCTCCTGCTTTTCAACCCCTTGAACGTCTGCGTGGCAAACGAGGTGCCTATGGAAAGGTCCTTGAAGGCGAAACACGTGAGGAACTCATTGCGGGACTTCCTTTCTATATGCGGAAAACCCAATACAAGGACACTTATCCGGAATTCAAGAAGATTCTCATTCGTCAGAATCGTGAGTTTTATCAACGACACAAGGATTGGATTGACCCTTGGCTCGAAAAGATTAGACAATTCCCTCGTACCCAGCGTATGTTCGAATGGAGCACCAATCAAGATTGGGACTTCAAACATCATGTCATTCAACTCCGTCCTTCGGGCATTCGTGTCCGCTCGATCAACTGTGTCCCCACCATCACCCTTTGTACTACCGCAACGCCCATCCTGCCCTTTGTTCCTTATCCTCCCCAAGGCGCACTCGACAAGAAAGGACGTCCATACACACCAGAAGACTTCCGTTGGGGACGCTATATCTCTCATAATGAGGCAGCTCGCATCCAATCCATGCAGGAATTGAACTATGGCAATCTGTCACGTGTTCAGAAGTTCAAAGCGCTCGGTAATGCCGTCAATGTCGATGTAGTCCAACTCATCGCCCAACGCCTCCTCCCCCGTCGCTAACCTCACAATTGTCAACTGTCAACTGTCAACTCTCCCCTCTCACCTGTCCCCTCTCACCTGTCATCTGTCAACTGTCAACTGTCAACTGTCAACTCTCAACTACCTACATGTCAAATGAAAGCACCCTTGCTTTCTTTCGTACTTCACATAGCATTGCCCTTCCTCTCTCAAGTCGCTCAGCACCTCCGAAAGTACCCGTTTCATGGGTTCGTTCCACCGGAGCAAGGCTGCTTGTGATTCATAGGTTCCCGTCATCGGCATGAACTTATTGTAAGCAATATCCACAGTTGTGCCATAACAGTGGCAAGAGTTTGTCGTGGCATTCTTGTTGCCTCGTTGTAGATTCGACACATCATCAGTTGTCCTCAGCACAGAGGTCACAATAGGCAAGTGAATGGGTAATCCCTTCACCTGACATGAATCTATGAAATTCAGACAGATAGTATTGAGTAGATGCTGTGCCCTTGGCACCAAATAAGGGATAGAGTGGGTGAGGTTATCAATTGCATAGAAAGGTGAATGGCATATATTCACCAACCGGTGTTGCTTCACCAACACCTCTGCCTCTTTCCTGTTTTTTACAGGCATAATGCCATACTTCTGTGCAGCCTCAATTTGTACATTCTGGCTGTCTGGAAAACATGCTGAATAACTCCACACGCCACGAACACGATGAGCCCCTCCTACCATCACAGGTGCCGCTACAGAGTCCACAGAATCAGTCACTTCCTCATATAGCACCTCATCCTCCGTGTTCTCTATATCATCACTCACCTCTAACCCCTCACCACTCATCTCTAACCTCTCATTATCTCTCACTTCTTCCATCATCCCTCTTCCCTCTTCCCTCTCACCTCTCACCTCTAACTTCACCTCAATCCCAAATGCATACTTTACCCCCGCAAACAATCCCATTACCACTACAAACGCTGTAATGAACTTCCACTGACTATATTTTCTTTTCTTTTCCTTTTCCATTTTCTAATTTTTTACTCTAACCTCTAACCCCTCACCTCTAACCTCTAACTCACCCTCTTCCCGAATTCTCAATCAACTCTTTTACCAACTCATTCAATCGCTTTGCTCCCATCAATTGCTCAATGGTCAGGTGCATTCTGTATCGCCAATAATGCCTTGGTTTGGCAGGAATATTGATTCTTTCTCCATTCGGGTCTGGCAATCTCAGTTCTTCATCCATAGACAACCAGTCCTGCAATGACAGCAAGGTCAGTGCTGATGGACAGAATAGGTGTGCTGACACGATCTCCTCACACAGCCATCCTGGAGCAGGGTGGGGAGCTGTACCGTCCTTGTACAGGGCATTGTTGTAGAACTGTTGTGCTCTGTCCAAATCCTCATCCCACCACTGACGCAATGGTGGCATGTCGTGTGTGGCAATGGTGGCAACTGAACGGTAAGGGTTCTCCCACAGATGTCCAAATTGCAAGTAGGGGGATTTTGGCATCGTCTGGATCTCCAACGACAGCATCTTCAGGTCATTCATCACCCATCCCACACTCTCTGGCACCATACCGAGGTCTTCTGCACATACCAACATCCTGGTTGATTGTGTCAGGATAGGCAGTTTCTTCATGGCCTCATCATACCAGAATTTGTTATGACGGTGATAATAATACTCATTATACAGGCAGTTGAAAGCCTCCTTCTCATGCAAGAGCAACGACTCATACACATAATCTTTCTGTGCAGAGATACGGGGATGATACTTTTCTGGTTGCTTCCTGTCAGGGATGAAAAGCACACACGATGCCAAGTCATACAACCCGTCCCTCAATGCGATGCTGTCCTCATCCGTCTTTCCGAAAAAGGCTGCTTCAATCTTGCGTTGGCTGGCATATTCATCTTTCAGGTCATATCGCCCATCAGAACGAGTTTTCAGATAGATGCTCTTCACGAGATCCTTCCGATAACCAAAAATCTGATCTAACGTCCAATCCGTGATGTATGGACGAGTCATGTATTCGGCATTGAAGCGCATGCCATAACTTTCTATCTCCTCCACCGTCATGGGGAGGGACGGAGAGAACTGTCCCAACAGTCCATGTACCGAATGCATCGGAATGTCCCAGATGCGGAAGAAGCCCAACACGTGGTCAATTCGGTAGGCATCAAAGTATTCTGCCATCTTTTGGAAACGTCTGATCCACCACCGATAGCCTTCCTTCGCCATGGCTTCCCAATTGTAGGTTGGGAAGCCCCAGTTCTGTCCATTTCTTGAGAAATCATCAGGAGGTGCACCAGCCTGTCCATCCAGATTGAACAGATGAGGTTCTGACCACGCTTCCACACTGTCACGTGAGATGCCGATGGGGATGTCGCCTTTGATGATGACGCCATGTTTCCGTGCCTCATTCCTCACTTCCAACAACTGCAGGTGCAATTGATACTGCACATAATAGAAGAACGCCACCTTCTCATACGCCCCACAGCTCTTTGCTACGAGCTTCTCCACCTCTTTCTTGTTGTATTTGCTATACCTAGGCCATTTCCCAAACTCAGCTGTCTTGTATTCATCTCTCAGATAAGAGAAGGCTGCATACGGCACCAACCAATCTTTGTTTTCTGCAAAGAAAGCCTTGAATCCGTTGCTCTCCATCACTTCCTTCCCCTCCTGGGCATACGCCATCCGCAGATACTCCATCTTCAGTGTAATGACCTGCTCATAATCCATCTCCTTCAACGCATTCACCCGCTGTTGCTTCATCATGAATTTCTCCATCGCCAAGCGGTCTTTCAGTTTGGGCAATGCGTTCAAGTCGCAATAGAGCGGGTGCAAGGCATACACCGAGATGGCATTGTAGGGATATGAATCTTGCCAAGTGCCCGTCGTAGTGGTGTCGTTGATGGGCAGAATCTGGATGGCATGCATCTTCGTCTTCACCACCCACTGAATCAATGCCTTCAAATCGCCAAAGTCACCCACACCATAACTCTTTGCTGAACGTAATGAGAACACAGGAATCACCACACCTGCCACCTTCCAGCTGTCACCACTCAATGTCATACGGTCATCCGTCTTGATCCACATCTGCTTGGCTTGCAGCCTCGGACACAGCAACTTTCTGTTCTCTCCCTCTTCCCAGCGCAAGATGTTATTCTGTGCATCCACCACCACATATTTATATTCCACCTCTTCAAACAGCATATCCGCATCGATGTTCACAGCCCATTCCTGCAAGTTGATGAGTGCCATTCGCTTTGCACGTTTCCATTCGCCTAACTGAGGTGTGTTACCACATACCGCTAACCATTCCCCCTTTTTCAGCCGAGGCTCCACCACACGCAACTGCAGGGTAGAAGAGTACAGCGTTTCCAGGGCATCGCATCCATCAGCCACTGCCCCTACGCATTCCGTATAGGCAGATGAGAATAGCGGTTGATCTTCAGGAATTGGACGCCACTTGTCACTCAACACATAATTGTTGGTCACCCCATCAAACTTCACCTTGTGGGGTGCCACCTCCCATTCTGTCCAAACCAGTTTCCCGTCGCGATACATCGCATACTTATATTCAATGCCCACCTCTTTGATAGGCGAAGAAATCTCCAATGTCATGTCACCATCCCACATCTTGCCATCTTGAGTCCCCAACGGCAACTCATCCACAGCCTTCTTCTGACCATGCTTATCTACAACCCAGAGTTGTACACGCAAATCTTCCCCCCACCGGGTACGATACTCTATGTTAAAATGAATCTTCATCATAATTATTCTTTTTGATTTGCAAAGATAAGTATATTCTCACACAAAACCAAAATAAAATGATTTTTATTTTTCATTCTCCTATTTATTCGTACCTTTGCACTTCAAAAGCCCATCACTCTTGTATTCCGTGCGAGAAAAAGGCATTTCCAATAGATTAATAAAGTATATGAATATCAATTCTCCAAAGGATTCTCAGGTTCCGCCAGTTCATCAACTTGATGACACCGCAGGCGTTCCAAACCGCCGGTGGTATGTCGCCATTGTTGGCAGAAATACAGAGAAAGCCTGTCGTGAAAGACTGACTGCCCTGGGCTATGAATCCTATGTGGCAACGCAAATGGAGACACGTGTTTGGCGTACTGGACAGAAGAAACAAGTGGAGCGTGTGCTCATCTCCAACCTCCTCTTCACCCACGTCACTGAACGTGAACGTCTGGAAATCGTCAAACTTCCCTATATCAACTACTTCATGACGGACAAGTCTGGTCGTACCAATGACTTCGGACGTCATCCCCTGGCAATCATCCCCGACAGTCAGATGGACATGCTCCGTTTCATGCTCTACCACGCTGACAGTCCTGTCACCTTCACCTCTGAGCGCCTCCGTCTGGGTGACCATATCCGTGTTGTTCGTGGTCAACTTTCTGGTTTTGAAGGATATGTAGCAAAGGAAGGCAACCAGACCCACTTGGTGGTCCGTATTGATTTCCTTGGCTCCGCTTTGGTTTCCATCTCTCCAGATGACCTCGAAAAAATTGTGTAACAATTCAGATTAAAAAATACTGAGAGAAATGAAATTTTGTAGATTTTATGTGGTGTTTTTACTTTTATTGCTGTTTTGCAAGAATTGGGTCCAGACCAAAGTGGTGGTACTGAGCGACACGCATGTGATGGCACCCGATTTATTGGTCAATGATGGTACGGCATGGCAGAATTATTTGGCAGCAGACCGCAAAATGGTTGATAATAGTAAGGTGCTGTTCGACAATATGATAGAAAAAATCAAGACAGACATCAAACCGGATTTCGTGTTCATTACGGGTGACTTGACGAAGGATGGCGAAAAACTGAGTCATCTGTATGTGAAGGGGAAACTTGATGAATTAAAGGCCGCAGGTATTCAGACGTTAGTGATTCCTGGCAATCATGACCGTGGAACGAATGGTAATGCTGTATATTATAATGGTGACGATAAGACACCTGCTGAAGTGGCGGACAATGATTATTTTGCCATGACTTATGCTAATTATGGCTATGGCTCATCCTCAGAACGTGAGGCGACCTCGCTGACTTATGTTTGTGAACCGATGGATGGTCTTGTTGTCATCGGCATTGATTCAGGTAAAGATGCTAAGGTGTCTGCTACAACACTTGATTGGGTGTGTAATAAAGCACGGATTGCTACAGCCGCAGGGAAGCAGGTGGTGGCATTGATGCATCATTCGTTAGTGCCTCATTTCTATGGCACGGACAAATTTGTAGAGACCTCGGTGATTGACGATTATGCCACGGCGCGTAACGCTTTGGCTGATGCTGGTATCCAAGTGGTCTTCACTGGACATTTTCATACGTCAGACATCGCCAAGGCATATAACGCAGATCTCTCCAAGGTCATCTACGACATATCCACAGGCTCACTGATCTCCTATCCATGTGACTATCGTGAGGTGATGCTAAGTGGAGATTTGACCACATTGAGTATCACGACTGGGCACATTACAGAATTGGACGGTGATTTGGAGTTTGGCAATACTGCAAAGAATAGGTTGAAGACAAGTGTGGAGAATATCGTTGCTTCAAGTGGTTATAGTTTCATCAAAACTCAAGCTGCAGATGCTTTCATTGCCCATGCTGAAGGGAATGAACATGAATCTTCTGATGCAGCATCGACTTTGAGTACGTTATTGTCTTATGCTAAGGTTGCACGTATTTTAGGGATTGTTCCCAAAGCTACTATTACAGATATGGAAAAGATGGCGAATAGTATGCTTAAAGATATCAGCGCTTATGGAGAAGAGGGGCGGGAAAATCAAACGGATGACCTTTCTTTGGTTATTTCCATGCCGAAATTTTCCACAATATCCTTAACAATGAATGCTTTGGGTATAATGACATATGCAGGTTTTCATGCTCTCGACTTTTCTGCAGTCGAGGGGTTGATGGCTTACTATGCCAGTGATTTTACGGAAAAAACATCAACATTAACCATGAAGCCTGTGTGTATTGCTTCGAAAGGTGCAGGACTGATGCTTGTGGGCGCAGCTGGCACCACCTATTCCGTGCCCATCACTACGGTGGCTGCGGATGATATGAGCAGCAATCTGCTGAAAGGTGTCATTTCCGCAGTAAATGTATCTACCACTGATGGTATCTACACTAATTACATCTTGGCTAACGGTAGTAATGGCGTCGGATGGTATAGGCTTTCCTCCGAAGGTAAACTGAAGGCAAATAGTGCCTATCTGCAATTGCCTACCAGCAGTGTGAGTGCTCCCATACGAGTTGTGTATGAAGATAAACCAACCTCTGTCTCTGCTTCTGAGATTGCAGATAATCAACAGGATAAGACCGAATTCTGGTACACCATGACAGGTGTAAAACTCAAAGGGGAACCAACAGAGAGTGGTTTGTACATCATGGGAAAGAAAAGGGCTTATCTTAATGTCAAATGAGAAAAGGATATGAGAAAGACACTTTTCAACTTTCAACTTTCAATTTTCAACTTTTTAACAAAATTCCTCTCCCCTAATACCTCCTATTTCCTGAATTATTCGTACCTTTGCACTCTAAATGCCGATCACTCATGTAATCCTTGAGAAATAGGGCATTTCAAATTGATAGATAGTGCATACGTATATCAATTCTCCAATGGACTCTCAAGTTCCGCCAGCTCAGAAAGTTGACGACGCCGTAGGCGTACCCAACCCCATCTCTCACCTCTAACTTTCAACTTTCAACTTTCAGCTTTCAACTTTCAGCTTTCACCTTTCCAACATGCAAGCCATCATTTTAGCAGCAGGTATGGGTCGCCGTCTTGGTGAATATACCAAGAACAATACCAAATGCATGGTACCTGTGAATGGGATACCATTGATAGACCGTGTGATGCGACAGCTTTCTGAATTGCCGCTTAATAGAGTGGTCATTGTAGTTGGATATGAGGGGAAGAAATTGATGGACTATCTTGGAAACGAGAATAATGGACTGAAGATTGAATATGTCAACAATCCCATCTACGATAAGACCAATAATATTTATTCGCTGGCATTGGCCAAGGACAAGTTGCAAGAAGATGACACCTTGCTGATTGAGAGCGACCTGATTTTTGATGATGGGATGTTCAAGCTGTTGATTGACAATCCACATCCCAACCTCGCTCTGGTGGCTAAATATGAAAGTTGGATGGATGGTACGATGGTGAGAATTGACAATGACAACAACATCGTGAACTTTGTACCTAAGCAGGCCTTCAATTATGGAGAGGTGGACTCCTATTACAAAACAGTCAATATCTACAAATTCAGCAAAGAATTTGCACAGACGAAATATGTACCCTTCCTCGATGCTTACACCAAAGCCATTGGCAATAATGAGTATTACGAGAATGTACTGCGCATCATCTCTTTCCTGAACAGCCACGATTTGAAGGCGCTGCCCATCACCAATGAGAAGTGGTATGAGATAGATGACAAACAAGACCTCGATATTGCGGAGGCCCTGTTTGCTGATGAAAAAGATGTATTGCGCAAGTATTATGGTCGTTATGGCGGGTTCTGGCGATTCCCCCAGATGTTGGATTATTGCTACTTGGTGAACCCCTATTTCAATGAATCTCGTATTATTGACGAGATGGAGGCATACTTCCGCACCTTAATAGCAGAATATCCATCGGGAATGAAGGTGAACACCTTGCTGGCAAGTAAGTGCTGGGGCGTGAAGGAGGAGTATATCATCCCAGGGAATGGTGCTGCAGAACTGATCAAGGTGTTGATGGAAAAGCTCCCGGGGACTTTGGGCATCATTCGCCCAACATTTGAGGAATATCCCAATCGTCGCAAGAAGGAAGAGTTGGTCACCTACATTCCCCAGAACAGCGACTATCGGTACACAGCCAAGGATCTGATGGATTTCTTTGGAGCCCATCATGCAGATAACCTTTTGTTGATTAATCCGGATAATCCTTCAGGCAACTATATCCCATACGATGATGTCATCTCTTTGGCGGCATGGTGCCAGAATCAAGGAATCCGATTGATTGTGGATGAAAGCTTTGTCGATTTCAGCATAGGTTATGAGAAA
This sequence comes from uncultured Bacteroidales bacterium, assembly GCA_902801475.1. Taxonomy (GTDB): domain Bacteria; phylum Bacteroidota; class Bacteroidia; order Bacteroidales; family Bacteroidaceae; genus Minthosoma. Next base: position 72,383 of record CADCIO010000006.1, read on the forward strand.
AACACCTTGCTTCACGACAGCATCTTGGAGGCTTATCCACAATTGGTGGTCATGAAGAGCATCTCCAAGAGCTATGGTGTGCCAGGCATTCGTTTAGGCATCCTGTGTTCTGCCGACAAGGAACTGATTGCCAAAATGAAGAAAGATGTCAGCATCTGGAACATCAACTCCTTTGCTGAATACTTCATGCAGATCTTCACCAAATACGAAAAGGATTACAAACGCGCTTGCGAGAAGTTCATCGCAGAACGTGAGGACTTTGAACAGAAACTGAAAGGGATTAGTTTCCTCCGTGTCATGCCCTCACAGGCAAACTACTTCCTGTGTGAGATATTGCCACCCAAGAATGCCAACCAATTGGTGTTGACCATGCTCAAAAAGTACAATATCCTTCTACGTGACTGTTCCGACAAGCAAGGCTTCGATGGCAAGCAGTACATGCGTATAGCAGTCCGCTGCCATGAGGACAATGCAAGACTCATCCACGCATTCAAGGAATTAGAATAATAAGTCGCACAGATATCACAGATGACACAGATTTTATTTCTCACAGATGGTTTTTATAAAGATCCGCAGAAATATCAATTCTTGATGGAACGATTGATGTCGGCATAAGTATTCATAAAAACAAGCTTTTAGCATACTTCTGCCATCATCAATGACTGATTCATCTTTAGAGTGAATAAGAAGTTTGGTTTTCTTTGAAGCGTAGCTCTCATAAACTCTTCCAATAAAAACAAATTTATTTCCATCAAGAAAATATAAATCTGTGTGATCTGTGCAATCTGTGTGACATAAGAAAAAAATATGACAGACAATGAATTGACATACCAGATACGTGGGGCGATATTTGAGGTGTATAATACGCTGGGTCCAGGTCTTTTGGAATCTGTCTACGAAGAAGCCTTAGTTTTTGAGCTCCAGCAGTGTGGCTTACAGGTGGATAGGCAGCTGGAGGTTCCTATTAACTATAAAGGGAACTGTCTCAAAACACCTCTTCGTTTGGATTTACTCATCGAAAATAGGATTATCGTAGAGCTAAAGTCTGTCGAAGAGATGAAGCCCGTGTTTGCAAAACAACTGCTTACATATTTAAGGCTGATGAATAAACCTCTTGGACTTTTAGTGAATTTCTCGTCATATAACATCAAAGAGGGTATCATTCGCATTGCGAATTAAATCTGTGTCATCTGATAAAAGGTCACACAGATATCACAGATACCACAGATATATTATTCACAGATAATTTTTTATAAAGTCCCGCAGAAAGAGCAGAAATTCTTTTGATGAGAGGATTGATGTTAGCGTAAGTATTCATAAAAACAAGCTTTTAGCATACTTCTGCCATCATCAATGACTGATTCATCTTTAGAGTGAATAAGAAGTTTGGTTTTCTTTGAAGCGTACTGTGTGACATAAGAAATACAGTGAACAAATGAGAATAACGATTTGTGGTGGCGGAAATTTAGGACATGTTGTAGCAGGCTTCTTGTCTTCTCAAAAAGAGAATCATGTATCACTGTTGACGACAAGACCTCGCGAGTGGGCTTCAGAGATAGAGGTTGTTGATTGTAGCGGGAAAGTGTTTCATGGGAAATTGGAACAGATTTCAGCTAGGGCATCAGAAGTGATCAATGGCAGAGACTTGGTGATTGTATGTCTTCCAGGATTCGCCATTCATGATGTTTTGAAGGAAATCCGTCCATATTTATCTCCAGAAACAATTGTAGGTACGGTCGTTTCGAGTACGGGGTTCTTTTTTGAAGCCATGCAAATTCTCCCTGAGAATCAGGCTCTTTTCGGTTTTCAGCGAGTTCCATTCATTTCTCGCATCATTGATTATGGTCATTCTGCAGCATTGAAGGGTTATAAAGAGTCGTTGAGTGTGGCAGTGGAACAAACTGCAGATAAGGAAAGAGTCAGAAGTCTATTGGAAGAACTTTTTTGTGCTCCTACCAAGTTGCTCGATAGCTACTATGAGGTGAGTCTTTCAAATAGCAACCCTTTGCTTCACACAGCTCGGTTATACTCCCTTTGGAAGGATTGGGAACCAGGCATTTCCTATGACTCCAATCCCGGCTTTTATGAAGCGTGGACAGTAGAGACATCAGAATTGTACATTGCAATGGATAAGGAATTTCAGATATTGTTGAAATGGATAGGTGTCAAGGAAGGTGCAATTCCTTCTGTTTTACAATATTATGAAAGTAGTGATGCCGAGTCATTAACGAAGAAGATCAGTTCTATACCAGCTTTTCAGGGTATAGCTTCGCCCATGAAAGCTGATAAGAATGGCAAATATGAGCCAGATTTTAGTAGTCGCTATTTTACAGAAGATTTTCCATATGGAATGAGGTTTATTGTAGAGGTGGCAGAGAAGAACCAAACAGAAGTGCCAATGATTCAGCATGTGTATAACTGGGGCATGAAAATGATCCGTCAATATGGAATTTGAACAATAAGGTCACACAGATATCACAGATTCCACAGATATTATTTCTCACAGATTAATAGAATATGTCTGACCAAAAGAACGAGATAGCAAAGACTTCAAAAGGCTTGATGCCTATAAGTATACATGTTTGAGCTTTCTGCAGAAGAATCATCTGCACTAAGGTCGAAATTTTCGGCCATAGAAGCTCTAAGGTCGAATTTTTCGACCATAGAACCAATAAGTAACAGAGGTCGTTACAGCAAATACAACTTTAAGGCATTCACCGAGCGAGGTCCTCACCGACATTGTAATGCCAGACTTGCAAACTTCCGAGACAGAGTCAACGTTGGAGCTCAACTTCTTCATTGGTAAACTTAAACATACAGTGAAACGGGTGCGTAAGGATGCGAGTAAGCGAGAGCAATGACAACAGCTTGCTTTGTTCATATTTTATCTCTCACTTCTCATCTCTCAACTGTCAATTCATATAGGGGCCAACGATACTGCATCTGTTTCTTATGCAACTTTTCCTTGGGGTGCAAGTCCGCGGCTTTTTAATCAATACCCACTAAGAATGATGTTGAACTTCCATAGGCTCATATCCTCTTCTTTACGGTTGAAGATTTCGATATTCCGCCACGACATTATAACAAGGACACGGCTTGTGTGGGTTCAGATCATGATGACCAACGATGACAGCATTCGGGAAACGCTCGTGCAGACGCTCCACGAGTTCACGCAGTGCGCGCACCTGCTCCGGTGTACGGGTATCAGCAGGATTCCCTGCCGCATCCAGTCCACCCTCATAGCAGATGGCGATACTATATTTGTTGTGACCAACCACATGAGCACCAACCTCCTCAATCGGACGACCAAGTTCAATCGACCCATCACGGCGCACCACATAGTGGTAACCGATGCCCTTCCAGCCTCTGGACTTGTGCCAGGAATCAATCTGCTCCGCAGAGCTGGTCTGGTCAGGACGCACCGCCGAGCAATGAATAACAATTAATGTAATAGTTCTCATAACTTTCAATTTTAATTGATTAATAATAGGTCACACAGATTACACAGATGCCACAGATTTTGATGATGGAACAGTCGTAGACTGAGGTATTCCCTGTGGGGTAATACGGTTTTTATTTCCTTGAAGAGCTTATGAAAGTTCACTTTCAATACTCTTCATACAAATCAAAACACATTTCATCATCATAGTCTTATAGAGGTCAAAATGCAGAGAGAAGAAATCCGTGCTATCTGTGACATCTGTGCGACATTAAAGAATACTAGAGTGCGTTCACACCAGAAGTTGCACCCAATGCAGTAACAAGTGCAGTCAGGATATTAATCACTGTCTGCAGGATGAACTTCCACATGGCCTTCTTGTCACCCTTTTCGGAGTCAGTCACCAGACCCAAGGCCATCTTGGTCAGAATAATGAATTTTTTCATAAACAAAACTTTTTAGAATTAATAATAACTTTTCTTGAAAGGCAATAGGGACAGCCGATAACTATCAACTGTCACCTATCACCTGTCAACTCGCATTAATCTCCATCTGGATCATCTACCAGCCCACCGCCACCGTTGTCACCGCCGTTGTTAGTGCCCTGGTTGGTGCCTGAACCAGAAGAATCTGTGCCATCTGTGTCATCTGTGTGACCTGAATCCTCCGTAGAATCGTTGGAATCAACCTTCTCACGCTTGAAGTTGGCCTTGGCCTTGAAGCGGTCGTGCCACACCTTTGGAAGGTCGATGGCGATAGAGGCTTGGATGTCATCGATGGTGAGGTCGGAGGTCTGAAGCTCACGGTTCACATCGACGTCGAGCGTTGGATCAGCCAGAAGACGTTCCTGCAACTTCTTCTTTAGTTGGCTCTGGGTGATAGAACCGCTGATGGAAGGACGGAAGCAGAGACCCTCGGGCGAACAGATTACCTTCGAGTTGAAGGCAAGCACGAACGGGAGACGTGTCTCTATCTGCTTGAGCACTGCGGCACAGTCTGCACTGGTAACGGTTGCACCGTCGGCGAGATACTCGCAGAACGAGTTGAAGTCGAGCGTCTGCTGGTTGACCAGACGTGCGATAACCATGTTCTCCTCAAGAAGATGGTTGAAAACTTTGTGAAAATGAACAGTTAACATACTGTTGCCCCTTGCCGGTAGGGGACTTGGTATTTACCACGGCATCACCGCAGCCCGGCCAAAGTTAAACAATAATTATTATGGTCACACAGATAACACAGATAACACAGATGATATGAATCTCACACAGAAAACACAGAAAAAAAACTAAAACTTTTTTAGCGTAAGCGAGGTTTTTTCGGCTTGCTGGTTGTTGCCCTGCAAGGGCTGATGGAGTGGCTGATGGCTTATATCTGTGAGCCGGCTCACAAGGGTAAGTAGGCAGACACAACATCAGAGACGAAGTCGCAACCAGAAGGTGGGTTTTTCAGGTTTTTGTCACAAGGACATCAACCATCCATCAAACAAATCTGTGCCATCTGTGCAATCTGTGTGACACATAAATCGCTGCAAAGTTACATACATTCCCATTCCACGAGTTTCACGCTATACCGTGGAATAAAAACAGAAATATTTAACAGATTTAACTAAAATAAACAGTCACATCAGTCATGAAGTTTACTTTTTCACCGAGATTCCACAAATCCCATCACGAGCAATTGTTGCGAGAATTGGGAGATGAGATAGATGTCTATCGTGTCATTAGTGGAAGCAATGTCAAGGATATGATGGACACCATTCATATCAGCCATCCCGTATTGAAAAAGTATTAAAAGGTGAAGTCACACATATTTTATATTATGTTGCTGTACTCCACCACCTATGCCAGCAACTCGACACTGACGGCATAGACCATCTCTTCAATGACTTGAAGCAGCACTTCAAATCCGTGAGATCTGTGTAACATAAAAACTGTCAACTGTCAATTGTCAACTGTCATCTCGAATACCCCTTGATGTCATTTATTAATAATTTGCGCGTTACTTATTAATAACTTGCACGCTATTTATTAATAAACGTGATTTCAGCTCCGCCGAAGGAAAGGGTTCATGATAAAAGGTTATAGGTTATGGGTTATAGGTTATAGAGGGGAGAGTTGAGGGTTTTGTGTAAAAATAATTCTCATTTTTCAATTTGAAAAGGGGCTAAAGGCACACTGGAATCAGTTATTTGGGGAAAGTTTTTGCAGTTTCAGGAATAGTTTGTATTTTTGTGGCGTTAAAACGATGAATAAGGACAATATAATAGAGATTAACATTGAGCGTCTACGCTATCTCTTGAGGCTTTTTGGATTGTCTGAGAGAGATTTTCTCGCGATGCTGAATAGTGGATACAAGCGGATGTTGACCCGTGAAGATGTGTTCACTACAGACATGTCGTTGTCTTTGCTCAAGCGGATAGATAAAATTTTCAATAAAGGAATTTACTACTATATTGACTTTTCTCCATTGCCACAGGGAACCAATTCAAGTATTTTCTTCCGTAAACAGTCGTTTAATGGTCATTTGAATCTGGAGAGTAGAAAGATGGTGGACTGGTTTGAGTCTCTGAAGAAGACGCTTGACACTTACAGTATGCTTGCCGATGTTAAGTTTGAACGTCTCCTGCCATCATATTCTGTCAAGGACGATGCACGTCAGACTGCAGATAAGCTCAGGGAGATGCTGAAGATAAGAAATCACAAGGATGTGAAGAAACATCTGGAGTTCCTTATCAATCAGCTGGCCAAGTTCAATGTCTATGTCTTCGAGTATGTGGAATCAGCCAACAAGAAGGAGAAAATCAATGTTGAGGGCTTTTTCATTTCTCCCAATGTGATAGTAATCAAACGACAGCAAGGTAGCCTAAAACGTGAACTTTTCACCTTGGCTCATGAACTTGGGCATTGTTTGATAAACGTGGAAGAGGTGGAAAATGTGTCGGATGAATTCTCGACGGGCCTGACGGAAATAGAGAAATGGTGTAATGATTTTGCTTTCTATCTCCTGATGGGTGAGGAAGCGGCAAAGTTGGATCAGTTGTTGTATGCAAATGCAAAGAATGACTATGCACATGATATGGTAAGTGCTATGTCGGAGTTGACACATGTCAGCATGCTCGCTATCTATACCCGTCTTGTTATTGACAAGAAGATGTCTCAGGATGATTATTCACTTGTGCGAGGAGGAATCATGGCAAATGTGAAACGGACTGAGGAAAAAAAGAAACAACAGTTGTCAGAGGGAAGAACTGTTATAACTTCTCCCCGGCCGATCATCTCGGACTTGTTTCGGGACACGATGCAATGTGCATTGTATAGAGGAGTTATTGACGAAGCGACATTCTGTCGTCAACTGAATGTGAAACCAGAGAGAATGAGAGCCTATCTGTAATGGATTACTATTTCGACACCAGTTCGCTTGTTGCCTTGGCTCGTTACTATCATCCATTTGATAAGACTGAGGGGCTTTATGAGTTTGTAAAAAACAAATTCATGCAGAAAGAAATACTTGTCCTTGATGCTATTCTTCAGGAGAGTCGGTTTACGTCACAAGGATGCGTCCTTAATGCATATCCTTTTATAGAGGAGAATAAGGACTTGATTATAAAGACCAAGGAAATGATGCCTTTCAGTACAAAGAAGTTTGACAACATGTTGAACAATAATTTCTCTGTACCAGCCCTCGTGAAAAGTACAGATCCAGAAAAATATTCCATCCTGAAGCAGGAGTTCCTGAATAGTGGTGATGGGAAGTTGATTCTGACCATGTTTAATAGACTTCATGATGATAAGGATGCTGATGTATGTGTGGTTACAGAAGAGTCTCCTTATAGTAATGATGGGAAAGGTTTTAAAAAAATCCCTGCCCTCTGTGAGATTGTCAAGGCAAGATGTATAACCTTAGTTGATTATTTGTCGCAGACACCCTTCAAGGTGATCATTTAACCCAATTATTGGTAATTATTGTTTTTCCCAGCCTCACCAAGAGACGCAGGAGCCAATACAAACGAATAATTTTCAAGTCTCAATTTTCGAAGTGTCCCAATCAGAACGTTGGCTAACAAGATACAATGAGGTGAAGAGTTTCATAGAGACGAATCATCGGAATCCTTCACGTCATAGAATAGAGGAACACGATATGCTCAACTGGGTGAAGGTTAATAGGAAGCTGATGAATGCAGGGGAGATGAAGCCGGAACGTGTAGCATTGTTTGAGAAACTGCTGGCGCTTAGCGAGCAATATAAGCGGAAGAATCAGTACGTTTAGATGTTAGATGTACGAAGTAAGATGTAAGAGGTATGAAGTAAGAAGGCAGAAGTTTGTGGGCGTATGTTTATCCGTATCATCCGCACTATCTGTGTTCGCTTAAAACTCTCAACTGTCAATTTAACAAATCGACTATACCGAAGTGATAGTTTACAGTCTATTGCTAAAATGGGTTGGATGCTGATGACCTGTCCCCAGACATCCTGATTGCACACGCTGTCATAAGTAAAGCGGATCAAAACCGTCCTCAGCCCCTCCAGAAGATTGATAATTGAAAAATAATGATAGAAACTCATCATAATCCAGAGGAGATATATCCCGATGCTGTTCTTAACATCGATAGTGTACCGGCGTCGGTATTTCAGTTGAAACGTCGTAGGGATAAAGTACCCTCCCAACTAGATCTAGGTCCCGAGTTCCAAAGAGAATTCGTTTGGAGTCCCAAACAGAAAAGCGAGCTCATCGAGTCCATCTTGATGGGTATACCCCTGCCATTGTTCTATGTCAAGGAAAATGAGGATGGTGTGTATATCATTGTAGATGGTAAGCAACGCCTTTCTACAATGTTTGATTTTATCGATAATAAGTTCCCTTTGGGAAAACTCAGGATACTCCATGAGTACAGAGGCAAATACTTCAAGACTCTTTCACCAGCCGAGCAGAGTCGCATTGAGGATTTTGCGCTGACACTTCATGTTATTAAACCACCTACGAGCGATCAAGTTACATTCGATTTGTTCGACCGTGTCAATCGTAGTGGAACGCGTCTGAATAATCAGGAGATGCGTAATGCTCTATATCAAGGTAACGTTACCAAAATGCTTAAGAATTTGGCAGCAACGGAGGAGTTTAAGATGGCAGTTGGTGACGAAGACTTGTCGAAGCGCATGAAAGATAGGTACATGATACTTCGTTTCCTTTCTTTCTACCTATGGAAATGCGGTAAGTCGATAGATCCCGACACTAATGAGTCCATGCAATATAAAAGCAATCTCGAGGATTTTCTTTCGAAGAGTATGCGTTATATCAACAAATTGGATCATGACGCTTTAAGACAGCTTGATTTCGAAGAGATGTTCAAGGCCACGATGGTAACATGTTGTACAGTATTGGGAAAAGATTGTTTCCGTTTGCCAACAAAAGAAGGAAATGCGACCCGTCGTCCGCTTAATATGGCATTGTTTGAGACTATCAGCTTTTTCATTTCGCAGTTGCATGAATATTGGACTAGCAAAGAAGGCGTTATTGTAGCTCAATACCAACGCCTCCTGCACGATGCCGAATTCATTGATTCGATCACAAAGTCTGTTGATAGTAATCGCCAGATAGATAACCGTTTTAATATTATCACAAAAGCTATTGAGGAGGTAAAAACATGTTGACAAAACTAACCATACGTAACTACAAATGTTTTGTGGATGTAGAGTTAAGACTGAAAAGGTTAAATCTGTTTGTTGGTGCCAATTCTTCTGGAAAGTCTTCTGCTATTCAGGCCTTACGTCTATGTTTAGACAATGCGGGAAAGCCTCAGGGTCAAGCAACTCAAATGGTCAGTCGTGACCGAAAGACCGGTCGTTTCAGTGAACTCCGCAGTTTCCTAACCAATCAAAAAGAGTTTTTCATTAATCTTTCAACAACAGAGGGAGAGTTGAAGACATCTTACACATTTGCAGACGACACAATGACTCTGACTAATGTGATTATTGAGAGTAGACCGTCCACAGTAGCATCTACTCTTTTAACAATGCCGGTGTTTTATCTGCCTGCCAACCGTGAAAGTGCAAAAGATGTGTTTCCGATGAATATGGAGGCTGAGTCACCTCTTGGTTTCAGCGGTGAATATGTTATAGATTATTTTGCCCATCATTCAGGCGATGTGCTTGACGACTCTCTGATATATGATAAGTCCCTTAAGACTTTGGAAGGTCAGGTGAATTATTGGCTTCGCCAGCTTACAGGCTATACGCTGCAAGTCAAGCCTCAGGGCGAAACATATATGGTAAGGTATAAGAATAACTATGGTCGTGAACTGCGCCCTTATCATGTGGGAACAGGTGTCAGTTTCATTTCCGCTATGTTGATAGTCTGCCTTTCTATCCCCGAAGGTGGTTTAGTTATTATAGAGAACCCTGAGATTCATCTTCATCCAAAGGCGCAAGCGTTGGCAATGGACTTTTTCAGTATGATTGCCAGTACCGAACGCCAACTGATGATAGAGACACACAGCGACCACCTCTTTAATGGAGTTCGTCGCTTGATAGCTCAGAGGAAGATTTCTGTTGACGATGCTTCTATTCTTTTCTTCCGTTTGAAGGATATGCAAAAATCATGTCCAGTTCTTGTTGAATTAACAGAAAAGGGACGTATGGTGACATATGAGAAAGGGCTTTTTGACCAGTTTGACGACGATTTAGACGTATTGCTACAAGCGAAATGATAAACTTGTTTCTGAACGAGAAATCTTTGGACGGTCAATTCTCGTCCATTGAAGAGTTCTGTGATAAAGGTATAGTAGGACTTATAGCCGTGTTAGAAGACGGAAAGCGGCTGTCAGACCAAACGACATTATATAAGTCTGCAGCATTAACTGATGCTAAGGTCACACCTGATGTTACGTATACAAGCGTGGTTTTTGATGAGTCGAATAGGATATATGATGGTATCCGTCGCTATAAGGTTGCGTTGCTTAGTTTGATTGATGATCCTTTTTGGGATAGCAACAGTAAGCAAAAATCATGGGATAAATACGAGACGCTTGACGGCAACTCTTTGAATGGTACTTCTATTGCTGAGGCAGATAGTCGTAATGGCATTCTTGTTTCTTTTACCCACCCCTCTTATTCTGTTACTCATATCAAGATAAAGAAAAATGGCGAAGAGGTAGAAGTAAGCAATACATGTCAAGAGGGTCAACTTATAGATGTCACTTATCAAAAGGCATTTATTAAGTTTAAGGAGTATGTAGAACTAAAGTTTTCTGGTGAAAAACTCGATTTTGCACATGCCACCATGGCCAAGGTATGGGACATTATACCACCAGAATTGGAGGATGCAGTTTATGGTGCTTTCGAAACTTTCTGTAAAAGGTCATGGGTGGAAATACCTCAAGATAAGGGGTTAGGATATAAGCCATATAACAAAACCAGACATAATAGTCGTTTCTTCTCTTCAGAAGAGTGGGATAAAGGGATTAAAGAGTTCAGAATCAGTGGTAAGTCACGTTGCTTCGGTTATGCTGAAGGGGGGAGGTTTTATATACTTCTGATGGATCTCGGACATATTTTGGGTAATTTGTGAAGATTCAATATTAGAAAAATGAATAATGATACAATACATCTTATAAAGGACAGTGCATCGACATTCTTGAATATTGCACAGATGGCGCAGTATCGGGTGAAGTATGTGCAGGAGAGGAGCCCTAAGGACAGGGATAAGATGTACCAACATGCCTTCTTTGCTGGAGTTGGTATACTCTCCCTCTTGACGATGGGAATAGTGGGTTTGATGGAAAGCCGAAAGTTATGACTGTCCCTGTCATTTTTGAAATAGTGAAAGTGTGATGCAAACGGTACAACAACAATATATAGCGAATTGGCATGATAGCTTTGTGGGGTATATTAGGCAATATGAAGCATTTATTGCCGCACTGATTGTGTTGCCGGAGGCGACAGAAGATGACAAGCAGGTACTTGATTGGATTAAGTTGATGCTTCATGGCAAGGATACACAAGAAGTAGAAAAGGACTTGGCCAATGGAACGGTATCAAAGAGTACTCTTGACAAGATAGAAAAACTTAATAAGGATATTGCTGATGTTGCAGTGGAACAATTGAAAACAGAAGCTGTGGTAAAGGAATTTTTTAAGCGGTTGACTCACCTTAAGATTGAACAAGACAAGAAAGCTGAAGAGTTAAGATTGAAGACACTGAATATATGTATTTAATACTAGAGAACTTAGCAAGTAATTGAACTCCTCAAAAACTGTCACTCGAGTCAAATCATCGATTGACTCGAGTCAAATGGCAAATCGACTCGAGTGAAGGTTTTTAGTGAGTGTTGTCACGACGACTCTATTTTAACCTGTTGGTTGAATTAAAATGATTTGTCAATATGGAATTTAATGAAAACTAAAATTTCTGATAAGTCAACTTTCTAGACTATTGTCTCCGAGCAGCATAACTTTTAATTCTTAATTCATTAGTGTCCCGTTAAAATTGGGACGAGTTAAATATTAATCAAATAGCCCCGGAATAAGGGACCCCAATTGCCCCTTGACATCATTGAATTTGGTCTTTGCAAGCAGTTATCCGGTCTGCGTTCTTCCTTTCAAAAACAATTGGAAACGCGCTAACCCCTAACCGCTAACAAACCCTCCCACATTGCCAACGATACTACATCCGTTTTTTTACTATTCCTTTCAGGGTGCAAGTCCGCGGCTCTTTTATAAAAATAAAATAACGCATAGCTGAGGGGGAGTAAATGACCATATCTCTCATTCTTCGGTTCAATAGTATGGTCACCCCTCCTTAGCTTTTACATATATTTTTTCGAAATATTAACAAAACAATTAATAATTCTTATAAAATAAATCATTCCCACTTATGACAATTTGGGTATGATTGATATTATAACAATATGAAAGCTTTAATTCTCAACAGTGGTCTTGGTCACCGCATGGGCGTTATTACAAAGGAACACCCAAAATGCATGACAGAGATATCCCATGCGAACACCATTTTGAGCCGCCAGCTTAAGATGTTGGTTTCCTTTGGTGTGGAAGAAGTGGTGATGACCACAGGTTATTACGACAAGGTGTTGGTTGATTATTGCGATGCTCTGCATCTGCCCCTCAAGTTCACCTTCGTCAACAACCCCGTTTACGACTCCACCAACTACATCTATAGCATCTACTGCGCCAAGGAGCAGCTCAAAGATGACGACATCATCCTGATGCATGGCGACCTCGTGTTCGAGAGCCAGGTGATGGAAGCCGTCATCGACAGCCCTGTCAGCTGCATGGCAGTCAGCAGCACCCTCCCTCTCCCTGAGAAAGACTTCAAGGCCGTCATCAGGGACGGGCGCATCGAGAAGGTGGGCATCGAGTTCTTCGACGATGCCATGGCAGCCCAGCCCCTTTACAAGATCCTGAAGCAGGACTGGCTCACATGGCTGCAGAACATCGAGAAATTCTGCGAGGCAGACAACCGCAAGTGCTATGCCGAGAACGCCTTCAACGAGGTGAGCGACCAGTGCAAGATCTATCCCTGTGATGTGCAGGACATGCTCTGTGCCGAGATCGACACACCCGAAGACCTGGAAGCGGTCAGCAAGCGCCTGGCCGAGATCAACGAGCGCACAGTCTACATGTGTTTCTCCACCGAATACATCCACTCAGGACACGTCGCCATCATCAACAAGGCACGCCGCCTGGGCAGACTCATCATCGGCATCCTCTCCGACGAGGCGGTAGCCAGCTATAAGCGCTATCCCCTCATCCCGTTCGAGGAGCGCAAGGCACTCATCGAGAACATTGCGGGCGTAGAGCGTGTGGTTGAGCAGAACACCCTCTCCTACAAGGAGAACCTGCTCGCCATGAAACCCGACTATGTGGTGCACGGCAACGACTGGTGCGAAGGCTTCCAGAAACCCATCCGCCAGGAGGTCTGCGAGGTGCTGGCCACCTATGGCGGCAAACTCGTGGAATATCCCTACAGCGACAGCCCCAAGTACAAGGAACTTGACGCCGCCCACCGTGCCGAGGCCTCCATGCCGGACATCCGCAGAGGACGCCTGCGCAAGCTCATCAACATGAAGGGGCTCGTCACCGCCATGGAAGCCCACAGCGGCATCACAGGCCTGATTGTGGAGAACACCACCGTCCTCCAGGACGGAAAGACCTACCAGTTCGACGCCATGTGGGTCAGCTCGCTCTGCGACTCCACCGCCAAGGGCAAGCCCGACATCGAGCTGGTGGACATGACCTCACGCTTCCGCACCATTGACGACATCATGGAAGTGACCACCAAGCCCATTATCTTTGATGGCGACACAGGTGGCTTGACCGAACATTTCGTATATACCGTTCGTTCTCTGGAACGTATGGGTGTATCCATGGTCATCATCGAGGATAAGACCGGACTGAAGAAAAACTCCCTCTTCGGCACGGAGGTCAAGCAGACACAGGCATCCATACCGGACTTCTGCGAGAAGATCCGTGCAGGCAAGCACGCCCAGAAGACCAGGGAATTCATGATTTGCGCCCGCATCGAGTCGCTCATCCTCGAGCAGGGCATGGACGACGCCTTGGCGCGTGCTTTTGCCTTCAGCGAGGCCGGTGCCGATGCCATCATGATCCACAGCCGCAAAAAGGATCCAGCAGAGATCTTCGAGTTTGTCGGGAAATTCCGCGAGAAGAACACCGCCACCCCCATCGTGGTTGTCCCCACGTCCTTCAACACCGTGACCGAACAGGAATTCAAGGAGCGTGGCGTGAACGTGGTCATCTATGCCAACCAGCTCACCCGCACAGGCTTCCCCGCCATGCAGGATGCAGCCCGCACCATCTTGGAGAACCACCGTGCCAAGGAATGCGATGACAAGTGCATGTCCATCAAGGAAATCATCACCCTCATTCCAGAAGAGTAAAAATAAAAATAAAGGTTAAAGGTTATGGGTTAATGGTTAATGAAAGGGCTGCGCGATGGAGGGGAATAATTTTTCGTTTGAGAAATTAGAGGTTTATCAAAAAGCAAGGGTATTAGTTAAAGAGGTATACTTGCTACAGAATAGCCTCCCAAAGGAAGAACGATATGCTTTAGGCGACCAAATCCGTAGAGCGGCTGTATCTATAACTGCAAATTTTGCTGAAGGTAGTGGACGGCAGTCTATAAAAGAGAAGATACATTTCATAGAAATAGCATTTGGCTCGATGACGGAAGTGTTCTGTGAACTTCAGATAGCTTGTGACCTTGGCTATATCAATTATGAGAAACTTGATGCTCTGAGGCCCCAATTTACTGACATTGCAAGAATGCTTTCAGGTTTACGCAATAAGTTTCTATATTTGCTAAATTCACCCACCACCTCTCATTAACCTTTAACCATTCACCATTAAACATTATAAATTTATGATAAGTCCGAAGTTTTTTTACGACACATTAGCGTCATACGATATAAATTTCTATGCAGGCGTACCTGATTCTCTCTTAAAGAACCTCTGCGCCTACATCACCGACCATGCTGATGCATCCCACAACATCATTGCCGCCAACGAAGGCGGCGCCATGGGATTGGCGGCAGGTCACTATCTGGCAACCAGCCAGATTCCTGTAGTGTATATGCAGAATTCTGGTGAAGGTAACATCATCAACCCTTTGGCCTCTCTCACGGATCCTGATGTCTATAACATTCCAGTTCTGCTGGTGATAGGTTGGAGAGGCAAGCCTGGTGTTCATGATGAACCCCAGCATGTCAAGCAAGGCAAGGTCACTACAGGCCTGCTCAATGTCATGGGCATTGACTATACCGTTCTCTCCAAGGAAGAGGACAAGGCTGAAGCCCAAATCAAAAAGGCCGTAGCTTATATGCAGGCCACCAAGCAGTGCTATGCGCTGGTCATTGAGAAAGACACCTTCGATACCTACACCCTCAACTCTCAACTCTCAACTTTCAACTTTCAACTTTCCAGAGAGGAGGCCATCCAAACGGTGGCATCTTATCTTGCTCCAAAAGACTGCATCGTATCTACAACAGGTATGATCAGCCGTGAACTTTTCGAATACCGCACAGCGAAGAACGAAGGTCACGAGCGTGACTTCCTTACAGTCGGCTCCATGGGTCATGCCTCTCAGATTGCCCTTGGCATTGCATTAGAGAAGCAAGACCGTAAGGTCTGGTGTTTTGATGGCGACGGCGCCTCCATCATGCACATGGGCTCTATGGCCATCGTCGCCAGCAAGGCACCAAAGAACTATATCCATGTGGTCTTCAATAATGGTGCCCACGACTCTGTAGGCGGTCAACCCACAGTGGGTCTCCAAATAGATCTCCCAGCCATTGCCAAAGCCGTTGGCTACAAACAGGTGTTCTCCGTTGACAACAAAGAGGACTTGTTGAACCTTCTTACCTCTCACCTCTCACCTCTTACCTCTATAGATGGTCCCATCTTCCTCGAAGTGAAAGTCAAGAAAGGTAATCGCAAGGATCTCGGTCGTCCGACAACCACACCCATTCAGAACAAGGAAGCCCTGATGAACTTTCTTAAAGGTTAGAGATTATTGGTTATAGGTTATAGAAAAATGGAACAAAAGATAATTCAAAGTGTAGATAAGCTTTCAGACATTCTGCAAGAAGTGGAATGTCGGAAACTGTTTTTGGTTGTAGACTCCTCCTTCCCGTTCCTGAACATCAAGGACACGATTGAGTCGTTGGAAGTGGAAAAGGTCTTTTTCTCAGATTTCACCCCTAATCCCCTTTACGAGGATGTATGCAAGGGCATCAACCTCTTAAAGTCAGAGCAGTGCGACGCAATCCTTGCAGTGGGAGGAGGAAGCGCCATTGATGTGGCCAAATGCATCAAGCTCGCAGTCCTTGCCCAAGAAGGGAATCAAGCCATCATCCCCCCATTGGTTAACACCCGTGTGGCGTGCGATGGATCGAAGCTCCCCATCATAGCCATTCCCACCACAGCCGGCACTGGCAGCGAATCCACCCACAATGCCGTGATGTACTATGAGGGAGCCAAGCAGACCGTCACCAACGACGGTATCCTGCCTGATATAGCCATTCTGGAGCCATCAGTCCTCAAGACACTGCCTCTCTACCAGAAGAAATGCACCATGCTTGATGCCCTCTGTCAGGGCATAGAATCCTGGTGGAGCGTCAACTCTACAGAAGAGAGTTATGAGTACAGCCGCAAAGCCATCGAACTGATTATGGCAAACTGGCAAAAGTACATTTTTGACAATGATGCCGAGGCGGCAGCCAATATCATGCTCGGGGCCAACTATGGCGGTCGTGCCATCAATATCACCGCCACCACAGCCGCTCATGCCTTCAGCTACAAGATAACCTCCTTGTACAAGCTGCCCCATGGTCATGCCGTGGCAGCAGGTCTTCCAGAAATATGGGAATACATGCTTGGTCATATGGACAAGTGTTTGGACACTCGAGGAGAAGCATATCTCATAGACATCTTCTCCCAGATTGCAGCAGCTATGGGCTGCTCTACTCCTGTGAAAGCCATAGCCAAGTTCCGTGAGATGCTCTCAGATATGGAAATCTATAACCCTGTTGCCATCAACAGAGAAGAAGAGATAAACATTCTCTCTCATTCTGTCAATCCTATCCGATTAAAGAATAATCCTATAGCGTTAGATGATTCAGCTATTCAGCTGATATATGAGATAATCCTCAATTAATAAATTATATAAGATGTTACCTATACAATTAACATTGCCAGATAGCTTCTTGGATGAGGAAGTGCGTGATGGTTTTCTTGTTTCTTCACAAATGAAACATGTATGGGCTGTTGAATTGGATTTACTTAATGAATTCATCAAGATTTGCAAAAAGCACAATATTCAATTTTATGCAGCTGGAGGAACTATGCTTGGTGCTGTTCGTCATAAAGGGATTATACCGTGGGACGATGACATAGATGTTATGATGCTGAGGAGTGAGTTCGAAAAGTTTTGTAAGATCGCACCACAAGAGTTTCAACATCCTTATTTTTTCCAGACTGAAGAAACGGATCATGGGTGTTATAGAGGTCATGCCCAATTACGGAATAGTTTGACTACCGGTGTGTTAGCTTCAGGCTTTGATGAAAAGAAGAATATTAATCAAGGTATTTTTATTGACATTTTTCCGTTAGATAATGTTCCTGATATAGGAAAAGCATCTTTTTATAAAAAGTTAAAAAGACTGCGTGGGAAATGTTATGCTTTTCAGAGAAGAGGATTGAAAAAGGCATTTAACGGGAATCGACAAATGTATAAACAATGGTATGATAACTTGTGGAAGTTATGCCCATCGTTGGCTTTAGAAATCTGTGACAGATATTATAAGCGTTATGAGAAAACAGTCATTATGTATAACTCTCAACAGACAAAAGAGGTCATGATGACCCCTTTCCACGAAGACCGATGGACATGGAATCGTTCAGACTTGAATTCCTCAATTGAGATTCCTTTCGAAATGTTATCAATCCCCGTTCCTAAAGAATATGCTAACATGCTAACGAAGACATATGGTAATTGGGAGAAGTTTGTCGTTGGAACATCTGTCCATGGTGGTGTTATTTTTGATGTAGAGCATCCTTATCAAGAGTATTTGGCGAATCAAGAAAATAAATGAGTACACAAAATCTGAAATCAAGTGCAGTGAATGGTGCCATTTGGACAGGGATTGAGAAATTTTCTCGTCAAGCAGTCCAGTTTGTTATTGGTATCATTCTGGCACGTATCCTGCCTCCTGAAGATTTTGGTGTGATAGGCATGTTGGCTATTTTCATTGCTATAGCCCAAACTTTCACAGACAGTGGTTTGTCAAGTGCATTGATCCAGAAGAAAAACAGGACAGATGTGGATTGTTCTACTATCTTCTTTTTCAACATAGGTGTAGGCGTCCTTTTCTATCTTCTCCTATTTGCAACGGCACCCTTCATTGCAGACTTTTATAATATGCCAATATTGACAGACGTGACTCGTGTTGTGGCATTGTCTATTATTCTGTCGGGTTTGGCAGCTGTACAAAATGCACGTTTGACGATTGAATTGCGTTTCAGGACATTGTCTCTTATTGCCATTATCAGTATGGTGGTGACAGGTGCCACTGGAATCGCATTAGCATATAGTGGATGGGGGGTCTGGGCATTGGTGTTCCAAACTTTGGCTGGTCAGGCCGTTACATCCATTTGTACTTGGTATTGTTCTCATTGGATGCCTCGTTTGGTGTTCTCCAAAAACTCGTTCAAGCAACTGTGGGGGTTTGGCTCAAAGCTTCTCGTTTCAGGTCTTATTAATACGATATATGGGAACATTTACACTTTGGTCATCGGAAAGAAATTTTCCAGTGCAGAAGTGGCTTTCTACAATCGTGGTAATCATTTTGCCCTACTACCTGCACAGACTGTTCAAGACATGGCAATTAAAGTAAACTTTCCAATCTTGGCTAAGATGCAGGACGATGATGATCGGCTGTTGGGAGCATATAAGAAATTGCTAACGGTTCCGTTATACATATTATACCCAGTATTGGTGGGCTTGGCGGTAACAGCGGAACCTCTTGTAATAGTATTGATTGGTGAAAAATGGCTTCCCTGTGTTCCTATTATGCAGGTTCTTTGTATAGGATATATGTTCTCTCCTCTTACGCACATCAACTTGAATTTGCTCTATGTAAAAGGACGCACAGACTTGGTGCTAAAATTGGAGTTCATCAAAAAGCCCATTGCTTTTCTGATTCTGTTGGCAAGCATACCATTTGGTATTATTGTTATGGTGATAGGTAAGGCTATCTATGAATTTATAGCATTCTCTTTTAATTGTTATTACACGGGAAAAATTTTGAATTATGGGGAATGGAAACAACTGAAATTGCTATTGCCCATCTTTATTAATTGCGTCATCATGGCTGCGGCTGTTTATGCATCTATGCTTCCTTTTACCACACCGATACTCAAACTATGCATTGGCATACCTGTAGGCATTATTTCTTATTTGATATTCTCCATCGTTACGAAAGATGCTGCATATCAGGAGGTTAAGGAGATTGTTAAAAGAAAACTTCTGAGTAACTATGAGGGATAGTACGTTTGATGTGATGAAGGGGATTGGCATTATAGCCATGATTATAGGGCATTTGCAGATTCCTCATCTGTTAAGAGATTTTATCTTTAGTTTTCATATGCCAATGTTTTTTTTGATTGGAGGGTATTTTTTTAAGCCTCAACCAATCAAGGACATTATACATAAGTCTTCGATTCGTTTGTTGAAGCCATACATAATCACTGGTGTGTTGACATCTGTGATATACCTTTTAGTGGGAGATATTGATACTGCTATATTTAGAGGCTCGGGTATATTATTTGGAAATAATGGTAGTCCTGTTGCTATATTCCAAACTCCACGATGTGGTGCTGTGTGGTTTTTATTAGCACTATTCTGGTGCCGTTTAATGTTTAATTATATATATAACAGGACGCGGCTATGGTTGATTCTATCAATTGGATTATCAATAGCAGCATCATGTTTGGGATATTACATAATAAATCCCCCTTTGGGTATTATTATAGGAATGTCTTCACTTATCTTTTTTGCTATTGGTAAAGCCTTAAAAGAATATAATATCCCAATGAGGTGGATTATCTTACCATCCATCGTTATTTGGATTCTTTGTATATTATACTCCAAATTAGAAGTGGCAGTTTATTTATACAAATTTTATCCATTAGATGTTATTGGTGCGTGTGGAGGAACATTTGTGGTATATTTTATCGCGAAAGGGATTTGCTTTCATACAAAAATCCTTAAAAGTTGTTTCCTTTTTATTGGAGTAAATAGTTTGTTGGTATTATGTTACCACCAATTGGTGGAGCACTCAATTGCAGCGATTAATAATAATATTGCAGAGTTCCATTATAACGCAATCATCAATATCGTACTGCCGATTATCTTCACAATGATTCATGTATCTATAGGACGTTTTTACACCTCTAAAATAAAAGCAAACAGAACATGATAGAATTTATCGTTTTTTCGTTATCCTTTTTATTATTGATAGCATATAAAACATTGGGGAAAAATCTTTCAAGACCCTCTATATTATATATAGGAGGATTTCTTATCTGTTCCATTGTTGCATATAATTGGAAAAAAGAATGGGGACTTGAAAAGATGGAGGATGGAACTGTTTTTATGATAGTAGGTGGAGCTCTTCTTTTCTATCTTGTGGAATTGTATGATTACAATAAGAATTCCATGTCATTTCAAAGAAAGCAGGTGATAGAGTTTGCTCCCATAAAGATTAGACCGATTAAATTATTTCTATTTTGGTGTTTCCAATTATTGTCGTTTTACATGATGGCAAAATTTAGTATGGAATATGCCGAAACGGAAGACTTGTCTAATGCTTTGGCCGAAATGGATCATGATAAAAAATTTTATAATACAGTAGTCAAGTTACCTTCTTATGTGTCAAATTCATATGGTCTTTGTCGAAATGCGGGTTATATATGGTGTATATTATTACCTTATTATCAATTTAAGTCATCGCAATATAACAAACAGAAAATACTTATCGCTTTAAATCTTATCACTTGTCTTGGAGGTGTATTGCTTACAGGTGGCAGAATGGGACTCCTAAATTATTTCATTTCTTATTTCTGCTTTTTTTATATATGCTATCAATTCAAAATTCGATGGAAAGGTGGTTTGCTTCCCCCCAAAATAATGGCGGTTATTCTTAGTCTAGGGATAATATTTGGAGCTTTCTTTAAACAGATTGGTTATGCTGTAGGGCGAGAAGAAAATAAGAATACAATGAGTATGGTCTTTTCTATTTATTGCGGAGCACAAATAAAGAATCTGGATGAATATATTCGAAGACCCTTTAAGCAACATAACACGAGTGATTTATTTGCTCAATACACAATTAGCAAGGTTTACAATGAGATTGCACAAAGACAAGGATCAGATCAATCGCGCCATTTTTCAGCAGAATTACCATTTAACACTTATGGGGGATATCTGTTAGGGAATGTCTATACTACATATTATAATTATCATGTGGATTTTGGTTATTGGGGTATTCTTTGTGCTGGAGCCATGTCATTAATTCTTTCTATTTTATACCGAAAGATGCTAAAATCTCAATTTTGGAGAACAGGAAGGCTTGATTTATGGATTATCACATATAGTTGGATATTGTCAACAGCCTTTTTATGTTTCTTCGCAAATTTATTTTGGGGAGATATAGCTATAATAAGTGTTGTTAAGTCATTAATAATGTGGTGGTTTATGATATTCTATTTACAGGGATGGAGGATGTCCACGAGGAATAATGATATCGTGCCTCACAATCAGGATGACACAAGTGTTGAGAATGTAAATCCTAATGAAGTATGAAATGTCCAATAGATATACAAGATTTTGAAATGATTTGCAAAGATTATCTCCTCCCATTCATTACAAATGGAAGGGAACTTATCAGGATAGGCATAAACTTCAGTAAGGAAACTCGCAATATAGAAAAGTGGGTAATTAGGGAACATAATCATTAACAAAAAAGAATGAATAAGATTCTTACTATTATTATTCCGACTTACAATATGGAGAAATATCTCCATAAATGTTTGGATTCGCTGATTGTGTCGGAAGAAAATATGCAACAGTTGGAAGTGTTGGTGGTCAATGATGGCTCGAAAGACTCATCGTCGCAGATTGCTCATGAATATGAAGCAAAATATCCTCAAACATTCCGTGTGATAGATAAAGAAAATGGCAATTATGGATCATGTGTGAATCGTGGATTGAAAGAGGCAACAGGAAAATATGTGAAGATTCTGGATGCAGATGACTATTTTGATACGTCAGAATTTGAGAAAGCAATTGTTTTTTTAAAGCAGAATGATTATGATTTGGTGCTGACGGACTATAATAAGGTAGATGAGGAAGGTCATGTGGAAAAGATGTTTGAATTACCAATTCCCCATAACACTCCATTGAGTTTTAAGGAGATTCTTGGTTTCTCAGCGAGACGAATGCACATGCACAGAATTTTCTATCAAACTAATAAGCTTCGTGCTATTGGCTATCATCAGACGGAGGGGATGTCATACACGGATCAAGAATGGATGGGTGAGCCAATGACAACCGTTGAGAAATTTTATTATATGGATATCTGTTTGTATCAATATCTTGTGGGTCGAGAAGGACAGACGGTGGATCCTGTAGTGAAATTGAAGTCTATCAAGCAATATATGCATGCAATATATGTGCTCACAGATTTTTATAATCTATATAAGGGTGATACGGATCATAAAAAATATATCTGGCATAGACTGGAAGGGCAGCTTGAGGAGATATATCGACCATTATTGTGCGAAGTGAAGAATCTTGACCTCACATCTCTTTTTGAGTTCGATAATAAGATAAAGGAGATGAATTCTGATATATATGCATTGGGGGATATTTACAGTGTCGGGAAGATAAAAGTTGTTTCTCGATGGAGGAAGAAATCGTATAAGAATAGTGGTGTTGTTATTCCTTTTTATTATTCAATTATAAAAAGATACAGAATAATCAGAGATAAATTCATCAATACCAAAGAAAGATAATAAATATGAAAAATGTTGCAGTTATTTTTGCTGGTGGTTCTGGGAAACGAATGAATACTGTTTCTCGTCCCAAGCAATTTCTTGAATTGCGTGGGAAACCCATCATTATATACACACTTGAATTGTTTGACACTCACCCCAATATTGATGGTATTGTGGTGGTGTGTATTGAATATTGGATTCCGTTCCTACAAAAACAATTGAAGAAGTTTGAGATTACCAAAGTGGTAGAGATTGTTCCTGGGGGAGATACAGGACAGGACAGTATATATAATGGATTGAAGGTGGCCAAAAAGCATTTTCCAGAAAATAGTTGTGTGTTAATACATGATGGAGTCCGTCCTCTTATTACAGAGCAGACAATAACTGATAATATCAAAAAGGTGCAAGAAAAGGGGAACTGTATTACCTGTATTCCTGCAACGGAAACGTTTGTGGTTCGTCAAAAAAACGGGAATCTGCATATTCCTAATCGAGCAGATTCTTTGATAGCACGTGCTCCTCAAAGTTTCATCCTTTCTGATATACTATCTGCTCATGAGAAGGCAAGGAGGGAAAATAGGCATGATTTCATAGATTCTTGCACGATGATGAGTTATTATGGTCATCAGATGAATACCATCATTGGACCGATGGAAAATATCAAAATTACTACACCGACGGATTTCTTTATATTCCGTGCAATGGTGGAGGTGCATGAAAACCAACAAATATTTGGATTCTAATGGACAAAGTACAAAAACAAGACATAAAAGACTTTGTTGCATCGTTCGGATTGTCTGAAGAATTAGCAGGTGCAACTATTTTAATAACAGGTGCTACTGGGCTGATAGGTTCAACACTAATACATTGTCTATTAGCTCTTGATAAAAAGATTCGTATTATTGCTCCCGTTCGAAACAAGAAGAGGGCAGAAGCTCTTTTTGAAGATGATGCAACAAAGATAGAGTTGATTGAATGTGATCTGCTTTCATTTGACTATGACAGCATCGGAGAGGTTGACTATATCATTCATTGTGCTGCACCGACTTCTTCCAAATTCTTTGTCGAGCACCCAGTAGAAACTTTTGACACAATCTTACAAGGCACATCGGTCTTGCTGCAATATGCAAAAAGACATTCTGTCCTGGGATTCGTATATCTATCTTCACTAGAAGTATATGGCCGACTTGATAATGACAGTAAACTCGTGACAGAAGATGTACAAGGCTATTGGGATCCTACGAGTGTGCGTAGTTCTTATCCTATGGCAAAGCGTGCAGCTGAAAATCTATGTTGTTTATATGCGCATGAATATGGTGTACCAACGAAGATTGCACGATTGACTCAAACGACAGGTGCAGGAATTGCTAAAGATGACAATCGAGTGATTGCACAGTTCGCGCGACTTGCAGCAGAAGGAAAAGATATCATTCTTCATACGACAGGTGAATCCGCTCGTCCATATTGTTATACGACGGATGCTGTGTCTGCCATATTGTATATCATGCTGAAAGGCGAGAAAGGGGAAGCCTATAATGTGGCGAATGGGGATACTTATATTTCTGCACGAGGTATGGCGGAATATCTGAAGGAAAACTTCAATCCGAATATAAATGTACGCGTTGAATTGAATGAAGGTATGGGGTATGCACCAGCTACTAAACAACGATTAAGTGCAGAAAAATTGATGAAACTTGGATGGGTTCCTCGATATGGATTAAAAGAGATTTTTGAGAGATTGACTCAATACCTGAAAGATTTGTAAGCTTCATAAATAACAATTCCTTTTTTATTTATTAGAATTAATAGATGGATATTCCCCATTTTTATATCAGGAAAACTTTTTAAAGTAATAATCAGAATGAATTTGAAGCATTTTGTTATTTCCTTCTTTCTGTTGCTTCCGTTTGTTGCATGTGCGGATAAATATGATGTGAAAGGTGTATATCAAGGGCAGGCAGCCCAAGGTATGGCAATCTATGGAGATTATGCCTACATCTTGAATAATACCGGTTATTGTAGGGTGTTTGATTTGAAGTTAGGGCAAATAGTTCAAGAATACAAATTGGCATCTTATGGTAAATCGAATCATGCGAATTGTGCTTCTTTTGGTGTTGAATTTTATAATAATAATACAGTACCAGTTTTTTATGTATCAGAATGTTCATCGCCATACAGCAGATGTTTTGTGGAGAATTTAGAAGAAGGAAAGTCTCAACTGGTTCAAACTATTCAGGCTGTGGAAAATGGAAAGCCGAAGCTAATAAATGATTGGATAATTGACAATAAAGGAAAGTATTTGTATGCATTTATTAGATTAGGATCAAAAGATACAGAGGGAAAAATACGTCATTCTATTATTAAATATAGATTACCGAAGTTGGCTGAGGGTAAAAGTGTACAACTCTCGGAATCAGATATTCATGAACAATTTGAAGTTTCTTTTATGAATATGTCACAGGGGGGGGCGATAAAAGGACGTCATTTATATTTGCCTGTAGGACTTCAAAATACTGTTGATGGTAAAAGAATGGATGCAGAACGTGCTATTATTATAATTGATCTGAAAAAGCACAAAATAAAAAAAATCATTGATTTGAATAATGTGATTTTTGATGAACCTGAAGATGTTGACTTTTATAAAGGAAATTTATTGTTGTATTGTGGGCAAAATGGTGGTTTGTGGACTATTTCCCCCAAAAACAAATAACAGAATGGAAAAAGCGTATAATTTAAGGGAAATGAGTTTGATGGATATTCAGCAAGAATGTCTGACGATTCTGAAAGATGTACATCAGTTTTGTGTGGATCATCAAATTAATTATACATTATGCGGAGGAACTCTTTTGGGCGCAATTAGGCATAATGGCTATATACCTTGGGATGATGATATTGACATTGCGATGCCACGTCCAGATTATGATAGGTTTATCCAAATATATCAATCAAAAAACGGTTATCAGTTGTTTGCTGCAGAAAAGAAAAATTGTAAAGGAGTAAAAATAGCATTTGCGAGAGTTTGTGATATGCATAAAACTTATGTGGACACAAATTTTATACCATGGAACGAAGTAGAAACCGGGCTTTGGATTGACGTTTTCCCTTTAGATGGCGCGAATGATAATATTATTGAAGTCAAAAAAAAGACATCCCAAATAATTATGATATGGAGGCTTTGTATTTTTCATAGAATTGGGTATGGAGATTTATCCAAGAAGAAATATATTGGGAAAAAGTTGAGAACACTATTTCTTAAAGTTTTCTATTTAAACAAAGTTGGTTGTGTTATTGATAAATTAACAAAACTCCATATAAGGCAATGTCGCTATTGGGATTATTCACAATGCAATTATTTTACAAGTTTTACATTCCCGAAACATGGCATAAAAGAATATCTTCCTCAATCTATGCTTGCAACTTATAGTTTGCATGTGTTTGAGGATACACATTTTTATGTTATGGATCAATACGATGAATGGCTAAAAGCTTTGTTTGGTGATTATATGAAATTGCCGCCATTAGAGCAAAGAATAGGAAATGGACATGAAAATATTTATTATTGGAGAGAAAAAGTATGAAAAAAGTTATAACATACGGAACATACGACTTGCTGCATCAGGGGCATATCAACCTATTGCGTCGTGCAAAGGAGTTGGGAGACTTCCTGATTGTGGGTGTCACCAACGATAGTTTTGATCGTGATAGAGGAAAACTGAATGTCCGCAATAACGTATTGGAACGTGTTGAGGCCGTGAAGGCAACAGGCTATGCTGATCAAATCATTATTGAAGATTATGTGGGTCAGAAAATTGATGATATCCAGAAGTATAATGTAGATATCTTTGCAATAGGAAGTGACTGGGAGGGAAAGTTCGACTATTTGAAAGAATATTGTGAAGTCGTCTATCTGCCAAGAACGGAAGGTATTAGTAGTACCATGTTGCGTAATGAAAGCCAGGATGTCATTAGGGTTGGCATTATTGGATGTGGAAGAGTAGCTGAGAGATTCCCTTCTGAAGCTGATGTGGTGAATGGCATTAATGTTTGTGCTGCATACGATATTAATCCGGATGCAACGAAAGCATTGATAAATAAAGGTAATGATAAAATCATTTCCTATGATCATTTGGATGAATTCTATCAAGCTGTGGATGCGGTATATGTTGCTACACCTCATTTGGCTCATTATTCGTGTATCAAAGAAGCATTGGAGAGAAAGAAACATGTCCTATGTGAAACGCCAATGCTTCTAAATGGTGATCAAGCCAAAGAACTATATAGATTGGCAGAACAGCAAGGGGTGATTCTGATGGAAGCTAATAAGACGGCTCATTGTCCAGCATTTAACCACTTGATGGTTTTGATAAAATCCGGATTGATTGGTGAAGTTGTCGATATAGAAGCATCATTGTCTCAGTTGTTGGATAAGAATGGTCGCGAATTTGATCCTAATCAGGCGGGTGGAGCACTTTTTGAACAAGGTAGTTATCCTCTACTTCCCATTTTCAAACTGATGGGAATAGAATATCAGAACATTGATCTATATTCACGTATGGAAAATGGCATAGATATCTATACCCGTGGTGTACTAAGATATGAGAACGCTTCATGTTCTTTTAAAGTAGGACTTGGAGTAAAGACAGAGGGCAATCTGGTCATTTCAGGAACCAAAGGATATGCTTATGTGCCTGCACCTTGGTGGCTGACTGATTACTTTGAACTTCGTTATGAAGACCAGAATCAGAATAAGAAGTTTTTCTATAAATGGGATGGTTATGGATTGAGATATGAAATTCAGGAATTTATTAGCTGCATTTTGAACAAACGTTTCTCATCCGTACGTCTTCGTCGTAGAGAAAGTATCCAGATGGCAATGGTAATGCAGCAATTTATTGAAAGAAATAATTTTTTTGAAATTTAATTCACTACATAATAAAAACAGAAAAGTATGTATTATTTAGATTCTAAAATAGAAAACTTGCATAGAATATTTGATCAAAATGAACGTAAAGGATTTTTGAGGCTTGACCTTAATGAGAATCCAGGTGGTTTACCGCAAGAGTTCATAGATGATGCATTGAAAGATGTGACACCACAATTTGTGGCACAATATCCAGAGACTTTACACTTTACGGAAGTGTTGGCCAATTTTCTAAAAACGGATGTTTCACATTTATGTTTAGTTAATGGCTCTGCTGAAGGTATTCGATATATTATTCAAGCGTTTACAGCACCAGGTGGGCGAATTGTTGGGGTTGTACCAAGTTATTTTATGTTTCAAGTATATTCTGAAATGTATGGTAGAGACTTCGTGAAGGTGCCATATAATGAGGACTTAACTATGGATGTGAACAACATCATCAAAGAGCTGACAGATGAAACTCAATTACTTATTTTATTGAATCCTAATAATCCAATGGGTAATGTCTATTCAGAGGATGAGTTTAGGAATATTATGGAAGTGGCGAATAACAAACAAATTACGGTGTTGATAGATGAGGCATATCACCATTTCTATCCTGGTACTTTTATCAACTATGCATTGAATCATGAGCATGTTTTCGTCACACGAACGTTTTCGAAACTGTTCTCAATGGCTGGGTGCCGATTGGGGTATGTCGCAGGTTGGCCAGAGGGCGTCAAAATGGTTCAAAAACTATGTACTCCTCATAACACTAATGCTTTTGCGTTAAAAATTGCAGAGAAGATAATAGAGACTCCTGGTATGTTGCAATCTTTGATAGAAAAATTTAAAGAAGGACGTGGGTGGCTGATAGAGGCTCTTGACAGGAACGGATATGCACATAAAGGTGAAGCTGGAAATTTCCTTTTTATTAAAACAAAAACCGATGCTCAAATAATAGTAGAAAGGATGAAAGCGGAGAAGAAAATTTTAATAAAATCGTATCCTAATGTAGGTGAATTCGGGACCTGTCTGCGTGTGTCTATCGGTGAGAAGAAATATATGGAGAAATTTATTGAAGCACTTTTAGAAATAGATAAAAACTGATACAACAATGTTTAAAAATAGAGAATTTAAGATTTTTCTTAAAAAGACAATATTCCCTTTATTGACTTTGGCAAATAAACTTATTCCAAAGGATGATAAGGTGATATTGCTATATACTGCAAATAATGGTGTCTCTTTTTGTAATCTAACGATGAGAAAATACCTCTTAGATCATGATTATGATAAGAAATACAAAATATATTGCGGTATTGAAAATATGATATATGCAGAGGACATTCCAAGAGTGACTTTTGTTAGTGGAATAAAAGCTCTGTTGGTTTTTCTTAAATCTGCTCATGTTTTTTATACTGTGGGACAAATTCCTGTAAAGCCATCTCCAAAACAATGTGTTATACAAATGCAGCATGGAAATGCGGATATAAAGCGTATGGCGAATAGTACTAACATTGGAAATGGTGATGAGTTCTTTTTTACATATATGATTTCTCCATCAGATTTCTATATTAAGATACATGCAAAAGCGTACTTATGTAGTGAAAGTAATATTGTTGTTGCAGGAGATCCCATGTGCGATGAATTATTGACAGCACCTAGAGATTCTTATGATTTTAGCAGATTCAAGAAAGTTCTTTTTTGGGTTCCAACATACCGGCAATCAGAATATCTTGGATATGATGATTCGCATATTGAAACATTAGTACCATTGTTTCATGAAGAAGATTATGAGGAATTAAATAACATCTTGGAAAGGTATAATATTCATCTTATTGTAAAGTTACACCCAGTTCAGACTGCCCCAGAAGGAACTCGAAGGCATTTTAGCCATTTGAGTGTGTTCTCTCATCAGGAGTTTGTTGAGAGCGAATACGATATGTATACATTGATGGCTCAGTCAGATGGCTTAATCGGCGATTACTCTTCGGCTTCCATGCAGTATTTGTTGACGGATCGCCCTTTAGCATTTGTGGTTCCTGATCTTGAGGATTATGGTAAGACTCGAGGCTTTATTTTCGAACGGCCAGAAGATTATATGGCAGGACATATCATCAAAACAAAAAAAGAATTTTATAACTTTATAGATGATTTTGCCAATGACAAGGATTTGTATAAAGAGAAACGTCACAGAGTATGTGATTTGATTTATAAATATCATGATGCCAATAGTTGTGAACGAATCGTAAAACTGAGTGGTTTGAATTTAGATTAGTTTGTTAATTACCGACATTGCACAATTTTGTTATACGAATATATTTGTTATGGTGGCTTTTGTTTGTTTCGAATATATATGCTGAGGTCATATCTTTGTTTTGTGGTCAGAATGGCGGTAACTATAGAGTAAAATAATAAAGAAATGATTACAAAGGATGATTTTATATTGATAACAGGTGGTTCTGGTTTTATCGGTACCAACTTGATAGAACTGTTTGAAGAAAAAGGCTATCAATTTGTTAATTATGATAAGGCTGATGTGACGAAGAAAAACCAGCATAAGTATTGGCATGAGGGAAATATTATGAATAAAGAGGCTTTAGCTGCTGCTTTTGACAAGTATAAGCCCACAATTGTTATTCACCTTGCTGCAAGAACAGATACGTTGAGCGATAAACTGGAAGATTATATTGAAAATACAGAAGGTACAGAGAATGTAGTGAACGAAATCATGAAGCATGATTACGTTAAACATGCTCTTTTTGCTTCAACGCAGTATGTTTATAAAGACAAAGCGATACCCTTCGGCTTATCAGATGATAGTTATGCTCCTCATACAGTGTATGGTATCAGCAAGAAAATGGATGAGGAATATATTAGGAAGGCTGGGATGAAATGCAAATGGACAATATTCAGACCTTGTAATGTATGGGGACCTTGGCACATGCGTTATCCTAATGAGTTATGGAAGTTTATCGCAAAGGGAATGTATGTGCATCCCAGTAGGAAGCCTGTCATCAGAACATATGCATACGTGAAAAATCTTGTGAAACAGTTGGATGCTATTATGAATACATCAGATGAACTGTCGGATAAGAAAACATATTATTTGGGTGATATGCCGATTGACAGTTATGTGTGGTTGAATGCCTTATCAAAAGAAATAACAGGTAAGAATATCAAACGTATACCCAAGTTCTTCTTTGCTGCAGGTGCATTGATGGGGGATTTACTTCGTTTGTTCGGTATCAACTTTCCTCTTTATTCCATGCGCTATCGGAATATGATAGAGGATTTCTATGCTCCCAGCAACGTTACCATTTCACTATTTGGCGCATTTAGCCAAAGTTATGAGCAGAATGTGAAAGAAACCATTGACTGGCTGAGAGGAGATGGGAAAGAATACTTTGATTATTGGAAAAATAGATAGAAGCATCAAAAGGAAAGATGAAAAAGGCAATATCATTGGGCATCCGGGAAGAAAAAAGATTACAATATATAGATCTGGCAAAGGGATTTAGTATTACGGAAGTGGTTCTCTACCATATTTTCGTTCACTTGGATAATGTCCCAACAATTGTAAACTCTATATCATTATTTCGATTACCATTATTCTTTTTCTTGTCAGGTTTGTTTTTTAAAGAATATGATGGATTTACAGACTTTTTCCGAAGGAAGGTCAATAAGTTGTTGATACCATTTGCTTTTTTCTATTTTGTGACATCTTTTGCAATGCCCAATATTCTTAATATATTGGGGCATACTGTGAAACATACAGAATCTTTGGGATTAAGTGGATTGTGGGCATTTATTGTAGAAGAAGAGTTTTCAAATAGTTCGCTATGGTTTCTGTGGGCGCTTTTCTTGTTAAGTCTTTACTTTTACGCGATTCTTGTCCCTGTGAAGAAAATATCATCAAATCCCAAGATAATAGCATTTTGTATTACTGTCTGTGGTTTCACGATAGGTATAATAGGCTCAGTTTTCCTCGCAACTCCCCCTCGATATAACCTGCCTGGATTTATTGATTCGGCGATGTCTGCTTTGCCATTCTTTGTAATGGGGTATTTGTTTAATAAGTTCACGGACATCTTAGTGCCTAATAAATGGGATAAATATCTGCCTATTATTGTTGTAGCGTGCTTTGCTTTAGTTTTCTATGTGGGTGGAAGCTGTAGTTACAAAGAAAATAATTATCATATTACTCCGATTTTGCAGTATGTGTGTGGTATGGCAGGCACTTTGGGTGTTGTTTTGGGGGCAAAGATGTTAGGCGACCTACCTTTCATAACATATTGGGGAAGATACTCTCTTATGATTCTTGTTACCCATGGTCTTTTATTGCAAATATACGTACCTATTGGAAACAAATTTTTAGCTGCACTGCCACAGCTTGTAATTGTTTTTGTTATTTTGATTGCTGTAATGTTTACTTATCAGTTACTCATCCCTTTGATGAAGAAATATTTACCATACGTTACTGCCCAAAAAGATCTGATAAATGTTTCTAAGACTACAAACAAATAGTGGGGATACCATTAAAGGCATCACACTTTTTATTAATCATTTTTAAGTTATATGTTGAGGCTGAAGAATTTGGATATTGTTGAATCAAAAGAGAAATTAGGCTATATTCCTGATGGGAAAACGCTCATCAATACCGTCAATGCACACTCATTTAATACAGCTCAGAAGGATGAGTTGTTTGCAGAATATATTCCTCTATGGAATAACGATTGCCTCGTGGGGGATGAATAGAAGGGTTATAGGTGAGATGTTATAGAGGGGATAACGGTTAATGGTTAGAAAAAGGCTGGAAGGAAGTTCAAGAAATGCCATGGAGAGAATTTGTGAATGGGAGGAACGTGATGAATAAAGTGAAGAAATGGACAAATCATAACGGAAATAAATGTTTCCGTTTCTTGGAACGGGAAGAATTTGAACGTCCTTGGATAATAGTTCTGGTAGCAATTCTGCTTGTTGCTGTTATTGGTATAGAGTATATCGTGTATGGAAGTTGCTATACCCTTGTTCCTAATCTTGTCCTATTTCTTTTTGCCTTTTTGTGGTGGACAACAATCCCCTTAAAATCTAATGAGGCTGTTATAGAGAAAATCGTACATGAGTTGATGGATAAGACTGTTGATGCTGACGCAAAGGTGGCAGGAACAACTGTCGTTAAAAGCTTTGTGCATTATGATATGAGAGGGACATATGCCATTATTACAGGCAGGTGCTTTTTGGTTCTGTTGAAGAATGGAGTGGTGTGGGAATACCCCTTTGTATATCATAGTCCCACGAATGATTATGAAGGGTTTTATGAGTGTGGAAGGAATTATACGATATGTAGAAACGAAAATCATATCCGAGCAATATGTCCCCAACGCTGGCGCCGTTTTGTGAGTAAGTTCAAGATGTCTGATAAAACCCAATTAGGTGTACTAATAGTGATAATTCTTGCAATCGGTTGTCTAGTGTTTGGTTTGTTCTGTTGGATGATCTATGTGCTCAAATGGTGGTCTTTGGTTATTCTCATAGGTTTTTCTATGTTGTGGGGGGCTTTGGAATTGGTGGCAAGAATAACGCAGAATCAGAAAGGACGTACAATAGAGACAATGGTTTTATATTTAAGAACCATTGTGTATTGTCTTATAAGCATGGCTCATCCTTTCATAACAATCGTTGGAACTTATTTCTTTGTGTTTATATATGCATTTGCCATGCCTGCTATAGGGTTGATTGCAATGAAAGGAATTTGTAATTGGAATATTCTTTCAGAGACAATTGTATTTTTGGCTATTTCCTTTGGTTCTATTCTTTGTTCACATTCATACTCGATTACAAAATGGCTTATTCACCAAACTCCATTACGTAACTGGGGAAATCATCAATATGAATATTATAGAGAAGAACTTGCTGTTTATCTGATTCATCCAAGTAATGTGATTTTCCTGTTGTATTTGATGTACTTTGTGTTCTTGGGAATTTCAGGATTTCTTCAAATTCAAAATGGAGCCTATTTGATATCTGAAAAATACGACACTGCAATATTTAAAGCATTCCTTGTTTATATTGCATTTACTAATATGCGTTTAAAAGCAAAAGATGCAGAGATAGATGCAAAGGAACTGTTGAAGCGTACGTTACAATTGTTTATCTATGATAAGTGCAAGCCATGATGAAGGGGTATAAATATAGGAGTGCACATTTTGTTAACTTCGCAGATAGGTATGCGATCGAATGGCGCTTACTTGGGAGACGTTTTTCTTTCCGACATGAAGATTCATTTGTCTCTCTTGTAATTCCTTCTGTTATACAGAGATTTGGTTTCCCGGAGCTTCGCATCCCAAATCTAATGGAAATTTACAAGATAGATGAAGATAATTATGGTAAAGTCAATAGTTATGTGAGCTTAGACTCACCAGTAAACATTGATGTATGGATTTCAACAATATTCGTTGAGTGTTACACTAATAATCCCCTTAAGGTAAACTCTGCATGGGTAGAGAATCAAGCAAAACGTATTGTCTATGCTCTTCAAATAATCAATCCAGATGCAATTCGTATTCCTTCAGACGAAGTACCCAATATTTTGTGTAGAGTGAAAAATTTCGTTGAGTTTCAAGAGAATGGAAGTCCGCAACATGGTGTTAATATCGCCACGGTTTATGATGATAGGGAAGGCAGGTTGTCATTTCATGAGATCATGACTGCCATCAAAAATGCCAATAAGGCTATATCTGCTCCATATGAAATGCTTAGTAATGCGCAGATGAACTTATCTCGCCATGATTGGCGTGCAGCCGTCTTGAATTGTGCTACCGCCATTGAAGTGATGATCAAGAAGAAAATTATTACATACTTTGATACAGAAGAAGTCCCAAACAAACTAAGAGAATATGTATTGAGTAAGGCAGATGGTTATAAGCGACTTTGTGAATTATGCAAGAAACTGTCAATATCATTGGCAAAAATGCCCAATGTGGAGGGAGAAGTTATGAGGGTGCGACATAGAGTAATTCATGGTGGATATGTGCCTTCTCCCAAAGAAGCTAACAATGCTTATTTGTTGACAAGGCAATCATTGGCCGCATTGAATGTGCCAATGTTTGAAGAGTGAGAGGGGAACGGTCTCTGATTCGTATGGTGAGTGAAAGGTAAAAGGCTTTTCGAATTGATAATTGTGGGGAGGAAATTGAGAATTGAGAATCGAAAGAAGCTTTGAAGTATTCCTGATGGGAAATAATCTGTGCCATCTGTATGAGAGATAATAATAAAGTATCCAATTATTTGGTGAAATAAAAAATAATATCTACTTTTGCGCCCAAGAACAAAAACATTAAAGGTATGTGCACGTATAATGTAAGAATAGACGACGCAGTGATGGAGCGGGCTAAACCTCACTTCGGAGGAGCTGATGCCATGCAATTGTGGATAGAAAGACAATTGCAAAAAATGTTAATGGATTATGTGTGGCATCTCGAACATGATAAAAACAAAGCGTTGGAGAAAAAGGAACTGTTTAGGAGGCTGGAAGCTATCAAAGGAGATTCTGATGGCCTGTTCAAATTAGGAGGCATCCTGGGAAAGCCTGAGGAGAATTTCTCATGGGAACAGTTGCGTGATGACGTTGTTCGTGAAAAATACGGAATATGAATATCTTTATTGACACAAACGTAGTCCTTGAGAACTTCATCATACGTGAGGATTTCAATACAGCTCATCAACTTTTTCAGAGACTTCAGCAGGAAAAGCATCCTTTGTATATGTCTGTGGGAAGTTTCTATACAATGGTTTTCTTGATTGACAAGTACCTCAGGAAAGAACTGGAGCTTTGGGGAGAGGAGCGTATATCGGCTTTGCGACAAATCACGACAAAAATCTTGCAGACAATACGCGTGGCAGAACATGATAATGAAAGTTTGCTTCGAGGTGTCAATAACATCCAGTTTAAGGATATTGAAGATAGTTGTCAGTATGAACTTGCTCAGAAGATAGGTTGCGAAATATTGCTGACTTTTAACACTTCGGATTTTCCAACAGGAAATGCCGATCTTGTCCAAGTGCTAACACCGCAACAATATTTAGAGCTCGATGTGAATAAATGATTTCAAACTCTTTCTGCGCTCTCTGCGATTTGACTTAGTCTTCCTCTGTCACGACTCGGCCATTATCAAGCAAGCTTGAATGGCTCTTGCTGCTCCATCGGTTCTGCGAGAGATAAATAACTGTCAACTGTCAATTGTCAACTGTCAATTTGATAAATCTGTGTCATCTGTGCAATCTGTGTGCCATTAATTTCTCTGTACCAAAAACACTGTGTTACTCGACATGAAATTAGGTGAATTGAAAATTGTTGAATCGAAAGAAGCATTGAAAGCTATTCCTGATGGGAAGACGCTCATCAATACCATCAATGCACATTCATTTAATACAGCTCAGAAGGATGAATTGTTTGCAGAAGCGTTGAAGAATGGGGATTATCTCATTCCTGACGGGGCAAGCATCATTCAGGCTTGTAAGTTCCTGAAAGCGAAAAGTCAGCCGAAAGAAAGAATCGCGGGATGGGATCTGTTCGTCTTTGAGATGCAAAGGCTTGAAAGTAAGAGGTTAGAGGTTAGAGGTGAGAGGTTAGCGGTTAGAGGTGAGAGGTTAGCGGTTAGTGGTGAGAAGGAAAAGTTGCGGGTGATGTTCATGGGGTCATCGGAGAAGGTGCTGGGGAGAATACGTGAACAGGCGGCGATAGATTATCCCCATTTGGAGGTGGTGACATATTCACCGCCCTATAAACCGGAGTTCTCTGATGAGGATAATGCTGCCATCATCCAGGCAATCAATGATGCCAATCCTGATTTGCTGTGGGTCGGCATGACGGCTCCCAAGCAGGAGAAATGGACATATAGCCATTGGAAGGAACTGAATATCCATTGTCATGTCGGTACAATTGGAGCTGTGTTCGATTTCTATGCAGGCACAGCAAAGCGTGCTCCTGAATGGTGGCAGAACCATTCTCTGGAATGGCTGTACAGACTATGTATAGAACCGAAAAGAATGTGGAGGCGATATATATTGGGAAATCCTCTGTTTGTTTGGAATGTGATAAAGGAATTGAGAGTTGATAGTTGAGAGTTGATAGTTATGTCACACAGATGGCACAGATGACACAGATTTTTTATCATACTTCTGCCATCATCAATGGCTTATTCACTCTGCAAGATGAATAAGTGTTTTCTTTTGGACTGAAGAACTCAGAAAACTTGTTTTCATGGATTCTTCTGACAAATTAAAAACATCTATGAAAAATAAAATCTGTGGCATCTGTGCAATCTGTGCGAGACTAAAACTTTCTGCGATATCTGTAAATTGCTATGATCTGATAAGACTTCTCTTAAAAAAGAATAAATTATACGCAGTTGTATTATACGTATGCGTATATTTTTTTATCTTTGCATGAAATTTTAGATTCGTATAACGATGGTAGTTCCTTTTCAATACGGTAGATTGGCTGAGGCAGAAAGCTTCATTGACAGGATCGATGACAGACGGGAATTGAAGAATTTCCTGAGTCATGGGATTAATACGATATTGGTGTCCCCAAGACGATGGGGTAAGTCGTCGCTGGTGAAAGAATCCATGAAAGAGCTGGTGGAAGAGGAAAAGAATATCAGAGTTTGTTTCTTGGATGCTTATAAAATACATACAGAGGAAGAGTTTTACAATAAATTCGCATCAGCTGTTATCCAAGGGGTATCATCAACTCTGGAGCAGAAATGGGGAGATTTCCTGCGGTTTGTGAACCGTCTGACACCCAGCATCACGATTGCAAGTGATCCAATGAACTCTATTGAGGTGGATTTGAAGATCAATCCTGTGAAAGAAAATCCGGAAACGATTCTTCAGCTCCCCGAGAAGATTGCTGTCGAGAAGGGAATCCGTGTCATCATTTGTATTGATGAGTTTCAGCAATTGGCAAATATCCCTCATTGGGAAAGACTGGAGTCCATGCTGCGTTCAGAGTGGCAGTTGCAGCACCATACTACCTATTGTCTGTATGGGAGTAAGATGCATATGATGAAGAAAATCTTCAATAACTCCAGAAGCCCCTTTTATAAGTTCGGTCAGATGATGCAGTTGAAGCGAATATCCAAAGAATACTGGTTGCCGTACATCGTCAACAACTTTAAAGCTACTGGTAAACATATCACAGAAGAACAAGCAGAGAAGTTGTGTGAAAGGGTGAAATATAATTCATGGTATGTCCAGCAATATTGTTTCTTTGTATGGTCGCATACAGAAGGAATCGTTTCCGATGAGGATATTGATCGGCAGTTGGATATGGTTATCGATACGAATGCGGAAACATTCCAAAATGAACTCGATGAACTGGTGCCTTCACAGATTGCCTTATTGAAGGCAATTGCTTCGGGGGAGACACATTTTAACGCAAAAGGTGTGGTGGAGAAATATCGTCTTGGTCAATCTCAGACAATCACGAGGAACAAGAAAACTCTTGTCGAAAAGGATTTGGTTGAGAAAACCAGAGATACGTTTTCCTTCGTGGATCCCTTGTTTGAACTTTGGTTAAAACGCGAATATGGGATAGATTAGGGAATTGGGATAGGAAAGATGAAGATTGCAGTTGTTGGTACGAGAGGAATTCCTGATGTGATGGGGGGGATAGAGACTCATTGTGAAGAGTTGTACCCTCGTGTTGCACAACGTGGATATGATATAACAGTCTATAGAAGAAGAGGCTATGTGTATGATCATCTAATTGAATATCAGGGCTGTCATCTTGTGGATGTGGATACGCCTAAGATAAAGTCTCTGGAGGTTATTGTGCATACCTTCAAGGCTATATTGATGGCTAAAAAAAATGAAATTGATATTGTACATATCCATGCTATCGGGCCTGCATTGCTCGCTCCTATTGCCAGATGGTTGGGAATGAAGGTCGTGCTAACTCATCACGGATCTGATTATGAACGGGATAAGTGGAGGTGGTATGCAAAAGCAGTCTTAAGATGTGGAGAATGGGCAGGAATGAGATTTGCTAACAAGGTCATTGTCATATCGCAGGGAATCAAAGATTCGATGGAGAAGAAATATAAACGTAGGGATTGTGCATTGATTTATAATGGTGTGCCAGAACCTGAAGTGTGCGATTATCCTGAATATTTCTCTGAGTTGGGAATCGAAAAGGGGAAGTATGTTCTTGGGATGAGTAGGATTGAGGAAGAAAAGAACTTGCATCATATCATCATGGCATGTTCGAAGATTGACATGAAGGGTTGCCGTTTGGTGATTGCTGGTGATACATATTTCGAAACAAAATATTCCAAACAAATTCGGGACATGGCTGAACAAAACCATGTTGTCTTGGTGGAATTTGTAAAAGGGAGGAAATTGCATTCGCTATTATCACATGCCAGATGTTTCGTCTTACCTTCATCGCATGAGGGACTTCCAATCGCCTTGCTGGAGGCGATGAGTTATCATCTTCCTGTGATTGTCAGTGATATTCCTGCAAATAAAGAAATCGGACTGGAAAAGAGTTGCTATTTCCCTGTCGGGGATGTGGATGCGCTTGCTACAAAGTTGCAGAAGAATGTGGATGGGGTGTATCACCATGTGGAATATGACATCAGTAAGTATAATTGGGATGTAATAGCAGATCAAGTCTGTGATGTGTATCAGTCATTGTAAGCGTGATGATTTTATTAATCAGAAAAGTCACACAGATAACACAGAAATCACAGAAAAATAATAGGTCACACAGATAACACAGATATCACAGATAAGAAATACTAAAACCATGATTTGTGCTGCATGCTCTACGAGCGGGAATTCCAAGTTGTCCTTCCAAGTCCTGTTCAAGCCAGCTTAACAGCCCTTGTCCGACATCTTTGAATAGCCTACGGCTTTGCAGCGCAGTTCAGAAAAACAGTGAAAACTGACAAGCTGAGAAAAATGGCAGGCATACCGCATGGTCAACTGTCAATTGCCAACTGTCAACTGTCAACTGTCAACTTTCAACTTTCAACTATCAACTTTCAACTCTCAACTATCAACAATGCAAAGAGTTAAGATACTGAATACGGAGATAGTGGCGGCGACTCAGGAGGAGCTGTTGAGGGAGCTGCAGCAAGGAGTTGTGGTGACGCCCAACATTGACCATCTGGTGAGGTTGCAGCAGGATAGGGAACTGTATAAACTATACAGACAAACGGAATGGGTGATTTGTGATAGCCGTCTGCTGTATTTGTTTATGAAACTGTTGCCGAAATCTTTGCCACAAGCGATTCCTGGGAGCAGTTTCTTTTCTGCATTTTATGAGTATCATCAGGATGATGAGGATTGCAGGATTTTCCTGTTGGGAGGTATGGGTGATGTGGCGCAACGGGCGATGGAGAACATCAACAGGAAGGTGGAAAGGCAGATAGTGGTTGGTGCCTATTCACCGACCTTCGGATTTGATGAGAAACCTGCGGAGAATGAGGAGATTGTTCGTATGATTAATGCATCTGGGGCGAATGTGGTGCCTGTTTGTGTGGGATGTCCCAAACAAGAGAAATGGATATATGCTCATAAGGAGCAGATGCCCCATGTGAAGATATGGATGGGGTTAGGAGCGACGATTGATTTCGAGGCAGGGAATGTGAAACGAGCACCGAAGATTTGGCAACAGATGTACTTGGAATGGTTTTACCGCTTTTGCCAGGAGCCGAAACGATTGTTCAAACGCTATTTTGTGGATGACATGAAGTTCTTCTGGTATTTTGGAAAACAATTGTTGGGACTCTATCGGAATCCCTTTGATAAAGTGTGAAAAATGAAAATTGAGACAATATTTGAGTTTGTAAGGTTCTCGCTCAATGACCAAATGAGGAAATTTGAGTTGGTGGAGGATTTGGATTGGGAGGAGCTCTTTAACTTTGCCCAAAAACAGGCGATCATTGGTGTGCTTTTTGCTGGCGTGGAGAAGATGCCTGATGAGAAGAGACCACCTAAGTCCGTTCTGATGAAATGGTTTATGTTGGTGGAGCGGATTAAAACGACCAACGAGAAACTGAATAAAGGAGTCATTGAGGTGACGAACCGCTTTCAAAAGGATGGATTCCCTAATTGTGTGTTGAAAGGACAGGGGAATGCACTGATGTATCCCCATCCTGAATTGCGTACGCCTGGAGATATTGATTTGTGGCCATTGGCTGAAAGAAAACAAATCTATCAATATGTAAGGAAAGATTTTCCTAAGACAGAGATGTTGTACCACCATTTGGAATATCCGATATTAAAGGGAATTGTAACTGAGGTGCATTTTTTCCCGATGTTTCTGAATAATCCCTTGTATAATGGAAGATTCCAAAAATGGCTGAAGCGTGTTGGTCAACAACAATGTGAGAATTGGGTGGAACTGCCACAGGGTAGTTTCAGTCGTCCGACAGACGAGTTTAATGTCATTTACCAACTGGCTCATATTCGTCATCACTTTTTTGATGAGGGTATCGGTCTGAGGCAACTGATGGATTATTATTTTCTGTTGAAACGTGAGGAAATTCGTGAGAAACGGGATGAATTGTGTCAATTGTTGAATGGTTTTGGATTATTGGACTTTGCTGGTGCTGTCATGTATGTGATGAGGAAAGTGTTTGGATTAGAAGCTCATGAGTTGCTGACAAATCCTAACGAGAAAATAGGTGAACTGTTAGTAGAGGAAATCTTAATGACAGGTAATTTCGGACATCAAGACTCACGATATGGAAACCTGAAAGATCAATCTCGGGTGAAACGCCTATCGTTATTGCTAAAAAAGAATTTGCGATTTGGATGGTACTTCCCTGGTGAAGTGGTGTTCTCATTCTTGTTTAGATTAGGACAGCCCCTATGGAGATGTTGGGCTACGATGAAGTATTCACGATAAAAAGAAATGAAAAATGAAAAATAATAGTAAGAAAAACGAGATGGTGAAGTGGATGGTGATTGCGACAGATTTTGTGTTGCTGAATGTCCTCTTGTTCTTGTGTGTGTTGTATTATCCCAAGATGGAGAATTGGGATGGAACAAAGGTGAGGATGTTCGTCATCATCTTTAATATCGCCTTGTTGATTAGCCATTATTATCATCCCCCGATGATCCAGAATCGAGTCGTTTCAGTAGGGAATATCTTACGACAGGTCATCAAATTGGATGTGATAACGGTTGTTCTGGCTTATCTGATGATGAAGGGAATCCGATTGGCTCAGGCGCAGATTGGTGTTCAATTGATGACCATTGGTGCTATATTCTTTGCTATCTTGTTGATTTCACGATTTATTGAGAGATTGTTCATCAAGAATCTTCGACGGGTCGGATATAATACCCGAAGAGTACTTTTTATCGGGGATGATTCCGAACTGTTGAATGTCTATACACGATTGAATGATGATGCGTCAAAGGGTTATCAAGTGGTGGGTTATTATGCCAATAAGGACATGGAGATGGTGCCTGAAAATGTCAAACTGACAAGACTTGGAACCTTGCAAGGGGTGATGGATAGTTTGCAGGGAACGAATGTCTTGCCGGATGTGGATGAAATTTATGTGTCCATTTCACGATTAGGACGTGATATCATTAAAAAGATTTCGGACTATTGTGACCGGAACATGATTAGGTTTTATTATGTACCCGTGTCGCTGGAAACCATCGGAATCAATCTGCAGAGGGAACAGTTGGATGATATGGAGATTTACACGACATACGAGAATCCGCTGCAGAATCCTGTCAATAAGTTGATCAAACGAGTCTTTGATATTGTGTTCTCCTCTTTATTCCTCCTTTGTTCACTTCCACTTTTCCCCATTATTTGGATTATTATCAAGACACAGAGTCCTGGACCATTGTTCTTTAAGCAACTCAGAACAGGATTGGATGGAAAGGAATTCCCAATGTATAAGTTCCGTTCGATGCATGTGAATAAAGAT
The DNA here is from genome assembly GCA_902801475.1 of uncultured Bacteroidales bacterium. Taxonomy (GTDB): domain Bacteria; phylum Bacteroidota; class Bacteroidia; order Bacteroidales; family Bacteroidaceae; genus Minthosoma. The sequence goes on from CADCIO010000006.1 coordinate 115,270, forward strand.
GCGGACAAGTTGCAGGCAACGGAGAATGACCCGAGAAAGTATCCGTTTGGCAATTTCATGCGAAAAGCAAATATTGATGAGATTCCACAGTTCTGGAATGTCCTCATAGGAGATATGTCGATTGTGGGACCACGTCCTCACATGTTGGCTCACACAGAGATGTATAGCCAGCTGATTAATAAGTATATGGTGCGCCATTTCGTGAAACCTGGTGTGACGGGATGGGCGCAAGTGACTGGCTTCAGAGGGGAGACGAAGGAATTGTGGCAAATGGAGGGACGTGTGAAACGAGATATTTGGTATATGGAGAACTGGTCTGTTTGGTTGGATATCCGTATTATGTGGATGACGGCAAAAACCATATTTGTTCATGATAAGCATGCTTATTAGTTGAGAGGTTAGAGGTTAGAGGTTAGTGGTTAGAGGTAAGAGGTGAGGGGTGAGCGGTTAGTGGTTAGCGGTTAGCGGTTAGCGGTTATAGGTTAGAGGTAAGAGGTGAGAAGTAAGAGGTTAGAGGTGAGAAGTTAGAGGTAAGAGGGAGATATGCAGAAGATAGATCTGGATGATAAGACGATTCTTGTGACGGGTTCGGCAGGTTTCATTGGCTCGAACTTAGTGAAGCGTCTGTTTAAGGATGTGAAGGGTGCCACGATTGTGGGCATCGACAACATGAATGACTACTATGACGTTTCTCTGAAGGAGTATCGTTTGAAAGAGCTGGAGAAACTGAATTGTCAATCGTCAACTGTCAATTATCAATTCATCAAGGGTGACATTGCTGATAAGGCAACGATTGATAGCATTTTTGAACAGTACAAACCTGCGGTGGTGGTGAATCTTGCAGCACAGGCAGGTGTGCGTTACAGCATCACGAATCCTGATGCGTACATCCAGTCGAATCTCATCGGTTTCTACAATATCTTGGAGGCATGCAGGCATTCGAAGGATAAGACGAACACGGATGGTACGGATCAGACGGATGACTATCAGGGGGTAGAACATCTTGTATATGCAAGCTCTTCGAGTGTGTATGGCTCAAATAAGAAGGTTCCCTATTCGACGGATGATAAGGTGGATAATCCTGTGTCGCTGTATGCTGCGACGAAGAAGAGTAATGAGTTGATGGCACACGCTTATTCTAAACTCTATAATATTCCTTCCACGGGCTTGCGCTTCTTTACCGTCTATGGTCCTGCGGGACGTCCTGATATGGCTTACTTTGGTTTCACGAACAAACTCGTGAAAGGTGACACCATTCAGATTTTCAATTATGGTAATTGTATGCGCGATTTCACGTATGTGGATGACATCGTGGAGGGTGTGGTGCGCATTATGCAGGGAGCACCAGAGAAGCAACTGGGTGAGGATGGATTGCCCTTGCCTCCGTATGCGGTATATAATATAGGTAATAATAGTCCTGAGAACCTGCTCAATTTCGTGGACATTCTTCAACAAGAGTTGATTCGTGCCAAGGTGCTGCCTGATGATTACGATTTTGAAGCACATAAGCAATTGGTGCCGATGCAACCTGGTGATGTGCCGACCACGTATGCTGACACCGCTGCTTTGGAACGGGATTTCGGATTCAAGCCGTCCACCTCGTTACGAGATGGGTTAAGAGCATTTGCAGAATGGTATTCTGAGTTTTACAAATAAGAAAGGGGGCAAAAAGCTCCCTTTTTTGTTTTTTTAATACCAAAGTTTTGGCGGTGACGGATTTTGGATGTACTTTTGCCCGCGAAACCAACATGATTGGCATCTCTTTTGTCTCATCAAATCACTGTTCAATATGTATAATAACAATCGTTTTTTATTTATTACCGTATTAACTATTTTATTATCAATGGGAATACTGAGTGTTTTTGGTCAAGGTTTTGATTTCGCCTCTAAGGTGAAGTCGTCGATTGCTAATGTGCAGAAGGAAGCAGATAAAGATCCTGATACCTTTAAGGAGAACATTGCCAAGCTGGAAAAGGAGTGGAATGGTAGGAAGGATCCTGTGGAACAGAGTGTGGCGCATGCGATGTTGGGTTCTGCCTACAGAGAAATGAAGTGGACACACATTACTGATTTTGATGAGGAGACACGTGGAGACTACGATACAAAGCGTGACAATCACTTTGCTCATGTGCTGGACAATATGGAGGCATTGGCAAACGCGAAAGCAAGTGCCTATTCTGTGTTGATGGAATCGAAAGGAAAAGATAGTGATTTGTTCGGCAATGATATGTTGTCGGTGATGATTGATTTCATCGAAGAGAATGCCACATTGAAGAGAGAAGAGAAAGCCGAGATGTATGAAAAGGCTTTCAACATCTATCGCAAGCGTGGCAACCTAAATGGTTATGGTATGATGAAACGTAAGTGGCTGCAAGAAAAACGTGAAGTGGAAAGCCAATACGGAAGCATTACATATGACCAGCATAAGGATAGCCTATACCAATTGCTGCAAGAACTGAAGAAGGAAGAGGTGGGTGCTGACTTGGCGTTGGAATATTGGCGGTCGTTTCTATGGGGAGATGATGGCATTTTATTCTTGAAATGGGCTGTGGACAATATTGGAAGTTCGCGACGGAAGAGTGAACTGAAGAAGGATTTGGAGGATATCCTTCAGCCTAAGGTGTTCATGTCGCAGGTGGATAATCCCCTAGCTAATCGCTCCTTCTCGACAAGATTGAAGTTCTGGAACTGCGAACGTGTTACGATGACCGTTCGCCAATATGCGGGAAGAACGCAGACAAAGGATGGTGTTTCTGAATTGAAGCTGACAGGTGATGTGGTGGAACGGCGAGAAGTCGTGCTGGCGATGGATTCGACGAACACGGCAAGAAAGGCTAAGGGCTTACCTGTGGAGGGTTATGCGGGAACCAGCATGACATTGGCTCCTGGTCATTATGTGTTTGTGGCAGAGGGTGTAGGTTCTACAAGTGTACAGGAATTTCGGGTTAGCACCATCCGCATCATTCGCGCAGACAAGAACAAACGGACCTATCAGTTGTATATAGTGGACAACGAAACGGGTCGCCCATTGTCAGGTGTGAAGGTGCAGTGGAGAGAGAAGCTGCCTGACTATGAGAAGCGGACAGAGGGGTGGGAAGACCGTGACATCGATGGTGAGATGGTGACAGGTAAGGATGGTCTTGTAGAATTAGATAAGGAGTACTATGTACGTGCCATCAGAACGAAGGAGGACTGCACGACTTGGGACCGTCGGTATTATCATCATTGGGATGGCGCCCGTGGACATGAGGAACGTGTGACCTATAACATCATGACGGATCGGAGTATCTATCGTCCAGGACAGAAAGTACAAGCCTCCATGTTGGTCTATCGTCAGTGGGGCGATGATGTGAAGGTCGTTCCCAACCAAAAGGTGACCCTGACGGTGGAAGATGCTAAATGGAAGAAGTTGAAGACGATGAATTTGGTGTCGAATGAGTATGGTACAGCATCGTTCGAGATTGAACTTCCGGATGATTGTGAGGTGGGAACCTTACATTTGTCGCTGAAAGGCAGTGGAGACCAAAGCTATTCCACGACGGTGAGGGTGGAAGAGTACAAACGTCCTACATACGAAGTAACGTTCGGAGGCAATCGGACAGGACATTTTGGTGAGGTGCTGGAGGCGGAAGGTACAGCCATGATGTTTGCTGGTGTTCCTGTGCAGGGAGCGCAAGTACATTATACAGTGGAATATGCCTCTGTGGATTTCAAGAGATGGTGGTTCGAGACGCATTGGAATCATCTGTCAGAGGGAGACTTGACGACTGATGATGAAGGACATTTCCGTGTACCTGTCACCCTGACCGATGAACATCTGACTTCCCGACGTGACGTGATGCGTTTCCGTATCAAGGCTACAGTGACCGACGTGGCTGGTGAAAGTCACGATGCCGAATGGACGGTCAATGCCAGCAATCGTGAGTTTGCCTTGGATTTGAAGGTGAAAGAGGTGGTGGACTTGGGCATGGATGCCTCCTTCAAGGTGGATGCCTTTGACCTGAATCGTGAAAAGGTGACGGTGAAGGGTAAATATGCTATTGAGTATGACGATCGTAAGACGGTGCTGGAGGGTGACTTCACCTCGGGCGACTCCATTCTGTTGCCGAAGAACTTGAAGTTGGGGGCTCGTTATACGTTGAAAGTGACGGCATATGAAACAACAGGGTTGAAAATAGAAGAAGTGGAGTTCTTCACGCCTTATAATTCAACTTTGCCTGTTACGGAAATCGCTCGTTGGGGATTGAATGAGAAGGTGCGTCCTGCTGATGATGTGAAGGAACAGGACTTCATCTATACGAATGACAATGTCTTCAAAGAGGGTGGAGCAGTTGATCTTTACTTCACCACGGAGGAGACGGATGCTTATGTCATCTACAATGTGTATAATGTGGATGGCTTGCTGGATCATCAAGTTGGTGTGACGGACGGAACGATGAAGCATCTGCGTTTGCCATATCGAAAAGAATGGGGCGAGGGTATTGAGGTGGTTATCCTCTATGTGCGTAATGGTAAATTTGTTCACCTGATGCAACGGTTTGAATTGGAACGTCCAGAGAAACGACTGAATTTGGAATGGGCGACCTTCCGTGACAAGTTGCAGCCTGGCCAGCAGGAACAATGGACATTGACCGTTACCGACAAAAATGGTAAAAGTGTGAGTGGAGCAGAGATGGTGGCTGTGTTGTATGATGCATCTTTGGATCGCATTTATTCGCACTCTTGGTACTTCGGACTGGGTTTTGGACGTGATGTCCCCACTGCCATTCCGAGTTGCACAAACCGATGGCTTTTCCCGACGTTCAGTCTGTCTGGGAAATCTTCTCGTGAACATTCCTACTCACGTACTTATAATATATTGAGTAGTTATGAACATGACCGCTACCTACATAAAGGGATGAGGATGAGAGGAATGGCGCTGGAGAGCCGAGCCATGATGGTTGCCGATGATGGTGCTGCCATGGTGGACGAGGAAAACGTGGCTATCTCTGGACCTGTATTGACAGCCAAGATGAATGCACCGAGTTTGACGGAAGAGGTAGCGGTGCCTGAGGAAAACTTTGATGCAGCCACCATCCGTGAGAATTTTGCGGAGACTGCTTTCTTCTTGCCCCATCTCGTGTCTGACAAGAAAGGTAACGTGAACATCCAGTTCACTTTGCCGGAGTCGTTAACGGAATGGAAGTTCATGGGCTTTGCTCATACGAAGGAAGTTGATTACGGCATCCTCCGTGCGACAGCTGTGGCACGAAAAGACTTCATGCTGCGTCCTAACATGCCGCGTTTTGTGCGTTGGGGTGACAATGCAGTGGTGGCATCATCTATCATCAACCAGAGCGAAAAAGCACTGAATGGTGCCGTGAGAATGCGCCTGATAGACCCTAAGACAGAGGAAGTGGTGCTGACCATGGAGAAAGCTTTTACGGTGGAAGCCGGTAAAACTGTAGGGGTGGATTTCGGTTTTGATGTAAAGGAAGAGTGGACAGACCTCGAATGCGAAATCATTGCCATGTCGGGCAATGTGAGCGATGGTGAGAAGAATCATCTGCCTGTGCTCTCCACGAAGAAGGAAATGGTGGAGGCTGTGCCTTATTACCTCATTGGCAATGCCGATGGTGCAGAGGTGTCGAAGATGATGGATTTGTCGAAACTCTACAACGAGAACTCAGCCACAGCCACCAACCGTGTGCTGAAGGTGGAATACACCGACAACCCAGCATGGATGTGCATTGAGGCGTTGCGCAGCGTGAAGAATCCTCCGGTGGATGATGCCATCGACTTCTCCACATCCCTTTATGCCAACACACGTCTGGTGGAACTGATGCAGACCTTCCCAGTGTTGGAGAAGCAAGAGAGCAGTGCCGACTTGAAGAAGCGCACCGAACAGGCAGAGACAAAGTTGGCTGGCTTGCAGAATCCTGATGGTGGTTGGAGTTGGTTCAAGGGCATGCAGAGCAGTTTCTACACCACCTTGGCGGTGTGTGGGCAACTGGCACGAATCCCGAATCCGAACGCACAAGTTCAGAAGATGCTGGCAAACGGTATGAAATACCTCGACAAGCACGAATGGGATTCCTACTCCTATGCCAAGAAAAAGAAGTACAAGATATGGCCATCCGACAGCGACATCCGCTATCTCTATGTGTCAGCACAGATGCCTGACCGAGAGGTGTCGGGCGACATCAAGAAGATGCGTGAGGACTACCTGACCAAGTTGGAGAAGTCACCCCGTGACCTGACCATCTTTGGTGTGGCAAACACCGCTTACACGCTCCGTGCATTCGGACATACCAAGACTGCAGACAAGTTCGTCGATTTCCTCAAGGACTACACCGTAGAGAAGCCCGGACAGGGACGCTTCTACGCTACCGATGCTGCCTACTACTCATGGATGGACTACCGCATTCCTACCCAGGTGGCAGCCATGAAGGCCATCTATCAGAAGGACAAGAAAGACCCAATCCTCAACGATATGCAACTCTGGCTCATCTCGCAGAAGCAGGTGCAGAAATGGGACAACCCGATGAACACCATCGACGTGGCTGACTTCCTCCTGCAAGTGTCGCCAATGGAGACTTTCCACGAGAACAAGAAGCCTGTCATCATCGTGGATGGCACGCAGATCAAGGACATGGACTATGGCACCATCAACACCGAACGTGATGAACTGGAGGAACGTGAAGCCAACCTCATCCTCGAAGGCAATGTGCTGGCAGACGTGCCTGAGGAGGTGCTGAAGGATGGTGTACAGCAACTCGAAGTGAAGAAGCAGACACCAAGCGTTTCTTGGGGTGCTGCCTACGCCACCTTCCTCGAAGATGTGGGCAATCTGAAACTCTATGCGACGAATGAGCTGAAAATCCAGCGTAAACTCTATGTGCAGAGCGCAGGCAGCACCAAGTGGGAGGACTTCGACCCTAACCAACCACTGAAGGTTGGGGATAAGGTGAGAATTCGTCATATCATCACAGCTGATCGCGACATGGATTTCGTGCGTGTGTCTGCACAACAGCCTGCTTGCCTTGAGCCGCTAAGACATCTCTCTGGTTATCAGAATATGGGTGGAAGAGGTTGCTATCTCTCCATTCATGACTCACACTTTGATTTGTTCTTTGATTGGTTCACTCGTGGTACCTCCACTGTCGATATGGACTATTCCATTGTTCGTGCTGGTTCTTATCAAGTGGGTGTGTCCACCGTTGAATGTGTCTATGCCAAGCAGTTTGGCGGACATACGGAGGGCATGAAGGTCAATGTGAAGAAATAGGAATTGACCTACAAGTTACCTTTGGTAGCAGAAATAGTGCTTGCGCACTTTCTTGGAGGCAAGTGAAGGGCTGAGCATGTCGCTGGCTTCAGTCAGGTTGTGCGTGCTTCCGTCGTTGAAACGAATCTCAATTTGATCATCATCGAGGCTGTACATGTCTTTGCCCACCTCGATATTGGCAATGAGATAATTGGCATCAGCAAGAGAAATTCCATAACGTTGAGAAAGTTCTTGGAGTTTCTCTTGCTTGCGTTCGTCACTGACGGGTTGGTCACTGATCTCAATCTTGAAGATATTACGATTGATAAAGTCGCGACTGAGCATGGAAAGGATTGGGTCGGGATGCTCACACCACACTTTCATGGCTGACCAGATGTCGTTATCGTCTAAGGTCAGATAATGACGCAAGCAGTCTGGATTTTGGAAGAATGTCTTGCGGTCGATGTCATTGTAGAGGAAGAAGCGCAGGGCTGGGGACGCGAAAAGTTGAACGTTAAGTGTTGAGTGTTTAGCGTTTAGCGTTGAGAGTTCTTCGTGGGCGATTTGTTTGGCACGAAGGAGGGCGTTGATCATCACGTGCTCTGCTGCCACAGAGGTCTTGTGCAGATATACCTGCCAATACATTAACCGTCGGCTGACCAGATAGTTCTCGATGGAATAGATACCTTTCTTGTCCACCACAAGCTGATCGTCCACCATATCAAGCATGTCGATGATGCGTGAAGAACCGATATTGGCTTCGTTCACACCTGTGAAGAAGGCATCGCGCTTGAGGTAGTCGAGGCGATCCATGTCGAGCTGTGAGGAGATGAGTTGGTGGAGGAAACGCTTGGGGTACTCATCCTTGAATATCTTGATGGCGAGGGAAAGTTGTCCGCGAAATTCCTCGTTCATCTGTTCCATCACCATCAGAGAGATGTCTTCGTGACTCACTCCACTGATGAGTGTATGTTCCAGGACATGACTGAAAGGTCCATGTCCGATGTCATGCAAGAGAATCGCAGCCTGTACTGCTTCTGCCTCACTGTCGAAAATGAAGTGCCCTTTCTGTTGGAGTGACTGAATGGCCTTGCCCATCAGATGAAAGGCACCTAACGAATGTTGGAAACGCGTGTGCTGTGCCCCTGGATAGACAATGTTCGCTCCTCCCAACTGCTTGATGCGGCTGAGACGGTAGAAGGCGGGGTGGCGCACAATGTCGAGCATCAATCCGCGTGGCACGCGGATGAAGCCGAAAACAGGGTCATTGATGATTTTTGCGGTTTCCATACACAGCGATTTTTACGACAAATGTTTTTAGAACAACGAATGAAACGAATTGAACGAATTTTTTTGATACTAATGCTGCAAGCAGCAGCGAATGAAAACGAATGACATTAGTTTCTATTCGTTGCCGCTTGCGGCATTGAAGTATATTCGTTTAATTCGATAAATTCGTTGTTTTATTCATGTTAGAGTAAAGCTGCCATTTGTTCTGCCACCTTTTTCGCTTCCTCGCCTGCCACCTCTGCAAACTTTTCGGTTTTGTCAGCATAGATGATGGCGCGTGAGGAGTTGACGATGAGGCCACAATCCTTGGTCATACCATACTTGCACACTTCTTCAAGACTGCCACCCTGTGCACCGATGCCAGGCACAAGCAGGAAGTGATTGGGAACCACTTTGCGGATGTCTTCAAACATCTGACCTTGCGTAGCACCGACCACGTACATCATGTTGTCTGCAGTGCCCCATTCCTGACTTTTCCTCAACACTTTTTCAAACAAGCGTTCACCTTCTGTGTCGGTGGTCAGCTGGAAATCGTGGCTTCCCTTGTTGGATGTCAATGCCAAAAGGATGACCCACTTGCCGTCGTATTGAAGGAAGGGGGTCACGCTGTCCTCTCCCATATATGGAGCCACCGTCAATGCGTCGATGTTCATCTCTTCAAAGAAAGTACGTGCATACATTGCACTGGTATTGCCGATATCACCACGTTTTGCATCTGCGATGATAAAGTGCTGGGGGTAGTTCTCGTTGAGATACTGGATGGTCTTTTCGAACGAGATCCATCCCTTTACACCCATACTCTCATAGAAAGCGAGGTTGGGTTTATATGCCACACAGTAGGGTGCGGTCGCATCGATAATCGCCTTGTTGAAAGCGAAGATGGGATCCTCCTCTTTCAGCAAGTGCTCTGGAATTTTCTTGATGTCGGTGTCGAGACCTACGCACAGGAAGGTCTTCTTGGTGAAAATTTGTTCAATGAGTTCTTTACGTGTCATATTGTAATGTATTTCTAATTGTCAACTCTCAACTCTCAACTTTCAACTCTCTAAAGTTCTGCTTCTTTCAATCTCTCTGCATTCTCTGCCACAATCAAATGGTCAATGCAATCTTGGATGTCGCCATCCATGAAAGCGCTGAGGTTGTAGATGGTGTAATTGATGCGGTGATCGGTGATGCGCCCTTGAGGGTAGTTGTAGGTGCGAATCTTGGCAGAGCGGTCACCTGTAGAGACGAGGGTCTTGCGACGTGAGGCAATGTCATCGATATACTTCTGGTGTTCACGGTCGTAGATGTAGGTACGCAAACGAGCCAAAGCACGTTCCTTATTCTTGGGTTGGTCACGTGTTTCCGTACATTCCACGAGAATCTCCTCTTTCTCGCCCGTATTGGGGTTCGTCCACATGTAGCGGGCACGTACACCCGATTCCACTTTGTTCACGTTCTGTCCACCAGCACCTGAACTGCGGAAGGTGTCCCACTTGATTTCTCCTTCATTGATTTGAACATCAAAAGCCTCGGCTTCTGGCAACACGGCAACGGTGGCAGCAGAGGTGTGTACACGCCCTTGAGTCTCTGTGACAGGCACACGTTGTACGCGATGCACGCCTGACTCATATTTCATGGTACCATACACGTTCTCGCCCGTAACATTGGCGATGATCTCTTTGTAACCACCCACAGCGCCTTCTGAGAACGAGGAGATGGTCAAATGCCAGCCCTTGATTTCGCAGTATTTAGAGTACATGCGGAAAAGGTCGCCAGCAAAGAGGGCAGCCTCGTCACCACCTGTACCACCACGAATTTCGAGTGTCACATTTTTGCTGTCTTCAGGATCGGCAGGGATGAGCAGGAGCTTGATTTCCTCTTCCAATTCGGGGATACGCTTCTCGTTCACGGCAATCTCCTCGCGTGCCATCTCTTTCATCTCTGGGTCATCCTCCATCGTAAGCATCTCCTTTGCCTCTTCCAATCCCTTGACGGCATTGATGTATTCCTTGCGGGCACGCATGATGTCCTCAAGGTTCTTGTATTCCTTGGTCAGTTGCACATAACGCTTCTGGTCGGCAATGACTTTGGGGTCAGTGATGAGGGTCGATACCTCCTCAAATCGAGGCACCAACCCTTCCAATTTTTCCAGTATTTCCATTAGTAATTAAACTCTCCGAATTCAGATTTGATAGTGAGTGACTTCTTGCCTTCTTCAATGTGTCCAACAATCTGAGCATCAATGTTAAACGATTGGCTAATGGCAATGACTTTCTCCGCATTTTCAGGTGAGAGATAGACTTCAAGACGGTGTCCCATATTGAAGACTTTGTACATCTCTGCCCAATCCGTGCCAGACTCTTTGGCGATTGCCTTGAAGAGTGGGGGAACGGGGAACATGTTGTCCTTGATGACACGGCAGTTGTCACCTACAAAATGCAATACCTTTGTTTGGGCACCGCCTGTGCAATGCACCATACCATGAATGTCTGCACGCATCTCGTCAAGCAATTTCTTCACGACTGGTGCATAAGTACGAGTGGGGGAAAGAACCAGTTTCCCAGCATTGATGGGCGCACCCTCTACTGGGTCGGTCAACTTGTATGATCCTGAGTAAACCAACTCGTCTGGCACAGCCTTATCGAAGGATTCTGGGTATTTCTCTGCAAGGTACTTCGCAAACACATCATGACGGGCAGAAGTGAGTCCGTTACTACCCATACCACCATTGTACTCTTTCTCGTAAGTGGCTTGTCCACAAGAAGAAAGACCCACAATCACGTCACCAGGACGGATGTTGGCGTTGTTGATGACATCGCTGCGCTTCATACGACAAGTGACAGTGCTGTCAACGATGATGGTGCGTATGAGATCGCCTACATCGGCGGTCTCACCGCCAGTGGCATAGATGCCGATGCCCATCTTACGCATCTCTGCAAGCAGTTCATCCGTACCATTGATGATGGCTGAGATGACCTCACCAGGAATCAACATCTTGTTACGTCCAATAGTACTGGAAACGAGGATGTTATCCACTGCACCCACGCATAGCAGGTCATCGGTGTTCATGATGAGTGCATCCTGTGCAATGCCTTTCCAGACGCTGAGATCGCCTGTCTCCTTCCAATACATATAGGCAAGGCTTGACTTGGTGCCAGCGCCATCTGCGTGCATGATATTGCAGTACTCAGGGTCTCCTCCCAGAATGTCTGGGATGATTTTACAGAATGCCTGTGGGAAAATTCCTTTGTCAATATTTTTGATGGCATTATGCACATCCTCTTTCGCAGCGCTTACACCACGCATCATGTATCTCTGCTTGTTGTCAATCGTCATTTTTGTATTCTATTTTTATCTATTTGTAGGTTTTATGCTGCAAAGGTAGTGAAAAAATGGGAGAAATTGCCGCTATGTCGAAAATCTTTCCTAAATTTGCAAACATATTAAGTACTAAAAGAACAATAAATGGTTTTTACTGCACAACAAATAGCAGGTTATACAGGTGGAACTGTTGAGGGTGATCCTAATGTGACGATTGGCACTTTCGCGAAGATTGAAGAAGGTGTTGAGGGTGCTCTTTCTTTTCTGGCTAATCCCCAATATGAAGATTATCTCTATGAAACAAAATCCAGTGTCGTACTGGTGAATAAGGACTTTCAACCTTCCCGTGAGGTGAAAGCGACACTTGTGCGCGTGGAGAATGCATATGAATCAGTGGCAAAGCTGTTGCAACTCTACCAGAGCATGCAGCAGAAGCGTGTGGGGATTGATTCGTTGGCATTCATCGATCCTTCGGCGAAAATCGGTAAGGATTGCTATATAGGTCCTTTTGTGGCTATTGGAGAAAATGTGGAGATTGGTGATGGTGTAGTGATTCATCCACATGCCACGATTGGTAGAAACGCTAAGGTGGGTGCCAATACTGAGATATATAGCAATGCGGTGATCTATCACGATTGTATTGTGGGCTGCAACTGCATCTTGCATGCAGGGAGCGTGATTGGTGCTGATGGCTTTGGCTTTGCACCAACGGCTGCTGGATATGACAAGATTCCACAGATTGGCATAGTGACGATTGAAGATAATGTGGAGATAGGCGCAAACACATGTATCGACCGTTCGACAATGGGAAGTACCATTATCCGTAAGGGCGTGAAACTAGATAATCTCGTGCAAATTGCACATAATGTGGAAGTGGGACAGAATACCGTCATGTCGGCACAAGTAGGTGTGGCTGGTAGTTCCAAGGTCGGTGAATGGTGTATGTTCGCAGGTCAGGTGGGCATTGCGGGTCATCTGAAAGTGGGTGATCATACAACCTTGGGTGCACAATCAGGCTTGGCTGGAGGAAATCTTGCCAAGAAGGGTGGTGCCACATTGATGGGTTATCCTGCCATAGAACACAGAAAATTTGCCAAGAACATGGCTGCCCTCAATTCGTTGCCAGACCTGCTCAAGGAAGTGGCGCAGTTGAAGAAAGAATTAGAAGAACTACAAAACAACAAATAAATGCAACATCAACAGACCCTGAAAGAGTCTTTTACGCTGAAAGGTAAAGGATTGCACACAGGCCAGTTCATAACGGCTGTGTTCAACCCGGCAGAAGAAAATTTCGGATACAAGATTCAAAGAATAGATATTGAGGATCAGCCAATCATTGATTGTAACGCTGATTTGGTAGGTGACACCCAGCGTGGCACCGTTCTTGTAAAAGGCGACATCAAGATTAGCACAATTGAACATGCAATGGCTGCTCTTTATGCCAGTGGCATTGATAACTGTCTCATCCAGTTAGATGGTCCTGAGATGCCGATTCTGGATGGAAGTGCTTTGCCATTTGTGGAGGAGATTCAGAAAGTGGGGATTCAAGAACAGGAAGCTAAGAAAGATTACTATGTGGTGAAGCATAAGATGGAGATCAAGGGCGAGAACGGAGAGCACCTGATTCTTCTGCCTGATGACCACTTCTGCGTGAATGCACAGATTGCGTTCAATTCAAAGATTCTGGATAACCAGTTTGCTAATCTGAATGATATTGCAGATTTCCCAACAGAGATTGCTTCTGCACGTACTTTTGTCTTTGTACGTGAGATTGAACCACTGCTGAATCTGGGACTTATAAAGGGTGGTGACCTTGACAATGCCATCGTGATTTATGAGAAAGAACTGCCACAGGATCGTTATGATAAACTTGCTGACACCCTTGGCATTCCTCATATGGATGCCACTCGTCTGGGATACATTAATCACAAGCCCCTGACATGGGACAACGAGACGGCACGTCATAAACTTCTCGATATCATTGGTGATTTGGCTTTGGTGGGCAAGCCCATTCTGGGACGTGTTATCGCCACGAAGCCTGGTCATACCATAAATAATAAGTTCGCGCGCGCGATTAAAAAGGAAATCAAGAAGCATGAGGTGCAGTGTCCTTCTTACGACCCCAACAGCGAACCGTTGATGGACGTGAACAAGATTCGTCATTTGCTTCCTCACCGCTATCCCATGCAGTTGGTCGATAAGGTGATTGCTGTGGATGAGTCTGAAATTGTGGCAGTTAAGAATGTGACGAGCAATGAGCCTTTCTTCACAGGACACTTCCCTGAGGAGCCTGTGATGCCAGGTGTATTGATTGTGGAAGCGATGGCGCAGGCAGGCGGTTTGTTGGTGTTGAGCAATGTCGAAGAGCCTGAACGTTGGTCCACTTACTTCTTGAAGATAGACAATGTGAAGTTCCGTCGTAAGGTGGTGCCTGGTGATACACTGATTTTCAAAGTGAAGATGTTGGGTCCTCTTCGTCGTGGCATCGCTACGATGGCAGGTCTGGTCTTCGTGGGAGATACGGTGGCCGCAGAAGCAGAATTTACGGCACAAATTGTTAAGAACAAATAAGACATAAGAATATGGCAAAGATTAGTCCGTTAGCCTTCATTGACCCTGAGGCAAAGATTGGTGAGAATTGTGAGATTGGTCCGTTCTGTTTTATTGACAAGAACGTGACTGTGGGTGATAACAATGTGTTGATGAATAGTGTGACGTTGCTTTCAGGTACTCGCTTGGGCGATGGCAATACTCTCTTCCCTGGTGCGGTGATTGGTGCGGTGCCACAAGACTTGAAGTTCAAGGGTGAGGATTCCATTGTGGAGATTGGCAATAACAATAGGATACGTGAGAACGTGACCATCCATCGTGGTACTGCCAGCAAGGGCAAGACCATTGTGGGTAGCAATAACCTCATCATGGAGAATGCTCATATTGCACACGACTGCGTTTTTGGCAGTGGTATCATCATGGGTAATTCTACCAAGTTGGCAGGAGAGGTCATTGTGGACGACAATGCCATCATTTCCGCTGTAGTGCTCGTGCATCAGTTCTGCCGTATCGGTGGTTATGTGATGGTGCAGGGTGGTACTCGTACCAGCAAGGACATTCCTCCTTTCATCACAGCAGGACGTGAACCTGTAGCCTTTGCAGGACTGAACATCATTGGATTGCGTCGTCGTGGCTTCAGTCGCGAGGTCATCGATAACATCAGTCATGCCTATCGTCTTATCTATCAGAGCGAACTGACGGTTAATGCAGCTATCGCTGCCATTCGTGAAGAAGTGCCGATGAGCAAGGAGATTGAATACATCATTGATTTTGTAGGCAACTCACAACGCGGTATCGTAAGATAGTTTTCAACACAAAACACTTAACCTAAAAACCTAAACGAAAATGATATACAGATTTATCATCATCTCTGATGAAGTGGATGGCTTCATGCGGGAAATCCAGATTGATGCGGATGCGAAGTTTCTGGAGCTGCACAAGTTGATACTTGAGTCCTGTGGTTATGAGGATAATCAACTGACTTCTTTCACCATCTGTGAGAATGGTTGGGAGAAGGGACAGGAAATCACGTTGGAAGAGATGGATACAGATGCAGATGAGGATAGTTATATCATGGCCGAGACGGAACTCAGTCAGTTCTTGGAGGATGAGAAACAGCATATGTTGTACACCTTCGACCCTCTCGCTGATCGTGTGTTCTTTATCGAATTGTCAGAAATCAAGACGGGTAAGAATCTGAAGGAGGGTAAGATTACCCGTTCTTTGGGTGAACCTCCTGCACAGACTTTAGACTTCGATGAGATGTTTGCCCGTAATCCTATTGTTGAGACTTCTTCTGTGATGGATGATGAGGACTTGTTTGGCGACGAGATTGATAGCAGTGAGATAGACCTCGAGGGTTTCGACATCAGCGATGAGTTCTAAGGACAAGACTAAAACATTAAAAACTAACTTGATAATACTGATTTGAAAATGAGACGACTGAGTATATTTTTTGTTGTCGTGATGCTCATCGCGAGTGTGAGTGTCAATGCACAGGAATACAAAAAGAGCACCGTGAAGGGCATCACTAACGCCTTCATCTCCACATTGATGCAGGGGGAATTAAAAGGGACTTTGCAGTTCTTTGACCCCGACTATGTGGCTGAACAGCATGACAGTTTCTTGGAAGGTCGCACGGAGCAGTTTGTGGCAGAGTTCCTGTGTGGAAACGTCAAGAAAGGTTTTTATGACATGACTCCTCAACTCAACAGAATCAAGTCGATGAAGGTGAAGAAAACTTGCTGTGACGTTGAGAAGGATGAAATCTATGCTGACGTTCAGATTGTGATGGATTATGGTGTGAAATACATCGTCAGACTCCAACTACGTGTCACGGAATCAGGTGACTTGCGCTTTATTGGTGCAGTGGGGTAAGTTGAGAGATGATAGTTGAGAGTTGACAATTTACATGAAGAATCTTCTTGTGCTGTTAGGTCCTACGGGAGTAGGAAAGACAGAATTGAGTCTGCAACTGGCAGAACATTTCAATTCTCCTATCATTAATGCCGATTCTCGTCAAATCTATAAGGACATAGAGATTGGAACGGCGGCTCCGACAGCAGAGGAATTGGCACGCGTAAAGCACTACTTTGTGCATACGTTGGGACTCGAGGAGTATTATAGTGCTGCAGAATATGAGAAGGATGTGTTGACATTGCTTTCCGAGTTGTTCAAGGTGCATGACACCATTGTTCTCTCAGGTGGAAGCATGATGTACATAGATGCGGTGACAAAGGGAATCGATGACATTCCGACAGTGGATGAGGAAACGCGTTCCATCATTCGTGATCGCTTTGAGAAAGAAGGATTGGAGCCTTTGTTGGCAGAGTTGAAGTTGCTGGATCCTCAATATTATGAAATCGTTGATAAGCGTAACCATAAACGAGTGGTGCATGCGCTGGAAATCTGTTACATGACAGGCAAGACCTACACCTCTTTCCGTACGAACACCTTAAAGGAACGTCCTTTCCGTATCGTGAAGTTTGGTTTGATGCGCGAACGTGAGCAGCTCTTTGCGCGAATCAATGCACGGGTAGATCAGATGATGCGTGATGGGTTGTTGGATGAGGTGAAACGGGTGGCACATCTACGGCATTTGAATTCGCTCAACACGGTAGGATATAAGGAACTCTTCAAAGTGCTCGATGGTGAGTGGGAATTGCCGATGGCGGTGGAACGAATCAAGAAGAATACAAGGGTATATGCGAAAAAGCAGATGACGTGGTATAAGCATGATGCCGATATCTATTGGTTGAATGCAGATGATATGAATACACAGGAAATGCTAAAAGCGATAGAAGATGAAATCATTATTGCGTAGAGTTTGGGTTTACATCAAACTGATTTGGCGTTGGTACGCTAATCAATATCGTGGTAAATGGTATCAGAGGGTATGCACTCCGATAGCCACTTTTTTTGTGCTCGTATATCTTTATCTGGGCGCTGTTGACGTGAATCTTTTTGGGCTCTTTGGTGTGTCACCAACTATGGATGTCATCCAGAATCCTGTCACCAACGATGCTTCTTTCGTATATAGTGCAGATAGTGTGTTGATAGGTAAGTATTTCAATGAGAACCGTTCTCCTGTCAAATTTGACGAAATCTCCCCCTACGTGATAGATGCCCTGATCTCGACGGAAGATGAACGTTTCTATCAGCATCATGGCATTGATTATCAAGGACTTTTTGCTGCGATGAAGGATATTGTGAAAGGAAATCCTCGTGGTGCTAGCACCATCACCCAGCAGTTGGTCAAGAACCTCTTCAAGATACGTTCTCAATATTCCACAGGTTTGTTGGGCAAGGTGCCGGGATTGGGCATTTTGGTGATGAAGTCGAAAGAATGGATTACTGCCATTAAGATTGAGAATATGTACAGTAAGCAAGATATTCTCACGCTGTATCTCAACACCGTCGATTTTGGCAGCAATGCTTTTGGTATCAAGACGGCAGCTAAGACCTATTTTAAGACTACGCCTCAGAACTTAACAGCAGAGCAAGCGGCTGTTCTCGTGGGTCTTCTGAAAGCCACCACCACTTACAATCCTAAAGTCAATCCTAAGAACAGTTTTGAACGTCGCAACGTGGTGCTCAACAATATGTTCACACATAACATGTTGACCCGTCGTGAATTGGATTCCCTGACACAGATACCCATTAACTTGAACTATACGGTTGAGAAATCCTACGATGGTGGCGCTCTCTATTTCCGCGAGGCTGTCAAGGAATATCTGGAAGGATGGGCGAAAGCCAATAATATTGACCTGTATTCTGATGGATTGAGAATCTACACGACCCTCGACACCCGTCTCCAGCGCTATGCAGAACAGGCTGTGCAGAAACAGATGCGTCTCATTCAGCAACGTTTCAACGGTCATTGGGGCAGTCAGTCACCCTGGCGTGATGAACGTGGTCAAGAGATTCCCAATTTCATTGAGGACATTGCTGTCCGAAGCGATTACTACAAGATTCTGGCGAAGAAGTTCAATGAAAATGCAGACTCTATTGACTACTACATGAACCTACCTCATAAGGTGAAGGTCTTTGACTATAACAATCCCGACCATCTGGTGGAGAAAGAGATGAGCACGATGGACTCCATCCGCTACATGGTCAAGTTCATGCATTGTGGTTTTGTGGCGATGGAACCTCAGACGAGCTATGTACGTGCTTGGGTGGGCGATGTCGATTTCAACAGCTGGAAATACGACAAGGTTACGTCCATGCGTCAGCCGGGGTCAACTTTCAAGCTCTTCGTCTATGCTTCTGCCTTTGAGCATGATGACAACATTACCCCCACCACACGCTATCGCGACCAGCTCATTTCCTTGCAAGTGCCCGATGCACAAGACCCTCAGCGTCTTGTTACGTGGACACCTCACAACTCCAGTGGCTTCTGTACAGGAGCGAACATGCCCCTCAAATCAGCCTTTGCTCAATCGGTGAATACGATTGCAGTGCAATTGGGGCAGGATACAGGTATTGACAACGTCGTGGATATGGCACACAAGATGGGTATTCAGAGTAAGCTTGATGCCACACCTTCATTGGCATTAGGCTCTTCTGACGTGACACTCTTGGAACTCGTTGATGCCTATTGTACAGCCATGAATGACGGTAAGCAACGTAAGCCCATTATGGTGACGAAGATTCTTGACCGCAATGGGGATGTCATCTATGATTGCGAACGTGACGAACCAGCTCCTAAGGCAGCCATGCGTTACAAGACTGCTTTCTTCCTTCAGCGCCTCCTTTATGCAGGAATGCATGAACCTGGTGGCACTACACAGGCACTTTGGGAGTATATTCATTCGTATGACACAGAGTTGGGTGGTAAGACTGGCACCTCTTCCAACCATTCTGATGCTTGGTTTGTGGGTTGTGCGCCCAACTTGGTTGGAGGTGCATGGGTTGGAGGCGAATACCGTTGCATTCATTTCCGTACCAGTGCCTTGGGGCAGGGTAGTCGTACGGCACTTCCTATCTTTGGCTACTTCATGGAGAAAGTCCTTGCTGACAAGAACTTCCCTCAATATCATGGCAAGTATCCTCAAGCCAAAGAAGACATCCCTCGCAACACCTATATTGGTCCCTCAGTCTATGTGGCACCAAAAAAGCAGTCAGCCCCCGAATCGGAATCAGAATCGGAAGACTGACTGCGTGATGATCGTTTCTTGTCAGTGATTATTTGCTGAGGTTCTGGATGAACTGCCACTCGCTTTCGTAGCTCTTCACCTTCAGGTATGTTTGGTCAACCACCACATACTCTGAGAGACCCTGACGTGGAGCACCCTTGTGCCAGTCGTAAGTGTAGCCAAGACGTGTCCAAGGCAGTGGACTGTCATCTTCGAAAGCTGCAGATACATTGTAACGGAACCACTCACGGAAGTTGGTGTCACCCACTTTGTAGTTCTCGTCAGCCCATTCTGGGAATTCGATACCTGCAGAAGTTGTGTCGATGCTTGGATCAGATGCGGGACGGAAAATGCCCTTCACATCGGCATAGAACTGCACCATGATATTGTACGTGCAGTCTGGGCTGAGTCCGTACATCTGCAACATACGCATGTGGGCAGCTGCACTGTCGAGACCTTCAAATGCTTCTTTCTTGGTGAGCCACTCGCCTGGAATTGTCACCCAAGTACCCATTTCACGGTCAATCTTGTACACACCTTCCTGACCGAAGAACTTCTGCAGACGGCTGCTGTCCACCAATGTAACGAGCAGTACCATGTTTTTACCGTTGATGGTTTCCCATTCTTCGTTAGGCGTTCCTTTCTTGATTGGCATGAGGTTCACGCCCACCTTAGTAGAATCGAGTTCACGGGCATCATCAATGGCGGCTTTGAGGTCGGCATTCAATGCTTCCATGTTTTCATACCAAGGCAGAGTGTCCGCCTCTTCAGTGATGGTTTCTGTGCGGGTGAACTTACCTACACATGCCGTCATGGTGATAGCTGCGACCATGAGAGCGAACTGAAAAATCTTTTTCATCATTGTTGAGTTTTTTGTTATGAAATATTTTATTGCGTTATATTGTTATGATGTAGTCTAAAGTTCACTTTCTCCTAATTTCTCCAAAGGCTTCTTGGTCAGTTTGCTCCAGGTTTCCTTCTTGACGACATCTTCGAAGGCGTTGTCCTTGATGGTTTGTTGTTTCCATGTGAGGTAGTTTTCGCTCACGGTGGTCATCTCGCCTGTGTTGCGTATCAGGGTGCTGGTTTCTTTGCCAATCTGGTAGAAGTCGCCGTCCTGATAGCGGTAGGTGTAACTCATGTCGTCGTTTGCCCACGAACCAGCCGAGGCGAATGTTTCGGTGTCAATCTTCAGGGTTCCGCGTTCGGTGATTTCGATGTCAACGTCCACGCTGGTGTATTCGTTGTCGGGTTGGAAGAGCGTGTCGTATTGCTTCCAGAGTTGGAAACCACCTTCTGCCTGTCCGAAATAGATGGCGAGGATGTAGGAGTTGAAGTTGTATTCGTAGCCGTCGTCGCGGGTTTGCATGTTCTCCTTGAAGTTGGGTTTGGCGAGTACGACGAGGTCTTTGATGCCGTCTTTGTTGAGGTCACCTTGTGCTTCTTCGTGTTCCCAACCTTCGGGCACGATCTGCTCGACAGAGGTTCCTTGCTGCTTCAGGTCTTGTGCATTCATGCCGAGGGCACACGCACTCAGGATGAGGGTCATGAGGGATGCTTTCATCTTTATTATTCTTTTACATAAGATTCATGATCGGGGTTCTCTTCCTCTGCCTTGATAAGTTCCATGTTCAACTGCTCGATGAAGGAGAGTTTGATGTTGTCGTTGGATGCGGCTGGCTTGTACCAAGGCTCCTTGCTAAAGTAGTCCTGCAGATCCTTGGAGGAGAACTTGTAGCCGTTGCGTGCCATGATGGAATTGCGCATGATGCGGAGGGTGGACTTCTTGTAGTGACGGAAGTGCTTGCAGGTGAGGAGCGTGTTGGTGGCATAGTCGAAACGTCCCACGCGTGGGTTGCTCTCCTTGAGTGTGTATTTCACAGAAGTGCGTTCCCATTCGTAGAGATAGTCGCCTTTTTCATTGATTTCGTAGAGATGGATGCCTTCGAGCGTTGGCACCACTTCCCACAGACCTTCTAGGATGGTGCCTGTGCCTTCCACACGGATGTAGCCAGTCACTCTGCCGTTGAAGGTCACCACCTCGTAGGGAGCCACCACATTGTTCACGACGATAGCCTTGTTGCCCCACACCAGGTCTTCACCTCCACCTTCCGGGAAGTAATAGGTGCCATTGAGCTGCTCCTTCCATCGGTTGACGGACACTTGCTCGTAGTCATCTGTGAACTTCTCCACATTCTCCATCAAGTTCACCAACTGCTTCTTGCTGTTGTAGAGCCCGATGACATCCCAACCTTCTTTCTTCATGTGCTTGGCGGTCAAGCCTTTATATACGGTTGTAAAATCCTCTCCTCCATCAGTCACCGTATAGGTGTCTGCCTTGCCTGCTACAGGCACGAGCACGAACTGAATCTCCTCGCCCTCATCCATCGCGTTCATTACGATTTTCCCTCCTGCTATCTGCTCAGCAGTGTATTGAAGGGTGCCGTCGAACCATTCGAAGCCTGCTATCTGAGCTCGCATACCACAAACGGTGCATAGACACAGTATAACGGATAAAATCTTTTTCATGATGTTACAGGTTTTAGTGATTGTTTAAAAGTAGTAAATAATTTTGACGCCACAAAGTTACAACAAAAAGTGAAAAGTGAGAAATGAAACGTGAAAAATGTTATTGTGTCCAGAATTCCCACGAGGCAATAGCCTGTAAATGTAACATTTCGAGACCGTTCTTTACCGTTGCGCCTTGTGCTGCACCCTTTTTCATGAAGAGCGTCTCAAGAGGGTTATATACGAGGTCGTAAAGGAGATGGTTCTCGTTCATCGCTTCGTAGGGTAGGGCTGGACACTCGTCCACTTTGGGGAACATACCTACAGGCGAACAATTGACAATGACGGTGTAATCCTGGAGCAAATCTTTCGTTATATCGTTATATGTGATCATGTTTTCACGTGAAGTTCTGCTCACAAACAACGTTTCCATTCCTAACTTTTCTTCCAACCCATAATGAATGGCCTTCGATGCACCACCAGTACCCAGTATCAGCGCCTTCTCATGATGAGGCTTCAAGAGGGGTTTGATGCTCTCCACAAAACCAATCACATCGCTGTTGTAACCCGTCAGTTTGGGTTGACAGTTGACCGTTGACGGTTGACATTTTACCACATTCACCGCCCCAATCGCTTTTGCTTCAGGGCTAATCTCATCCAGATACTGCATGACCTGCTGCTTGTAGGGGATGGTCACGTTCAGCCCTAGCAATTCTGGGTGGCTTGCGATGATGTTGGGAAACTCCTCAATGGAGGGAATTTCGAAGTTCAGATACTGTGCATCAATGTCCTCCTGCTCAAATTTCTCTGTGAAGAACTTGCGAGAGAAGGAATGTCCGAGGGGGTAGCCGATGAGTCCGTAAGTTGTCATTTTTCTGCTGTATAAAGGATGCACATGCCAAAAGCAAGGCGTTTGAAGTTTACGTTGTGGAATCCTGCCTGCTGGATAATGCCCTGCATACGCTCTGCTTGGGGTACAGCATCCATCGTCTCAGGCAGATAGGAATAGGCGGTTTTGTCCTTCGAGAAGAGTTTTCCCAACAGGGGCATCACCACCTTTTTATAAATATAGAAGAGCTGCTTCATAGGGAAGGAGACCGGAGTGCAGAGGTCAACCACAGAGAGATGTCCGTCATCCGCCAGTACACGATGCATCTCTTTCAGACACTCGTCGAGGTTCTGGAAATTGCGTAGAGCAAATGCAGAGATGACGGCATCGAACGAGCCTGTTTCAAAGGACATCTTTGCGCAGTCCTCGTTCTGAAACGTGATGATGTCCGAGAGTCCTGATGCCTTCACCTTCTCTCTGCCAATTGCCATCATCCCCTCGCTGATGTCACATCCCACCACCTTCTTCGGGTGCAGTTTTTGACAAGCAAGGATAGCGAAGTCGCCAGTGCCTGTGGCAATGTCGAGTACGCTATCCGTGCTGGTTCTGTTCTTGAGCAGAAAGTTGATGGCATTCTTGCGCCAGATACGGTCCACACCGAAACTGAGCGTGTGGTTGAGTGTGTCGTACGAGTGGGCGATGTTGTCAAACATCTGCTCCACTTGCTCACGCTTCGTGCCCTCTTCGCCGTATGGCTTTATCTGCTCTTGCTCGTACATTCTTGAGTTAAAAGTTAAAAACTAAAAACTAAAAGTAAAGATTACTTCCACACGGATGGTGGGTAACTTATACTTTTAGTTTTTAACTTTTAGTTTTTAGTTTTAACTAAGTAGTTAAGAACATTCTTTTCAATTCGTGCAGCGATGTCCTCATCCGAGGTCTCCTTCACGAACTTCTCACCGATGATGTGCTCATACAACTCGATGTAGCGGTCACTTACTGACTCAGCATATTCGTCTGTGATTTCTGGCATCACCTGACCAGGCTGATTCATGAAGTTGTGGTCGATGAGCCACTGGCGTACGAACTCTTTCGAGAGCTGTTTCTGAGGTTCACCCTTCGCGAACTTCTCCTCATAACCGTCTGCATAGAAGTAGCGGCTGGAGTCGGGTGTATGTACCTCGTCAATCAGATACACCTTGCCGTCACGCTTGCCAAACTCATACTTGGTGTCTACCAGAATCAGTCCCTTCTCGGCAGCCATCTTGGTACCCAGTTCGAAGAGGGCGTAGGTGTATTTCTCCATCACCTCATAATCCTCCTTGCTCACCAGTCCCTGTGCGATGATTTCTTCCTTAGAGATATTCTCGTCGTGACCCTCGTCTGCTTTTGTGGTAGGTGTGATGATAGGCTTTGGGAACTTCTGATTCTCCTTCATTCCTTCAGGCAGGGTGATGCCGCAAAGGGTACGATTTCCTGCCTTGTACTCACGCCAAGCAGAACCTGTCAGATAGCCACGAATGATCATCTCCACACGGAAACCCTCGCACTTCAGACCCACCGTCACCATGGGGTCTGGTGTGGCCAATTTCCAGTTCGGTACGATGTCAGCACTGGCATCGAGGAACTTTGCTGCAATTTGGTTCAGCACCTGACCCTTGAAAGGGATGCCCTTAGGCAGCACTACGTCGAATGCAGAAATGCGGTCGGTGGCGACCATCACCATCAGGTCATCGTTGATGTTATACACGTCACGAACTTTGCCGTGATACACTTCCTTCTGTCCGGGGAAGTTGAAATCTGTTCTTGTTAAAGCTTTCATCTTCTTATAGATTTAATTGTTGTTCTCGTTAAATAGCGGGTACTTCGTTTCGCTCTCGTATTGATGATATGCGTTCACGATTCTCGTCACCAGTTTATGTCTGACAATGTCCCTCTCATCCATCTCCACAAACGCAATGCCTTTCACGTCCTTCAGCACCTCCTTCGCCTCCTTCAGTCCACTCTTCACGTTGCGTGGCAGGTCAATCTGTGTCAAGTCTCCCGTGATGATCATCTTTGTGTTCTGACCCATGCGGGTGAGGAACATCTTAATTTGCTGCGTCGTTGTGTTCTGGGCTTCGTCAAGGATGACCACAGCATCGTTCAGCGTACGCCCTCTCATGAACGCCAGTGGAGCAATCTGAATCACATTCTGTTCCATGTATTCAGTCAGCTTCTGTGCTGGAATCATGTCTTGTAAGGCATCGTAAAGTGGTTGCAGATAGGGGTCAATCTTCTCCCTCATGTCACCAGGCAGGAAACCCAGTTTCTCACCTGCCTCCACAGCGGGACGGCACAAAATAATCTTCCTGATTTCCTTGTTCTTCAATGCCCTCACAGCCAACGCAATCGATACATACGTCTTACCTGAACCAGCAGGACCGATGGCAAACAGCATGTCGTTCTTGTAGTAGGCATTCACCAGCGTCTTCTGGTTCTCCGAACGTGCTCCAATTGCCTTGCCCGTCACGCTGTAGCAGATGGCACTCCCGTCTGCAGCATGACCGTTGGGCATCTCCCCCCTCACAATCTGCAAGATGTCCTCCTCGTTCAGCGAGTTGTACTTCGCACAATGTTCCTGCATCTTCTGGATGTTCTCCTCAAACGCACACATCTCCTCCTCGTCGCCCATCACCTTGATGATGTTGCCACGAGCCACAATCCTCAGCTTCGGATACAATGCCTTTATCATCTGCAGATGGACATTCTGTACCCCATAAAACGTCACAAGGTCGATGTCCTCCAGAACAATCATTTTCTCAATCATGGTGCGAAGGTACGAAGAATTTGCGAATTGACAAAATTTTCCCAGCCTTTTATGTAAGGGGTAAAATACAAATGACGGGGTGGGGAAGGGTGAAATGATATTTTTTTGGCTTTTTCATGAAAAAAAAGTTTGTTTTTTGCTTGGATGTTGTGATAATTTTATATCTTTGCATCCGAAAAAAGTTTGCCAAAACGGAAAACTTTCCGAGCGGTGAAAATGAAAAAGTTTCCCGTTTCGGAAAACTTTTTGAAATGGACAAGAAATGGAAATAGTTGAAAGAGAGTGAGATAGAGATATGTGAATAAAGAATTAGTTAAACTCTGAATACGAAAAAGTTGTCCAAAAGTAAATTTTTACAGCAACATTAATACACATATTATAATAATTATAAGTACCAAAAGACTATTGACAGACAATGGAAATTAGTAATTTTACCATTACGAAACGAGACGGCTCGAAAGACAGTTTCTCGTTGGACAAAATCATGAACGCGATTGTGAAGGCGTTCGAGAGTGTGGACGAACCTGCTGACCTTGGTACGATTTCCAAGATTATCAGCCATCTGGACATTAAGGATGATATTAAAGTGGAGGATATTCAGAACCAGGTGGAAGAGGCGTTGATGAAGGAGGGTCATTTCAAGGTGGCGAAGTCGTTCATGCTGTACCGTCAGGCGCACATGGAGGATCGTGAGACGTTGGCGAAGTTGCAGTTCTTGAGTGACTATTGTGAGAGTGTGAATGCTGCGACGGGTTCTAAGTATGACGCTAACGCGAATGTGGAGCACAAGAACATCGCCACGCTGATTGGCGAGCTGCCAAAGTCTAACTTCATCCGTCTGAACCGTCGTTTGCTGACCGACCGCATCAAGAAGATGTACGGTAAGGAGCTGGCTGACGAGTACATTGACAAGCTGACGCATCACTTCATCTATAAGAATGATGAGACATCGCTGGCGAACTATTGTGCTTCCATTACGATGTATCCTTGGCTCATCGGTGGCACTGTGTCGATTGGTGGCAACTCGACAGCACCAACGAATCTGAAATCGTTTGCTGGCGGTTTCATCAATATGGTGTTCATGGTCAGCTCGATGCTTTCTGGCGCGTGTGCAACGCCTGAGTTCTTGATGTACATGAACTACTTCATCGGTAAGGAGTATGGCAAGGACTACTACAAGCGTGCCGACGAGCAAGCGGACATGTCGTTGAAGAAGCGCACCATCGACAAGATCATTACCGATTACTTCGAGCAGATTGTGTATTCTCTCAACCAGCCTACAGGTGCACGTAACTATCAGGCAGTGTTCTGGAATGTGGCTTACTATGACAAATACTACTTCCAGAGCATCTTTGGCGAGTTCTATTTTCCTGATGGCTCACAGCCTGATTGGGAAGGACTCAGCTGGTTGCAGAAGCGCTTCATGAAGTGGTTCAACCGCGAGAGAACCAAGACGTTGCTGACTTTCCCTGTGGAGACAATGGCCCTTCTGACCGACGAGAACGGCGAGCCAAAGGATGAAGAGTGGGGCGACTTCACGGCCGAGATGTATGCAGAGGGCCACTCAT
Organism: uncultured Bacteroidales bacterium; assembly: GCA_902801475.1. Classification (GTDB taxonomy): domain Bacteria; phylum Bacteroidota; class Bacteroidia; order Bacteroidales; family Bacteroidaceae; genus Minthosoma. The sequence goes on from CADCIO010000006.1 coordinate 142,514, forward strand.
TCTTTACCTACATGAGCGACAATGCCGATTCGCTTTCTTCTTGCTGCCGCTTGCGCAACGAGATCACGGACAATGGCTTCAGCTACACGCTGGGTGCAGGTGGTGTTTCGACTGGTTCGAAGAGTGTGCTGACGATCAACCTGAACCGTTGCATCCAGACCGCTGTCAACCAGAAGAAGGACTATCTGGAGGAACTGGGCAAGGTGATTGACCTCTGCCACAAGGTGCAGTTGGCTTATAATGAGAACCTGAAGGAACTGCAGGAGCACGGCATGTTGCCACTCTTCGATGCTGGTTACATCAACATTGGTCGCCAGTACTTGACCATCGGCATCAACGGACTCGTGGAGGCAGCTGAATTCATGGGCTTGAAGATTACGCCAAACGAAGAGTACAAGAAGTTTGTGCAGGGTATTCTCGGACTCATTGAGAAGTACAACAAGCAGTATCGCACGAAGGACGTGATGTTCAACTGCGAGATGATTCCTGCCGAGAACGTGGGTGTGAAGCACGCGAAGTGGGATAGGGAAGACGGCTACTTCGTTCCACGCGATTGCTACAACAGCTACTTCTACGTGGTGGAGGACGACACCCTCTCCATCATCGACAAGTTCAAGTTGCATGGTGCGCCATACATCGAGCACCTCACGGGCGGTTCAGCGCTGCACATGAACCTGGAGGAACATCTCTCCAAGCAGCAGTATGCGAAACTCCTCAAGGTGGCAGCTCAGGAAGGTTGCAACTACTTCACGTTCAACATTCCAAACACTGTCTGCAACGACTGCGGACACATCGACAAGCGTTACCTGCACGAGTGCCCGAAGTGCGGCTCAAAGAACATAGACTACATGACCCGTATCATCGGTTACCTGAAGCGCGTGAGCAACTTCTCACAGCCACGTCAGGAAGAGGCAGCACGCAGATTCTACGCTCATGCAAGCGCCTGAGAACTGTCAACTATCAACTGTCAACTATCAACTGTCAACTATCAACTGTCAACTATGCTCAAGTACGTCAATACAGGCATTGTCTTTCAGGAGATTCCCGACGAGGTGACGCTGGCCATCAACATCTCAGGTTGTCCCTGTCGCTGCCCGGGCTGCCACTCGCAATATCTGTGGGAGGACATTGGCATGCCGCTCACGACTGACGCCATCGACGAGTTTGTCGAGAAGAACGGCAAGGACATCACCTGCATCGCTTTCATGGGCGGTGACGCCGAGCCACGCCGCATCAACCGTCTGGCGCAGTACATCCACGAGGAATATCCCCACCTGAAGGTCGCATGGTACAGCGGCAAGATGCGCGTGCCGTTGGAGGTGAACAAGGACGACTTCGACTACATCAAGGTCGGGCCCTACCTCCAGCACCTCGGACCGCTCAACAAGCCCACGACCAACCAGCGGCTCTACAAGAACACGCACGATGACTCCTGGGAAGACATCACCAGCCGATTCTGGTTGGCTCATCCGACGGACGGAAATTCCGCGAAATAATTGACTGACACAATAACGCTTGCAAAAGCATCAGAGGAATCAAAGGGACTGGCAGACATCACGTTTGTCAGTCCTTTTATTTTGCCGCAGGCAATCCACCCTTTTGCCGACGTATCGTTGACCTCGAAACGGCGTACTATTTATGCTCCCTCGTGGGAGCGTGTTTTTTCTCTCATAGGGTAACCATATATATTATAGCCGGAATATAAAAGGTTTAGTTTAGGTTATGGATATTTAATATGGGAATAAACTAAACTGCACCATATTCAAACTTATCTGCCCCTTTCTCTTTCTTTTTTGGACGGCACACAAATCAAATGTTACGCGGAATCGTGGAACTCGTAAAAACATTCTACAGAGCATCATATACATGGCGATTATCCCCTTATCTACATGACGCTCCTTGCTTTATTCTGTTGTATATTCAAACCAATCAAAATCTGCAGATCCGGCTTCACCCTGGGCAAACAAGCCAAGCATCACGCCTGTGAACCCGCCTATCACTTCGGTTGAAAGATAGCGGAAGTCCATCTTGCTGAGTGTGGTGAATGAATTGCCGTCGGCGGAAACTTGCATGTAGTAATAGTCCTTGTCGGAACTGATGCGTATGTCAGCCTGGGAGTCTTTCAGTTCAACGGGTTGGCCGGCATGACTGAGTGCTCCCACACGGATATTTGACTTAGCCAAAAGCTTTCCGTCCTTTCGTTCTATTATCACATCATAATGGTTCAGGGGTGCTGCATAGGCCGTGATTCCTGCCTGAGAGCCTTCTGCCAGATGGGATGCGTCAATGAGTGCGGTGGCGTTGAAACGTAGCTCAGTCTGACGTCTTGCCGCGAAAGTGGGCGATGTGGCTGCATCAAGAGGCGTAGAAGTGGGATGCAGACGCAACCAACCCTTTCGTTCAGTGAGTGAGTAGCGCGAATAATCGGGATTGCCGATGCTCATCCATCCCCAAGGCAATCCAATATTGCTGTAGCTGTCGGCTGGTACATCGCGCTTGACGAAATTGAACTCTTCGCGTACAGGGTCAAGGGGCATTGGAACTTGAGGTAAGGTCTGACATTTCATATTGATGGCCAAAGTGCCGGTGCAAGCATGGTCTCGCGTCCCATCACATGCAGGAGGTAACCGCTGGTGCGATAACCCAGACAAATCATCCACCATGAGGAGTCGGGTGCTTGTATGAGGTCAGCATGTCCGAGCCCTTGAATATTGCTGTTCTGCATCTTCATGCTGAAATGCGTTAGAATGGGGTTGGCAGGATTCGATTCATACGGCCCGAACAGAGAGCGGCTTCGCAAGATGTTGACATGGTGGCCATGCTCCGTGCCGCCTTCAGCAAGCATCATGTAATAATAGCCGTCTTTCTTGTATATGTGTGGACCTTCAGGATAACGTCCGCCGAGTCCCGTTCCCAAGTGATGAACATCGCCTATACGCCGACCAGTATGAATGTCAATCTCGCAGATGTTGATTTCACCCGGCTTGATTCCTGGGCGTGTTTCGTCTGCTGCTGCTTTCCATAAGAAATAGCACTTCCCTTCGTCCCAAAAGAGGGTAGGGTCGCAACTGCCGAGGGCAAAGTCAATGAATATGGGGTCGGACCATTCTTTAGATGGGTCGTCTGTCCAGACGTAGAAATGGCGACGTGATGGGAAAATGGTGGTCACCATGTAATAGCGGCCCTCATGATAGCGGATGGTTGGAGCATAGATGCCCGCATTAGTCCAGCCCAGTTCTGGCTGGTTCTGTGTGTAAAGCCCTGAGAGGTCAAGCTGCGATTTGCGTGAGAGGCAATTTCCCACCTGCTCCCAATGTATCAAGTCTTTGCTGTGGAAGACTGGTACTCCAGGAAAATACTGGAATGTGCTGTTAACAAGGTAGAAGTCCTTTCCGTTTGTACACACACTTGGATCGGCATGAAAGCCGGGAAGCACAGGGTTGCGATAGCCCTGAGCCAGGATGTTCAAAGACGCTATAACAGCGATAGAGATTGTGAATAATAGTTTCTTCATCTTGCTTTCTTTTCACTTAAACCCTCTTGGGTAAGAGGAACGAACTTAATCTTTCCATCCTTATCGAAATAGAGATATTCCGCACAAACACTTCGACGACATTGTCCACCAGGTTCCCCGTTCTGCATGTATGAACCGTCATGATAGATGTAGTACCACTGGTTCTTGAACTGAATGACAGAAGGATGAATGGTGAATCCATAATTGGCCGATGTACTTACAAACCCGCCGTATGTCCAAGGACCTTCGATGCTTGTGGCATACGAATATGCCATCTGCTCTGTCTGTACGCCTGGTGCATCACTTGCATATACATTATAATAAAGATTGCCACGTTTGAAGAGCCAAGGTCCTTCGGAATAGTTGCGCAATGGCACCTTCTTGATTTCTCCATCTAGTTCAATCATGTTCTTTTTCAGGCGAACCATGTAGCAGTCACCATTGCCCCAGGCCATCCAAGGAGTTCCGTCATCATCAATAAGAACAGTCGGGTCAATATCTGCATTGCCACGATGTGAGTCGGGCGTCATATCATCGGTGATAAGAGGTGTGCCATCCGCACGTGCCGGTTTGAAAGGGCCTGTTGGCAAATCGCTGACTGCTACGTCAATTGTGTGCTGACGATTATCCTTGCGGTCAAGTGTCACATAATAATAGAACTTGCCATTTGCCTCTACCACCTGACCAGCCCACGAGCCACCAGGCTGTGCATAGGGGAAATCAGCAGCAGAGAGGACGGGACCGTGTGACTGCCAGTGAATCATGTCTGTGCTTGAATAGCAGAACCAACGAGGCATATAGAACCATCCTCCAACTCCTGTGGCATCTTCACCTACGTAGGCATAGACCGTGTTGCCTACTATGGTAAAAGCAGGATCGGCGGTGAATCTGTCTGTAAACAGGGGGTTCTGTCCCTCCACACGTTCAAGTGGAGAACCTGAGATTTCAAGGTTGCGGATAGCGCCTTCGCGTACCTGTAGCGCATTGGGGAAACCACCAGGGAATCCGTGGCCCACAACCCAATTTGAGGCATTATGCCGCAATGCCTTTCCGGGATAAGTGACTGTCTCTGTTTGTCCGTCAACGCTCAGCGAAAGTACCGATTGCTTCTTCTTCGCATCGTATACAGCCTTAGCCTCCAGTGTGTACCATCGGTCCTTGACCACATTGCTACCAGCCCAGAGACGATGGCCTTGCTCATTCTTGTCAATAACTTCCACGAAGAAACGTTGAGCCGTATTGTCAAAACCGAGGGAAATGTCGCCTGTTAGCGAATTCTTGCCTATCAGAAAACTGCCTTTCCCCTCTTTGCAGACAAAGACCTGTTCCGTGCCCAAAGTTCCGCATTTCACCTCCGCCTTCAATCGCCACTCTTTCTGCATATCTTGATAGAAGAGTGGATTCTTGTCGTCAATCTTGTATTCGCTGACATTCAGACGTAACTCCTTGCCTGGTTCATAATCCTTTATGTTCCAATCTTGGAGGGTATATACTTTTTGTGCATAAGCGCAAGTTAGTGCAAGCGCGAATTGTAATGTGATAAATAGTTTCTTCATAATTGTTTATTCTTTGCCGTGATAGGATGGATGTTCATTATCAGGATTAATGACTAATTTTTCAACTACGATTTCCGGGTCTATCATAACAACTTTAACGGTATGATTGCCTGCTGTAGGTATGTCGAAATCGATGCTGAGCCATCGGAGGTTGTCGAAAATCTCGCTACGCATCCGTTGACGTGAGCCAGACAGATAGATGTCGCTTGCAGGTCGAGGTAGTGGTTTCAGTACCTTCGAACGTGCAATATTCTCTTTTGTATATTCATTGAAAGTGTCCACATAACCTTGTCGCGCATCAATGGTCTGCATCTCGCCATCATCGACACGAACACCGATACGGAGTCCGCGTGCAGGGTTGACAGTTCATAGATGCCAAAGATGGTGCCACGCTTGTCTGAACCCAGTATGACGAGTTTGCCTTTGTCCGTAAAAATCAAATACTGCTCCCATTTACCCTGTAGTTCTTTTGATTGCAACTTATATTTCTTGGCAAGCTTGCTTTTCCCTATGGTGGCCACCACAACAGGTGCATTTGCGCTGCCGGTGACAGCTTTGAGGTCGTGACGCAAATTCTCTACAGCCATTCTTACCCCCTTCCAGTCGAGAGGGTCGTATGTGATGGTGTCCGATGTTCTTGTCAGTTCAATATCGGATAGTGAGTGCCGCTTAAAGGTTACAAAATCTGTAGCATATGCTGCATTTGTGCATGCAGCTATCAAAAGTATGTTGATAATTGTTCTTGTCTTCATATTTGATTATTCAGCCTTTTGATGTTGGAAAGTTTCTTATTTATATATATAGCAGGAGCGTCTTGCTGATTGCCTCTATATGCTCTGGTCTTACCCCACAATCTTTTGCTGTATCAGGCCAGGATGCTACTGTGGAGAGAACTTCCTCTATGATATGATTGGCATCGCGTATGCCGATGTTCTGTGCCACAGCCAACAAGTCCTCCCGAGCAAAGTCATCAGTCTTGCTATTGAGTGAAAGCTGGTGACGGCTTGTCCATCTGCCTGCAGGATTGTATGAATAGCATAAGTCATAAGCTGGGGCAAACGACCATTTTCCAGCCTTATCCATCAGGCAGTAGCCATCCTGTAGTAGGCATATTCTATGTTTCCGATGCCTTGCGGATTATCGGTTATCTCA
>CADCIO010000007.1 GCA_902801475.1 uncultured Bacteroidales bacterium
AATGAAGAGACAAGCATATGGATACAGAGACGAGAAGTTCTTTGAACTCAAAATCCTTTCTCTACACGATAAGACCTATGCATTTGTCGGATGAACCAATACAAAATGTCTCCGAGCGATATATCAACCAGATTATTCGCAACCTTTAGCCGCCTTCCTCTTCCCTCATCCATCTTCCCCCTGCGTGTCTCATACGAAACGTATGTGGAAAAAAAGTTGTCCAGTCTGGGAAGATAGGGCAACCTTTTTCATGGTAAAAGGTTATTTTGTTATTTTTTTGTTTTTGAAGGTGGAGTGGGTGATGTAGGATGGAAGAGGGAAGAATGGGGATTAATAAGAAGAAGCCCGTCAAGAGTTGATGGGCTTCTTTGTTTATATGATATGGGTGTGTTGCTTATGGCTTCAGTTCTGGCCAATCGTCGGCAGTCCAAGAGATGGGGCGCTGGATGAGCATGGCGGCTCCATTGCGGGTGGCGCTGTAGCCGTGACAGATGAAGATGTCTTCGCCGTCGAAGGTGTAGGCTGCACAGTGACCGGCTGCTTCCCATTCTTTCTTGTCGCCTTCTAGGAAGAGGGTGCCACCACCGTTGACCATATCCTTGCCGTTGCGGTCGAGGTAGGGACCGTTGATGGTCTTGCTGCGACCTACTGCCACACGGTAGTTGCTTTGTGCTCCACGACAACAGTAGTCCCACGAAACGAAAAGATAGTAATAGCCGCCGTGCTTGAAGATGAAGGGGGCTTCGATGGCGTTCGTGCCTGCGAAACGCGAGGTGGGGTTCTGTTCGGTAGGTTTAAAATTGGGGTCGTAACGTCGGGCTATGGTGCGTGGCTGTTCACCTTTGGCTATGTGCATGGTGGTGTCGAGTCGGGCTATCTGTATGCCGTCCCAGAACGATCCCCATACCATCCAGGGGGTGTCTGTCGCTTCGTCGATGGCGAAGTTGGGGTCGATGGCGTTCCAGTTGTCGCGCTTCTCGCGAGAGGTCACGATGCAACCTTCGTCCTTCCAAAGGTTTGCGCTGAGCGAGCGACTGCTGAGGAGACCGATGGCAGAGCCATTCTTTCCGAAGGTGGAGCAGCTGTAGGCCAACCACCAGCGACCGTGCCATTTGATGACATCGGGTGCCCAGACGTGATTGCTGAATCCTGGCACTGAGTCGGTGGTCCAGCCTGGTATGACAGTCATCACGGGTTGGCGTGACATCGTCCATGTCTTGCGGTCTTTCGATGTCATCTGTTGGATGCCCATGCCTGTGGCGTACAGATAATAGGTGTCGCCGTCCTTGGCCATGACGGGGTCATGTGCCATAGGTGTTTCCGTTTGGATGACTTCGCCTCTCATCCGTAGGCGTGGTTCTTGTGCTGCACTCGTCAGACATAGGGTTGCGAGCGCCACTGTGATGACTGTCTTCATGTTCATTGTAAGCGGAAGTTGATGGGGAGCGTGTACTTCATTCTCACTGCCTCCCCTTGTTGCTTGGCAGGAATCCAGTTTGGCATTTCACGAATGACTCTGACGGCCTCTATGTTCAACGCATCATAGGCTTCCTTTGGAATATCGTTTCCTTCAGCTGTTGTGCCCTGTGCATTGACGGTGATGCCATCTGATACTGGTTTCGCGTCCTTGACAATCTTGAAGTTGCTGAGTGAGCCATCTTTCTCGATGACGAACTGTACGATGACGCGTCCCTGAACACCATTCTCTGCGGAAATCTTAGGATAGCGGATGTTCTGGGCAAGGTACTGCATGAGGGCTGCCTGTCCACCTGGGTATTGAGCAGGTTCTTCAGTTACTTCGAAGATTGGGTCGTCGTTGTTGTATACCTCTTGCCCTTCGATGAGGATTTTTTTCACGGGCTTTCCGTTGATGGTGATGCTGCCGTCCTCATGCTTCTCTGCACCAGGCAGTCTGTCAATGATAGTTTCGAAGGAAATCTGATTCGCCTCTTTCAGTTTGATTTCGATAACGCCATTCTTTCCCTTGTCGCCATAGATTGCGGTGGCGGCTCCGTCTTTGAGGACGGTGATGGACTCGATGTCATCCTCATTGAGGTTGAGGAGTTTGGCGATGCTTGCATTGTCTATAGTCTTGATGTTGGCAGGGATTTTCACTTCGTGGCCATTAATGAGAATGAGCGGATTGTCGTCGTCTGGAGCTGCTGATGCCTCTTGGGTGTGGATGACGATGATGCCATGCTTGTCCTTGTAGTTATACTTCGCCGTTCCGTTCTCGGTCTTCACCATTTCAAACGTTGAATTGGCCAGTAAAGTCTTGTAGTTTCTCAATTCGGCTTCAGTGGCTTGACGTCCATTGATGAAGACGTATTCAGCCGTGCACTCGAAGTAGCCGTCGGCAGGCTTTCCTTCATGTGTGAAGCCCGTGATTCTGCCATACTGGTCAGCGACGGGATGGATGGCGAAAGTCGTTTCGTCAACACTTTCCACGGTCGTGAGCACATTCTCTTTCACCTCGTTGATGGTTGGTACGCTGGTCGTTTCCAATGTTTTCACCATATCTTCCACGGGGTCGGTCTCAATAGGTGTGGCGAAGGTATTGATAGTCAATGCCGCCACTGGGATGGCGCAAAGTGCTTTGAGCATGAGCCATCGGTTAGAAGGTTTTTGGTACATCATAATAATACGTTTTTTGAGTGATCCGTGATTCAGATTGTTGGTGAAAGGCTGCAGTCGATTCCCGACCACCTTCATCACGAGAAGTTGTTGATATGATTTTGCATCGATGCCTTGGTTGATGACTGCCTGGTCTGCCTCGTATTCGTGCACTGCTTTGAGATCACGGCTGAGGAACCAGATGAAAGGGTTGAACCACTGAAGGATTTTCATGCCTTGGAGCAGGAGAAGGTCGTAGGTGTGTGCCAGACGGATGTGCTCCTGTTCGTGGGTAAGGATATATTGTCGACTCGTCTCATAGTCCTTCACACTCATGACAATATAGCGGAAGATGCTGAAAGGTGGCACTTCGCCATTGTGCAGGATGACTGTGTTACCCCGTGAGTCGGTGTGGCGGACACCACAACGCAGGAAGCGGGTGAGCGTAATGGCCTGCACGATAGTGAGGACGAGCATGAAGGCGACTCCTATTAGATATATCCACGTGAGCACCTGAATCCATGTGACACGAGGCACTTGGGCGTACGTGACGGTGATGGGTGTGGTGTCGTGCTCGATGTAGTTCTGCATGATGTACACCTCTTCGTTCAACGTGTTGGGGTGGGAGGTGGTGAAGTGGAACAATGGCATGACGAGCGACACGAGCATAATGCCCACCAGCATGCAGCGGTTGAACCTGTGGAAGGTTTCTTTGCTGAGGAAGACAAAGAAACAGCTGTAGAGGAGTGCCAGTGTGATGGCTGCTTTGATGACGTACAACATGGCTTCTATGATTTACGGTTTGACAATTTCTTATTTATTATTTGTTCTTGATCATTTCCACGATCTCTGCGAGGTCTTCGTCCGACACTTCTTCTTGTTTGGCGAAGAAGGAGAGCATGGATTTGAGTGAGCCTGCGAAGAAGGTGGATTTCACTTCCTTCATCACGCGGTTGGTGTATGCCTCCCTGCTGATGAGGGGTGTGAACACGAAGGTCTTGCCACCTCCCTCCTGCTTGCGTGAACGGATAAAGCTTTTGTTCGTCAGAATTTTCAGGAACGTAGCGATGGTAGAGTAGGCTGGCTTGGGTTCTGGATACTCCTCGATGATCTCGTGGGTGGTCATTCCCTTTGCCTTCTCCCAAAGCACATTCATGATTTCCATCTCGGCTTTGGTCAGTTGTCTTTCTTCGTTGTTCTGTTTCATTTTATCTAAAGTTTTAGTTTTTCTGCCGCAAAGTTAATCTAAACTTTTAGATAACGCCAAATAAAATGGCAAGAAAATGTGCATTTGGCATGAAGTTTAACCTTTTTTGTTAGATATTTTGAGAGTTTTATTAGATATTAAGATTTGTTTCCCGTTTTTTGTGTACCTTTGGCATCACAATCTATAAAGAAATGGGATTATGAAAACAAAGAAGACTTTCTGGGTGGCACTGATGGTGATGTGCACCATGACCCTCAACATGAGTGGACAAAATGCGAATGAGACTTTGCGTCAGAAGTATGAACGACTGGCTAAGGATGCTGATGCGAATCCGACGGACTGGAAGAAGCAGTACGAGGTGGCGCACATACTGCTGGACAAGGAGAGTGAGCTGTATGACCAACTTGGGGCGTCGAAATACTACGAGCGCATCTATCACACGGTGGCGGATGTCAATCCAGCTGTGCCTGACTCTGTGTTCCAAGAGGCTGGCATCACGCTGATGTTTATCGCGATGAATCATCAAGACCTTCAGCACGCGTTGTTCTATGGTGAAGAGCTGAAACGCTTTGCCCAAGTGAAGAATGACAAGGAGAGTACGATGCCGTTGATGGCGAACACGATGGGTGTCATGTTTCAGATGGCGATGGAACGTCCGATGGCTGCTGGCGACCTGTTGGGCGAGGTACGCAAGGAATTGGCGCAAAAGAAATATCAGGGTGTGGAGAACACGGACGTGATGCAGGCGATGATCTACGAGCAGGTGTTGAATGACTATCGCGAGTTTGCGAAGGACAAGCTCTTGGAGGTCATCGTCGATGGCAAATCCTACGTGCTCATAGCCGAGGGTCTGTGGAATGTGGAACAGCCCTTCATGGGTTGGATGGCTGATGTGCCAGACGGCAAAGTGGTCTTCTATGGGGAAGATGGTCGTGTCCATGATGATATACACGGACAGGTTGTTTTCAACTTCAACTGGAGCGAAGCCCAGAAGGCTGTGGTGAAGAGCGAAGACACCAACACACGTCTCATCACGGTCACACCAGAACAGCGCCAGAAGTATGTTGAGGCGTACAAGAAGTATATCAGTAGTAAAAAATAACAACCCCTAAAAAGGGGCTGTTTTTAGAATTGCTCTAAGATTCGGATTCTCTCTTCAGTGCTCGGATGGGTGCTGAAGAGGGATTGCAGATTGTCGAAGAAACTTTGCTTGAGCTTCTTCGGATGAATGATGTAGAGTTGGGCAATGTCCTCACGGTCGATGTGCCCAAGTCCAGGATAAGCTGAAATTTTGCGAAGGGCAGAGGCGAGGGCACGTGGATTGCGTGTCAGTTCGGCTCCACCAGCATCTGCCATGAACTCACGTTTGCGCGAGATCGCAAAGCGTGTGAGCAGGGTGAGGAAATAAGCGATGGCGGCACAGATGATGGCTGCCACGATGACTACGATGATGGCGACACCACCACCTCCCTTTCCATTGGAAGAACGGCGTGAAGAACCTCCGCTCCAAAGGAAAGCACGAAGCACACCACGTGTCAGCACAGTCAATACTGTGGAGAGGATACCTACGAAGACGATGCTGACAATGAGCACACGGGTATCACGATTGCGGATGTGGGTCAGTTCGTGGGCAATCACACCCTCCAGTTCTGCATCGTCCAGATATTCGATGATGCCACGCGTCAGCGTGACGGTATAGCTCTTCTGATTGATGCCAGAAGCAAAGGCATTGAGCTGTGGGTCTTCGATGATGTTGACCTTCGGCATCGGCATACCACAACTCATACAAAGATTCTCCACTAAGTTATACACACGTGGATTCTCCTTGCGCTCCAAAGGCTTTGCGCCTGTGGCGTGCTGAATCATCTGGGCATTGAACGTATAGGCAATGGCGAGCCAGATGCCCACGATGACGACAGCCCAAGGTGCCCATCCCAACCACGTATCATTGATGATGTTGTAGTCGAAGTAGAACTGTTCGTTGCCGTACATGTCGTAGGTGCTCTGCACACCAAAGATGCAGCAGAACACCCACAGCATGCCCAGGATGATGCACGGGAACATCAGGAGCAGCATGATGCTGTTCCAGTTGTTCCGTGCAATTTGAGAATGTATGCCGACGTAAGTCAATTTACTATTTTTTCTTTAGAACTTGATTTCAGGTGCTTTCTCCACTTCTGCACGCTGAGAAGCTTCGATTTCGTACATGGCCTCCTTGTGGAATCCGAACATGCCAGCGAAGATGTTGCTTGGGAAGGTCTGCACAGCGTTGTTGAGTTCGCGAGTAGCAGAGTTGAAGAAGCGACGAACGGCAGCGAGCTTGTTCTCGATGTCAGCGAGTTCGCCCTGCAACTGCATGAAGTTCTGGTTTGCCTTCAGGTCTGGATAAGCTTCCACCTGCACTTTCAGACCTGCCAGAGCAGAAGTGAGCTGCTGGTCAGCCTTGATCTTGTCGTCGATGCTTGTTGCGTTCACTCCAGCTGTACGTGCAGCGGTGATGTTCTCCAGAAGTTCCTTCTCGTGAGTGGCATAGCCCTTCACAGTAGCCACCAACTGAGGCACGAGGTCAAAACGCTGCTTCAGCTGAACGTCGATGTCTGCAAAAGCGTTCTCACGATTGTTGCGAAGTTTCACAAGGTTGTTGTACATGCCGATGATGGCAAGGATAATCACAGCAACAACCGCAATGATGATGATAGTAACCATAGTAGTAATAGTTTTTTAATTGATTTATTGTTCCTTCTATTTATAAATGTGTTGCAAAGGTACGAATAAGTTTAGGTTTAGTGTTTAGAGTTAAGAGTTTTTTCGGAATTTGTTAAGAGTTTTTGTGATTTGTGGGACTTTTTTAGAAGAAAATAACGGTTAGTGAGAACGAATGTATTTCCCTTTGGCAAAAAAGTTGTACCTTTGCACCCAATTGTAAAATTAAAAACGAAAAACTAAAAGTTAAAAGTGAAAGTTTCTCCCATCCGGATGGTTGGTAACTTAGACTTTTAGTTTTTAACTTTTAGATTTTAACTATCAATATGATGACAGCAAAAGAAATACGTGAGTCTTTCAAGAAGTTTTTTGAAAGCAAGGAGCACCTGATTGTGCCATCGGCTCCGATGGTGGTGAAGGACGACCCAACATTGATGTTTACCAATGCGGGCATGAACCAGTTTAAGGACATCATTCTGGGCAACGCTACGCCCAAGTGTCGCCGTCAGGCTGACTCGCAGAAGTGTCTGCGTGTGAGTGGTAAGCACAACGACCTCGAGGAGGTGGGACATGACACCTATCACCACACGATGTTTGAGATGTTGGGTAACTGGTCGTTTGGCGACTACTTCAAGAAAGAGGCCATCAGTTGGGCGTGGGAGTACATCGTGGATGTGCTGAAGATTGACCCGAAGGATCTCTATGCAACAGTGTTCGAGGGCAGTCCTGAAGAAGGTCTGTCTCGTGACGATGAGGCTGCCGGCATCTGGGAACAGTTCCTGCCTAAAGACCACATCATCAACGGCAACAAGCACGACAACTTCTGGGAGATGGGTGACACGGGGCCTTGCGGTCCTTGCTCAGAGATTCATGTCGATTCTCGTTCTGAGGAGGAGAAGGCCAAGGTGCCTGGTCGTGAACTGGTGAACAAAGACCACCCACAGGTGATTGAGATCTGGAACCTTGTGTTCATGCAGTACAACCGCAAGGCTGACGGCTCGCTCGAGGGTCTGCCAGCCAAGGTGATTGACACGGGTATGGGCTTCGAGCGTCTGGTGCGCACGCTTCAGGGCAAGACTTCCAACTACGATACAGACGTGTTCCAACCACTCATCAAGGTGTTGGGCGATATGGCAGGTTGCAAGTATGGAGAGGATGAGAAGAAGGACATCGCCATGCGTGTGGTGGTTGACCACTTGCGTGCCATTGCCTTTGCCATTGCCGATGGTCAGTTGCCATCGAACGCTAAGGCAGGTTATGTAATTCGTCGCATCCTTCGTCGTGCTGTACGCTATGGCTACACCTTCTTGGGTCAGAAGGAGGCATTCATCTATAAGCTCGTGCCAACCCTCGTGGATGAGATGGGCGATGCCTTCCCAGAGATTGGTGCTCAGCAGAAGCTGGTGATGAAGGTAATGCAGGAGGAGGAAAGCTCGTTCCTTCGCACGTTGGAGAACGGTATCAAGCTCCTTCAGGGTGTCATCGATGAGACCAAGGCTGCAGGCAAGACAGAGATTGCTGGCGACAAGGCATTCACGCTGTTCGACACCTTCGGATTCCCACTCGACCTGACCGAGCTCATTTGCCGTGAGCAGGGTCTGACTGTGGATGAGAAGGGCTTCGATGTCTGCATGCAGGAACAGAAGAACAGAGCACGCAACGCTGCTGAGGTGAAGCTGGGCGACTGGGTGACCCTGAGCGATGTGGAGAGTGAGTTCGTGGGTTATGACTATACAGAGCATCCTGCTCACATCATTAAATATAGAGAGGTGCAGCAGAAGAAGCGCACAGCCTATGAAGTCATCCTCGACAAGACTCCGTTCTATGGCGAGATGGGTGGTGAGATCGGCGACTCAGGTGTGCTGGTCAGCGAGAATGAGGAGATCAAGGTGCTCGACACGAAGAAGGAGAACGGTCTGTCCATCCATATCGTGGATAAGCTCCCAGAACAGCCAGAGGCAGAGTTCATGGCTTGTGTGGATGTGGAGCGTCGCCATGCTATCGAGGCCAACCATACTTGTACCCACTTGCTCGATGAAGCCTTGCGCGAAGTATTGGGCACCCATGTGGAGCAGAAGGGTTCTCTCGTGACTGCCGACTACCTCCGTTTCGACTTCTCTCACTTCGAGAAGGTCACCCCAGAGCAGTTGCGTGAGGTGGAGCACATTGTCAATGCCAAGATTCGCGAGGACATTCCGCTGAAGGAGTATCGCGACTATCCGATAGAGAAGGCCAAGGAACTTGGTGCCATCGCCCTGTTTGGCGAGAAGTATGGCGACAAGGTTCGTGTGGTTCAGTTCGGCACCAGCGTTGAGTTCTGTGGTGGTTGTCACGCCCAGAGCACAGGCCGTTTGGGTATGGTGCGCATCGTGAGTGAAAGTTCTATCGCTGCTGGTGTGCGTCGTATCGAAGCCATCACAGGTAAGGCTGTGGAGGACATGCTCGACAAGATGCAGGACTTCATGACTGACTTGAAGGGCTTGCTCAACAATGCGCCAGACCTCATGGCAACCGTGCAGAAAGCCATTTCCGAGAACAAGGAATTGCAGGCACAAGTGGAGCAGTTCAAGGCACAGAAGGCACAGCAACTCAAGCAGATGCTGATTGAGAAGGCACGTGAGGTGAATGGTGTGAAGGTCATTTATGGTGTGCTGCCTTTGGAGGCACAACACGTGAAGGATATCGCCTTCCAGCTCCGTAGCCAGTTCCCAGAGCACTTGCTTGTGGTCATCGGTAGTGAAGCTGCAGGTAAACCAACGCTGACAGTTTCCATCTCAGACGACTTGGTGGCTGAAGGCAAGAATGCCGGTCAGTACGTTCGTGAGGCAGGCAAGCTCATCCAAGGTGGTGGTGGTGGTCAGCCCCATTTCGCTACGGCTGGTGGTAAGAATCCTGACGGTCTGAAAGCTGCTGTGGATAAGATCATCGAGCTGGCACAGTTGGATAAATAAAATATTCCCTTCCACGATGAGTGGGAGGGATTTTTTTATCGCATGAAGAGCGTCTCATTCCAATTATTTTTGCGATATAGGGGAGAGCGTTTTTAACTTTTGGCTATTTTGATGGTCATATAGTTTATATGAAACAATTCCCGTTTATACGATATATCGCTTTGCTGGCAGTCCTCATGTTTGTGGGAGGACTCTCTGTGTATGCTCAACAGAAAAAGAATGAAGATGTGAGTGGCCGTATTATAGATAATTCGACAGCTGAGCCACTTCCCAGCACCACATTGCAACTGTACGAGATTACTACCCGACGCGACAAAACGGATACTACTTTTGTCAAGGGAGTCTATTCTGATAAGAATGGACATTTTGGCTTTTCCTCGGTCAATGCAGGCTCTTATGTGCTGAAACTCTCTTTTCTTGGTTACCAGTCACGAATGATTCCATTTCAGAAGAAACGGCAGAATCTGTCTTTGGGCACCCTCTACCTGAACCCTGAAATAGTGGAGCTGGATGAGGCAGTTGTCACAGCCAATCTTCCCAAGATGGTTGTCAAGGATGACACATTAATATTTAATGCCGATGCCTTCACTGTGCCAGAGGGTTCGGTGATCGAGGCATTGGTGGAGGTTCTGCCTGGAGCTGAAATTGATGAGAATGGTGGCATCACCATCAATGGTAAAGCAGTGAAGCGCTTCAAGTTGGACGGTCGTGATTTCATGACAGGCAACAATAGCGCTGTGATGAAAAACTTACCTTCTTATGTCATTGACAAGGTGAAGGTGTATGATGAGAAGAGCGATCTCGCACGACTGACGAACATCGACGATGGCGAAGATGACTTTGTGATGGAATTCACCATCAAGAAGAGTGCCCGACGTGGATTGCAGGCCAATCCTGACGTGGGCTATGGTACGGACAACCGATATGGCATCCGATTGACAGCGATGAAACCTTTTGGAGCGATGCGCTATACGTTCATGGGCAATGCCAACAACGTGAACGACCAAAACTTCTCAGGACGAGGTGGACGAGGCAGGGGCAATGGCAACGGACAGCGTCACACGCAGACAGGAGCCTTGGATGTGAGCTACGAGAACAACAAGGACTTGAAAATGAGTGGACGTGTGACCTGGACCCATAGCACAGCCGACAACTGGAACCGTACAGGGTCGGAAAACTTCGTCAGGACTCGAGGAGGAGCTTTCTCTAACAGCATCAGCCAAAGCTACTCTCGCAACAATAGCTGGACGGGAAACATGAACCTGCAATGGACCATCGACTCGGTCACCACGTTCTCTTTCCGTCCCAACGTGACCTTCTCGACGAACGACAGCCGCAGTTTCTCAACCTCAGCCTCGTTCAACACGGATCCCTTCGAACACGTGAAGAATCCCCTGAGCAATGAGGGTATGAAAACGATGAACGACTTGGGACTGATTGTCAATGGTAGGCAGAACAAGTCGATGAGCTATGGTGAGAACAAGAATCTCAGCACACAGCTGCAGCTGCATCGCCGCTTGAGCGATAGTGGACGCAACGTCGCTGTCAACGGCAATATCAGCTACAGTAAAAACAGCAACCGAAATGCCAACCTTTCGATGGTGCACCTATACAGGACTCAGGACAGTGCAGGCAATGACTCGACCTATCAGACCAACCGATACACCGTTTCGCCCAACAACAACTTCAATTACAACGTAGGCCTCACCTATTCAGAGCCGCTCTTTATCTTCAAGCCCAAGACAGAGGCTGTGGATACGCTGGCTACTGACAGCAACCTTCCTCAAGAGAACACGAGAGGAAATAGGGAAGGTGGCAATCGTGGTGGTGGCAATGCAGGTGGCGGTGACCGAGGTGGCTTCTCTGGAGGTGGTGGTCCCGGTGGCGGCGGTCCTGGAGGTGGCGGCTCTGGTGGTGGAAACCGTGGAGGCAATCAACGCAATACTGGTTCGCAGGGTATATTCCTGCAGGTGAATTACAATTTCCGATACAGCCATCAGAAGAATGACCCGCTGACTTACGACTTTCCCGACCTTGGCGAGGAGGCATTCGATGCTGTCTTGCAGAGTTATCGTGAGTGGGGAAAGCTGTTCGGATTCCTTGACAATCCCTATGAGGAATATCTCTCCACGCGTCTGAGCCGATACTCGGAACGCAAGGAGTATGGACATAACATCAATGTGCAGTTGCGACTGGTTCTCAATAAAATCAACATGAACGTAGGTGTGTCTGCTCAACCTCAGCGTTCACGCTACATACAGCAATATCTGGGACGTCCTGTCGATACTGTTCGTACCGTCACCAACTATACGCCCACGCTCAATCTGCGCTACCGCTTCACCCAGCAGAGCAACCTGCAAGTGACCTTGCGTGGACAGACACAGCAACCGTCCATCACCCAACTCCTCAACATCTACGATGACACCAACCCCCTCAACATCACGATGGGTAATCCGGGTCTGAAGCCTTCTTTCACCACCAACTTCGACGTCAACTACCAAAGGCAAAGCACCCCCAAGTATGTGGAGGATAGCCTGGGCAACAAGATTCCCAAGGCACAACGTCGATGGAGCTACAGCGCCAACGCAAGTGTACGAAGCACCAAAAATACCGTCGGCAATATCGTCACTTACAACGAGGATACAGGTGGACGCATTTCTCGACCAGAAAATTTCAATGGCAACTGGAGCACGAATGGTGGCGCTACCTTCAACATCTCGCTCGACACCCTGAACCGCTGGGATGTGAGCGGTTCTGTACGAGGCAACTACAATCATCACGTCTCCTACGTCAATCTGAACAGAAACGCCTCGTCCGAGCGCAACGTCAC
Source organism: uncultured Bacteroidales bacterium (assembly GCA_902801475.1). Taxonomy (GTDB): domain Bacteria; phylum Bacteroidota; class Bacteroidia; order Bacteroidales; family Bacteroidaceae; genus Minthosoma. The sequence continues at coordinate 12,305 of CADCIO010000007.1, forward strand.
CCATACATACAATCTCACGCCGTCAGTGTCGTTGAGCTTCCGTAAGAAGAATATCAGTGTCTCGCTGAACACGAACATCACTTATGCTCGCACAGAGAACGAACTGCAGGCATCGCGCAACTTGACTACATGGAACTTCCAGTATGGTGGTAACACGAAAATCACCTTCCCCTGGGGCACCAGCCTTTCCACCGACTTCCACATGTACAGCAAACGAGGCTATAGCGACCAATCACTCAACACCAACGAACTGCTATGGAATGCTCAACTGTCACATGCCTTCCTGCGTGGCAAGAAACTGACCGTGATGCTCCAATGGTATGACATTCTTCATGAGCAGTCGAACTTCACCCGTACCGTCAATGCCAACGGATGGACGGATCGTGAGGTCAATTCCATCACCAGCTACGCCATCCTCCACCTCAGCTATCGTCTCAACGTCTTTGGTGGTCGTCAAAGTGCAAGAGGTGGTGGAAGAAGGTAAGTCTATGTAGGTAACAATAACGTATAAGAATTCAGATATAATGCAACAGATCAAAGTATTTTTATGGATCATGGGACTGACCCTTTGCTCCATGACCATGCACGCACAATTCATGGGCGATCCCAGGGAACGTTTTAGCCTGTCTGCCACCGTCGATGGCGCCACCAACACCGACTATACTTGGCGCTCAGGACATGACGGCGAACGCTTGGCAGGTGGACGCATGATGCCAGGCGTGAATGTCAAGGTGAAGTCAAACGTAAAACTCTTCTCCAACCGGATGCTCTCCTTCTCCATCGCGCCCTTTTACAACTTCAGCAATCGCGAACTGCGGACAGAGTGGGGCGCCTCGAACTTAGGCTTCACCATGCCTACCGAACACCATCGCTATGGAGGCTCATTGACGCTGAACTGCAACTTGCTGGTATTCGGCAAACCGCTGATGCTCACAGGTATGGGCACAGGAAACTTCTCGCAGTATGGCTACGAGAACGCCTCAGGAATGCTCAGCGGCATCCTCATGGTCACCCGCTCCCAGCGCACCGTCCTCGGACTTGGCGCCGTCTATATGCTCGGCACAGCCGTCTCATGGCCCCTCTACCCAGTGTTCATCTATACCCACAAGTTCGACGATCGTTGGAGCGTCAATCTCATGGAGGCATACAACTACCTCTACTACCAGGCATCGCCCACCGTCAAGTACGCCCTGGGCATGGAACTCGAAAGCGACATCTTCTACTTCCGTCCCAAGACCATCGGACTTCCTGAGAAAGCCATGTACACCCAAGTCTCCGAACGTCTCGGCCTCTTTGCCGACATCCAAGCCACCAAGGAAATCTTCCTCAACCTTGGCGCAGGCATCGACGTCCCCTTCTATGGCCGCCTCCGCGAAAGCGGCTATCGCCACAGCTACATGACCCTGCGCGACCACTCCAAACCCTTCGTCAAGATGACCGTGAAATATAGTTTGAAGAAGAATCAGTAAAACTTTCATTGACATCTTCACGCGGCTAAAGGCAAAAGGTCGTGCGCCTTTAGCCATTTAATCGTGTGCCTTTAGGCAAATGATGGTGTGCCTAAAGCTGGTGTCCGTATTAGCTTGATAAATTCTCCGTTTTGAATCAACAAATTTCCCCTTTTGAGTCGGGAGAATTTCCACATATCCCACAAAAGAGGGGGAGATAGTTTAACCTTGATGTTTTTGCGGGGCAACTAGGAAAATATTTTTCTCTAACTGGGGAAATGTATTTTTCGTCTTTCTAAGTAGAATCTTAGAAAACAATCAAAATGAAGGTGGACACCTCGATTGAAATGCCCACCTTCATTCTGTCTGCCAATATATCAATATGCCATCACTTCAGACAGCCTTTTCAATTATTTCTACCAAACTCTTCTCTCCTCAGTCCCTCCATCACATGGAAGAAAAGATGATGAGCCCGTAGCATTTTCTCAAATGATGCTACCAAAAGTGCCTCAATATCGGGAATCTCACTCATCCACAGAATATCATACAGCGAATGGAGAGACAACTCATTCTCTGCCCTATCGTAGGTATAGACTAGCCTGACCATGTTATGCATATTACACTCATTCACCGCCTTATACAACAGCGAAAGGTTGTCAATGTCATCCAATGGGGCATCATACCATCTAAGATCTTGAATATGAAGATACGTATTCTCATCCTCTGCAATGATACGGAAAGTTTCCCCCTGATACCTCACAATGAAATCCTGTTCAGCATCAAACTCATATTGTAAATTCAAACTATGCAATGCCAATTGCAAGAGTGTTCTCGTGGAAACTTCAGATATGTTATTGCCCACGGGGATTTCGACATCTTCCACTTCCTCTGTCTTATCAGTTTCCTTTTGTTTTTTCTTCATATTTTTCTTTGTTTTTATACGTTTAATTAACTTGCCAATTGAGTCAGCCCCCCAAAAAATCAACCAAGTGATTCCCAGCAACACAAATACTCCCCCCAAAATAGCTGAGGCCACACCTGCAAACGTAACCTTGACGCCAGATAGATTCACAATGATAACTATAATCGCAATGAGAATCAAAAGCACCATACGCCATATGCATCCCACATCATCCTTGTCATCTAAGATGGCGCAATGCCTTGCACCACTATAGTGAGGGCAATCCGTATCATCCTCTGGCGTATAATACCCACAGTTCCTACGGTCTTTCTTACACCTTGCACATTGAGACAGTTTCGTCATATTACGTTAGTATTTCTGATACACAAACACTTTATACACTAATCAAACAACAACACAAGTCCTCCTTCTTCCGAATGGACAGGACGTAATCGAACTCCATTCCAAAAGTAATACGCGTAGAGGATGTCCTCTCCTTCATCCTCACATTCTGCTTCTCCATAATAGGTCGAAATGCCCTTCACAAAAGCCCTTACACTTTCTTCCGTCTGTTGTGAGGTGATAAAATTCAAGGAAGTAATGTAATACATATCACCTTTTTCATCCCATCCAAAGTTCATACCACATGGCACACCACAGAACTCTACAACGTAAAACCTTGCCGTATCATTTATTTCACCAATAATAGACAGTACATCCACTTTGCCCTCCATTTCTTTCAAGATAGTAGACATGCTCTTACCTCTCAATGGAACACCAAAGAAATCCTTCACATAGCAGATATCCGTATCTTTCACCACTTCTTCCTGCCTCGGATCCGTGTCCTTTTGATTGTTCTGACATCCTGTAAAGACAGCACTCAGCAAGATTGTACAAATATAAAAAATTGGAAATACTTTCATGTTGTTTGTATGTTTTAAGATTTATAGTGAGGGCAACTGCCATGCTAAGAGAATGTTGAGACCCAATAAGAATAGGAATAAGATGACAAAGATGATGATATTGACAGCATAGTATGAACAATGCCAGATACTAGCAATATGCTGCAAATCACTAACACACCTGTCAAAAGCTCTATTGAAAGGAAGGCGATAGTGACGCAACATCAGCACAAATCCCACCAAATACATTAAGGCATAGAACAATGCACATATCCTAATGATCCACCGCATACCTTCAGGTGCTTGAAACGGACACATAAGACTTTGTACAAATGGTAAACATCCAGACAACACAAGCACACCACCCTGTATCCACAAATTGAAGATAACAGATATTTGTTTATAAGTCAATCCGAAACACTTCCCAAGCCCTTGTAAAAAAAGAACGCACAAGGCAAAAGGAATGGTGATGATGTATTTAATCCAATTCATAAAGGTCTCGATTATCACTCATTTATATCATCCTTTACCAATCTCAACTCACGCTTCCCCTTTTCATTTATAATTGATTGGAAGATTGCCTTTCGTATCAAGCGTGTCCCAGAAGAGAACCAACACACAATCTTCCTCTCCTTCGGTATATATTCTGTCCATCGGTCACTCATTGGCTGTCCAGCCCATTCAAAAGGTTCATCCACCATCTTTTGAGGCTTGTCACGGTTAAAGACCTTGTACACATCATATTGATTAGATCCGTACCAACTGCAATGAGCACCTCTAATCACAAGCTCTTCTTCTCCGTCAAAGTCCATATCTTTGAAATAAAATAGAGACTTATCACTCAAATACTCCTCTGGAGCAGGAGACACATAATCAAGTCTTATCGTATCAACCGTATTTTGAACAGCCTCTATTGGTAACACAAACAAATCGCAGTTGATAGTAAATGAATGCTGAGGTTTTTGAAACGTAAATACAGCAAAACCCCAGTTATCTTCTTCGCCATCCATTAACATATCCATGGACACGCGGTATCCATTAACGAGTTGATTGCATATAACATGAATCGGAGCAACATTTTCCTGTGCAATGGCTGCTCTCTGCGAATCCTTCGAGAGTTCAGTGTTATTAGAGCTATTCTGGCACCCCATACAAATGGTCTGTAAAAATATAGCTCCTAAAAAGAAATAAATGGTGTTTATAGTCTTCATGAATTTTTTTGTTTGCGATTTAGGAGAAATGTATTACAATTTCTCTTCGTGTTCCCGACTTTGTAATCTTTACCATCAACTCATTAATAGAAGATGACAGTCATCCCTCCCTCATCTCGTTTACACTGTCTTTCGCAAGCTTTAGTTGAAGGTATATTGTCTAATAAAGCCTTCATTGCGCTAAAGCAATCTCTATTTTCGTTTGCAAATATACAATTTATTATTCGCTTCCAAATAATTTTACAAGTTTTTTTGAGAAACAACAGAAAAAACAAGGTTGCTTGTCATTTACTCATACCTCATCCTCCTTTTCATCTGTGGCCAAGCCCTTATTCCGCTTTCACCACTACCCTTATTCCGCTTCCGCCACCACCCTCCTTCCACAGCCCCTAAATCGACGTCGTCGACATCGGCAAGTCGACATCGACGACATCGGTTAACCGACGTCGACGATGTCGATTTAGAGGGTGTGGAACAAAGGGGAAAGAGGATGTGCCGCTACCGCAATTATACTTACATCGCTTTCAGATATCTTGATATACGTGAATATGAGTATATTCTCGCAAACACTTTTTCCCTATCTGCATCTATTCTGAAATTCCATTCCTTTGCATTATCTGATGAAATGATTGTTATGGTATATGGGGCAGATGACAACAAAGGCGCATTTAATCTAACGTGAGTTCAACGAATTCAAAGCAGTAAGAGTGTATACTTTTCGATTATTTATTAAGTGCTCAATTTCTTGAGCACTTTGTATCCTCCCAACAACAGAAACGAGAAGAAGCTCGCGTCCCACACTGTCATGTGAAGAATCATTCCAGTCCAATAAAATCTATAGCAATGTAACCACTGGGAAGGACGGTCAATGGGTTGATCTATAATTGAAAATATGATTGGTCCCTCAATATCATTGTGAAAGACCGCATAAATCCCTATTCCAAGAAACAAAGCAACAATGACCACTTTTAATATTGTCGGTGCACCTTTGGCAGATGTATATATAGCCCAAACTGTAACAAGAACAAACATCAAGATTGATAGTGGCTGACATTGCAAGAAAGCATAGTTCCATAAGAGTAGATACAAGGAACAACCTAATGCCACAAAAGACCCTTTTAATGCAAGTGTCCCACACATCTTCCCCCCTGTTAGTTTCTTTCTATAAGACCATGCGAGAAAAATAGCACTAATGAACATTAACAAGAGATCAACTATACCACCATACAAAATTTGAAGGACCGTCATCTGCAAGCATGTATGGCAAATAATAGCGCAGACAATCAAAATGGCAATTGAAGCCACATATTGTATTATGGATTTTGTTTTCTCCATGTTTTCTCACTTTTATTTGTTAAACATTTCTTTTTTCTTTCACCCACAATAATATCAAGATGGTTGTCACCTTCATATACAAACACATACACACCGCTTTGAGGTGCGACGCCTCCTTTGTTCAAGGCAATCCACGTTTCTTGAACATCCCTGATACGCTCAATCTTAAAAGTCAATTGCTTGTGACTTTTACATGAATAGGCTTTAATATAGTCTTTACCAGAGAGCTGAACATCAGCTATATAATAGCACGTAGTCGTCCCATCCAGTTTCGTATAGACCATTTCAAAAATGCCTTTCTTGCCTATAATATCTTTTATTTCCATTTCTTACTTTTTGCCATTAGTGTCCCTTAAAACTTGGGCACAAATGGATACAACAACTAATGTGTGAGAATGTCAGTAAACAATTCTTTCACGAGCTCTATAGTTTCTTCATCACCAGAGATTTGTGCAATGTGTTCTACATCAGTTTATTATTTATTGGAAATTGCTTTGATCAAATCTCTGGTAGTCAAACCTCATCAATGTATCTACGTCAGGAGCTTATGGCATCCTGCACAAACAACATTCGACAAGATTATACAGATACAGAACAATGGATATACTTTCATGTTTTTAAGAGGATTTAGAGAATTGTAAAGTGTTTACAAACGAAAACATTATCTACCTCCTATTTCACTCACATCTCTTCCACATGCTCCAATGAGATTTCCGAAACATCCAAAGACGAATATGATAGAAACTATAATCCATATTATGACAGACCCAGCACCCACTTTATCCGATTCTTTTCCTGAGGATTTATAAGCATTATCTTGGGCTTTGATGTTAATCGCTGCCACAATAGCGGCAATTACCAATAATACAACAACTGTTACTCCCATAATTTATTTCCTTAAAACTTGGTCAATAGATTGTTCACTAAAACTATAGCTTAACATCTCCCACAGGTCGCTTGTTCCATTGGGCGTACTATACCATCTCTTCCCATTATTCAGAGAAACAGCAACAGAATATTCCGCTTCTTGTTTGTATATACAACTGGAGTCTGAATATAAAACCGTATGATACTCATATAGATAAAGCAGTTTATTGCCTTCTCTTACACGATTCTTTATATCTGTAATACATATACCGGCCTTCTTTGCATTCTTCCATGAATTCAAAAATTCATTGTTCCATGCTTCCAAAGACTTCTCGAGATATTCTTCATATGCCTTTTTCAATTCATCAATGGATTTCTCTGGAACTTTCTTTTGTAGTAGTTTGAAGAAATCTGGATAACATAAACCCACAACCTTCTTATAATCCAAATTAGCTTGCGCCTCTTCCAATTCGTGGAGGTCTGACAACAAATGCTTTTCCTGATCATTTTGTGGAACATAGGCTTGAATCTTTCTGTTTGTGTATTCAAATGGAATCTGTTCTTCATCAATCCCTGTTTCTTCCATCGGAACATCATTGTTATATTTACCCAATACCTCTTCATCTGTTGGCACAGTGTCTTCTGGCTCCATAGCAACTATTGGATGTGTGTTAGAGGAAGATTGACGGCATGAGAGCAATGTACATCCTATAAAGATCAATAGCATAATCTTTTTCATATCCATTTTCCTTTCTATATATCCTATTTGTACCATGTTAATTGAATATTGATGCAATGCCACAAATGATCATGCCTATAATACATATTACTATGCATCCAAGAAATTGTACCAGGAAGGTGCTACCAATAAATCCCAAGAAACTATCAGCATGATAGATTTCTTCACCTCTTTTGTTTACCATTGTGTAACGAGTTTTAGTTTCCATAATTTTTGTTTTTTAAGTGTGAATACTAATGTTTGTTTCTACCCTTAATGACAAAATGAGGAAAAAGGTTAACAAGACTTCAAACTTTTTTAATCATCTTTGGATTTTTATGATACATAAAAAACAGACCAAGAAGTTCTTGGTCTGTTGAGGCTTAGCTAATAACTTTCCCCATCCAGTTGTCACTGCCATCTTTACCTTTACCTTGATAAATCCATAATATTCCATCTTTATCAACATAATTAATTGGAGTGGCATCTGGTCCATAGCCTTCGCCATAATTTGTATTACTCATAATCTTATAATTTGATTATTAACAACACCACAACCATCTGTAGTACAACAAACTAACAGAATCGATGGATTCAAGGCAAAGATGAAATAAACTTTTCATTCCACCAAATTATTGAACATTTTTTTAATCAATCAATACAAAATTCCCCCAATATTCAAAAGAATTAAACTCATCAGATTCTCTCAATAACTTTTGTGCCTTTCTCAGAGCTTCTCGCTTTGAGAAACCTTGCACTAGGTATCTATAAAACGTTGTCAGCATCAGATATGTTGCAGCATCATCCACCTCCTCTAATGTCATAAGTATTGAACCAACACCTGCAGCTTTAAATGCTCGCAGTAGTCCAATATCTCCTAATGGTGTAGTTCCTCCTATCCCTGTATTACATGCAGAAAGTATTAGCAACGATGTATTTCTTAAATCCAACAAAGATATTTCTGAACTTCTCAAAATGCCATCTTCTACAATTAGGGAATTATTATTAATAATATTCGTATTTAGAACCCCAGAAAATAATAGTCCAGTGTTTTCCATAAAGTATTGATAAATCTCCCACAAATTCATTTCCTCATTGGAACGCCCAATATATCCATGAGTCGCAATATGCAGAATAGATGGGGATTGACCTGAAAGAGATTTAAATGTCTCTTCTATCCCTAATTCTCCCTCATATACACTTATTGCTTGCTCGTTCAGTAATTCAAGCAACAATGAATAGATACTATCCACCTCTATTTTTGTCCATGGAAGATATTTCGTTGTTGATCTAAATTCAGCATATATGGAATCGGGCATTTCACCGAATAAATTTTCTTTTATTGACCGTTTCCCTTCATATATCGCCATACTTTCATTTACTATGGTATTTGTGTCACTATCGTATTTTAATCCTCCATACAAAACAGCATTCTCTATTGTTTTTTCTTGCCTAGTTTCAGATATCTCACCTGTGTTAGTCAATCGAATAATATCATATTTATCATTTACATACATGCCATCATATCCTAAAACTTGTTCTATGGGAAGACTTGCCAATATTCCGTCTAACGATATGTATATACGTTCTCCCATTTGTATTTGTGCTGATTCTATTATATCTTTCCATATATTATCATACAACGGAAGGCTTGTTTTAGATGTTGGATATTCATTTCGTATTGTTTTATATAGTTTTTCTTTAGACAATCTGGTTAACCGAGGAGTTTCAAAGTCTTTCCGTAAAATAAAAACCAAGAGTTCTCCCTCTTCCATAAATATTTCGTGCTTGTTTTCCCATACTTCAATGGCAACTTCTCTTTCCCTCAAAGAATTCTTCACTTTTTTGAAGCCATCCCAATAATCTAAGTCAACTTCACAATCGTCTCTCATACATTTCTGTAAAATGTCTTTGGAAAAAAGTGCACTATTAAACGCGAGACGTTTGAGGGCTGGATGCTCCTCATGCCTCAACATTAGGGATATTGGTTCCCTCACTCTACCATAATTAAGGTCTGTACAAATATAACTATATCTATTTTCTTTTGACATATTATAAATGTTGTAGACAAAATCAGAAAAAGTTTCCTTCCAAGATTCTTCTGCATATTTACAACAAGAATCAGGCATATTAGATATGCTGTAGATTGATGCTATATTATGAGCCGTTGTAGCTTTATCTGCACAAGGAAGGGTATAAGCTTGCTTCATATAATCAAGACTTCTTAACGTGTCACCATTCAGCAGACAATATGTGGCCACATTTTGAATAGAAGTAGCATATTCCTTCGAGAAACTTCCATATATAAATTTTGCAAGTTCGAGTGCTTTTCCCGAGTGGTAGATAGCCTTCTTTAAATTGCCACCACGACAATAAATAGCAGCAAGTCTATGATGCGCGAGTCGTATTTTTTCATAATCTAACGGAAACGAATTCTCACGAGTGGATAATACATCCTTTGCATATTGTAACGCTTTAGTACAATCTAAATCTTTATAGAAATCTGCCAAATTAGAAAGAGTCAATAAGGTGTCACCTACCTCATATTTTCTCTCTATTTCTAATAACTTTTCACATATACTTATTGATTTCTCCACATTCACATGTTCATAAAATACCGCTAAATTATTCAAGGCTTGCCGATAAGCATTTAGTAATTCATGATTCGGTATATCCTCATAAAGGCTTATAGCCTTCTCTGTCATCTCTATATTCTTCGGGAATCCGTTCAAATCCGAGAAATATTGGTAGCCATCAGCATAACATTCTATTGACCAATAATAGTCCTTATTTTTCCCATACATGGATTCTTTTAATGCAATGGCTTCCTGCATATGTACAGAGAAAAGGTTTATGTTTTTCATTCCTAACATTGCAAACATACCAGCATTATGCTCGCATTCCGCAAGGAATTGTGTTTCATTTTCTCCAATAGAATCTAATATTGCTATTGCTTTTGTTGTAAAAATGTAGGCAGCACTATCCCTGCCACTTTCATGTTCATTTATTGCTTGGCTATGTAAATATTCTGCTTGTCTTTTTGTGAATTCTATAGTTTGTGAGGACGCACTACTCCAAAACCATATTACACAAAAAAGGATTGTCAATCTACTTTTCGTCATAGTTCCTGAACAATTTTATGGACACTTTGGCCTATCGCTGTTTCTTCTGGGTACATCTGACTCATTTCCAATAGAATCTCTTTTGCTTTTTTCTTCTCATAGTCTTGCAAATATCCTACTGCCAAGTTCCATCCAATGTATGGAGCATAGTCTGTGTAATCATTATAAGTATCTTTTTTTGAAAGTTCCCATAGTGTGGCAAGGCGAGATGTGGTAGCCTCCAAATCTTTCCCTTTTACTATATTTTCAAATAACATAGAAAGTTCACTCTCTACTTCAACAGTTGCATCACCTCTAATAATTGTCGAGACGGGGAATGCATCAGCATATTCCCGCCCAAGGCTTATGGTATCATAATAGTCGTATGATTTGAACCCTATCAATACTATAAGTGCGACAGAGGCGGCAACGGCAAGCCAACGTGAGGTGCTTTGGGGGCTGTTAGTACTATTTGTAGCATTTTGGGCAATACGTTTAATAGCCTGCTCATCACTCTGACGAAATGCATCCTTGATTTCTTCATCCACCTGCTTCATTCCCTTTACAAGTCGTGCTTGGGTAATAGCACGATTACGTAAATCTTCATCATCTTTTATCTCTTCAAGAAATGCAGTTTCTTTTTCAGCATCCATATGCCCCTGCATGAAACGACTGATTCGATCGTCATCAAACAATTGCCTTTCTAATCTTTTATCTTCATTATCATTCATGATGCTTGTATTTAGAATAGTGATTTCTTTTTTTCGCAATATCTCATACGGAATTTCTCACAACAACGATGTTTCGTGACTTTAACCGCATTCTCGCTAGCATAATTGTACATTTCGGCAAGCATCTTCATGGAGTGACCATCATTATAGTACCCCCATAGCAATTCATTACATGGAGAAGGTAGATCACGAACAATATCTCTTACTAATGCCTCTTTTTCCTTTTGTGCATTCTCTTCATCATCTTCCATTAACAATATCTTATCAACTTGGTTTTCCTGATAATCAAAATGGTCTTCACTTGGATTAAACTCATACGACGTGGTTACATATCTATTCTTTACTCTCAATAATTCCATTGCCTTATTTCTACAAATAGTCAAAAAGTAAGTCGAGTTAGAGAGGCACGAATCTTCTGCGTCCACTTTGTTCTCCTTGATGTTCTTCCATAATACAATAAGAGAATCCTGAAAGATATCAGCACATTCATCTTCCGTCAAAGAATATCTACTAAGTAGAAATGCCCTCGCTTTCCGCCATTGCGTTTTGGCAAATTTCTCCAGCATTATCTCCTTCTTGTCTTTATGTCTTCGCAAACCAATTAACATATATCACATTTATAGACTTGTTTCAATTACCATATTTTGTCGCACTAAGCGCATATCTTGATTCATATATCTATTTACATGTTCAGTCCATGATATATCACGCCCCAATGACGTTGTTTGCAAAACCTTGTTTACATAATAAGATAATGAACCATAATATTTTCCTTTTTCTTTTATCTCGCTATTCACTTGGTACGACCTACAAGCTTCAAGAATGCAGATGTTCGCCATAGTTGCAGATTTCTCCACTTTCATTTTTCCTCGTTTATCTATTCGAGGAACATAAGGTTTGCTTGACATTGAAAAACCCCTATCCGTTCCTCGAGTAATGACACTATCTTCCTCTTCATCACCTCTATAAGATGAACCTGCATGACAAGCATCAAGAACTACATACACAAATCCATTAGGGCCAACATTCTTTCTGATAGTTCTAAAATATCCATTCAATTCATCGTCAATGATATGCTTCTCACCAGTATATACTCCTTTTTGATACACCTTCTTGGCATCAACAGGAATAAGAGCTTCATCCCATCCATCTTCTTCATCTCCATTCATATCCTCAACAGGCTGCCCATGACAAGAAAAGTGGATATATACGATATCACCAGATTTACATGACAAGGCTAAATTCTTTATCTCCTTTCTTATCCTATCGGCATTTGCTGCCCTGTTGGTAATCTTTGTGATTTGAAATCTTTGTTGCTTTAATGTTGTTGCTAATAAATCCACATCGTTCGCTCCATGAATATTTACCCAATCATTATCTGAAACATCAGATTGAGTAGTGTTGTATTCAGAGATGCCAATTAACAATGCACGTTTGTTCTGAGCTGTCATTGTCTCAAACACAAACATAATGACCATGCAATACACAAGTCGTCTTAATAGAATAATATGTGTTCTTGCCTTATTCAAACGTACTTACAAACAAATTAGAAGATTGTTATTCATTTGTTCATGCTCGTGATTATTATTTCGTGTGCAAATATAATATGTCAATCGTACAAAACAAACATTATGGGAGAAATGTTGTGAATTATCCATTCTTCATCAATGTCCGGTGGATTGTCACGATATAAATGGAACGAGAGTTGAAGTAATATACAAGTTTCATCGGCAAAATACGGCATTTATTTCATGTTGAGTGGCATTTCCGCTCTTCATGGACACGCGAATCTCCTCGTCTAATTCTTCTTCTGAGAAGAAACAAGGCATATCAGTATAGTCTTTCATATCGTTTGACTTTTGTTTTCATTTGCAAATATACGATTTATTTTCCATTCTCAAACATTTCAAGAGATTATTTTATCAAAAGTTTCATCTTTCATCCCATTCCAACATCTGCATCTACTAAATCGCCAAACGCCAAATGCCAAATAAGCGTGAAGGGGTGGTGGTTATATTTATATAGTTCCTATCCATTTACTTCTATCCCTATATATTATTGTAATTATAATAAGAGGGTGCATTTGTCGGATGAACCTTAAAAATCAAGGTTAAACATAGACTACTTCCAGAGCGCCTCCGACCTACCTCCGATGTGCCTCCGATGTACCTCCGATGTACCTCCGATGTACCTCCGATTTAAAATGGTGCCGGCAATCCATTGCTTTGCCGCCGGCAAAAGGCAAGAGAGCCGCCGCCTCTCTAGTGGAGACCTGACGGGACGCATCATTCCTAAGAAAAGATAGTTTTTCGAAAAAAGACCTAACAACCTAACATTTGCATTGCAGTTTATTAATTATCAATAACTTATACACGTTAGGTTACACGCTAAGACCTAACATAGACCTAACATCGGAGGTGTGAAATGTTAGGTGTGTGTTAGGTGTATCAGCAAGACCTAACACATGCAATCTGTTGATATGCATATCTTTATGATTAAAACGTTAGGTTGTTAGGTTGTTCTTCGATAATGCACAATTATTTCTCAGCAGAGGCAGGTTATTGGACAATAAAGGCACGTTATTGTAGGAGATGGGAAAACTGAATTCTGAATTTTGAGTCACTGAACGATTTTTTGCAACCCCTAAGGGAAACAATTGCAACCCTATGAGGGAAAAAACACGCACCCACGAGAGAGCATAAATAGTACGCTGTTTCGAAGTCGACGAAACGACATACACAAAAAAGGCACAAGCCGTGGACTTTGTGCCTTATGTTATATACATTATAGATGCATTACTCAGATATCAGTTTGTTTAAGAACTCCTATGGTTCCCATCTTAGCCAACGACTAATGAGAATCTTAAGCCTAATGCGTTCGCAATAAGCATGAACGTAGAAAGCTGCATGTCGGTCTGTCCCTGCTCAAGCGAAGATACATATTCTCGCTTCTTGCCGATTCGTTCACCCAACTGCTGCTGGGTTAATTTCTGGCGTTTGCGCTCGTCACGCAGCAGCTCGGCATAGTACCAAGCCTTGGCTTTTGCCTCAAACTCTTCGCGTCTGGGAGTTCCTTTCTCACCATACGTCTCTGTCAAATGCTGTGAACCTGTTTTCAGTCTGGCCAGCAGGTTGGCGTAGTATTCGTCGTATTCCGCAGAGTGAAAAGTTTCTCTAATATCTTCGTTCATGCCGCAAAAGTAATGTATTTGTTCCGAATATCCAAATTTTTGGAAGAAAAACATTCTTTTTGTCTAATTTTCCTAAGTGCAACGGGCTACGAAACGTGGATGATATAGCAGTTGTCTAATTTTCCTTTCTTTAAGAAAGATTAACGCTGTTTGATGCCACAAATCATGAGTTTGTACGTTATAATGATAAAGAACAATACCTTTGAATATGAAGAAAAAAGAAAAAGGCTTTATTGGAAGAAGGAGAAGTTCACGCTTCCATAGTTGCGATGGGCTATGAAACGTGGATGGGTGGAGAAGTCCTGAGTGCTGCCGTGTTCGAGGATGAGCAGTCCGTCTTCTGCCAGCAGGGGGAGTGCTGCGTCGGGTATGTCGGCAAGGTTCTCTAAGGCGTAGGGAGGGTCGGCAAAGATGATGTCGTAATGTTCCTTACACGTGTGTACATATTTAAATACGTCTCCTTTCAGCGGTAACCATTCCTTTACTTGCAGCTCCTTCTGCACCCGCATGAGGAACTGCCAATGCTTGAAGTCTTTCTCGACGGACACCACCTTGCTGCATCCACGCGATGCCAGTTCCAGGCCGATGGAACCAGTGCCGGCGAAGAGGTCGAGGGCTGTGGGGGATGCCTCGAAATCTACATAGACATTCTCCAGAATGTTGAACAGCCCTTCCTTGGCAAAGTCCGTCGTAGGACGTGCCTTGAAGCCTGTGGGGGAGGGAATGTGCCGTCCCTTGTATTTTCCTCGAATGATGCGCAATTTGAAAGTTTAGCGTTTAGCGTTTAGCGTTTAGGGTTCAGCGATTAGAGTTTAGGACTGGAAATGAAAATCGCCCAGCGCGTGGGCTGGTTAAAAACCACAGATGAGGAGGGTTTGGAGGTCGTAGGGGATGAGGTTGTTGCCCATTGTCAGACGATCCTTGAAGTCTTCGCTGCGGTCGATGACTGTCACGTTCTGCAGGAAGTACTTGATCTTCTCTGAGAGTTCGGTTGTGCGCTGTTCCATGTCGCCCACGACGAAGAGGGCATCGTCCACCTGGTCGAAGTCCAGCTCCTTCCATACGTTCAACGTGTAGTACTGCATGTCGGGCACGCTGGTGCAGTCGAATGTGTTGACAAAGAGCATCCTTCCCTGCTCGAAGGCGTAGATGGTGATTTCCTTCTCGTGCAGATAAACATACATCTTCTTGCCTGATCCGAAGAGGCTCTTCTCGCTGAAGAACTCTATCAACGTGCTGGCAGAGGCGTAGAATCGGGCTCTTGGGAAATCGTCAAGCAGCAACTGGTAGATACTGCGCTCCAGACCGAAAACGATGGCTATGCCCGAACGGCGCAGCACATTATAGCTGACGTGCTGGGGCTTGTCCTTAGGGAAGGTGAACTGATAGATGGCATGGATGTCTTCCCGATTGAACGCAGCGACAGGCACAGTGGTGAAGTGGGGCGTGGTGATGAGCACATTCACGCGCTGATAGTCTTGCTTCAGCATGGGCTCGTTCATCAATGCCTCCTTCATGTTGGCCGCCAGTGAGATGGTGTGGTTCACGTCCCACACCTTATACTCGAACGGTTCTTCCTGACCAGGAGCATAAGTACAAAAAGAAAGTCCATTCGAGCAGACCCGAATGGACAAACTTTTATTGTTAATTTGATTTTCTGCCATTATTCACATCGGGGATTCAGTTCTTGGGAGCATGAGCCCAAGTGCTTATTCCCAGTTACCTGCCATCTTGTTGTTCGTGTCCTCAAGGTCGCCGATGCGGAGGCCGTACCATTCACCCTCTGTCTGGTCCTCGTTGTCGAGCATCAGCTCAGCACGGTTTCTGTGGCGCTTCTTCAAGTCTGCTTTCACGCTCTTGACCTTCTTCTCGTTCATGCCATCCAGATAGTCCTCCAGACGAGCACGGAACTCGACGAGCATGTCAAACTCGTTCGACTTCATGTTGAACTGAGCCTTCTTGCGGAGTTCGATGACGCCCTGATAGATGGTGTCATACACAGAAGGGTCGAAAGTGGAGCGAACCACGAAGAACGAACCATCAGCTGGGCGGCCGATTGGCACATACTTCATTGAGTCAGGATTTGCAATACCCAACTTCTCTGCTGCTGTCATCCAAACGGTGTCACGCTTGATGATACCCTTTGCCACAGCTTCTCTTTCTGTCATACCTGCCTCCAACTGGTCGTCGGTCAACTCGCCTTCCTTGATGATCTTATCAACGGTCTTACCGTTCTTCACAAAATCAATCAGTGAGTCGATGGTGCCACAATATTCACCAAAGGTCATCTTGTACTGCTCTTCCGCGTTACGGATGTCCATCAGACGAGCAATAACAATTTTCTCACGAGCTGCCTTCTCTTCATCAAAGGCAATGTCGCTATAGATGCTATAGAAGCATGCTGCGACCAGACCTAATGCACATACGACAAGAAGTCCATTAATAACACTTTTTTTCATGATATGCTTGTTAATTTTTTGTTGTTTACACACTTTTTTGCTGTCCAAATAGCAAGTTTTTGGCCTCACTTATCGTCCAGCTCATGAATAATCACTATATTCGTTGCAAAAATAGTACAAAAATTTTAATTGCACCCACTACTTTCAGATTTTTTTTGAAAAAAGATGATAAAAGACTACCTAAAAGACCTCATTTTGCATCATTTCGGGCTAAAACCGACAGAAGACCAGTCAAAAGTCATCGATTCGCTCTGTCAGTTCATCCTCACACCTGATGCTGATTCGGTGTTCATCTTGCGTGGTTTTGCCGGAACAGGAAAAACATCACTCGTCAGTGCGTTGGTCAGGACGATGGAACAGCTCGAACGCGAGTGTGTGCTCATGGCTCCCACGGGTCGTGCTGCCAAGGTCTTTTCCCTCTATGCCGATCATCCAGCCTTCACCATCCATAAGCGCATCTACCGTCAGAAGTCCATCGACAAGGATAGCATCTTCACGCTCAACTACAACATGCGCCAGAACTTGCTCTTCATCTGTGACGAGGCCTCGATGATTGCCAATGATGAGTATCTTTCGGGGAGCCTCTATGGCACGGGACGTCTGCTCGATGACCTCATCCACTTCGTCTATGGTGGCAAAGGGTGCCGGCTCATCCTGATGGGCGACACCGCTCAGTTGCCTCCCGTTGGTGATGAGGAGAGCCCTGCCCTGAGCGATGAATACATGGGTGGCTATGGTCTGCAGGTGGTCAGTCACACCCTTACAGAGGTGGTGCGACAGGCAGAGTCTTCGGGGATCCTTTGGAATGCGACGCATCTGCGCACGCTCTTGGAGAATGAGGATATCTTCGACTTCCCCAAGATTCGTTTCAATGGTTTCCCTGATGTGGTCAACATCTCAGGCAACGAGCTGATCGAGGCCCTTGAGGAGTGTTATCATCGTGATGGGGAGGACGAGACCATCGTGGTGACCCGCAGCAACAAGCGTGCCAACATCTATAACAATGGCATCCGTGCCCAAGTCCTCTGGCGAGAAGAGCCTCTCGAGGGAGGAGACATGCTGATGGTTGCCAAGAACAACTACTACTGGACGGAGAAGCTTGCGCTGGAATATCTCGCCAACGCCAAGGCGGAGGGCAAGACTCCCGAAGAGGCTGAGACTGTGCCCTTTGACTTCATCGCCAATGGTGACACAGCCATCATCCGCCGAGTGCGCAATGAGCGCAACTTCTATGGCTTCACCTTTGCGGATGCCTCTCTCGAGTTCCCCGACTATGACGATTTCCAGATGGATGTCACCGTCCTGCTCGACACCCTTCAGGCTGAAGCCCCAGCCCTCACCAAGCAGCAGCAGGACACATTATATAATAATATTATGGAGGACTATGCCGGCGACCCGACCCTCCGTTCGAAGCAGGACAAGCTCAAGGCCCTTCGCCAAGACCCTTACTACAATGCACTCCAGATCAAGTATGCCTACGCCGTCACCTGCCATAAGGCTCAGGGCGGACAGTGGACGAATGTCTTCATCGACCAGGGCTACATGACCGAAGAGCTGCTCTCGCCAGACTACTTCCGCTGGCTCTACACAGCTCTCACCCGCGCCACCCAGCGCATCTTCTTCGTCAATTGGCCGAAGGAGCAGAGCATGTAAGAACCTCGTGCCATCATCACTGACAACACGAGGGAGGTGTACACTAAAATGTTTAACTATATTATTAATTACTAACACGTGCTTTACTTGAACATCACCTGCTTGATCTGCTGCTGAATGTCTGCTGGAGTGTTCTTGCTCTTGCAGGCGTCAACCATATATCGGACGACATTCTGAGGAAGGGTAACCTTCTTCCATACATCATTACGAGTCATCCAGCGACCTTTGAAGGTTGTCTTGTCGATGAGCTGCATTTCCTCTGGCTTCACTGCTGGTCTGCCCATCTCGCTATACACCCCATTCTTGAACGTATAGGTGCCATACTCATGGGGCATCAGTACTACCTTTCCATCCTTTGAGAGCGCAATCTCTGCACATGCATACTCACCGTCGGCACCATAGTACTTGAACTGTGTGTAGCCCGATGCTTTACCACACATGGTCTTCTTTTCGCCATCGTACTGCAGAGATTCCATCATCCATACTCCGATGAGTTCCTTGTCTGCCACTTTCTGATTTTGGGCGCATACCTGGAGCACGCTCATGAGCGTCACTGCCACGATTAAAGCTGTTCTTTTCATACGTTTTAAGTTTTTAGAGATTAGTAATTGGGTTGATTGAACGGTGCAAAGGTACGGGCTTTTGCTGTTGCCACCAAGAAAATCACTTTGCATTTACTTTGCATTTTCCATGCAAACTATTTGCAAAGTTTTGCTACCCTGTGCAAACTGTTTGCAAACTCTGCTAAGCTCCGATGCTCAGTACGAAGTCGTCCCATTCCTTGGTGCTGCCCTTGCGTCCAAACACCTTCTGATAGAGTCGGCTGCGGATGGTACTGATGGTGCTCATGTCGCGACTCAGCACAGTGGCGATGTCCTTGGGGGCGATGCGAAGTTTGATGAGGAGGTTCGTCTGATACTCCAGTTCGGACATCGGGTAGAGGTTGCGTAACTGACTCGTGAAGCCTGGATAGACCTTCTTCAGTTGCGTCTCCAGTTCTGTCCACATCTCTTCGTTGAGTCGCTGACCTGAGGCGAAACGCCTTTGCAGGTTACGGTAATCCTCAGAAGAGAAGTATGCTTCTTCCACTGACGCGATGGCCTGACGCACGGGCTGGGGACGCTCGTCATGCTCTTCCAGAATCTGTTGAAGCTGCAACTGCAAGCGTTGTTTTGCCCTGCGGTTCGAGATGGCAAGCTGGGCAACAATGATGACCAGCACGATGATGGCGATGATGGCATAGATGAGATTGTGGATAACGCTTGCCTGCTCACGTTCCTTGGCTGAGAGGACGTAGTTGTGCTGGTCGTCTGAGGAGATTGCCTCTTGTAAATCCTTCTCGACGATGGCAAGAATCTCCTGTCCCCATTCCCGCTCGATATCTACAGACCGATGCCACTCAGACACTCTTCCCATCCGCTGAATGGTTACCGCCGAATCATTCAAGACTACTAATGGACGAGGATCCTCACCCTCCAGATAAAGATGTTCTCCATTGCCCTTGTCTATCAGCGTCACCACAGATTTCTGCATGGGCTTTACCACCAAAGCCTGCTCTGTCTGAGTTAGGTGGCACTCATACATCATGCTGTCATTCACATAGACCCGAAGCGATGTTCCCTCATCAGCAGGGTATTCATAGACATAGCCTTCGGGCACAGTCACCTGGGTCATCACCCATGTGCCATTTAGGGAGAACTTAGGACGATGGTCTTGCATGCTGCATCCTGTCAGCAGGATGATCGCCATTAGTAAAAAGAGGATATTCTTCATGATTTCTTTATTTCTTTCCCAGTAAATAGTATTTTGCCTGCAAAGATAGTGCTTTTTACCCCAAAACAGGCAGAAAATGAGTTTGCATTTTGTTTGCAATCCATACGAGGTAGTGGTTTGCAACAAAAACGAGGTCTTCGCTGGTGACGAAGACCTTGTTTTCCTTTTGTGTTCCTTCTTTGTTGAGAACAGAAAGAGTGATATATATAGTAAGCTTAGTATGCTTAGGTTGGTGGAGTGGGGCATTATCTCATGCCACCGCCTCCGAAGCCGCCCATGCCACCTCCGCCGAAGCCGCCGCCTCCGCCGAAGCCACCCATGCCACCTCCGAAGCCGCCCATGCCGCCTCCGAAGCCGCCCATGCCGCTTCTGCCGCCACCGCGACCGAAGATGTTGAGCTTGTAGATGATGTGGATCATGCCGTAGGAGTAGATGGCATTGTAGCGAGAGTCACTCTGCTGGACAGCCGAGATCTGACGGCTGATGTTGCTGCGCTTGTTGAGAATATCGTTCCACTGGAGAGTGACGGTGAGTGCGTTGCCCTTGAGGAAGGACATACCTGCCTGAGCGTTCCAAAGGAGCTCGTTGGTGTTCATGCTGGCTGAAGAGTAACCGCGACGACTGCTCTGGCTGATGTCTGTCGAGAAGGAGAAGCCGTTGTCGAAGATGAGGTTCATGTCAGCACCATAGCTGAAGTTCCAAGTTTCCTGGTTGGCGTTCTTCGTGACAGAGTTGCGTGAGTTGTTGTAACCCAGGCTTCCGTTGATGCCAATCTCGAACCAATCCTTGCGGAAGTCGAAACCGAGGTTCTCGTTCACACCAGTGGTGTTGGTGTTGGTCTTGGTACCGCTGTCAGCATCGCTTGCACCCTGTTGAGAAAGGAAGCTCACCTGGTGGTTGTAGTTGAAGCTCGTGAACGTGTTCATCGTGAAGTAGGCGTTTCTGTCGAGAGCTGTGTTGAAACCACCACCGATGTTACCGCTCCAGTTACCATTGATGTTGAATGGCTTGCTCTCTCTGATACCAGTCTCTTCATAATAGGTAGTTCTGTTGCTGATGCTGTTTCGTGTGAAGTTAACGCCTCCCCATGCAAAGATACTCTGCTGATGCTCCATACGGAATGTGTTGAAGTTCAGGTTGATGTTGTGGGTGATGGATGGCTTCAAGCCAGGATTACCCTTGGTGATGTTCAATGGGTTGGAGTCGTCCTTGATGTCCAACAAGTTGGTCATGCTTGGCTGTTGAGTACGAGCGCGATAACTCAGACGCAGGTTGGTCTGCTGGGTGAAGTTATAGCGGAAGTCAATATTTGGCGCAAATGAGAAGACTGTGCGGGTGACTGTTGTGTCGGTCTGGAGATAGACATAGTCGAGTTTACTGCGCTGTGGCAGGAAGTCGACACCGACACTGAAGTTGTAGTAGTCAGAGATTTTACGGAAACTCAGACTAACGGTGTGGTTGTAGTTGTTGTATTCAGAATACTGGCTTAATCTCTGTGCCTCCTTACTGATCTTTCTTGCATCAGGATCAGTATAAGAGAGGGTGTCAGAGTTGTAAACAGGGTAGTTCTGAAGCATGTAGTCGAATGCACCCTCCACATTGTAGCGGTATCTGTTCAGTGCCTCACTCAAAGCAGTGAATGCAGGCTTTGTAGGATCAATGATAGAGGCTCTTCTGTCCGACTTGTTGTAGCTGTAGTCAAATCTGTAGGAGAACTGCAGATAGGTTCTGTTGGCGATAGGCTCAGAATAGCTCAACTGTGCTCCAAAAGATCTGTTTCTGCCAGGAGTGTTGTAATAGCGGTTGTTAGGATCTTGCTGAAGAACAAAGCTCGACTTGCTATTTGTGTTCGCATAATAGTCGGTGTTGGCAGCAGACAATTGCTTGCTCTCAGAACTACCGAGGTTGGCTGTTGCACGGAGGGTGAGGTTGCGTCCATAGTCGTTCAGACGACGGTTGATCTGCAGCTCACCTGCCAGACGCTTGTTCTCGCTGTAAGTCTGCTGACGGTTGAGGTTGCTGTTGACAATAGTGGAATCGAACAGGGCAATCAGTTCGTCTGAGCTGTACTCTTTATCATATACGTCATAGAGTGGGTCTTCGCTCTTCTTGTATGGGTCGTCATTGAATGTAGCTGATGAACTATTGCTATAACCCTTGTTCTTGGTGAAGGTTCCTGATGGACGGAAGATGATGTTCGTCAAAGAGTCTGGTGTCCACTCCATGCGGAAGTTGGCGTTCCAGTTGTTGGCGCTGCTACGGCTGTTGCTGGCACTGTTGCTGAATGCACCCTGGGTGGTGACGAAGCTCTGAGTGGATGACCAGTTTCTAGTATCATTACCATTATAGTTATAGCGCACGTTACCACCAAATTCGATGTTCTTGGCCTCTGTGGCAAAGTTGAAACCGAGGTTCTTTGAGTTGCGCAGGCCACCGCCCATGCCGCCCATGCCGCCGAAACCACGACCGCCGCCACCGCCGAACCCCATGTCGCCAGTGTTGTTGGCACCACCTGTCAAGGTGTATTGGTTGTGGTCAACGAAACGGTTGATGGTGAATCGCTCAGACCAGCGGTCTTCCGTACCATAACTCAGGTCGATGTTACCGAACCAACCGTTGTTCATACCTTTCTTCACAGTCAGGTCAAGCACGGTTTCTTCTTCACCATCGTCAATATTTGTTATACGTGCGAAATCACTCTTGCGCTCGTAAGTCTTGATTTTATCAATCATGTTGGTTGGGATGTTCTTCATGGCCATGTTGGTGTCGTCGAAGAAGAACTCCTTACCATCCACAAGAATCTTGGAAACCTTTTTACCGTTGATGGTTATACCACCATTTTCATCTATCTGTACACCTGGGAGTTTCTTTACGAGAGCCTCCAATGTAGAACCTTCTGGCACACGATAGGCATCAGCGTTATACACGATAGAGTCGCCGCTCACCTGTACAGGAGCAACATTGGCGGTCACCGTCACGTCCTTGATCATCTTGGCATCAGGAACGATGTGTATGTAACCCACGCTGACGTTCTTGTCCTTCTTGTTGGTCAAGTCCAGCGGCATCACCTTGGTCTGGAAGCCCACGTAGGTGATCTTCAGGGCGTACTTGCCGGCCTTCACATTTTTAATGCTGAAACTACCATCAAAACCTGTTGCGGCACCAGCAACCATGCTGCTGTCGGGAAGGTTGAGGATACGGACTGTGGCTGAGATGACAACGTCATTTGTTTCGTCTTCAAGGATTGTACCCGAAACATTAAATTTGGACTGAGCCATTGCACTGAGTCCCACAAAAGTGAGAAACAAAGCGATGAGTGATTTTTTCATATTGTGATTTTATTGATTGATTTTTCTTTGGTAATGTAATCAAATTGACTAGAAAGTAAAGAAAAGGTTTAATTGGATTGTGAAAATTTGAGTTTTTATGTGTAATTTTGCATCGTTTTTCAACCACACATTTTGTAAATCCATGTTATTCATGAGAAAAATATTACCTATCTTCCTTTTGTTGCAGTGTGCCTTCACCCTCTCTGTGCATGCTCAGTTCGCACGTCTCGAGAAGTACCCTAACATACCTGGTCAGTACGACGCTGCATTTGTCGATTATGTAAAAAACTTTGCCAGCGGAGTCGCCAAATCCTCTTTCGGACAATATTTTGGACAGATCACGAAAGAGCGCAATGTTTATGGTTTTGGTGCCTACTACACAGACAATGATGGCGTCATATATGGTCAGTATCGTCTTGGCAATTTCCTTTTTGGCATCAAGATGGGTACACAGGTGGCAAAGGTCGGTACAAACGACCATTACATCGTTTACGACCTTACGACGGGTGACCCACTTTACATCATGAAGGATGGTGACAGATATTCTCTTCCTGCCGACTATGAGAAGACCTACCGCTTCGAGTCACTCACCTATCAGAATGGCGACAAGTATGTGGGAGAGACCGTCAACGGCAAGCGTGAAGGTGTGGGTATATACTATTATAATAATGGTAATTACTACTATGGTCGCTATAAAGATAATGAGCGTCGTGGCTTTGGTGCCATGTTCTACACCAACAACACGCTGACCATTCAGTATTGGAAAGGAGAAGACGAATAGACGGCTTACGTGCTGGGCAATTTTCTGATAGTGATGATACACCCCAATTCTTTTCATGCTTGGTTTCTTGCTGCCCGTCCCAAGACGCTGACGGGAGCCATTGCTCCAGTCCTTGTCGGTGCTGCTTTTGCCATCCGCACATTTATTACCTCTGGTGCTCTGTCCACATCTGTTATTTCTCAACTCTCTCCCTTCCTCCTCTGCATCCTCTTTGCCGTCTTTATGCAGATTGATGCCAACTTTATCAATGACTATTTCGATTTTAAGAAGGGTACAGACCGTGAAGACCGTCTTGGCCCCGAACGAGCATGTGCTCAAGGATGGATTACTCCTCGTGCTATGCAGTGGGGCATCGCCGTCATGACTCTCCTCTCCTGTCTGGTCGGCATGGTTATTTTACTTCTTCACCTGCAATGGGAACTTCTTCTCGTCGGTCTCTTTTGTGTCATCTTCTGTTTCCTCTATACCACCCATCTCTCCTATCTTGGTTGGGGTGACCTTCTCGTGTTGATTTTCTTCGGATTCATCCCTGTCGTCTTCACCCACTATGTCATGACCGATGGTGCATGGTGCATTCCTCTTCTCATAGCCAGTTTTGCTATGGGACTCGCCACTGACAATCTTCTGATGGTCAACAATTACCGTGACCGCCATCAAGATCTCCTCAGTGGAAAGCGCACCATCATCGTACGCATCATTGAAGCACAAATCAAAAGATTGGGAAAGGCTGAAGGTCAGAAACGAGGCGAGGGCATTTGCCGTATCATCTATCTCAGTCTCGGCATCATCGCCACCTTCCTTGGCATCATCGCTCGCGTCCTGCTTCCCTCACACCCCATGTTAGCCTCTCTTCCTCACACCCAAAGTGTCATTACCCACCTACTCCTCATCTATCTTGTTCTCCATGCTCACACCTACCGCCAACTCTGCACGTTTGACGGTCGTGACCTCAATCAAGTCCTCGGCATGACCGCCCGCAACATCTTCCTCTTCGGATTCCTCCTCGCTATCAGTATCCTTTTCTGATTGGTAGGTTTGTGATCACCACAAAAGTTGTTCAATTTTGTTTGGTTAGATTTTCTCTAACAACACGACAGCGTAGGCGCTGATGCCCTCCTCGCGGCCTGTGAAACCGAGTTTTTCGGTTGTGGTGGCTTTGATGGAGATGTCATCGATGTCGATGCCCATGACTTCTGCTAGAGTTTGCTGCATCTGAGGAATATGGGGATTAAGTTTGGGACGCTCAGCGCAGACGGTGCAGTCGATATTGCCAATGGTGTAGCCTTTTTCGGCTACGATGTCAAGGGTTTTCTTGAGAAGAATCTTGGAATCTATGTTCTCGAACTCGTTGCCCTTCTTGGGAGGAAAATGATAGCCGATGTCACGCATGTTGGCGGCTCCAAGAATGGCGTCGCAGATGGCATGAATGAGAACATCGGCATCGGAATGACCAAGTAATCCGAGTGTATGGTCAATCTTGATGCCACCAAGCCAAAGGGCACGACCTTCGACGAGTTGATGTACGTCGAAACCAAAACCGATTCTTATTTTCATGGGAACAATGAGTTAATGGGGATGATGAACATTCGCCCTGCGTGTGGGCTGTTTATCTTCTACGTTTGCCAAGGAGGTCGTTGATGCCGTCCATGTCGAAGGCAAGGGAGAAACGAAGGGTCTGGTCGAGCGGGTTGCTCTGAGCCGTAGAAATCACGTAACCAGCATCGAGGGAGAAGACGTTCATCTTGAAGCCTGCACCAACGGTGTAGTAGGTACGGTTACCCTTGTTGGGGTGTTCGTAGTGATAACCTCCACGAAGGAAGAACTGGTTGTTGTAGGAGTATTCGAGTCCGACGCTCCACTGGATTTCCTGCATCTCTTCCTTAAAACCATTGGGAGCATCGTGGAAGGACTTGAAGATACCACTGATAGGAGACACGTTGAAATAGCCCTCGCCTTCAAGCCAGGTACGATAACCACCATAATCTTTTTCGTAGTCTTTAGACTCGCCACCTTCGGTAGAAACCATGTGCTTCACATACTGATCCATTGTGGGGCGTGTGGGCACCAACAGTTTGTTTGCATCAGCAGAGATGCTGAGCGTGTTGTATTCGTCGAATGGAACGAGTAGGGAAGTACCAAGACGAAGGTTGGTTGGGATGAACTCGGAGGTATTACCGCTATCGTAAGAGAGTTTTGAACCGATATTGGAGACGTTGAGACCCCATCCGAGCTGACTCTCATGACCACCCAGGTTGATGTAACCATTGTGATAGAGAGCGATGTCGGCTGCGAAAGCAGAGGCTGGCTTCAAGGCATCTGAACCCTCACCCTTGTAGGCAAGGTCGGAGTAGATGAAACGGAGCGCTACACCTGCTGAGAAGGTCTCAGAAAGCATGCGTGAGTATGCCAGGTCAATCGCCATCTCGTAAGGACGGAAGCTCTGTGCATCTTCATCCAAGCTCTCATACACTTCACCAAGTGAGAAATAGCGAAGCGAACTGGAAATGGCATCGTAGTCGCCCAAACGATAGTAGCCTGTGATGTTAGCGAGGTCGATATCGCTGGTAAGTTGACGGAGCCAAGGTGTGTAGTTGAGTGAAATACCCGCACGGCTGATGCAGAAAGGGTATTTGGCTGGATTCCAATATTGTGAGTTCACGTCAGGGTCAGATGCTGCACCAATATCACCCATACCACCAGCACGCGCATCGGGTGCGATGGCAAGTGAATTGGTACCATGATAGATGGGGTTCAGTTGATTTTTCACGTCTTGTGCCTTGGCTGATACGGTCAGCACAAGGAGGGTGAGTATAGAAAGAAATTGCTTCATCTTTTGTTTGAATTTTCTCTAATAGAAACGAGAGATGGGTGTGTTTATTGTGTAATGAGATATTTTTGTGAGGAAGAAGTGATGTCGCCCTTAGGTGAAGTAAGGCGAGTTTTGCGGATATAAACACCTGGCGGCAGGGATGGTTTTTGTTCGCTGCTGCTATATACTTTACGTCCAGTTGGATCGAAGAAGTCATAAATCTCGATGAGACCTGTCACCACTTCGAAAGAGTAAGCTTGCTCGCCCATGTTGTTAAGAGTGTCGAAAGCACGGATGACGAGGCTGTGCTTGCCTGCCGACAAGGTGGGCAGCGTATAGGTGACGGTGCCTGAAGTGTAGTCGCCCACAGCCTGTGTGTAGTAACTGTTCAGGGTGTAGGTGGTAGCCTCGTTATTGTCAATAATCGCGACAATGTCATGTCCGAGTCCGTTGCCTGTCGTGTTGATGCCACTGGAGTCGTTCAACTCAATGTAAAGAGTCGGAGTCTCGTTGGTGTAACTGATTTCTGAGACATTCCTTCCGTTGGAGAAGGCTGCGATGGTAGGACCGACGGTGTCGGTCTTTTCATAAGTGGATGTGCCACCAATGAGGAAGTCCTCGAAGGTTCCGTTGGCCTCCATGTCTTTCTTGTTGTTGATGGCATAGAGGTTGATGAGTCCTGACAGGTTGGAGTAGTTGATGTCGAGTGGCACAGGGAAGGTGAACTTGAACGTGCCTGCTTTAACAGAGTCGGTACCTGCATAGAGGGTACGTGTACGGTCATCATACTCGAACGGGTCTGTGTCGATACCAGCATTGAGTTTGCAGACAATATGCTCCTCGCTGTCGAAGATGATGGCAGAAACGGTGCCATCAAACGTGGTGGCATTCTCCCCCTTGTCATTAATAATGTGTCCCTCGACAGTGACTGTCTCGCCTCCAGAAATGGTGGGCGGGTTGTCAGGGTCAATGCTCTTACCGTTGAACTTGTCAATCTGTACCTTATGGGTAGGTGTAATCAGCTTAATGGCAGGGTCGCCTAACAGCACAAAGTGGACTTTGTTGATGGAATCAGTTCTTGACATGTATCCATCTATCTTAGACTCGATGATGTCCGCTTTCGCCTGTGCCAAAGCTTCACCAAGAGTGTAGTGCTCACCATTGTTCTTGGTGGCGAGCACGTGCGACATGAAGTTGCGGTTGATGACACGGTTGGGTGACGAATAAACGGTACGTGCCGTTCCGATGAATGCCACAGCAGCACCTTGCTTGTTGATAATGGCTTCAGTACCGATGTTCTCGATGTTCATGTCGAAAGGCGTAACATCACAAGCGGCTGTGATCCATACTGGAATGCGAGGTGAGTCCCATTTCTGGAAATCGGCAGTCTTCAGCACCTGCTCGTGAGAGAGGCAGTAGGCAGCGCCATGTCCCGTATAGTCCATGATGAGTGCACCTTCCTGCATGATTTTATTGATGTCGGCATAGACATCGGGATAGCTGTTGCCTGTAGCGGTCTGCTGCATGGTGTAGCTGTCCCAATAGATGCGCTTGTAGTGATAATCAGGAAATTTCTTTTGCGTGTTGGTCAGCACGTTTTCGGCATCCTCCATGTGGATGTTGGTCTTGTCGTCATCACCCATCAGGCAAATGGTGTTCTTCCACGCTCCAGCATAAGTGTTGGACATGTAGTTGATGAGTTTGTCAACTACATTCTTAGCATCAGCCTCAGTAGAAACAGGCAGACGACCTACACCGCAGTCGGGCATTTCCTTCAGAGGGGAGATACCTTTTCCGTCGGCGAGCAAAGTGAAATACTCTTCCAATACATAGGAGTCGGTGTGCGACCAGGAGTTGTCGGACTCGTAGGCAAGCAGGTAGTCGTCTTGGGATTTCGTGGTGAGCCCGTTGGTGACGAAGCGGTTGTCCCACATGCAGTTACCGAACAACAGGAGATTGAGGCTTCCTTTCTGTGTACCTGTCAGTGGGGATTCTTTGTATTGCTTTTCGTAGAGCATCTTCATCAGCCGACGGTAAGCCGTCGCATCAGGAGTGCCCGATGAGAATTCGTTATAGACTTCATCGGCCTTGACCACAGCGCAACGGATGCCATCGATCTTGGTGTGAGCGGCAGCCAAGCGTTGTGCCTGTTCCGTCAGTTTCCCATTGCTGGGCACGATGATGAGCAGGTTGATGCTGTCGAGGGCATGGAGATCCTGATGAATCACGTTCCCAACGGTCTCTGGGGTGGGGAAGGAAGCTGTCGTGTTGACTGCCACATATTGGTTGGTGAACTTGGCACCAGAAGCTGTAGCCTTGTAAGTGGTGCCAGTCAATGTGCCTGAGAGTTCGTGTGTGGTGGCAGGAGTTGTGACTTCCCAAATGCTGGTGGCAGCAGTAGCTCCCTTCAGCTCGAACGTGCTGGTGCCGTCAGTGTTGGGACTGAATGCCACGTAGTCCTTGCCGCTGATGGAGAGCTGTGCCTCGCTTGTGGAACGGATATAGTCGAGGTGTCCGGCAATGCCCGAAGAGCGTGTGTGCTTCAGCTTGACACTGAGGGACGAAACCGATTGATCGTAGAGGGTGAATGACTGACTGCTGATGTAGGCGTCTGCATAGTTGGATTGCTTGGGGAAATTCAGCGTGCCTAATGTGTTGTCCCCCACTGATACGCTGAGGGAGGAACTGTTGTTTCCTGCCGCACCAAACTGCACGTCGATGGTCACATCCCCACATGTGGTGTTGTCGAACGTCAGTTGGTAGGTCTTTTGCGGATTGTTGGCATAGTCGTATGTCTCGAAGAAGGTGCGGCCTGCATTGATGAAGGAGAAGGCATCCTCTTCGTGGAGGGCATGGGCATAGTAAGTCGTTTGCGTAATGCCCGTCGAGGTGGCTGCTTCCGACTTGTTGAACGTGGCTGGTGTGCCAGTGGTTTCAGTCAGGAAGTAATAGATGTATTTGGAATATGGATTGTTGCGATGGGTGTAGGCACTGGTTTCGTTTGGACGAGTCCATAGGGTCGTGCCACAGGAATAGAAGAGGACGGTGCCGTCGCTTTTGCGGTAGAGGGGAATCTCCGTGAGGTCATCATCGAGGTTCTCAATCTTCGCTTCGGGCAGGAAGGGGAGATTGTAACCATAGAGGCAGACTTTCTTCGGATCGCTGAAACCCATGCTCTTGAGGTTGGCACTGGTCAGTTGATACACACCTTCATCCGCCACACGAATCTTTACCCACTTGCCTGTCGCAAGCTTGGAATGTTCGGCATAGCGAGATTGGGCATTGAGGGTCAGTGTCAATGCCATCAAGATGAATAATGTGTAGAGCTTCTTCATGAAGAATAGTTATTTGATTTTCAAATCAAGCAATTTCCTGTCGCCGATGTAGGCATCAATCTTGTCGCCTTCCTTCACTTCGCCGATGCCGTCGGGGGTGCCGGTGAAGATGAGGTCGCCCGTCTTGAGGGTAAAGAACTTGGAGGCATAGGCGATGATGTGGTCAATGGTGTGGATCATGTCTGCCGTATGTCCTGTCTGTCGACGCTCGCCGTTCAGGTCCATGTGGAAATGGATGTCCTGCACGTCGCATCCCAACTCGTCCTTGCTGATGAACTTGCCGAGTGCGGCACTGCCGTCGAAGCTCTTGCAGCATTCCCAAGGCATGCCTTTCTCGCGGAGTTCCTTTTGTAGTTCCCGTGCCGTGAAGTCGATGCCGACGGTCAGTTCGTTCCAGTAGCGGTGGGCAAAGCGTTCGCTGATGTCCTTGCCGACATGGGCAATCTTCACCACAATCTCGGTCTCGTAGTCGAAACGGGCGGCAAAGTCGGGCACAAAGAAGGGTTTGCCAGGCTGGATGATGCTCGAGTCGAACTTGGAGAACAGAACGGGTTCCGTATGTAGTAACGAATTTTGTTCCTCTTTAGTGTGTAACTCGTTAATATGTTTGGCATAGTTCATGCCGACGGCGAGAATCTTCACGATGTGGGATGTTAAATGTTAGATGTCAAATGTTACAATCCGAATATCCTCAGTATGTCGTTCAATTGTGCCAACACCATGAGCGCCAGCAAGAGGTACATGCCGAAGTACTGAACCACCAGGAGGAAGTTGTCGTTGAGACGCTTGCCAGTGAGGAGTTCAAAAGTGGCGAAGAGGGCATGACCGCCGTCGAGTGCAGGGATGGGTAGTACGTTGACGAAGCCCAGGGCGATGGAGAGGAAGGCGGTGAGCAACCAGAAGCGTTGCCAGTTCCATGCGTCAGGGAAGATGTTGCCGATGCTGATGAATCCGCCCACCTGACGCGCTCCCTTCTTCGTGAAGATGTACTTCATTTGGTCGGCATAGCTTGTCAGCGTGTTCCAACCGTACTTCACGCCAGCAGGGAACGACTCGAGGAAGCCGTAGGTCTTGGTCGTGATTTTATCCTGATAAGGCATCGCGTTGGCAAAGCCCAGCGTGAATTCTGGGGTGAGTGTCACTTGCTTGGTCACCGAGTCGTTCAGCACGAGGGTGATCTGCCTTGCCTTGAGACTGTCGCCGAAGTTGGCGTTCTCGGGCAGGGCTTTCTGCAGGGCGATGAGGCTGTTCTGGAAGTCGTTGAAGTCTTCCACCTCGATGCCATTGACGGAGCAGATCTTGTCGGTCTTCTTCAGTCCCATGTCCTCGGCAGGAGAGCCGGGGATGATGCTGTCGATCTGGAGAGGAGCACGCATCGCCGCATAGAGGGGCTGCTCAATCATGTCGAGCAGGGAGAGTTCCTGTGGCATGGTGATGACGACCTCCTTGCCCTCGCGGAGCACGGTGACGGTCTTGGCGTTCGACATCTCTTGCAGGACGGATGTGCTCCACGACTCCACCACTTCGTCGTCGGTCTTGATGATGATGTCGCCGTCGCGGAATCCGTCGGCCTTGGCCTGCTCGGAGAACTTCATGCCGTAACTCATGTCCTCGCTTTTCACGAAGCTTTCGCCCCAGGTGAAGAGCACCATGGCGTAGATGACGAAGGCGGTGATGAAGTTCATGATGATGCCGCCGAGCATGATGATGAGTCGTTGCCAAGCAGGGTGGGTGCGGAACTCCCAGGGCTCGCCCTTCACGTCCGAGTTCTTGATGATGATGTTCTTCATCAGGTTCGGCAGGTTCTTCCAGAAGCTCTTCTGGCTGCCGTCCTCCTTGAACGAAGATTCGTCCACCATGCCGGAGATGCTCACGTAGCCGCCCAGCGGAATCCAGCCGATGCCGTATTCTGTGCCTTCATATTCGTACGAGCCGTTCTCCTTCTTCTTGGCCGGAGCCTTGCCCATGAGCTTGCGCCACCAGTTGCTGTAGGTGCTGAAGAGGCTGAATTTCCAGTCGAAGAAGAGGTAGAACTTCTCCACTCTTACCTTAAAAATCTTTGCTGCAAAGAAGTGTCCGCCCTCATGCAGGATGATGAGCAAGGCGAGGGCGACGATGAGTTGCAATCCTTTGATGAGAATTGTGTCCATTCTGTCTATATATTATAATAATGTGGAAGCGTACTGACGCGCTTCTCGGTCGGTTTGTAAATAAGTTTCTAATGCGTTGTCCCTCGTGAAGCTGATCTTCGCCATCGTCCTTTCGATGATGTCGGCAATCTGCTCATAGCCGATGCGGTCGTCGATGAAGGCGCGGTTGGCAATCTCGTTCGCCGCATTCACGATGCAGGGCATGTTGCCCCCCTGCCTGAGCGCCTCGTAGGCCAAGCCCAGACAGCGGAAGCGTTCGACGTCCGGACGCTCAAACGTCAGGTCCTTCATCTGGAACAGGTCGAGCCGCTCGCCGTTCAGGCTGAGGCGTCGGGGATAGCTGAAGGCATACTGGATGGGG
Organism: uncultured Bacteroidales bacterium; assembly: GCA_902801475.1. Lineage (GTDB taxonomy): Bacteria > Bacteroidota > Bacteroidia > Bacteroidales > Bacteroidaceae > Minthosoma. The sequence goes on from CADCIO010000007.1 coordinate 45,359, forward strand.
AGCCTCATGTCGGGCACGCCGAGCTGAGCCTTCACCGCTCCGTCCTCGAACTGCACCGCGCTGTGGATGACCGACTGCGGATGCACCACCACCTGAATCTGCTCGGGCTTCACACCGAAGAGCCACTTCGCCTCAATCACTTCGAAGCCCTTGTTCATCAGCGTTGCCGAGTCAATGGTGATCTTCGCACCCATGTTCCAGGTGGGATGCGCCAGCGCGTCCGCCTTCGTCACCGTCTTGAGCTGCTCCTTCGTCATCTTGCGGAAGGGTCCGCCGCTGCACGTCAGCAGAATCTTGTCGATGCGGTTGCCCGGTTCGATGCACTGGAAGATGGCCGAGTGCTCCGAATCCACCGGCAGGATAGGCACCTGGTTCTCGTTCGCCAGTCGGGTGATCAGGTCGCCCGCCACCACCAGCGTCTCCTTGTTCGCCAGGGCAATCATCTTCTTCGCCTTGATGGCTGCGATGGTCGGTTCCAGTCCGGCGAATCCCACCATCGATGCCAGCACGATGTCCACATTCCCGTCCTGCACCACCTGGCAGAGCGCCTCCTTCCCCGCATACACCTTGATGGGCAGGTCGGCCAGTCCCTCCTTCACCCGCTCGTAGTTCGACTCCTTGGCGATGACCACCGCCGCAGGATTGTATTTCCTCGCTTGTTCCACCAGCAGGTCGGCATTGTTGTAGGCCGTCAGCACGTACGCCTCATACAGATCCCCGTGCTGCCCGATCACATCCAGCGCCTGCGTGCCGATGCTTCCCGTCGAGCCTAATATGCAAATTCTCTTTTTCATTATACTAAAAAATGTATGTTCCAATGAAAATCGCCCAGCGCGTGGGCTGGAAACTGGGTGCAAAGGTACGAAGAAATGGGCGAACGGCAAAATTATCGCCATGAAGATTCTTGGTTGCGGCAACTTTATTTTTTGTTTGCGGAGAAGTTCGCAACTTTGTAGCCGATGGGTTTATTGAATCAGATTCGAGATGAGTTTTGGGGTCAAAAATCGAGTTCGAATGGCATTTGAGGTCACCTCGACCCGCGAAAATCGAGTTCGAATGGCATTTGAGGTCACCTCGACCTCCAAAAATCGAGTTCGAATGGCATTTGGGGTCATCTTGACCCCCAAAAAACGAGTTCGAATGTGATTTGAACTGCATCTGAAAATGAAATGGCATGCTGATTGACGACGGCGAGTAGCCGATCAGAGGTCGAGAAGTCCGAGGGGAAGGTCCATGAGCATGGTCTTCTCCTCTTTTTTGATGTCGGCGATGAACTCTTCGTGGGCGGGGATGAGGGCTTCGGTGCCGTCGGGGCGGCGGACGATGAAGAGCCAGTTGTCGGTCTGGTCGTCGATGTCGGTGATGGTGCCGATGGGCTGTCCGTCGTCGGCGTTGAGCATCTGGAAGCCGATGAAGTAGTGGAGGGAGATGTCGTCGTCGTCAAGGGTGTCCTGGTAGTGTTTTTCGATGAAGACGGGGCTGTTGACGAGCATCTGGACGGCGTCGAGCGAGTCGATGTCCTCGAGCTTCAGGATGGCGGTGGTGTCGCTGCGGAAGCGGTATTCCTCGAGGAAGAAGGGGACGAGGATGCCGTCGACGAGGCAGATGATGTGGTCGGCCTCGGCGCGGTCCCACACGTCGTCGGTGAACTGGAGGTTGATCTCTCCTTTCAGTCCGTGGGCCTTGCCCATGCGGCCGATTTGGTAGACGTCTTCTTGCTTGATCATATTCTTTTTATGACTGCGCCGAGGGCGGTGAGTCGGCCTTCGATGTTTTCGTAGCCGCGGTCGATTTGCTCGATGTTGCTGATCATGCTGACTCCGTTGGCTGAGAGGGCGGCGATGAGCAGGGCGATGCCGGCGCGGATGTCGGGCGAGGACATTTTGGCGCCGCGGAGCTGCATCTGGTTGTCGTGGCCGACGACGACGGCGCGGTGGGGGTCGCAGAGGATGATCTGGGCGCCCATGTCGATGAGTTTGTCGACGAAGAAGAGGCGGCTCTCGAACATCTTCTGGTGGATGAGCACGGAGCCTTTGGCCTGGGTGGCGACGACGAGCATGATGCTCAGCAGGTCGGGGGTGAGGCCGGGCCAGGGGGCGTCGGCGATGGCCATGGTGCTGCCGTCCATGAAGGAGGAAACTTCATAGTGGAGGTGCTCGGGGATGTGGATGTCGTCGCCGCGTCGCTCGATGGTGATGCCGAGTCGGCTGAAGGCCTGCGGGATGATGCCGAGGTTTTCGTAGCTGACGTTGCGGATGGTGATGTCGCTGCCGGTCATGGCTGCCATGCCGATGAAGGATCCGACCTCGATCATGTCGGGCAGGATGGTGTGGTCGGTGCCGTGCAGGGCGGTGACTCCCTCGATGGTGAGGAGGTTGGAGCCGATGCCCGTGATCTTGGCGCCCATCTGGTTGAGCATCTTGCAGAGCTGCTGGATGTAGGGTTCGCAGGCAGCGTTGTAGATGGTGGTGGTGCCCTGGGCGAGGATGGCGGTCATGATGATGTTGGCGGTGCCGGTGACGCTGGCTTCATCCAGGAGCATGTAGGTGCCGCGGAGCTCGTTGGCATCGATTTCATAGACGCCGCGCTCGACGCTGTAGTTGAACTTGGCGCCGAGGTTCTGGATGCCGATGAAGTGGGTGTCGAGACGTCGGCGACCGATCTGATCTCCGCCGGGCTTGGCGACGCAGGCCTTGTGGAAGCGTGCCAAGAGGGGACCCACGACGAGGATGCTGCCCCGCAGTGCGGCACTGCGCTGCACGAATTCCTGACTGCCCAGATATTCCATGTCGAGCTGGTCGGCCTGGAACTGCCATGCGTGGTCGCCCAGCTCGGTGACCCGTACGCCCATGCGGCTCAACAGGTTGATGAGGTTGTTGACATCAAGGATGTTGGGCACGTTGCGGATGATGACCGGCTCGGCGGTGAGCAGGATGGCTGAGATGACCTCCAGCGCCTCGTTCTTCGCGCCCTGGGGAGTGATTTCGCCATGCAGTTTATGTCCGCCTTCGATGATAAATGAAGCCATGATGAGTGGATGTACAAAGGTACAATATTTATTTCTTCTTCTTTTTCTTGATGCTGGTGGAGACGCGCGTGCTGAGCAGTTCGCCGTCGCCGATGAGGTGATGACGCTGGGGGTCGAGCTGGATCTTGCCGTCGGTGTAGAAGGCCATGTCGTCCATCACCTTCTCGTCGCTCATGGAGTCGGTGCTCCAGTTGGAGAGGTCGCGCTTCATGTGGTTGGCCACCAACACGGCGAGCTCGTCGCGCTGCTCTCCTGCCTCCATCGTGGCGAGATGGTCGGTGAATTGCTCGACGATGGTGCCGTAGTTGCGCTTGCGGATGCGGTGCTGGGGGTAGGGCAGACGGTCGGGACGCGCTTCCTCGTCGTCCATGCGCTCAATCTCGACGGGATAGTCGATGTCGAGGTCGTACTGCGCCATGGCAGCGAGATGGTTCCAGAGCTTCTTCTGGAAGTCCTCGCGGTCGGCAGTCTGCTCCGCCATGTTCGCCATCGTGTTGATGATGGTCTGGGCGCAACGCATGCGCTCGTCCTTGTCAGCGATGGTCTTGCAGTGCTCCACCATCTGCTGGATGCCACGCCCATACTCGGGCATGATGAGTTTGTCTCTTTTCGTATTGTAATCCATTGTCGTTGATGTTTCTTATAGGACTTATAGGACTTATAGGTCGAATAGGTCTGATGGGTTTTATAGAAGACCCTGCAAGGGGTTCTTGGCTTGGGTGGTCCGGAACTCCTTGAGGTAGTTGGGCACGAAGTATGCCACATCCTCAAACTCTTCCCGCAGGAACTTCTTCTCTGCCAGTGGCGACATGTACTTGGCCAACAAGGGCACGCCGTCGAAGAAGTGGGCGTTGGGATGCTGGATGACGGCCTTGCATTTCTCGGCGCCATTGCCGAAGAAGTAGATGGGATGCTCGTTGAGCTGTTCCGTGAAGGCATGCTCGTCGATGACCATCGGCTGAATCGGCAGGACGGTCTTCAAGGCCCGTGTGTAGAGCGCGGTATAGACCTCCATGCGTCGGGCATCAAGCATCGGACAGAGGAGCGCATCCTCGGGCAGGTCGTCGTGCACCAGCAAGACCGGCACGCACTGCACCTCCAATGTGGGTACGGAGATGAGCTTCAGGTTGCGTCCGTATGCCACTCCCTTCGCCATCGACACACCGATGCGCAAGCCCGTGTAGCTGCCAGGACCGGCACTCACCGCCACGCCGTCGAACGGAATGGCATGATTGTCGGTGAAGGAAAGAGCCTCGTCCACCATCGTGCCGAGAATGGAAGCGTGGTTCGTTCCCTTCTCCTGCTTGGGTTCGTCTCCCTCCTTGGGTAGGTTGTCCGTCTGGAAGATGATGGCGGTGTCCTGACTCACAGCCACGCTGCACAGGTCTGTCGCCGTCTCAATATGTAAAATTACTGGCATCTTGTGTCCTCATTCATATAAAATATGTGCAAAGGTACGGATTTTAATTAAAAAATTCACTACCTTTGCACAAAATTTCACGCATTCAACCATGATACAATCAATGACAGGCTACGGCAAGTGCGTCGTAGAGTACAACGGAAAGAAGATTCATGCAGAGGTCAAGTCGCTGAATAGCAAGGCGCTCGACATCACCGCGCGCATCGCTCCCATCTATCGAGAGAAGGAGATGGAAATGCGCCAAATCATGCAACAGAAACTGGAACGCGGCAAGGTGGATTTCGTGCTCTGGATTGAGAAGGATGAGGCTTCGTCGGCCAATCCGCTCAACATCGCACTGGTTCGTTCCTACAAGCAGCAGATTGAGCAGATGCAGCAGGAGCTGGCGCTTCCGGAACCCGAAGATTGGTACAGCACCCTGCTCCGCCTTCCCGATGTGTTCACGCATACGGAAGTGGAGGAACTCTCCGACGAGGAATGGGCGGTGGCTCGTCAGGCTGTGGAAGGCGCGGTCGATGAACTGGTGAATTTCCGTAAGCAGGAGGGACAGGCGCTGGCGAAGAAGTTCCAGGAGAAGATTGACAACATCGCCGCTCTGCTCGCCTCTATCGAACCATACGAGAAGGAACGTACGGAGAAGATCCGTCAGCGCATCGTCGATGCCTTGGAACAGAACATCGGCGTGGACTATGACAAGAACCGTCTCGAACAGGAGATGATCTATTATATTGAGAAGCTTGACATCTCAGAGGAGAAGCAACGTCTTACCAACCACCTCCGCTACTTTATCGAGACCATGCAGGATGGTCACGGACAGGGCAAGAAGCTCGGCTTCATCGCTCAGGAGATGGGACGCGAAATCAACACTACCGGCTCGAAATCCAATCAGGCGGAGATGCAGAATATCGTGGTGAAGATGAAGGACGAGCTCGAACAAATTAAGGAGCAAGTGCTCAATGTCATGTAATTAATGTTGAAGCCCATGGAAGGAAAACTTGTCATCTTTGCCGCCCCATCAGGATCGGGCAAATCGACCATCATCAACAGCATCATGGCTGACGGAGGTGCCGAAGAACTCAACCTCCATTTCTCTATCTCTGCTACATCTCGCGCCCCTCGTGGCGAGGAGAAGAACGGCGTGGAATACTTCTTCCTCACGCCCGACGAATTCCGTCAGAAGATTGCCAACGACGAGTTCATCGAATACGAGGAAGTCTATACGGACAAATTCTACGGCACGCTGAAGTCGCAGGTGGACAAGCAACTGGCTGAAGGCGAGAATGTCGTGTTCGACGTGGATGTGAATGGTGCCATGAACATCAAGAAGATCTATGGCAATCGTGCCCTGAGCATCTTCATCCAGCCACCCAGCATCGAGGAACTTCGCCGCCGTCTGGAGGGACGTGCCACCGATGCTCCCGAGGTGATTGACCAGCGCATCGAACGTGCCAAGTATGAGCTTGCACAAGCCGAGCATTTCGATGAAGTGGTCATCAACGACAATCTGGAAATTGCCCAAGTTGAGGCTCGTGCGTTGGTGGAGGATTTCTTGGAGGAATAAATGGAAGATTTCTTGGAAGAGTAATTTGTTGGAAGAATAAGAATACATAAAAAAGCAGGGGTTGCAATGACGCAGCCCCTGCTTTATGTATCAATGCTTGTTTAGAGATTGCCTCTCTCCTTGTCGAGGTAGTACTTGTAAGTGCCCACGGTCAGCTCGTCGCAAGCAGCCTCGTCGCAAACCACGATGGCATGTGGGTGCATCTGGAGCATGGAAGATGTCCACTTGTGGCTGATGTCGCCGTCGATGCAGTGCTTCAGAGCACGAGCCTTGTTGTGACCAGAGCATACGAGGAGCACTTCCTTGGCATCCATCACTGTGCCGATACCGACAGTCAGCGCCTGCTTAGGAACGAGGCTGAGGTCGTTGTCGAAGAAGCGGCTGTTGGCGTGGATGGTGTCGGTGGTGAGGGTCTTGATACGGGTGCGAGACGAGAGGGAAGAACCTGGCTCGTTGAAAGCGAGGTGTCCGTCAGGACCGATACCGCCCATGAAGAGGTCAACGCCACCAGCCTCAGCGATGAGCTCCTCGTAGTGGTTACACTCAGCGATGAGATCCTTTGCGTTACCATTGAGGATGTGTACATTCTCAGGCTTGATGTCGATGTGGTTGAAGAAGTTGTTCCACATGAAGCTGTGGTAACTTTCTGGGTGATCTTCTGGCAGCTTCACATATTCGTCCATGTTGAATGTGATGACGTTCTGGAACGAAATCTTGCCTGCACTGCACATGTCAATCAGGTTGCGATACAGACCCAGAGGTGATGAGCCAGTAGGACATCCCAGCACGAATGGCTTCTCTGGTGTAGGTTTTGCTTCGATGATACGGTTAGCCACATAGTTGGCAGCCCACTTTGAGAGGGCCTCGTAATCGGGTTCAATAATTACTCTCATAATTGTATTCTTTTTAGCGTTAATAATAAGTTATATCGTTTCTTATTCCTTCAATGGATTCCAGCCTTGGGCTTTCAGCTCGAACTCGGCGCCGTCTCTGGTGATGAGAGCACAGCCAAGACTTTCCTTCGTAATGTGACCGATGAGCTTGACACCCTCCATCTGCTCAATCTTCTCGTGGTCGCCAATGGGCACCGTGAACAGGAGTTCGTAGTCTTCGCCACCATTCAGAGCGGCAGTGGAGAGGTTCATGTTCAGTTCCTCAGCCATCACAGCAGTCTGGTAGTCGATGGGGATGCGCTCTTCGTAGATTCGGCATCCGCAATGGCTCTGGGTGCAGATGTGGATAAGTTCGGAAGAGAGTCCGTCACTGATGTCCATCATGGCGGTAGGTTGGATGCCAGCCTCACGCAGTTGGAGGATGATGTCTCGTCTTGCTTCGGGCTTCATCTGACGTTCCAGCAAGTATTCACGTCCGCTGAAGTCGGGTTGTGAAATCGCCATACGTTCAGCATCGGTCTTGGCGGTCTCTATCTGCTTGTAATAGACCTCCTTCTCACGTTCGAGTAACTGGAAACCCATGTAAGCGGCACCAAGGTCACCACTCACACAGATAAGGTCGGTCTCTTTCGCCCCGTTTCGGTAGATGGCTTTGCCTTTCTCCACTTCGCCGATGGCGGTGATGGAGATGGCGAGTCCTGTACGTGAACTGGTGGTGTCGCCACCTACGATGTCCACTCCATGTGCCTCACAAGCGAGTTTCAATCCGTCGTAGAAGTCATCCATATCCTCGATGCTGAAACGCTTGCTCAATGCGAGGCTGACGGTGATCTGCTTGGGCATTCCACCCATTGCATAGATGTCGGAGAGGTTGACCATCGCCGATTTATAACCTAAATGCTTCATGGGCAGATAGGTCAGGTCGAAATGCACACCTTCCATCAGCAGGTCGGTGGTGACGAGGATGTCCTTGTCCTCGCCGTATTTCAATACCGCGCAGTCATCACCTACTCCGTACTTGGTTTCAGGGTTCTTTAGTTCTATGTTCTGAGTCAGTCGCTTGATGAGTCCAAACTCACCGATTGTTGCTATTTCTGTTGCCATTTATTCTTGGTTTACGTAGTTCTTATTTTTTCGTTTACGTAGTTTTTAATTATTTTGTCAAACTTTTCTTTTCCCTCAATAAACTCCACCTCGATGGGGATAACCTTCACGTTGTCGAGTCCATGCAGTCGGGTGGCATCCTTTTCGGTGGTGAGGATGGTGCGTCCTGCTGCCCGTGTACGGATGGCGTCAATGTCCTGCTCCGTGAAGTTGTGGTGGTCGGGAAAACTCATCAACTCAAACGTGGGTACAATCTTTTGGAGGTCATACACCATCTGTTGGGGTGAGGCGATGCCCGTCACGAGTAAAGGATTCTCTCCGAGCCCTTCCATTTGGTCGGGATATTTGTAGGTGGTGAAGAATATCTTTTGCCAGTTCTTCAAGTTGATGGAGCGTTCTATGCCTATCCTGTCCATGAGCTTGATGTCACGTGGACATTTCGTGATGATGACGATGTCGGCTCGCTGGCTTCCTGACATCGGTTCGCGGAGTCGTCCTGCAGGCAGTAGTTTGTCGAGGTGAATGAGACGATGATAATCCATCAGCAAGATGTTGAGCCCTGCTTTCACGTAGCGGTGCTGGTAGGCATCGTCGAGGATGACTACATCGGTCTGTGGCTTCACCGTGTTCTGCATCAGTTGGTTAATACCGTGACAGCGGTCTTTGTCCACCGCCATGTGTATCTGCGGATATTTCTGCTTCATCTGATAAGGCTCATCACCAATTTCAGCCATCGGGGTGTCTTTGGTGGCCAGCACATAGCCTTCTGACTTCCGCTTGTAGCCTCGGCTCAATACAGCCACTTGATGGTCTTTCGACAGCAGGCGGATGAGGTACTCCGTATGTGGTGTTTTGCCTGTTCCGCCCACGGTGATGTTGCCAACGCAGATGACAGGCAGGGGGAAGGTCTTGGATTTGAGCATACCGACATCGAACATCAGGTTTCTGATGCTTACTACCAGTCCGTAGAGCCATGAGAGCGGCAGGAGCCAGTAGTTGATTTTGATGTGGTCGCCTTCCATTTTGGTTGAGGGTTTAGAGCTGAGGGTTTAGGCTTACTTCTTTCCAGCAATTCTTCCTGCTAAACTTTGATCTACTAAATAGTCATAGAACTCACAGGCGGCTAATAACCATGCTCCGGTGCCGAATGGTGCTTGCGACTTGGCATTGACAGTCTTGGTTGGGTCGGGCTTCTCGCCGATGGGTTGCACGTAGCCAATGCTGCCGTCAGGTTGGAGTGCCACTTCGAACAGATATTTGTATGCCTTCTTGATGGTCTCTCTATATTGGTCAGGGTGGAGAATGCCGTTGTTCACGCCCCACAGAATACCGTACGTGAAGAAGGCGGTGCCGGAGGTCTCATAGCCTGGGGCATCGTCGGGACAGAGCATAGAGCGTGTCCAATGTCCTTCGGGCTGTTGGCATCGAGCAACTCCTTCAGCCAGTTTCTTGAAACGGTCAATATAAAACGGACGATATTGGCAATCCCGTGGCAGATCTTCCAGCACTTGTGCCAAGCCTGCGAGCACCCATCCGTCGCCTCGTGCCCAGAAGGATTTGCCGTCGTTGCAGGCGGTCTTTACCTTTGGATAGACGTACTTGGCGTCGCGATAATAGAGTTGTGCCTCGGTGTCAAAGAGCAGGCTGTCCGTCCACTTGAAGCACTCGTATTGTTTGTCGAGGAGTTTCTGGTCATGGGTAACTGTGTAAAGCTTGGAGAAGATGGGAAGTCCCATGTAGAGGGCATCCGACCACCACCAATAGTCCTTTTCGGGTGTAGTTGCCTGATAGCACATCACTTCCAATGCACGTTCGATGCGTTCGGCCCGGTGTTCCTGTTTGTATAGGTCGATATATACTTGGAAGCAGATTTGCCAATCGGCGAAGAGCACGTGGTTCATGCCTTCGCCATAAGTTTTGTATTCCCACTTGCTCTTGTCTTTCTGTGTAGCTCCTTGCCAATGATTGTATTCTGCCCATTGGATGGCATAATCAAGATATTCCTTCTTGCGTGTCCGCCGATAGACCTTTTGATTCGCGGTGAAGTAGGCGGCATTGTCCCAGAAAGCGCGGCACTTGGGCGAGTTGTGGCTCTGCCAGTAGTCATTGACCTTTGGGATGACAACATCGAGTTCACTTGTCAGCACTCTTCCCATTGCCAAAGGGTCATTGAGGTCGACTTGCGCGGTGGTTGTCTGTGCCATAAGCACAAAGCCAAGTATGGGTGTTAAGACTTTCTTCATCATATATATAATAGTGTTAATTAGTCATCATATTTAGTCCGAGTTTCTTTGCCTCCTCGATGAGGAGTGCCTCGGCTGGTTCGTATTCGTTGGGTATCTTTCCGTCGAGGATGGCGTCTTTGATGGCGGTTTTGAGGATGCCGACTTCCCTGCAGGGTTTCAGTCCGAACATCTCCATGATGTCTTCTCCGCTGATGGGTGGCTGGAAGTTGCGGATGCGGTCTTTTTCTTCTATTTGTACGAGTTTGGTGCGTACGGTGATGTAGTTGTCGGCGAACTTTTTCTTCTTGAGGCTGTTCTTGGAGGTGATGTCTGCGGTGCAGAGTATCATGAGGTCGTCGATGTCGTTTCCTGCGTCGAAGAGGAGTCGTCGGACGGCGCTGTCGGTTACTTCTGAGTCGGCAATGGCGATAGGACGCATGTGCATCTGCACCAATTTCTGCACGAACTTCATCTTCTCGTTCATCGGCAGTTTCATCTTGCGGAAGATGCTCGGAATCATCTTTTCGCCGATGTCATTGTGGTTGTGGAAAGTCCAGCCTTGCAGGGGGTCGAAGCGTTTCGACTTGGGTTTGCCGATGTCGTGGAGTAATGCTGCCCAGCGGAGCCACAACACGTGATCTTTAGGTGAATCCCACGAACCATTTCCCTCGCCGATGCTGTTGAAGTCAGCGGTACTCTTTGCCACATTGTCTAATACTTCCAACGTATGGTAGAAATTGTCCTTGTGCGCCTTGCCTTCCTTGGTTTCCACACCTTGCAGCAGTGCCAGTTCGGGGAAGATGAGGGGCAGGAGTCCGCAGCGTTCCAGTTCCACAAATCCTTTGGATGGAGTGGGGGAGAGAAGCATCTTGTTCAGTTCGTCTGCGATGCGTTCGGCAGAGATGATTTTGATGCGCTCCTTGTTGCGGCTTAGTGCCTCGAAGGTTTCTTCTTCTATATGGAAGCCCAGCTGGGTGGCGAACCGTATGCAGCGCATCATGCGCAGCGGGTCGTCGCTGAACGTGATGTCGGGGTCGAGTGGGGTGGCGATGGTCTTGTCCTCCAGATCGGCCAATCCGTCGAAGGGATCCACGAGTTCACCGAAGCGGTCTTTGTTGAGGCAGAGCGCCATGGCGTTGATGGTGAAGTCGCGGCGGTTCTGGTCTTCCTCCAAGGTGCCGTCCTCGGTCACCGGCTTGCGCGAATTGCGGTCGTAGCTCTCCTTCCTCGCGCCGACAAACTCGATCTCCAGGCTCTTGTGCTTCAGTTGCGCCGTGCCGAAGTTCTTGTAGATGGCGATGTGCGCCTTCTTGCCGAGCTTGTGTCGGAGGGCTTCGGCGATGGCAATACCAGGACGTTTCGTCTCTTTCTTCTCATCGACCACCACAATGTCGATGTCGCTCGAAGGACGTTCCAAATAGAGGTCTCTCACCCATCCGCCGATGACGTAGCAGTCCAGACCCAGTTCCTCTGCCGTCTCAGAGATGAGGTGGAAGAACGGGTGGTCGAGCTGACGCAAGATGTCGTCGTGGGTGAGAATCTTCATATAGTTATTCGTCTTCGTAATTGTTTGTCTGTCTTTCCTCCATCAGCTTCAGCTTACCGTTCTCCCATGCATATTCCTCATGATAATGGTCGCCTACGACGGTTGCAAAATTGCTTTCGATGACTTTCCTCTCGGCATCGATGGACAGGTTGGGCTTGTCCTCCAAGTCGGTTACCTGCTCAAATTCTCCAGTTGCCTCGTTAAAGACGAATGCCCCGTAGAAGATCATCGGGAAAAGCCCTGGATCGACACCGAAATCACCCAGTGTCACCAACACGTCTGGCACGCCGTCGAAGTTGATGTCCACCTCCTCAATCTCGCCAGCCTCGCCCAGATACTCTCTGTCCTTCGAAAAGTTGAATTCGCACGTGAACTCCTGTTTCTTGGTGTCAATGTTGCACGTCAGGATGAGCGCGTCACACTGTCCATTCTCGTCCTTGCGAAATCTTGTTGAGAATGTTGTACATTCGCGTAACGACGGTTCGTCAGCCTTCGCAACCACCGAGTCTTGATCCACTGCCGTTGAGTCTTCGCCCGAATTGTTATTGCCGGAAATCTTTCCGTTGCAAGCCATCAGCAGACCTGCCAATGCCATCAAAAAAATCTTTTTCATATCCTTCAGATTCTTAATGTCTTAAAGCCCTTAGTGTCCTTCATTTCAAAAATCAAACGTGCTCTTTCCGTCTCTGGCGATATATCCCCACTTTTCACCCTTCTTCGCAGGCACCAGTCCCTCCGAGAAGTCCTCATAGCAAGAAGTATATTCGCACGGGATGACGAGTTTGCCCGTCGTGTCGATGAAACCATACGACTTGTCCTTCCTCACACGCGCCAGCCCCTCCTGGAACTGGAACGCCTCGTCATACTCCTCCCCCAGGTCGATGACCAGCTTGCCCGTCGTGTCGATGAAGCCCTGCTTGTTGCCGCCCATCCGCACCAGTGCTAGACCCTCATGAAACGAATCCCCGTTCCAATTCTGCTCCAGCTTGATGACCAGCTTGCCCGTCTTGTCGATGTAGCCATAGCGCTGCGACTCACGATCCCACACCCAGGCCAGACCCTCCGAGAACTGCGTGTCAGCAAAATACAGATTCGGGAAAACCTGCTTGCCCGTCTTGTCGATATAACCGAACAAATCCCGCTCCGGCACAATCACCACAGCCGCCAGACCCTCCGAGAACCCGCCCGGATTCTGCTCAGCCGCACTATCATACTTGCACGGAATCACCAATTCGCCCTCCGTATTGATGAAACCCCATCCGCGGCCATCAAACACCGACGCCATCCCGTCCGAAAAATCATCAGCCCACTCCCACATCTTGCCGCCGAAAGCCTTCTCGCCCTTCTTGTCGATAAAGTAATACTTGCCAGCCTCCGAGCTGTACTTGCACGCAAATCCGTCGTGGAACTGGCTCGGCCCCCCGTCCGTCGACGAGAACAGCAGCTTCCCCTCCCGGTCAAAATAATTCCACTTGTCGTTCGTGCTCACGCAGCAAATCACCCCGTCCGAATACCGGAACACCGAGTACCCGTACTCAAATGGAATCACCACATTACCCATCTTGTCAATCACCCCCACCTTCTCATCCCCGTTCTCCACCGAGGCCCTTCCCTCCGAGAACCCCATCAACGTCTCAGCCCCCTCAATCACCTTCGCCAGCGCCTCCAGGTCATACCCCTTATTTTCCTCCGCCGACACCGATTCACTCACGGCCACACTGTCCTCCTCCGAGGCCTGTCCGTCCGTACCTTTGCCCATGTTGCAGCCCGTCAGCAGCCCCGCCGCCAGACTCACCAAAAACAGATTCTTTTTCATCATATCATTCATTTAGATGTTTCCGCTTGCAAATATACAAGAAAAACACGAAAAAAAACCTTTCCATGCCCGAAAAAATACAAAATCGCACCTAAATTCCCTGTTTTCACTTTCGCGGAGGCTTTGTCACACTGACAAAACTCGTTTTCACTTTCGCGGAGACTTTGTCACGCTGACAAACCCCGTTTTCACTTTCGCGGAGACTTTGTCGCGCTGACAAACCCTTTTTTCACTTTCGTGGAGACTTTGTCACGCTGACAAATCCTTTTTTCACTTTCGTGGAGACTTTGTCAGTTACGAACTTATTTTCAATTACAAAACAATCGGGAGGAAAAACTTGGCGTTCATCCTCCCAATGGGTTTCTGTACATTGTTGCTTCCCGAAGGAAGTATGATGATTTTACTCTTCCACTTCCTCCTCCTCGACGGCTTCTTCTTCCTCAGTTGGCTCGGCTGGGGCGTTGACGTCTTCCTGGATCTGCTTGACGACGGCGCCGACATTCTCGACCGTCACGTTAAAGCTGTCGAGCTGCTCGGGGTACAGGTCGATCACGTAGGGGGCCATGTCATCGACGGCCTTGCTCCATGCAGCACATGCAGCATTGAAATCTTCTTGCGTCTCGTAGGTGTCGTAGGCGGTTGTGGTGGACTCGAAGGTGGCGGAGAGCTCCTTGAACTTCTCCCATGCCTGCTGACCCTCTTCGTTGAGTCCCTTCTGGATGCAGGATGCCATCATGGCTGCGATGGCGAAAGAAAAGATGATTTTCTTCATGTTGTTTGGTTTTTAGGGGTGAATAAAAAATAAGTTAGGAATTGATCTCGGCGGCAAAGTTACGAATTTCTTTGCAGAGGGGGAAGGTTTTCTCGCATTTTCATCGCCGAATGGTTGGCGCTTTGCGAGAAATGTCGTACTTTTGCAAGCGGAATGATGAATTGCTGGATTGTTTTATACATTTAATATCTTTATCTTATGAGAAAAACTTCTTTTTGGATGGCTGTGGCGGCCTTTCTGCTCGTGCTGACGGCATGCGGCGAGAAAAAAGCCAATCAGACGGAAAACGGTGGGGAGGCGACGGATTCGCTGACGGAGAATGTGGAGGCAGTGGAGGATGAGGATGGATTCACTTCGGATGCTGAATTGGCGATGAGGAAGATGCAGACGACGTGGTCGAAGGAGTCCATAGAGGGTCTGCCGCCCGAGGAGAATGGGCTGGATATCGTTGCTCTGGCAGTGGCGTTCTGCGAGAAGTATTCTGACTTTGATGCGAACAAGCAACTGGTCACTTATTTTACCCGCAGGGATCAGTTTAATTCGGACTGGTACTTTGTGGACGAGGATCTGAAGAACGGCTATGTGAGGTGTGGGAGCGGCTCGGAAATCAGCAGTGACGTGACGGCGTGCTACTGGAAGAAGAAGGACGGTCGTCGCCTCGTGGCGTTCTGGCTGGAGCTGGGTCATGAGGGGAGCGAGCATGTGGATCAACTGCTGGCGTTCTACGACTACGACCCTGAAAGCGATTCGATGACTCCAAAGCCGGAACTGTCGCAGCGAGTGGAGAAGACGATGTCGAAGTTCGATGCCTATAGCGTGCGACTCCCTGACGAGGGCAAGGACATCATCCTCATGGGTCACGACTTCGGCGACGACGATTCGTACCAATGCACCTACTATCTCTTCAAGTGGAACGGAAATGACTTCGACCAGAAGGAGGTGAGCGAGGATGAAGCTTTCGGGTTGTAATCGGCCGAATCGTATGAATATGAAAAGAATCTCCCGCATCTCTTTCTTTATATATATAGCCCTGCTGGCTCTCTCATGCCAGGAGAAGAAACCCTCGATGGTGGAGCAGCGTCGCGAGGAAATCCGCAGGAACGACTCGACGGAACTGGCTCAGGCTGAGGCGGAACTGACGAGGATAGACAGTCTGGTGACATACTCGTCGCTCGACGTGGAGGACATGAAGCGCCGGATGGTCTTTGAGAAGCAAGAGCGCTATCAGACGATGGGCTACTGGGTGCTGCCCTCATACCAGGGGAGCAAGGAGCGCTTCACGTTCTTCCCCGAGGTGGAGGAGAGCGGCAAGCTGCTGCTTGTGAGCATCAACGGGAAGCGGGAATACTCGTTCACCGAGGTGGATCTCAGCGGCGAGGACTATTCAGCCCTGCTCCCCAAAGGACTCTCAGCTGAGCAGCGGAAGGACGTGGAACGATGCTACACCTTCGCCAAAGCGATGCACGACCTTGACGAGGCCCGCAAGCGTCGGGAAAAGATTCTGCTGAAGATAAGGTTCTATCAGAAGAAAATTAAGAAGGATCAGGAGTAAGGTCTTTAAGGACTCTAAAGACTTTAAGGACATTAAGGTCGTTAAGGTCAAAAAAATTAGGCGGGACGCATTCTCACGAATGGGTCCCGCCCGCCCTATATATTATTTGGACATGATTAGTCTTATTCGGCGCGGAGTGTGAAGCGCTTGAAGTCTGTCACAGTGAGGTCCTTGTCGATGTTCTTCAAGTACTGAGCCACAGAAATCTTGTTGTCGTCGATGTAAGCCTGCTCGAGGAGACAGTTCTCCTTGTAGAACTTAGCAACCATACCCTTAGCGATGTTCTCAATCATCTGCTCCTTCAGGTTAGCCTCAGCTTCCTTAGCAACAGTAGCCTTGATCTCGCGAGCCTTGGCAGCCTCTTCTGGAGTGATCCAGCCCTTGGCAGTGTTAGACTCGATGTGATCCTCAGAATCCACGTGTGCAGGGTTGATGCCAGCCTTCTTCAGTGCGTTCTCAACAGCCTTGCCAATCTGGTTCTGCTTAGCCTTGTCAACAGCGTTGCGAGTCTCAGAATCCTTCACATCCTGTGGAACAGAATCAGCGTCGAGTGCGATAGGAGACATAGCTGCAACCTGCATAGCTACGCCCTTACCAGCCTCTTCGAAGCCCTTCTTGTTCAGCACTACGAGAGCGCAGAGGAAGTTCTGGTTCATGTGGTTGTAGGCAACGATGTCCTCACCCTCCACAAAGTTGAAGCCGTCGAGCTCCATCTTCTCGCCAGTCACACCAGAGCGGTTGGTGATGGCGTCCTTGATATTCTCGCCGTCGATGGTCAAGGCGTTCACCTCGTCCATGCTCTTGCACTTGTTAGCTACAACTGCATCGATGATCTTTGTTGCCAAAGCCACGAAGTCTGCGTTCTTAGCCACGAAGTCGGTCTCGCACTTCAGCGCGATCATTGCACCATAGTTGCCGTCCACCTTTGCAAGTACGCAACCCTCAGCAGCGTCGCGGTCAGAACGCTTAGCAGCTACGAGCTGGCCCTTCTTGCGAAGGATTTCCATTGCAGCCTCCATGTCGCCGTTGGCCTCTGTGAGCGCCTTCTTGCAGTCCATGAGACCTGCCTGAGTCTTCTTACGAAGCTCGTTGATTTCCTGTATGGTAATTGCCATAATTATTTACAATTTGACGATTTACAATTTACTATTTAATTATTCTGCTGCAGGAGCTTCAGCCTCTTCAGCTGCTTCCTCAGCAACCTCTTCCTCTTCAGCCTCTACTGCTGGAACCTTGCCTTCCTTCTTCTCAGCGTTAGCTTCCTGATCAGCCTTCTCTACCTTACGCTCTTCGATACCCTCGCTGATAGCGCCGCAAACAACGCTGAGGATGAGCTCGATAGACTTTGCTGCATCATCGTTTGCTGGGATCACGAAGTCAACGTCGCGTGGGTCAGAGTTGGTGTCCACGATAGCGAACACTGGGATGCCCAGACGGTTAGCCTCGCTCACTGCGATGTGCTCCTTCATCACGTCAACCACGAAGAGGGCTGATGGGAGGCGAGTCAGGTCGGCGATAGAACCGAGGTTCTTCTCCAACTTAGCGCGCTTACGGCGAATCTGGAGGTTCTCACGCTTAGAGAGCTTGTCGTATGTACCGTCGCTCAGGAGCTTGTCGATGTTAGCCATCTTCTTCACAGCCTTACGGATGGTTGGGAAGTTGGTCAACATACCACCGGGCCAGCGCTCAGTCACGTAAGGCATGCCTACTGACTGTGCCTTCTCGGCGATGATTTCCTGTGCCTGCTTCTTAGTGCCAACGAAGAGGATGCGCTTGCCGCTCTTTGCAATCTGCTTGAGAGCGTCAGCAGCCTGGTCGAGCTTAGCGACTGTCTTGTGAAGGTCGATGATGTGAATGCCATTGCGCTCCATGAAGATGTAAGGAGCCATAGCGGGGTTCCACTTGCGCTTGAGGTGACCGAAGTGGGCACCTGCTGCGAGAAGAGAATCAAAATCTGTTCTTGCCATAATTGTTTGTTTTGTTTACTTTCTTTTTGAGTTAATGTTTGTTTAACCAACCCGCAGGTCGCCCTTTTCGTGAGAGAGCCTGCCGGTTTAGATACTAAACGATTATTGGATTTACTAGTGATACTAGTTCTTCTATCTATTAACGCTTAGAGAACTGGAAGCGACGACGTGCCTTTGGCTGACCTGGCTTCTTACGTTCAACAGCACGTGGGTCACGTGTGATGAAGCCTTCAGCGCGGAGTGCCTTCTTGTCTTCTTCGTTGATCTTCACAAGTGCACGGGCGATGGCGAGGCGAAGTGCCTGGCTCTGACCTGTGTAACCACCACCTGTGAGGTTAGCCTTGATGTCGTACTGCTCAACTACACCGAGGAGGTTGAGGGGCTGCTTCACGACGAACTGAATCAGTTCTGATGGGAAATAATCAGCAAGCTCACGCTTATTGATGGTGATTTTGCCAGTACCTTGTGTAAGGTACACGCGAGCAACGGCGCTCTTACGGCGACCAATTGCGTGGATATATTCTACTGCCATACCTTATGCTTATTTGAGGGTGTTAATATCAAGTGTTACTGGCTTCTGAGCCTGCTTGTCGTGCTCAGCGCCTTCGAAAATGTAGAGATTTCTCAGAACCTTTGCACCGAGGATGCCCTTAGGGAGCATGCCCTTCACTGCGTGACGGAGCACTTTCTCATATCCGTTTGGACGCTTCACCATCTCGGCAAAAGTTGCCTTGTGCTGACCGCTTGGATAGCCAGAGAAAGTGATGTACACCTTCTGAGTCTCCTTTGCACCAGTAACCTTAATCTGGTTGGCATTGATAACGATTACATTGTCGCCACAGTCCATGTTGGGTGTGAAGACGGGTTTGTACTTACCGCGAAGTACCTGTGCTACTTTGGATGCAAAACGACCCAGGGTCTGTCCTGCGGCATCCACTACCACCCACTTCTTTTCTGCTGCTTCAGGGGTGATGTAGCTTGTCTTGAAACTGTTTGATTGCATTTAACCTTTTGGTTTTAAATAATTAATAATGTGTGTTCGCTGCCAGCTCGACGTTGCCGTGCGACTGACGTACTGTGCCCATTGGTTTCCCTTTGGGTTTTCTGCGTTTCACGGACCGCATTCCCACCTACGTGGAAGATGCTATCCACACAGAGCACGAGGCGGCTTTCGCTGCCTCTCGATATAAATCGGCTTGCAAAGGTACTGCTTTTTGCCAAAATGGCAATGCTTTTTCTTGATTTTTTTGATGTTTTTGCAAGTTTTCTTTAACTTTGTGCGCAAGAATGTGATTTTGTACAATGGGAAGATACAATGAATATGGTTTTTGGCTGAAGGAACAGTTAGGTGTGAAGACGCAGAAAATCTCCCTCAACGCTGGCTTCACCTGCCCCAATCGCGACGGTCGGGTGGGCACAGGTGGCTGCACCTATTGCAACAACCAGACATTCAATCCCGACTATTGTGTCACAGAGAAATCCGTCACCCAACAGCTCGAAGAGGGAAAGTGCTTTTTTGCCCGGAAATATCCCGAGATGAAATACCTGGCTTACTTCCAGGCCTACACCAACACCTACGCCTCTCTCGACCATCTCAAAGCCAAATACGAAGAGGCGCTTTCCGTGCCCGATGTCATCGGCATCGTCATCGGTACCCGTCCCGACTGCATGCCTGACGCTCTGCTTGACTATCTGGAAGAACTGAACCGTCGCACCTTCCTCGTTGTTGAATATGGCATCGAATCCATCTACGACGCGACACTCCTGCGCATCAATCGAGGTCACACCCACGCCCAAACCGTTGATGCCATTATGCGCACTGTTGCTCGTGGCATCCGTGTGGGCGCACATCTCATTCTCGGATTACCAGGAGAGGGTAGGGATGCCTTGCTTCATGAGGCAGAAGTCCTCTCATCGCTTCCCATCACGCTGCTCAAACTCCATCAATTGCAAATTATCAAAGGCACTCGGATGGCGGAAGAGTATCTTGCAAATCCTGCCGACTTCCACCTTTTCATGCCTGATGAATATATCGACCTCGTCATTGACTTCATTGAGCACCTCCGTTCTGACATCATCCTCGAACGCTTCGTTTCCCAATCTCCTTCAAGCCTCCTTGCTGTTCCTGGTTGGGGCTTGAAGAATCATGAGTTTGTTGCCCAACTGCATCATTGCATGAACGAAAGAGACGTCCATCAAGGACGCTTCACTCTTTCCGTTTCTCCAAACTCCTGACAAACTCCGTTTCATACCCCAGCTTCCTCAATACCTCGCTGATGGCATCTTCGGCAAATCGTTCTGCCTTCCTCCGATTGCTGGGCGTGTCAAACCGTCTCTTGATTTGACCCTCCACCTTCCGCTTCATCGCGTTCGTGTTGGGTAGATGCTCAGCCCAGTAGTTGCCGTCATCCGACAGGAACGAAGTGCTCTGCGTCGTCGCCACATACTCCACATCGGGCAACCTCACATAAATCGTCTTGATGGAATCCACCGCCTCATATTCCACCTTGTCGAGGTCAATCACATAGCTGCACTTCTGCGTCATCGTCTGCACACACGAATGTTCCTCGTCAGGCATAATAAGATTCCTTTCCGTAGCCCGTTGTATAGTGTAATCCTCCATCATCGCGCTGCACACATAAATCTCTCCCCGTGGCCGAATTTCCTCGATGCTCGCCATTGTCTCCTCCATCGGAATCTCCGTTCCGCTTCCCCTCACACATCGCTTGATGAGCACTGCACCAACAATGCCCACCACCACGACACACACCAAGATGATCCATCCTCGATTCTTCATATAATCTAATTGTCAATTATCAATTATCAATTGTCAACTTACTAACCACAATCACCTCCACATTCTTCAAGCCAATGCCCTTCACAATCGCCTCAAACACCACCTTGGCATTGTTCTCAATATCCCGATTCACCATCTCCGAGAAATCTTCCTTCATCACAGCCCGATACGCCTGTTCCATCAACTGATCCACCTCCTCATGACTGATTCTGTCTCGCAAGCCCGACGACATCCGCACCACAGCACCGTCCTCCACTTTTGCCTCATAGCCCGAATCAATCACCTTCGGTTCAGGCAACAGAATCACCACCGCCGTGCTGTCATCCGTGAGTTTCACGTCATCGATGGTCAAGTCGCGCAGGTCATACCCATACTTGATGGTCACATCCACAGGCACGATGCACTTCCTCTCCCCATACTTCCACGTGCGAGGATCCTTCAACTCAAACTTCTCATGCTTGCTCGAATCGTATATCGCCAGCTTCCTCACCCTCACCTCCGTCGTCACCAAATCCGCCTTCTGCTTGATACGCGACAGAATGACCGACTCCACCTTCGGCTTCTCCTCTCTCTTCCTGTCCCCACAACCATTGCACGACACCAGCGAGAGCACCGCCAGCAGCGTCCCTACAAACACAATCATATAGAACTGTTTCCTCATTGTGGTTTCTCCTTTTGTGTGCAAAGGTAATACTTTTATTTTAATTGGACAAGAAAGAAGTCTAGTGGTTTTCAGGAAAAGCCATTATTCCAACATTTGTCACTTTTTGAATAGTATTCACAAATACCTACCCACCTACCAGTGCATGCCTCAATCCCCGATGTATAAAGGGATTGCAGGGAGGTAGGTGTTGCTCAAACACCTACCCAACACCTACCTCATCGTCAACTTTTTGAGGAGGTAGGTGTTAGGTACCTCTTAGGTAGGTGTCAGGTAGGTGCTGAGAATTATTAACTTATTGATTAGAAACGATTTAACATAAAAATAGGTAGGTGTTAGGTCTATTTCGCAAAAACTATTTTTTGCTCCCCTACGGGAAAAATTTAGTTCCCCAGTTGGGAAAATATTTTTCCCTAGTTAGGCAGCAAAAAGTTGCTACCATTAAGGAAAAATTTTGCTACTATTAATAGTAGATAGTTTTTCCATTAATAGTAGCCCCCGACAGCACTCTTTTTAAATTGCCGACGCCAATCCACCCTTTTGCCGGCACCTCTTTGATGCTTTACCGCCACCAATTTAAAACAACGGTGTTTCGACCTCCTTCCTACGCCGTATCGTCGTCTTTTGTACGGCGTTTCGTCAAGATCGGTACGTCGGCACAATAACCTTCCTCTGCTGAAAAATGCATCCAAGCGATAGGTTTTACGCGTTTTTGACACCCCAAATAGCAGGATTTTGAGATAATTTGAGTCTTTAGAAGATAGCAAAGTCACCATATTTGAGACTGTTTGTGGCTAATGCTTTCTTCTCTATCAGGCTTATCCCCAATAATGAACGGATATTTGTGAATACTGTGCCTTTGCTGAAGAATACTCGGCCTTTGAAGAGAATAGCCTACTATGTCACGAAAGCTTATCCTACTCTTTCACATAACAATGCTCCACTAATCGGGTGGCGACAAGCCTATAACTTTTTGAGGTGTGACAATTGTGACAAAGGACAGCGTATTTTTATACATGCACCGCCTTGATTCAGGGCTCCCTCCCAATTTGGGATAGTGTTTATATGTGTAGATGAAAGAAGAGGAAACACTTGAATGAAGACGAGAGAAAGATAAATAATGATAAATATGATGATAATAGAGTTATAATTCTTTTATTATTGTATAGTTATAATATTATTATCTTATTTATTATCAACAGCTTGTAATACTATGTATTCCTCGTGGAGCATAAAAAAGACCTGTCCTTTGTCACAATTGTCACACGTTATTATTCTTGGAAATATTAAATGCCTAATTAATCGTTATCGTCATTTCAATAACCGGCCTCCGTTGAGAAATAGTCGTGCGTTATTGACAAATAACCTGCCTCTGCTGCTAAATACTCAGCCTCTGCTGTCGGAAAGCCAACGAAAATGCTTCACTCGAGTCGATTTGACATTTGACTCGAGTCATTCGATGATTTGACTCGAGTGAAGGTTTTTGAGGGTGGTCTTGACATACCATTATATTGAGGATTTGCCAGATAATGTGTTTTTTCTACAAAATAGAGGTGTGAAGATTGATGGCATAACCTTCTTTGGAATCGCATATGACCACTCAGAAAGCCTCATTCCAAATGATACGGATATTGTGGTAACTCCTGAGCCACCCATGATGATTCTCGATAAATCGGCTGGCATCTATTGGGGCAATGCCCCTTTATTCAAGCGTATCATGGAGGTGAAACCACGATACCATTTGTTTGGTCATGCACATGAAAGTTATGGAACAGTCAAACAAAACGGAATCGTATTCTCCAATGGCGCTGTGCTTGATGATCATGATAGAATGTGCCATCCACCTAAGGTTTTCATGATATAAAACCAAGTTTCCCAAAGACGTAGATAATCTAAAAAAAGTCACGTGGTCTCGTGGTCACGCGTCTTTTTTTATTTTTTATGCATTCCCATTTGTCTGTATAATAAAATTGGGAGAATTATTGGTGGTATCGAAAAAAAACACCCACTCGAGCCAAATCATCGATTGGCTCGGGCCAAGGATTTTTTGGGGGCTATTGATAAATCTGACATGACCATATAACGTCACACCATCTTCATCAATTATTTTGCTTGGATGTCTATTTTCGGAATACGACCGTCCTTCTGTCTCTGAAACTCGCGGATGGCGGTGGTGCGACGGAAACCATTGCCTCCAGAGCGGATGCCATCGTGCCCTTGAAGTCGATGGTGCCTCCGTGGATGGTGAAGGAACCTGGAGATTCGTCGGTGATGCGACCTTCGTAGTGCCAAGGTCCGTGAATACTCTTTGCCGTCGAGTATGCCCAGTGTTCGGGTACACCACCTGCAGCATATTCCAAGAAGTAGGTGTCGCCAATCTTATAGATCCAAGGGGCTTCTTCAAAGCCTGTCTTCATCACCCTTTTGTGGAGCTGGTAGTCCATCTTCATGCATTTGGGTCCGAACTGTGCCTCGTCGTCCAACATAGCACGCATGTCACAGATGCCGTTGTTGGCAAAAGACTTGTCAATGCTGATCATATCTTCGTTTAACTTGGCATACCAGCAACCGTTGTTGCCCCAAAAGAGCCATGCTTGCCCGTCATCGTCGATGAACACCGTAGGGTCGATGAAGCCCCAATCGCCAGGGATGAGTGGTTTTCCGAGTGCGTCAGCCCAAGGGCCTTCAGGACGGTCGGCTACAGCTACACCAATGCCGTGCAGGTGTTTGGTAGTGTCTTCTGCTGCCACATACCAGTACCATTTCCCATTGCGCTCGATGGCTTGTGAAGCCCAAGCATTGTCGCCTTGCTTGGCCCATTTGAAATGGGCAGTGGTCAACACGATGCCGTGATCCGTCCAATGTTCCATGTCAGTGGTGGAGAACACCTGCCAGTCGGGCATACGGAAGTAGGTGGCTGTATCCAGGTCGTGCCCCGTGAACACATAGAGGCGGTCGCCCGAGACCATAGGGGCAGGGTCGGGGGTGTACCGACGGTTGGACACGCGTTTGATACCTGAGCTCTGCTCATTTGCTTGTTGTTCTTGTGCTTGTAATGTAAGTGTCAGCAAAAATGCGATTGCTGTGAGAATGATACTTTTCTTCTTCATTGTTGATAAAGGTTTTAGTTTGTGCCGACAAAGGTACGGAAAAAAATGAAAAGTGTGAGTGAAAAGTGAGATTTTTACATAATTATTGGGAGAATCATTTGTGAGTCTCAGGAAGAACCCCTACATTTGTGGTTGAATTAATGAACGATGATAGAAATGAATAACCTGATGAATAGAAAAGTCTTTTTTGTCGCTGCCCTTTGGATGGCTGCGATGGCTGTGTGTGCACAGCAGATAAAGCTGGAAGATATTTTGGGTGGCAAGTACTTTGCGCACTCGGTGAAGCGTGTACGTCCGATGGCGGACGGGGAGAGTTATGCTCTGGTGAGCGATGATGGACAAAAGATTGAACGCTGCTCGTTCAAGACGGGTGAGGTGATTGAAACGCTGTTCGATGCCTCGACGGCTCGTGGGGCTGCTGTCCGCAGGGTGGAGGGCTACATCTTGTCGCCTGACGAGAAGAATATCCTCATCGAAACAAATCGCACACCCATCTACCGCCGTTCGGCGACGTCCATCTATTATATATATAATGTGAAGAACAAGACGCTGGCGCCACTTTCGGAGGGTGGTCCGCAGGAGTGCCCGAAGTTCTCACCTGACGGCAACCAGATTGCTTTCGTGAGGGACAATAACATCTTCCTTGTGAAATTGCTTTTCAATAATGCGGAGAGTCAGATCACGAAGGATGGCGAGCGTAACAAAATTATCAACGGAAAGCCCGACTGGGTGTATGAGGAGGAATTCTCGTTCAATTGCGCGTTCGACTTCTCGGCCGACAGCGAGATGCTGGCATGGATTCGGTTCGACGAATCGGCGGTGAAGACGTTCTCGTTCCCGTGGTACAAGGGCACGAATCCGTCGAAGGAGGAGTACAAGCTCTATCCTGGGGCATACGAATATAAGTATCCGAAGGCGGGCGAGGTGAACTCGAAGGTGTCGGTGCTGACTTACGACATCAAGAGCCGTGTGACCCGCACGATGCAGGTGCCGCTCGATGACGACGGATACATTCCGCGCATCCAGTTCACGGGCGAGAAGGACAAGCTGATGGTGCTCACGCTGAACCGTCATCAGGATCGTCTCGACTTCTATGCCGTGAATGCCCGCAGCACGACCGCCCAGCTCATCCTACGCGAAGAGGACAAGCGCTACGTGGACGAGCCTGCCTACAGCGACATCGACTTCTCGGGCGATCAGTTCGTCATGCTCAGCGAGCGCGACGG
The DNA here is from genome assembly GCA_902801475.1 of uncultured Bacteroidales bacterium. Lineage (GTDB taxonomy): Bacteria > Bacteroidota > Bacteroidia > Bacteroidales > Bacteroidaceae > Minthosoma. The sequence continues at coordinate 71,037 of CADCIO010000007.1, forward strand.
ACATCAGCACATGTATCTTTATTCTCTTGGCGGCCAGCTCATTCGTCAGCTCACGTCGGGCGATTACGAAGTGACGGAATACTACGGCGCCGACGCATCGGGCAAGAACTTCTACTATGCCAGCAACGAGGGGAGTCCGCTCGAGCAGTACATCTACAAGGTCGATGCCTCAGGCAAGAAGACCAAGCTCTCCACGGAGAAAGGCTGGAACGAGGCCGTGTTCAGCGACGGATGCCAGTACTATCTCAACACCTACTCCAACCTGACCACCCCGCCCGTCTATACGCTCTGCAACGCCTCGGGCAAGGCGCTTAAGACCGTCGAGGACAATGCCGACCTCAAGAATCGGCTCGCCGATCTGCCCCTCGGCACGACCGAACTCATCTCCGTCAACACCGCCGACGGCATCCAACTCAACGGCTGGATGGTCAAGCCCCGCAACTTTGACGCCTCCAGGCAGTACCCCGTCATCATGTATCAGTACGGCGGCCCCGGCTATCAGATGGTCTTCAACTCCTTCGACAACGGATTCCTTGGCGGACTCATGTGGGAGCAGCATCTGGCCGAGAAGGGCTACATCGTCGTCTGCGTCGATGGACGCGGCACCGGCGGCAGGGGCTCCGACTTCAAGCGATGCACCTACATGAAACTCGGCGACCTCGAATCGCGCGACCAAGTCGAGACCGCCATCTGGCTCGGCAAGCTCCCCTACGTGGACAAGACACGCATCGCCATCTGGGGATGGAGCTTCGGCGGATTCAACACCCTCATGTCCATGTGCGAAGGCCGTGAAGTCTTCAACTGTGGCGTAGCCGTTGCCCCCGTCACCGACTGGCGATTCTACGACACCGTCTATACCGAGCGATTCATGCGCACACCGCAGGAGAATCCCACCGGCTACGACTGCTCGCCGCTCCACCGCTACGAGAAAATCCACGGCGACCTCCTCCTCATCCACGGAATGGCTGACGACAACGTCCACTTCCAGAACTCCGCCGAACTCGCCGAGGCATTCGTGCAACTCGGCTACCAGTTCGACATGCACTTCTACACCAACCGCAACCACTCCATCTACGGGGGCAACACGCGCCAACACCTCGTCACCCGCATCGAGAACTTCCTCGACGAGCACCTGCTCAAATAGGCTTCTTCAATTTTTCTTCACTCGAGTCATTTTATCGTTTGACTCGAGTCGATTGATGATTTGACTCGAGTGAAGGTTTTTGAGGTAAAGGTCGCATTCGCTCAAAATCATCCATCATCTGATTCAAAATCTTCAATAAATTATACGTTTGTTGCTTGGTGTGAAAACTGACTTAAAATCACGTGAGTTAACTCGATTCATCAAACGAGTTAACTCAATCGATGAAATGAGTTAACTCAGAGTTTGGGACGGGTCATTTTCTACGCCGCGTTCTAAAACTTTTTACAACGGGACGGAAAAATATTTAGAACGCGTTCCAGAAAAAACTGCTTCGAGTACCATTTTTGCTCCTCCAATAACCCAACCTTATTATCCAATAACCTGCCATTATTGAAGAATACCCCACCTTTTTAACTTTTTTAACGTGAGTTCGACGAATTCAAAACAGTGCAAGTTGTGTGTCCACAACTCTTTCACATGCAATGCATGGTTTCTTTGGGAAGAAGCAGTAAGCGGC
>CADCIO010000008.1 GCA_902801475.1 uncultured Bacteroidales bacterium
GTAGTTCTGTCTGACCGGCCAGGCTTTCCTGCTCCATTGTTCGTTTATAAGTCTGTGTAAAAAGGAATGACTTCTGCTTGTGCATGCACAACCATATATAATATATATAATGTGCACGCGCTGCTTGTCTTGTATTTCTGTTCGCAGTCTGTCAAAGATCGAGTTTCTTGCCCCCCGTTTTCGGAAAGCGAGTGCAAAGGTACGGCCTTTTTCTGAACTGGCAAAACAATTCAACATTTTTTTTCAAGAAAAATGAGAAAAAAGACAAGATGGGACAAAAAGAAGGGAATAATGAAGTGTCTTACGCTAGAAAAAGTTGACACAAAAGTCAACAATGAATGAAAAAGAAACGTAAGTATTTAAGTCAAGAAGAAAAAGAAGAAATTTTGCGTTTACATTATTTGGAGGGAGTAAATCAGTCTGAGCTTGCAAGACGTTTCGATTCCTCAAAAATGGCAATTAACAGATTAATTCATAACTTTGCAGCATCAAACGATAAAAGTGTGCTGCTTATGAAAAATAAACCGACAGACAATCAGGCTGAGGAGATCAAGGCCCTGCGTGAAGAAGTCCTAGATCTTAAGAAGAAGCTCCATGCTGAAAGGATGCGTGCCGACTTCTACGACACGATGATAGACGTTGCGGAGGAAATGTTCAACATTGAGATCCGAAAAAAAGCTGGCACAGGATAGTCGGAAGGCCGCACGAAGACGAAGTGAGACACTATCCCGTCACAAGTCTCTGTGAAATGTCCGGTATTACCCGTCAGGCCTTTTACAAGCATAATGACGACCTTCTGTTCCGCCGTCTGGTCCTGGAACGGTTTGTGGTACAGTTTGTGACGGCACCCCTCAGCTCAATGTCTATCAATTCGACGAGACGCTCGCCCAGCAAAGCAGATGGCTTCGTTTCGAAGCGTACGACCTTGCATGGTTAGACTACGTGGTGGCCTGCCGTGCCGACGAGGACATCTGGCAGCAGTACGACATCGTGGAGGGCGGTGTGGCCAATGACAACGTCATCGACACCGTCGAAGACTACACCCAAGGCATCATCACCGCCGAGCAGGCCCTCGGACAGCTCCGTTACAAACCCGTCAACCACCAGCTCTGCATCATCAGTCAATTCGTCATCGACCGCTGTCTCCAGTTCGTCGAGTCCATCCATTTAACCCCCGAAGCCCTATGAGAGATTCCGTACGCTGGCGCAAGCAGGCACGCATCGTCCTGATGCTCGCCGAAGAACTGAACATCAGCGATGAAGAGGCTCTCGACCGCTTCTACAACTCGCGCACCTATACCTACTTCGCCGACCCGTCCCGTGGCCTCCAAGCCATGAGTGACCGCAACATCGTCGATGAAATCCTGCAAGAACAGACCTACTCATAACTTCCCATCCGTATCACGACCTCAGCAACGGGGTCGTGATTTTGTATCCTTTTATTGAAAAAGTTTAGAAAAGTTTGGCGGCTTGCTGTTTTTATTGTAAATTTGCAAACAATTAGATTATCTAAGATTGTTGCGAAATTTAGAACTACAATTTTGTGAAACTACCTCATCCGCTCGTAGCAGTAATTCCTGTTCTTGTCCTCATCATGATGTTGGGCACAGTCATTTATCTCTTCGGTAGTGACTCCCTGAGTGGTGGCAGTCAGATGGCTCTCCTCATGGGCGCTGCTGTCTGCGTAACCATTTCTATGACGGTCTATCGGGTTCCTTGGAAGACTTTCGAACAGCGCATCATCAAGACCATCGGCGATGTGTCCGTCACCTTGGTCATTCTCTTGGCTGTGGGCATGCTCTCCGGGTCTTGGATGATCAGTGGCATCGTACCCACATTGATATACTATGGCGTGCAAATCATGTCGCCTCAGTTCTTCCTGGTCAGTGCCTGTGTCATCTGTTCCCTCGTCTCAGTGCTTTCGGGCAGTTCGTGGACTACGGTCGCCACCATCGGTGTGGCGCTTCTGGGTATCAGTGAGGCACTGGGCATCAGTGCTGCATGGACGGCTGGCGCCATCATCTCTGGGGCATATTTCGGCGACAAGATGTCTCCCCTCAGCGACACCACCATTTTGGCGTCATCCATCACGGGAGTTGACCTCTTTGCCCACATCCGCTACATGATGTACACCACGGTGCCGACCTTCCTCATCACGCTCATCATCTTCCTCGTGGCTGGTCTTGGCAATGGCGAAGGGACAGAACTTCATGTGGCAGAATATACGGAGGGACTCGCCAACACGTTCAACATCTCTCTCTGGACGCTGCTTGTCCCTGTGCTTACAGGCATCCTCATCTTCCGACGCGTCTCCTCTCTCATCGTGCTCTTCACCTCAGCCATCATGGCAGGGGTTATGGCGCTCATCTTGCAACCTCACATCTTGCACCAGATAGCCAATACGGAAGAACTCTCCACCTTTATGTCCTTGATGAAAGGACTTGCCATCACCTATTATGGTGCAACGGCTGTTGACACCGGTAGTGAGGCCCTCAACGACCTCGTTTCGACGGGTGGTATGGCTGGCATGCTCAACACCATCTGGCTCATCGTTTGTGCTATGTGCTTTGGCGCCGTGATGGTGGCGAGTGGCATGATTGAGAGCATCACAAGGGTTATCATCCGAATGGCCAAGACTCGTTTCAGCCTTGTCTCCACAACGGTGGGTACGGGATTCTTCCTCAACATCACCACGGGTGACCAGTTCATTTCCATCGTCCTCACTGCCGACATGTATCGCGATGCCTATCGTCAGCAGGGCTACGAATCCCGTCTCCTGAGCCGTACCACCGAAGACGCCGCTACCGTCACCTCCGTCCTTGTTCCCTGGAATACTTGTGGCATGACGCAGGCGGCAGTTCTTGGAGTTCCCACGCTGGTCTATCTCCCGTACTGCTTCTTCAACATCATCAGTCCGCTGATGACATTGCTTGTGGCAGCGATCGGTTGGAAAATTAAGAAGAGGGATCAAGCGGATCAAGAAGCGGATTAAGGGGGTACATTCTCCACAAACCGAGAACAATTCCCCACATATTTTTCCCGATTCACACGATTCGTGTTCGTTTTTTGTTTGTGTTTATTTTGTGTGAGTTGGGAAAAAGTCGTACCTTTGTGGCCGAAAGAAAATGGAAGGTATATGAAGATAAAGGTAACGGCACCAAGGGACATTAGGGGGAAGGTTGTGCTTCCTGCATCGAAGAGCATCAGTAACCGTGCGCTGACGATTAGTGCGTTGGCTGGCGGTGATGGGTTGGTGGAGAATGTGAGTGACTGCGATGATACACGTGTGATGCAGGCGTGGTTGAGGGAACGTCCTGAGGTGGTTGACATTGGTGCGGCAGGTACGGCGATGCGGTTCTCGTCGGCGTTGCTGGCAGTGAGTGAGGGTGTGCATGTCATCACGGGTAGTGAGCGAATGAAGCATCGTCCGATTGGTGTGCTGGTGGATGCTTTGCGTCAGTTAGGTTCACAGATTGAGTATGTGGAGCAGGATGGATTCCCACCTCTTCGCATCGTGGGTAATCCTCATTTAAGGGGTGGAAAAGTGGAGTTGTCGGGTAGTGTCAGTTCACAGTATATCTCTGCCTTGTTGATGATAGGCCCTATGTTGAAGAACGGACTGATTTTGAATTTAATAGACAATATCGTAAGTCGTCCATATATCGATATGACGCTGGCTGTGATGAGAAGTTATGGCGCGAAAGTGGGGTGGAAAGATGAGCAGACAATCGTGGTGGAGCCTGTACCTTATCAGTCGTGTCAGTATCAGGTGGAGAACGACTGGAGTGCTGCGAGTTACTGGTATGAGATGGTGGCGTTGGCACCTCATGCAGATGCAGAAATTGTGTTGCCTGGTTTGTTCGCTGAGAGCTTGCAGGGTGACAGTCGTGGAGCGGATGTGTTTGAACGTTTGGGGGTGAGCACAGAGCATCGTGGCAACGAAGTGGTGTTGCGAAAGAATGGTAAAAAGGTGGAACGACTGGATGTTGATTTTGTCGAGATGCCCGACTTGGCACAGACCTTTGTGGTGACTTGCTGCATGATGGGTGTGCCGTTCCACTTCACAGGTTTGCAGAGTCTGAAGATTAAGGAGACCGACCGCATCGAAGCATTGAAGAAGGAATTGAAGAAGTTGGGGTATGAGATAGTGGACAGGAATGATTCCGAACTGCTTTGGGATGGTCGTCAACCTTCAGCCGTCAGTCATCAGCTTAATTCTTCCGATGAAATAGCTATTGACACGTATGAAGACCATCGGATGGCGATGGCATTTGCGCCTGTAGCATTGAAAAATGGACATGTGTGCATCAATGAACCCCAGGTGGTGTCGAAATCATACCCGAATTATTGGGAGGATTTGAAAGCTGTAGGGTATAGGATTGAAGAATTGAAAGATTGAAGTGATGAGAGTGCAGGATATGGAATGCTGCGGCCAGCATGAGGTCTGCGAGAAGGAGAGTCTGTTGGCAGCTGTGAGCAAGGAGATTGAATACTACGAGGACGAGGAACTTGACCGTTTTCGTGGTAGGACGGGAGATGCGTATTTGCCCGATGAAATCGAAGAATTTCGTGAAGTTCTCTATACGATGCGTGAGGATGAAGTGGCAGGATGGGTGCGCTCCTTGCAATTGCGTCAGGTGGAACTTCCCGATGACTTGAAGGATGAGGTGTGTATGATAGTGGGAGAAGTAAGAGGTTAGAGGTGAGAAGTAAGAGGTAAGAGGTTGGTGATTAGGGGTTAGCGTAGGATATACAATAAAAGATGTTTTTTTTCGTTATATGTATGTAGGGGGTAGTTTTGCCCCCTTGTCGTCTTATTTTGAAGCGATTCGATTACATATTGTGCAGTTGTGCAGCATTGTTGGTGTTGCTGGTGGCGTGTTCTACGAATAAGAATACGTCTTTGACGCGTCGTGTCCATGCGTTCAAGGGAAGGTATAACACCTATTTCAATGGTCATGAGGCATTTAAGGAGGGTCGGCAGTTGCAAGAGGATGGCAACAGGGACAACTTCACGGAGTTGATTCCCATGTTTGTGACGGGTAATAAGGCGACGGTGAAGATTGGTGTGAGTAACTTCGACAGGGCGATTGAGAAGAGTCAGAAGACCATCAAGACCCACAGCATCACGGCACGTCCTGAGTGGAAAAAGAGTCGTCCGAAGACTGCCAAAGATAGGATTTGGCTGAGTCAGAAGGAGTATAATCCGTTCTTGTGGCGGGCATGGTTCCTGATGGGTGAAGCGCAATTCAGGAAGGGTGAGTATATGGAAGCGGCATCCACCTTCGCCTACATCCAGCGTCTCTATTTCCACAAACCCAACTTGGTGGCACGTGCTCGCCTGTTGGAGGCGCGATGCTACGCTGAAATGGAGTGGTTTTACGATGCGGAAGATTTGATTTCCCGTGCCCAGCGTGATAGTTTCCCCAAGAATCTGAACCCCTTGAAGGCCGCTGTGTTGGGTGACATTCAACTGAGACAAAAGCAATATCCAGAGGCTATTCTGAATATAGAGAAAGCCTTGAAGTCGGAACATCGTAAACTGCCTAAGGCCAGAATGTACTTGCTGTTGGGGCAGCTCTACCACCTTATCGGACACGATCCAGAGGCATACCGCTATTTCAAGAAGGTTATTCGTTTGAATCCTCCGTACGAACTGGAGTTCAATGCTCGTATCCAGATGAGTGAGGCGTTGTCGAAGGGGCAGACCAAGCAGATGATTCGCAAATTGAAATCGATGGCAAAGAATCCGAAGAATAAGGAGTATCTGGATCAGGTGTATTATGCGATCGGTAACATCTATTTGTCAAAAGGTGACACGACCCAAGCCATCTGGGCTTATAAGGACGGTGTGGAGAAGAGTACCCGTAACGGCATCGAGAAGGGTGTTGTATTGCTGCATTTGGGACAACTGTACTGGAACAGGGAGAAGTTTGTGGATGCCCAGAAGTGCTATTCGCAGGCTTTTGGTTTGTTGGACAAAGACCACAGCAGTTACAAGGAAGTGGATGAGCGCAGCAAAATCCTCGATGAATTGCTGCCTTTTGCTACAGCGGTGGAACTGCAGGACAGTTTGCAGATGATGGCAAGCCTCGATTCAGTGACCCGTATGGAGAAAATTAAGAAGACCATTGAGGAACTGAAGAAGAAGGAAAGGGAAGAGGAGAAGAAAGCACAAGAAGCAGCGAATGCCCAAGCTAATCAGAGTAATCAACGTGGAGGTGCTGCCGCCAATGCGCAACAACAGGGTGTGGGCAACCGCAATGCCCAGCAGACGGCAGTGTGGTATTTCTACAATCCGACAGCTGTGGCGGCAGGTAAGACTGAATTTGAGAAGAAATGGGGTAAGCGTGAACTGGCAGATGACTGGCGACGTAGCAACAAGACCGTGCTCAATGACTTCAACGAGGAGGAACTGCCAGATAGTCTGGTAGCCATTCAGGACAGCATCGCCGCTGTGGAGGACAGCATCTTCCAAGCCAACAAGGGCAAGAAGCAGACGAAAGCGGAGAAAGATTCCATCAAGGCAGAGGAATACGCCAACGACCCCCATCGCCCAGAATATTATCTGAAGGACATCCCGTTCACAGAGGAGCAGATGGCCGCCTCGAACGCTGCATTGGTGGAGGGCTTGTATGGCTCAGCCATCATCTACAAAGACAGGATGGATAATTTCCCATTGGCAGAACGGACATTCCAGCGCATCTTGCTGAACTTCCCGGAATTCCAGCAGATGGACGAGGTCTATTATAATATGTTCCAGCTCTATTCAAGGATGGAACGCAGGGATGACGCAGAGGACTACAAGCAAAGGCTCATTGCCGAATATCCGGATAATGCACACGGTAAGCTGATAGCTGACCCGAACTTTGAATTCAAGGGTAGGTATGGTAAGCAGATTGAGGATTCCGTGTATCAAGACACCTACGATGCTTTTAAGTTCAGTGACTACCAGACGGTTATCAACAACAGTCAGGAGATGGCAGAGGAATATCCAGAGGGTGCCAACAGAGCACGTTTCATGTTCCTGGAAGCATTGAGCAAGTTGGAAATGGGTGACAGAGAGCACTTTATGGAAGACTTGAAGACGATTGTGGAGAAATACCCGCAGTCGAGCGTGAGTGAGTTGGCTGGTCTCTATGTGAAGGGACTGAAGGAAGGACGACTCCTGCAAGGTGGTAAGTTTGAGATGGGTAGCATCTGGGAACGTCGTCGGAGTCTCTTCGATGAAGCAGATTCGTTGGCGAATGATTCGACCTTCAATCCTGAGAAGAACACCAACTTCGTGTTTGTGATTGCCTACGAGAAGGGTACTGTGGACGAGAACCAGTTGCTGTATGAGATGGCACGGTACAACTTCACGGCATTCACCGTGAGAAACTTCGATATCTCGACCGAGAAGGGCGATGGCATCGACATGATGCAGGTGCGCACCTTCCTCAATTACGATGAGGCATACATCTACCTGCATCGTCTGCTGAACAACGATGATATGGCGTACAAGATGGAGGGCCTGAAGTGCTTCATCATCAGTGAGGAGAACTTGAAGAAGCTGATGAAGGGTCTGAGCTTTGCCGACTACTTCGACTTCTACGATGAACACTTTGACCGTGTGGGCTCATTGCGCATCAGCGAGGATGAAGCCGCCAGTCTGGACGAGCCAACGGAACTGCCAGAACCTGTGGACGAGGAGGAACTGGACGAGGAGGAATGGGAAGACGATAATTACATCTTTTAAGATATGAACGGAACATTGTTGTGGGTGGATGACGAGATTGAATTGCTGAAAGCCTACGTCATCTTCCTCGAAAAGAAAGAATATGAGGTCGTTACGGCAACCAACGGTCAAGATGCCCTTGACCTTTGTCAAGAGCGCACCTTCGATTTGATTTTCTTGGACGAGCACATGCCTGGTCTTAGTGGTTTGGAGACGTTGTCGAGAATTAAGGAAATCAACTCGACCATTCCTGTCGTGATGGTGACGAAGAGTGAGGAGGAGAACATCATGGATCAGGCCATTGGATCACAGATTGCTGATTACCTGATTAAACCAGTCAATCCCAATCAGATATTCCTGACCTTGAAAAAGCATCTTCACAAACGTGAAATTGAGATTGAAGTGACCAACACGGGCTATCAACAGAACTTCTCGAAGATAGGCATGCAAATCAACGACTCCTACACGCTAGAGGATTGGAAGGAGGTGTATAAACGCCTCGTTTATTGGGAGTTGCAATTGTCCAATACAGGTAGTGAGATGACCGAGATGCTCAAGATGCAGAAGACCGAGGCAAACAATGAATTTGCCAAGTTCGTCAGGAAGAATTACCTGCATTGGGTGCAGGACAGCGATAATCGTCCCATCATGTCGCCCGACATCTTCAAGAAGACCATCTTCCCTTTGCTGAATCAAGGCGAGAAAGTGTTCTTGGTGGTGTTTGACAATTTCCGTTATGACCAGTGGTGCGAGATTTCCAAAGAATTGGCAGACGACTTCATCTTTGACGAACAACTCTGTCTCAGCATCTTGCCCACAGCCACGCAATATGCTCGTAACGCCATCTTCTCAGGCTTGATGCCTAACCAGATAGCAGAGATGTTCCCAGACCTTTGGGTGGATGAAGACGAGGAAGAGGGCAAGAATCTCAACGAGGCACCACTGATCCAGACACAGTTTGACCGCTATCGTCGTAAGAACACGTTCTCGTACTTCAAACTGAACAACTCTTCAGATTCCGAAAAGTTGGTGGAACGCTTCAAGAATGTGATGAACAATGACCTCAATGTGCTCGTTATCAACTTTATAGATATGCTCAGTCATGCTCGTACGGAATCTCGTATGGTGCGTGAATTGGCGAGCGATGAACGTGCCTATCGCAGCATCACCGCTTCGTGGTTCCACAACTCCCCTGTACGTGAACTCTTCCAGGAATTGGCCAAGACGGATGCGCATATCATCATCACGACCGATCATGGTTCCATTCGGGTGAACAACCCCATCAAGGTCATTGGTGACAAGAACACCAACACCAATCTCCGTTATAAACTGGGTAAGAACCTCAGTTATAATCCCAAACAGGTGTATGAGTTGAAGGCACCCAAGGCTGCATCACTCCCTTCGCCCAACATCAGCACCACCTATATCTTTGCCCAGAACGATGATTTCTTCGCCTATCCGAACAACTATAATTACTATGTCAATTATTACAAAAACACCTTTCAGCATGGGGGAATCTCGATGGAAGAGATGCTCGTGCCGTTGGTGACAATGCGAAGCAAAAGGAGGAAATGAGTATGGAAATCAAGATTGGTTCATTGGATGAAATAGGAAAGGCTGCCCAGGAGTTTGTGGCAGCAATGGGTGAGAGGACGGTGTTTGCCTTCTATGGAAAGATGGGGGCAGGGAAGACCACCTTCATCAAGGCCGTGTGTGAGGAATTGGGTGTGGAAGATGTGATTAACTCGCCCACGTTTGCCATTGTGAATGAGTATGTGGATGGTGGTGGAAATCCTATCTACCACTTTGATTTCTATCGCATTAAGAACTTGCAGGAGGTGCTGGACATCGGCTATGAGGACTATGTGTATTCAGGTAATGTGTGTTTCATGGAATGGCCTGAACTCATAGAAAATCTCCTCCCCGATGATGCCGTGAAGGTCACCATTGAGGAGGAGATGGATGGAGGCAGGAAAGTGACTTTTTAACTTTCCAGCTGTTCGTTGTATTCCAGTTCTGCATCAATCAGAAGGATGAGGGCATCGAGTTCGTAAGGACCCATGCCTTCTTTTTTTGCCTTCTTTTGGATGTGTCGGGCGATTTCTTCAGTGTCGATGTCGATGAAACCGTCTGCATCCGCCTTGTCGCTGAGTGTGTCAAGGTGTTCGAGCAGAACATCCAGGCAATAATAGATGTCTTCTTCCGTGAACAGTTCGCGGTTCTCCACGCCCATGTAGTTCTGGATGAAGGCAACCTCTTTGGCGTCCTCTTGGGCTCCTTGGAGGATTTCGTCGTCAATGCTGGACATCAGAGAATGGCTTTGAGTTTCGCTTCAAGGGTTGCTTTTGGTGCAGCACCAACCACTTTGTCAACCACCTCACCGTTCTTCATGTAAATGATGGTGGGGATGTTGCGGATGCCGAACTGTGCCACGAGGTCGTCAGCATCTTCTTCGATGTTCACTTTGCCGATGATGGCCTGGCCTTCGTACTGGTCTGCCAATTCCTGAATGACTGGACCTACCATGCGGCAAGGACCACACCATGTTGCCCAGAAGTCGAGTACCATTGGCTTGTTCTGTGCCAATACTTCGCTGTAGTTTGAATCGTTGATTTCCATAATGTTGATGTTTTTGGGGTTAATAATTATTGTTTGCTTTATGAGTTACGCCCTATGGACTGGTTAATTGACTTTGATGCTGATATCCTCGTGTTCTCGGATGTATTGCACCAGTTGCTTTCCCACTCTCACCTTCACCTTGCGCGACATGAGTGATACCTTGTTGGTGTCGGAAGTGTGGATATTGAAAACAAGTTCAGCGTCTCCTGGATTCTCCTTCACGATTTCAGCCAAATCTTCCACCATTGTGGAGGTGAGCTTGTCGAGCGGCACATCGAAGGTAATCTTCTGAATGGCTTTATCTTTCACTTCCGCCAGTAGTTCGACGGACTTGACAATCGTGTTGTAGGTGCCAGGACGGTATCTGCTGGGTTCCACCTTGAGGCGGATGAAGAGGGAAGTGCCTTCGACGAAGTAGTTCCTGTAGGCAACCCAGTCGTTGCCAAAGAGAGGTATTTCGCCATTGCCCGCAAAGTCTTCCATCTTGGCGATGCCATACATTTTACCGTTCTTGCTTTCTCCTGTTCGTACATTGGTGACAATACCTCCAACCGTCACCTCTTCCATCTTGGCAAGCTCCTCTTTCTGTTCCAACTGGTTGAGTTTTGTGTTGCACACATAATCAAGGATGATGGAATATTCATCAAGAGGATGGGCGGAGAGGTAGATGCCCACCAACTCGCGCTCTTTGTTCAGACGTTCGAGTGTACCCCATACAGGCACGTTCTTGGGAACGGCTGGATGGGTAACCGAGACCTCCATTCCTCCGAAGAGGGATGTCTGTGCCTGGAACTTATCTTGCTGAAAACTATTGCCATAGCGTACCATCACGTCCAGGAAATTCTCGCCTTGTTTGGAGCCAGGAGTGAAGAAGGTTTCTCGACTGATCTCCTTGAAACAGTCGAATGCACCAGCAAGAATCAAGTTTTCGATGTTCTTCTTGTTGCATTGAGAGAGGTTGACACGCTCAAAGAAGTCGAAGAAGGAGGTGAAAGGCCCGTTCTTCTCACGTTCCTCGATGATGGCTTGAACGGCAGATTCACCCACACCCTTGATGGCAGCCATACCAAAACGAATATCGCTTTCGAAGTTGACGGAGAACTTGTGGCGTGATTCGTTGACATCAGGTCCCAAAGTGTTGATGCCCATAGCCTTGCATTCGTCCATCAGCTTGCGGATTTCATCAATCTTATCGAGCGAACGACTCATCACCGCTGCCATGAACTGTGCTGGGAAGTTGGCCTTGAGGTAGGCCGTTTGGTAGGCCACCCATGAATAGCAGGTGGCATGCGATTTGTTGAAGGCATAGGAAGCGAATTTCTCCCAGTCACTCCAGATCTTGCCAAGAATTTCAGGGTCGTGTCCGTTCTTCTTGCCACCTTCGATGAACTTCGGCTTCATTGCGTCAACGATGTCCTTTTTCTTCTTACCCATCGCCTTACGCAAGGCATCACTCTCACCGCGAGTGAAATCGGCCAATTGTCGTGACAGCAACATCACCTGCTCCTGATAGACGGTGATTCCATAGGTGTCCTTGAGGTATTTCTCCATGCAAGGAATATCGTATTCGATGGGCTTTCGTCCCTGTTTTCTATCGATGAATTCGGGGATATAGTCCATTGGACCCGGTCGATAGAGGGCGTTCATTGCAATCAAGTCCTCGAAAACGGAGGGCTGCAATTCGCGAAGGTATTTCTGCATACCAGCCGACTCAAACTGGAAAGTGCCGACTGTGCGTCCGTCACAATAAAGCTGGTAGGTGGCAGGGTCTTGAATGTTGAAGAGGTCAACATCCGCATCAATGCCCAGACTCTCCTTAATGTTCGCCACAGCCTCCTTGAGCTGGGAGAGCGTCTTCAGACCCAAGAAGTCCATCTTGATGAGTCCTGTTTCCTCAATCACATGACCATCGTATTGTGTGCAGCGCACTTTCTCGCCAGTATCTTTATCGTCGGCAGTGCTCACAGGCACCCAATCGTCGATGGCATCGCGACAAATGATGGTTCCACAAGCATGCACACCCGTGTTGCGCACATTGTTCTCCAACATCTGTGCAAACCTCATGGTGTCTCTCAGCAACGGGTCAGGCGAGGTGGCAGCATCCTTGAGTTCTGGCACACATTCGATGGCATTGGGAATGGTCATCTTCTTGCCTGAAGGAAGTTTGTCTGGAATGGCCTTACAGATAGCATTGACCGTAGCCAAAGGCACTTTCTGCACACGACCTACATCCTTGATGGCGAGTTTGGTAGCCATCGTACCATAGGTAATGATATGTGCCACCTTCTCAGCGCCATATTTTTCTGTCACCCATTGGAGCACTTTTCCACGTCCATCGTCATCGAAGTCTGTATCGATATCGGGTAAAGAGATACGGTCTGGATTCAGGAAACGCTCGAACAGAAGGTCGTACTTGACGGGGTCTATCTTGGTGATGCCCAAGCAATAAGCCACAGCGCTACCGGCTGCGGAACCACGTCCTGGTCCTACCCAGACCCCCAGTTCCTTACGGGCTGAGTTGATGAAGTCCTGCACAATGAGGAAATAACCAGGGAAACCCATCGTTTTCATCACGTGCAACTCGAAGTCGAGTCGTGTCTTGATGTCCTCTGGTATGGGGTCTCCATAAAGTTTTTTGGCACCCTCATACGTGATGGATTTCAAGTAGTCTGCTTCGAACTTAATACGGTATAATTTGTCGATTCCACCGAGCTTTTTAATCTTTTTCTCAGCCTCTTCTTGTGTCAGCACCACATTGCCATTTTCATCACGTGTAAACTCGTTGAAGATGTCCTCATCCGTGTATTTATCACGCCATTCCTGTTCTGTGCCAAACTCTTCAGGGATGGCAAAGAAGGGCATAATGGGCGCATGGTCAATATTGTAGGTTTCCACCTTGTCGAGAATCTCGATGGTGTTGCTCAGCGCTTCTGGAATGTCCTTGAAGACATCGTTCATCTCTTCACGGGTCTTGAACCACTCCTGCTTGCTGTAGAGCATGCGGTTGGGGTCGTCCAGATCCTTGCCTGTAGATAGACACAACAGACGGTCGTGCGCCTCTGCATTTTCCTCGTCCACAAAGTGGGAGTCATTGGTGCAGATGAGTTTTACGTTATGTTTACGTGCCAGTTCTATCAAGGTCGGTTCGATGGCTTTCTGTTCCTTGAACGTGTCACGATTGGCGCGTTGCATAGGGTCTTTCACCTCATGACGCATCAGTTCGATATAAAAATCCTCGCCAAAGATGCTCTTGAACCATTCGATGGATTTTTCAGCTTCTGCAATCTGTCCGTTCTTGACGTAGCGTGGAATCTCACCAGCCAGACAAGCAGAGGAAGCAATGATTCCCTCGTGGTACTTTTCAATGGATTTATGGTCGGTACGAGGACGGTGGTAGTAACCATCCACCCAAGCCTCGCTGACGATCTTGATGAGATTATGGTAGCCGACTTCGTTCTTGGCCAAGAGAATCAGGTGCCATCCGCTCTTGTCCAGACCGTTGTTTTCTTTGAGATGAAGATCTCGACGGGCACAATACACCTCACAACCAAAAATGGGTTTGAATTTCTCCTCGTCAGACTTCCCCTTGTTGACTTTGTTGCAGTAGTTGAAAAACTCCTTGATGCCGAACATATTACCATGATCGGTAATGGCCATTCCACGCATTCCGTTGTTGATAGCTTTATCCACCAGCTTCGGAATGGCAGCCTGTCCGTCAAGGATGCTGTATTGGGTATGTACGTGTAAGTGTACGAAATCTTCCATGTGTTCTTATTTTCGTGCAAAGATAATCATTTTTTTCATTCCTTTTGTTGTTTAATGCTTGTTTTTGTCTAACTTTGCAAAAAAATAACATTTGGATGTCGCAGAGATTGACCCAAATACAGGCTCAGAAGACGGAACAGCAACTCCGATTGTCACAACAGCAACTGCAGTTGGTCAGATTGCTGGAGATGCCTATCGCTGAATTTGAACAGCAGGTGAAGAAGGAACTGATGGACAATCCTGCATTGGAAGAGGGTGCGCCGGAGGAGCGGGACAACGTGAGAGATTCTGCCGATGAAATGGAGAATAATGATACAGGCATCGACCCTTACGGCGATATGGAGAACGAGCGGGTTTCTGATCTGTCAGCATACAGTGACGATGATTTGCCGGTCTATGCTCCATCCAGTGGAACGTCAGAACGCAACGAGTTGCCTTTGGGTGATAGTGGCTCTTTCATCGAGTATTTGGAGTCGCAGATGATGAATTATGATTTGAGCGAAGAGGAGGAGAAGATTCTGAAGTATCTGATTGGCTCGTTGGACAATCGGGGATTTATCGACCGTCCGATAGCGACCTTGACTGATGAATTGGCGTTTAAGGAGTATATTTATGTGTCGGAGCAGGAGGTGGAGAAGGTGTTGCACATCTTGCAGAGTTTTGATCCAGCCGGTATAGGTGCTCGTTCCACACAAGAGTGTCTGCTGCTACAGATTGACCGTCAGTTGCGCAATGAGGAAGAAGTGCTTTCTCCCTTGAAAGAGAAAATTCTTCGGTTGGAGAGAGAGATTATCGCGCATCATTACGATTTGTTCATCAACAAGAACAAGGAAAGACTGAAGAATAAACTGGGCATCTCTGGGGTGCAGGTGGATGCGTTGTTTGAGGATATCAAGAAGCTGAACGTGAATCCTGGCTTTGCATTGAGCGAGTCGTCAACCGACCGCGTACAGACACAAATACCCGATTTCATCGTGGAAACAGACCCTGAGGGGAATATCGAGATGCGGCTGAACAGCGGGGAAGTGCCCAGACTTCATGTGAGTGGCGATTACATCAACCAACTCAAGGCGTTTCAGGCTCATCCATCCACGTTGACGCGTAGTGAGAAGGAGGGGCTAGTTTATACCCGTCAGAAGATAGAGGCAGCGCAGATGTTCATCGAGTCAGTGAAACAGCGCCGTCGTACACTCTACGAGACGATGAAGGCCATCATTGAGTTGCAACGTACCTTCTTCCTGACCAAAGATGAAGATGACAAGGTGCGATTGGTGTTGGAGGATGTGGCGAAGAAGTCTGGCTACGATGTCTCGACGATTTCGCGTGTGTGCAGTTCGAAATGTGCGCTGTTGGATGGACGCATCTATCCTTTGTCGGACTTCTTCAAACTGACACGTAAGAATGCTGTCGGCGAGGAGATTGATGGCAGGCGGGTGAGTGAGATGTTGCAGGAAATTGTGGATTCGGAAGACAAGATGAATCCTTATTCGGACGACCGGATTGTGGAGTTGATGAAACAGCAAGGTGTGACGTTGGCGCGTCGCACAGTGGCAAAATATCGAACAGAATTGGGTATTCCTGCGGTGAATAGTCGTCGAGGATAAACCGAAATAGCAAGCGTTGTAGATGAATAATAAAAGACTGATCAAGATTGCGAAAGTGATATCAACACTTTTTATGCCGTTGTACGCCCCTTTGTGGGTGTTCTTCGGCCTGTTCTTGTTCAGTTATATGAGGATGTTGCCTTGGAGTTACAAACTCTTCATCATGGGTCTGGTGTATTTCTTTGCCGTGTTTGTTCCCACATTGGGCATCACGACTTTCCGATTGTTCAAGAAATGGACACACCTTGAGTTGAGTCATCGTGAGCACCGTCACATGCCGTATCTGGTCACATTGTTGAGTTATGGCGCTTGTCTGGTCATCATGACGAAGATGAATACGGCCATGTTCTTTCGTGGGGTGGTGATGTCGGCACTGATTTGCCAGATTGTCTGTGTGATCATCAATGCCTGGTGGAAGGTCAGTACACACATGGTGGGTATGGGTGGTTTGGTGGGCGCACTCAATGCGTTCAGCATTTTGTTCTTCTACAATCCCGTGTGGCCGTTTTGCGCTTTGCTGCTGTTGTCTGGTGCATTGGGTACCAGTCGCATCATCCTGCGTCAGCATAGTTTGGCACAGGTGTTGGTGGGCTTTGGCATCGGCTATCTTTGTACGATGACATTTATATTAATGAGTTGGATGTGAGGAGAGTTTAGAGTTAAGAGTTTAATTGCAAAATTGAGATAAGATGAAACCAGTAGTATCTATCATTATGGGTAGCACATCAGATCTTCCAGTAATGGAAAAGGCTGCCAAGTTCTTCGATGAAATGGAGATTCCTTTTGAGATTAACGCATTGTCGGCTCATCGTACACCCGACGCTGTGGAAGCTTTTGCCAAAGGTGCAAAGGAGCGCGGCATCAAGGTGATTATTGCAGGAGCAGGTATGGCTGCAGCCTTGCCTGGTGTGATTGCTGCCAGTACGACTTTGCCCGTGATTGGTGTACCCGTGAAAGGAAGTGTGTTGGATGGTGTGGATGCCGTCTATTCGATGTTGCAGATGCCTCCTGGCATTCCTGTGGCAACGGTGGCCATCAATGGTGCCCTCAATGCAGGCATCCTTGCTGTGCAGATGTTGGCGCTCTCCGATGAGGCTCTGGCAGAGAAATTTGCTGCCTACAAGAATGGACTTCGTCAGAAAATAGAGAAGGCGAATGCGGAACTCAAGGAAGTGAAGTTCGCCTATAAGTGTAATTGATGTTGGTAGATTAGTTTATTAGTAGATTGGTGATTATGGCTTATCAGAGAAGAAAGACCACAGACGTCAAGGTGGGTGGCGTGATGATAGGAAGCAACTATCCTATCCGTGTCCAGTCGATGGCCAACACCTCCACGATGGATACAGAGGGTTCTGTGGCTCAGGCCAAGCGTATTGTGGATGCTGGTGGTGAGATTGTGCGTTTCACCACCCAAGGACAGCGTGAGGCGCTCAACATGAAGAATATCAGTGCGGCTTTACGTGCAGACAGCTGCCAGGTTCCTTTGGTGGCTGATGTGCATTTTAATGCCGCTGTGGCTGATACGGCTGCCACGATCTGTGAGAAGGTGCGCATCAATCCTGGCAATTATGTTGACCCAGCCCGTACTTTCAAGAAGTTGGAATATACTGATGCGGAATATGCCGATGAAATCAAGAAGATAGACGAGCGTTTTGTCCCCTTCCTGAATATCTGCAAGGAACATCACACCGCCATTCGTATTGGTGTGAATCATGGTTCGTTGAGCGACCGCATCATGTCCCGTTATGGTGACACGCCAGAGGGAATGGTGGAGTCGTGTATGGAGTTCCTGCGCATCTGTGTGCGTGAACAATTTCAAGATGTGGTCATTTCCATCAAGGCCAGCAACACGGTTGTGATGGTGCATACAGTCCGCTTGCTGGTGGCACAGATGGCGAAGGAGGGAATGGCTTTCCCGCTGCATTTGGGTGTGACGGAAGCAGGAGAGGGTGAAGATGGACGCATCAAGAGTGCCGTTGGAATCGGAGCTTTGCTGTGTGAAGGCATTGGTGACACAATTCGTGTTTCTTTGTCGGAAGCACCGGAGAAAGAGATTCCTGTAGCCAAGAAATTGGTCGAATCCATCGAGGAATGTGCAGTGCTTCGTGAACAGGTGAAGGCTGCGATTGCCAATGATACGGTCGTGGTGGAATTCCATGAGAAGAATTGGGAAGACCTCCAACTGAAGGCTTCGATGACGGTAGGTGCCCTTTTCATCGACCAATTGGCACATCAACTAGTCATCAAAAACGACGGTTTCACCGAGGAAAAGCTGACGGAATTGGCTGATGCCATCTTGCAGGCCGCTCGTATCAAGTTCACGAAAACGGAATACATCAGTTGTCCTGGTTGCGGACGTACGCTCTACAATCTGGAAGAGACGATTGCCAAGATACGTTCAGCGGTTAGCGAGCGTGCCAAGAGTGACAAGCGTTTTGCCACCTTGAAGATTGGCATTATGGGCTGTATCGTGAATGGTCCTGGCGAGATGGCTGATGCTGACTATGGTTACGTAGGTGCTGGTGTCGGCAAAGTGTCGCTCTACAAGCAGAAGGTTTGCATCGAGAAGAACATCCCCGAGGCAAATGCTGTGGAACGGCTGATTCAATTTATAGAAAACGATTTAAATTAATAGGAATATGTTTATGACATACGCGATTATTGGTGTAGCGATTGCGCTGCTTATCTTATTTATTTGGTGGACGTACAATAGTTTGGTTCAGTTGCGTAACAAGGTGAAGGAAGCGTTCTCCACGATGGACGTTTACCTGAAGAAGCGTTACGACCTGATTCCCAATTTGGTGGACATCGTGAAGGGCTATGCCAAGCACGAGACCGACACGCTTCAAGAAGTGACCAAGATGCGTGTGAATGCACAGAAAGGTGACCTGGACACAGCCATTAACAGCGAAGTGAAGATTGGTGATGCACTCCAGTCTTTGTTGGTGGTGGTGGAGAAATACCCTGATTTGAAGGCTAACACGAACTTCTTGGATTTGCAGGAAAGACTCTCCAAGATGGAAGAGGAAATTGCTTTCTCGCGCCGTTACTACAATGGTAGCGTGAGAGAATTCAATAACAAATGCCAGATGTTCCCACTCAACCTCATTGCAGGCATGTTCGGTTTCAAGCCGTTGCCGATGTATCAGGTGGATAGTGAACAGGAACGCAAGGTTGTGGATGTGAAATTGTAAGAATCATGAAGAAAAGCAGGTTTTTATGGTTGTTTGTCCTCTTGGCGGTCACGATGTCGGCAAGGGCAGACTTGGGAGGTTTCTATTATAAGAACTTCCGTGTGGATGCTGTGGTGCACCAAGACAATGTCTGGGATATCACAGAAACCATTGATGTGTTCTTCGAGGAGCCTCGTCACGGCATCTATCGTTACATCCCTCTTACTTTCAAGCTGCAGCATGATGTCTCTCTCGATGAGGGCAATGAACCCAAAATGATTCAGGGACAGGTGGTGCAGGACTGGAGAGAATTCCGCTACAAGAGTGATGTGGAGAAAATCAAGGTGGAAGGTGGCGATTTCACTACGGAGGACAGCAATGACGACAACTGTGTCATCCGCATCGGAAGCGAGTGGCATGAGATCACGGGCGACCACCGCTATGTGATTCATTATAAGTACATCTATCGTGAAGACCGCCGTCCGAATTATGACTATCTCTTCCACACCATATTGGGTACGGATTTCAACGAACGCATCGACACGTTCAGTTTCAGGATAGAGTTCGAGAAACCCCTTCCTGCCGACATTCAGAGCCGTCTGGAAGTGTATAGCGGAGCGTATGGAAATACTGCCAATGCGGTGGAGAATTTGACCGTTAAGGCCAATCGGAATTTCATTCATGGAAAGGCGCTGAACATCCCACCCAAGCACGGAATCACCCTCTATGCGAAACTCCCAGAGGGGTATTATGAGGATGTGCTGTCTGCCAACCACGTGTTCCACTACATCTGCTTCGGATTGTCCGTCATGCTGATTGTGCTGATTCTCTATTACCTGTTCAAGACGAAGAGCAAGAAGCCCGTCAAGGTGATTGAGTTCTATCCTCCAGAGGGCATCTGCAGTGCGGAGGTTGGCACCATCATCGACGACAGCGTGGATGCAGTCGATATGGCCTCCTTGATTCCGTGGTTTGCAGGACGTGGCTACATCAGCATTGAGGAGAAGGAGAAAGGTTCTGTATTGCAAAGGACGGAGGTGGTGCTGACGAAGTTGAAAGACCTTCCCAAGGATGCGCCTGAGTATCAGAAGAAGATGATGCAGCTTTTGTTCAAGGACAATCAGACCGCCAATCTGAGCCACATGAAAGAGAAGCCTGATGAGGTGAATAAGTTCAAGACAGAGTTGAAGAAGAACTTCAATGGTGACAAGTCTTTGTCTTCCTACGAGTTGCCCGTCTTCCTCTATCTCCCCTTGATACTGGCCACAACCTGCGTGTTCGGCACTAATTCCGTGGTTGAAACCTTCGACCTCAACGAGTGGGTGTTGGCGTTGATGCTGTGGGGAGCTCCCTTCTTGGTGGGTGCGTTCCTTCGTTTGTACGATAGCGACAAAGACCTCTTCGGAAGCAAGTGGAAGCAAGTGCTGATTTTCATTCTCAAGTTCGCGGTGATGGCAGTCTTGTGCTTGCTCTACGTGAGTGTTTTCCTTTCCTACGGCGCTCCTATGGGCAAGGAAGTCTCCATCGGCATGTTCGTGGTTTGCTTCCTGTTGGGCGAATTCATCGGACGATTCAACGTTGACACCGACTATCGCGTGCAGATGGCAGGACGTTTGATGGGCTTCAAGGAGTTCATCAAGACGGCTGAGAAATCACGTCTGGAAGCCTTGCAGAACGACGACCCCGAATATTTCTATAAGATATTGCCCTATGCAATGGTGTTTGGCCTCAGCAACAAGTGGGCAAAGCTCTTCAAGGACATCGAAGTGAAGCAGCCTGAGTGGTACAAGACCTCATCGCCGCTCTATGGTTACGACCTGACTTCTCACATGGCCAGCAGCCTCTATTCTTCGAGCAAGAGCGCCATGAACATCGTCAGTCACGACAGTTCCAGCAGCGGTAGCGGTGGCGGCGGTGGCGGCTTCTCCGGCGGTGGCGGCGGAGGCGGCGGTGGCGGCTCTTGGTAACCCGCTCGACTCTCAATTTTCAATTTTCAACTTTCAACTTTCGATGCAGCTACTGATAGACATAGGCAACACATCGGCCAAGTTGGCTGTGATGGACTCGGACATCGTTCATTTCGAACGTCGCTATGAGCCGTGGGGGGGAACCTTCGCGCGGCTCATGGCGGCTTATCCCATTACCGATGTGCGTCTCTCCACCGTGGCAGGCGAGGATGATGAACTGGATGCAGCATTGGCCACGCTTGACATTCCTGTACTCCGTCTCACTCCCTCTGTGCCTTGCCCCGTCAAACCCATCATGGATGTCCCTTCCGCTTATGGAGCCGACCGCTGGGCTGCCGACATCGGTGCCATTGCTCAAGACCCTGACCACACGCTCCTCATCATCGATGCGGGCACCTGCATCACCTACGACCTCTTCTCTGCCGATGGACACCTTCTGGGCGGTGCCATCTCCCCTGGTGTGCAGCTCAGACTGAATGCCATGCATGAACATACAGCCTTGCTCCCTCAGTTGGAAGCCGAACCCGAAGCCTTGCTCTTGGGTTACGACACCCGCACTCACATGCTCTCCGCCGCTGTCAATGGTGCCCGTTTCGAAATGGAGGGCTACATCCGCACTTTCTTCAACGACTATCCCGACCTCCACGTCTTCATCACTGGTGGCAACTCCTTCTCCTTCTCCGACGACATCACCTGTCCCATCACTCACGATCCGTATCTGGTGTTCAAAGGGTTGTCAGCGCTCTGATTGACCCCTGCGGCTCCGGATGCCGCATCCTCCCGAATCTCCGTCACATATATATTTTCGCTCCCTAGTAGGCCCGTAATTTTTATCTAGTTGGAGCGCAAGTTCCTCTCTCAAATTTGACACTGCAAAGATACAACATTCCCATTGCGGTCTACGAATAATCGTCTATTTTTTTCAAAGAAAAATCACACTTCCATCCTGCATGGTGTGTCAAGAGTGTCACGTGTCAAGAGTGTCATTAAGGATTTTCGGATGCATTCACCGTCATAATAAATATTATATATAATATTTATTATGGGCTGAAAAACACCCTCCCTATCAGAAATCGTTAATGACCTTAATGACCAATGACACTCATGACACACCCTAATACCAATTGGAATTGATATAATTTCTGCTATCTTTCTAATTACCAAAAGAATAAGAGATTTACTTTCCACCCCTATTTCCACCCCTCACTCATCAAAAAAATGCGAGGGTGATGGCATCTACTATTATCTCACCCACTGCTCTGGGTTGAGACGTGTACTTTCTTGGCGGAGTTGTCAGGAGTGAAATTACGGAGTCCTATAAATTGTGTGGGCGGAACCCCATACATTGTACGAAAACAGCGACTAAAGTAACTTACTGACGAGAAACCAGCAGCAAAGCTGACCTCAGTGACAGATAACCGTCCTTCGCGCAGCATCTCAGCAGCTCGACGCAGACGGATGGTGCGAATGAATTCGGTGGGTGACTGCCCTGTAAGTGACTGTATTTTACGGTAGAAAGTCATGCGGCTTATACACAAGTCTCGGCCAATTTCTTCGACAGAATATTGATTGTTATCTAAATTCTTCTCGATTTGTTCTATGGCTTTTTGAAGGAATGGGTCAATCTCAGATTGAAGTAGTGAGGGTTCTTCAACAGATTCATCTGTCGTTTCCTTAGCGGATGTCTTCATCATTGCAAGGAATCTGTTACGCTGCCGCCTCAAAACATAAGAATAAATAGCGAGCAACACAATGCTAACGATGATGAATACATAAACACACCACATCCACCACGAGGTGAGCCAGTGTGGCATTCTCTCCACGATGACATCGCGCTCAGGCTGACTCCAACGAGAGTTCGGAGCGGTCTCTTGCAATTCTATACAATACACACCATCTGCTTCGCGGCTCTGCTGACGCAACGTATGACGGGTTGTATCGTAAAGACGCACATAACGGTCATGGACGATGACCAGCCGACCCATAGTGTCAGTGCTTAAGGCTGTGATACCATCGCCATATTCATTGGAAGCATAATCATCTGCCATTAACTTTCCATCCTTGTATCGGTATAGTTGACCAAAGATTGTTCCGAGCCAGAGCGAACCATCGATTGAGAAAGTCATAGCTGACACATCTTTAGTGTCGGGTAGGGGTACAATCTCTTCAGTTTCTTTCATCTGGCGTATGTCTTTACCCGTGCTGAACCATAGTTCGCCCGTCTTGCTGATGGCCAAGGCTGTAGGACGGGTAGAGAGGTTTCTTGTTGTACGAACAGAATCGGCTACATTCTTAGTGAATACCTGCCCACTGAACCAAGATCTTTGATGGGTTGGGTCTATGGCAAAGCAAGCTCCATTACTGTTTGCCACCAAAAGACGGCCTTGGTGGTCACGTGACAAACAGTGAAATGAAGAAACTGATTCAATAGATGCATCTTCAAGTAATACGCGTTTAAGAGATTGCCCGTCCACAGCATAGCATTGAAGTCCAGAGGGGGTGTTCAGCCATAGATGCAAACCATCAGCTTCCAGCAGCATATCAATGCACACTTCATTAGAGGTTTCTGGTTCTAATGAAAAAGATCCATCATCTGCATGATAGCGAACGATGCCTTTCCCTATGGTTCCTATCCACAAGTCATCTGAGTGCGGAATGCCCACTATGACTGAAGGTGCTGCTTCGAGTGTCCATAGGTTGACAGGATATGCTACAATATCATTAGGTAGAGGCAGTCGCCACAATCCACCATTCCACTCAGTAAACCAAATATGGCCATGCTTATCTTCAAAGAGACGAGAAACAAACTTGTCACTTACAGGATAGCTACCGAGCAATTTACCTGTAGGCGAAAAGTCATAGATCTTTTTGTTGGCAGTCATCCACCAATGGCCGTTAGCCGTCACAATAATATCGTCCACCCGTTTGTCATCCACCTCCATTATCCGATGGATGGAATAGTCTCGCTTGTCAAGCACATAGGCCCCGTGAAATGTCCCAATTATGATGTATCGTCCTGAAGCTTCGGCTAAACAGCTCACGTTGTTGCTTCCAAGCAGGTCAGGATGTTTGGCATCGCTACGGAACACATCGACCTGCCGCCCATCATCACGGCACACGCCCCCACCCTCGGTGGCATACCACAAATATCCCTCACTATCCTCCATCAAAAACAGCACTTGATTGGAGGATAGCTGTTCTTGGTTGGGCAGTGATAGGCACTGATAGTTTTGTGCTTTGACCCCCATCGAAGTCAAGAGCGTAACAAAGAATAAAATGAGCTTCTTTTGCATGATTTGACGATTTTTCGCCTGCAAAGATACATTTTTATAATGAGAAGTTCATGTTTTTCTGCATAATTGTTACATTTGTACAACACTTTGTGCAAATAGTTCAAAGGGGTATCATCTATTCTTCGTACCTTTGCATCACCAAAACTTACTAATTATTAATCCAATATGAACAAACAAATTTTCATGGCTTTGGTGATCTTGAGCATCGGCTCGACAACCTTAGCACAAGGGCAGCACAGGCAACAGTCCCAACGCGACGCATTCCAAACAGAAACACCTATGGTACATGACCCCGTAATGGCCAAAGAGGATGGCACATATTATATATATGCTACGGGCATGGGCATACAGCAAATGACCTCGAAGGACCGCAAGACTTGGACATTGCTCCAACAGCCTGTGATGACAGTCATTCCTGGCTGGACTACCGACTCGGTACCAGGATTCGGCAATCACGTCTGGGCACCAGATGTCATCAAATGGCACGGACAATGGTGGATGGCCTATAGTTGCTCCACATTTGGCAAGAACGGCTCGGCTATCGGTCTTCTCAGCAGCCGATCACTTCGTGCAAACATGTGGAAAGACGAGGGTTGCATCGTCACCTCTCACGACTGGAAGAAAGGTACGGATGGTAAAATGTCAGGCGACAACTGGAATGCCATTGACCCTAACTTCGTCATCGACGACAATGATCAGCCTTGGCTGGTATGGGGGTCGTTCTGGGATGGTATCCAACTAGCCCGACTTGACTCAACCATGCATATAGCCGCTGGTGAAAAACCTTGCACCATTGCCCGCCGCTATGACCCGAACTACAAGCCTACAGAGCCGAACCCCACCTCACGTTATGCAGGAACAAATGCCATTGAGGCACCATTCATTTTCAAGCACGGAGGCTATTACTACCTCTTTGTCTCGTGGGACTACTGCTGCAGGGGTGCTCAAAGCAACTATCGCGTGGCCGTAGGACGCAGCAAGAAGGTTGACGGTCCCTATTTTGACCGCACAGGCAAAGATATGGTCAATGGCGGTGGTACGCTTTTTCTGGAAGGTGACAAAAAAGAATGGGATGCTGCGGGTCATTGCGCTGCCTACAATTTCGACGGTGAGGACATCTTCATTTGTCACGGCTACAGCACTTCTCGTAATGGAGCTGCGATGCTCATCCAACGCCCCATCAGCTGGACAGCCGATGGCTGGCCAGAATTAAACAAGACTAACTAATAGACAAAGGTTTGACTAACGCTGATGGACAGGTACAAAATATCAATACAAACCAATTCCAAAGTCGTAAAGGAGAATGGAAAGTAGATGGCGACATCATCCGTCAGACCTCCAACGAGCAACTAACCATGACCCAACTACCTGGCTTCAGCAGCGACAACTACACATTACAGTTGAAAGCGCGCAAACGTGGCGGAACTGAAGGTTTCTTCATTTATTTTGGTATGGATGAGCGGGGTAATAATGGATATGCAGCCAACATTGCAGGATGGAGCAATCGCACCACGGCTATCCAACCCATCCAACGAGGTCGCTCCAACGATGTCATAGGTCGTCGGGCTAACCAAACCATTGATACCGACCGATGGTACGATGTAAAGATCGTCATCACTCCAACAAACGTTACCCTCTTTGTCGATGGTCAGGAGATGACCAGTGTACGTCCTGCAGGCAACACACGCCACTTCTGCCAGACTGGCTACGATGAACAGACGGGTGAACTCATTATCAAAGTGGTGAATGGTACCGACCAACCTTATCGCCGCACATTTATCATCGATGGGGCCAATACGGTACTACCTACAGGTAAGATCATTACACTTCATGGTGAAGCCAATGATGAAAACACTTTTGAACAGCCTACAAAACTGGCACCCCAAACTACATTATATGGAAAGTTCGGCAAGCAGTTTGACTATGAATTCCTTCCTATGTCTTTCACTGTCATGCGCGTAAAAATTAATAAATAAGACACCAATATGAAGATTAAGTGTTTTGCTGCTGCATGTCTGCTGTTACACGGCATGTTTTCGTACGCACAAGAAAGTGACAAAGACTTTGTGAAAGGTGCTGATGTGGGTTTTTTAACCAGTCAGGAACGACAAGGGCAGAAATTCTATGATGTTGATGGGAACGAGCGCGAGTGTCTGGAACTGTTAAAGAATGACTTCCAGATGTCAGCTATCCGTATGCGTGTATGGGTCAATCCTCGTGGCGGTATGAATGACAAGAACGAACTGCTGGTAATGGCAAAGCGGGTGAAAGCGCTGGATATGGACCTGATGGTAGACTTCCACTATAGCGACTCATGGGCCGACCCAGCCAAGCAACCTATTCCGAGAGCCTGGCAAAACCACACGTTTGAGGAAATGAAGCAGGATGTACGTATGCACACCATCGACGTTCTCTCCCTATTGAAAGAGAATGGCATCATGCCACGGTGGGTGCAGGTGGGCAATGAAACGACCAATGGTATGCTGTGGCCGATGGGACAGATAAAAGAGAACCCTGAACAGTATGCAGGTTTCATCCGTGCCGGCTACGATGCGGTGAAGGAGGTGTTTCCTAAAGCTATCGTTATAGTTCACTTGGATCGTGGCCACAGGAAAGACATCTATGACCAAAATTTTGATACAATATTGAAATATGGTGGTAAGTTCGATATGATCGGCATGTCACTCTATCCCTATTGGGCAATGGAGAATCACCCAGAATTGAAGGCCGACGACATCATTACGGATTGTATTAAGAATATACGATATGTCAGTGAGAAATATGGATGTGACGTGATGATTGTAGAGACAGGTTTCGAAGTGAACGAGCAACATCCGGAAATCATGGAGGAGGGACGACGACAACTGACACGTGTCGTCAACGAAGCCCGCACTGAAACGGGTGGTCACTGCCGCGGTGTATTCTATTGGGAACCCCAGTGTAGACCTGGCGGCTATAAGTTAGGAGCATTCGACAGCCATGGGAAGCCGACTGCCATCATGGATGGATTTATTGAAGGGAAAGGTAAAAAGCGCCGGACAAAATGAATATTAAAACCCAAATATAGAAGACAATGAAAAAATTACTGACAGTATTACTGACTCTGACGGCCATCAATACAATAGCACAGACAGGTGAAGGACAGATAATGGTGACAGAGAACGTTGCCTATCGTACGGACGTGGGGAAGAGCACTGTGCTCGATCTGGCCAAACCGATGTTCGGACCACAACAGGACAGACCTGCTATCCTGATAATACACGGAGGAGGCTGGAACGCTGGTTCGAAGAACGACAAGGTTTACAGCGAACTGATGACATACTATGCCAAGAAAGGTTACGTAGTTGCAAATATGAATTACCGCCTGACGCAAGAAGCTCCGCTTCCAGCATGCATCGAGGATGTGCGCTGTGCCATCCGTTGGATGAAGGCGAATTCCAAGGATTTAGGCATTGATCCTAATCGCATCGGTACTTATGGTCACTCGGCTGGTGGACACCTGTCATTGATGGCAGGCGTTGCAACTGAAAGTAAGTCGTTTAAGGATGTTTCCGACCCCTGGAAACAATATGACTGCTCTGTGGCCTGTGCTGCAGGTGGAGCACCTCCAACTGAGATTGGAAGAGCAGGTGAATGGGCAGACCATACAGAATGGTGGCCAATCGGATACATCGGACAGAGTAAGACTCCATTCCTTGTTCTACAAGGTGGTGAAGACCCTATCGTACGTCCAAACCTGACCGAAGATTGGGTTAGGAAGATGCAGCGTGCAGGCTCTTCTGTCGATTACGTGAAAGTACATGGTCAGCACGGTGTAGCATTCGACCAGCAACTGGAGTTCACGCGTCCGGCAATGGATGCTTTCTTTGCACGCTATCTGAAACACGATGATCCGACTGTCAGCTTTGAGCAGATGAAGATACCAGAATATGGTGGAAGTGGCCCCATGAAGGCTGTAGCTGTAAGAGAGAAGTCATTGACCGACTTTGTAGTCTATCGTCCTATGAACATCGCTGCTGCCGTCCAGCAAGAGAATGCAATGCTTCCTGTGCTCGTCTTCTGCAATGGTGGCTGTGTGGACACCAGCATAGGCTATGAGAAAATGCTGACCGATATTGCATCCTATGGCTACGTGATTGTAGCCATTGGCGAACTTCAGATGTTTGCTCAGCATGAGAAGGAAACACATACACCATCATCGATGGTTGCCAAGGCGCTTGACTGGATTCACCAACAGGCCAAAGACAAAAACTCTCCTTATTACAACAAGATAGACACAAAAAAGATAGCCGCTGCTGGACATTCCTGTGGTGGAGCACAAGTGCTGGCCAATGCTGCCGACAAGCGTCTGAAAACCTACATAATCCTGAATGCCGGCATGGGCGAAATGACAATGGCTGATGCCAGTGCCAAGTCACTGAAGAGTCTGCATGGTCCGACTTTCTATCTCGTAGGCGGACAATCCGATGTGGGATGGAAAAATGCACAGATAGATTACGAGGCAATCAAAAATGTGCCTGTTGTTTTGGCCGACAACACACGAAGCGGTCATGGTGGCACATACGAGCAAGCAAATGGCGGAGCAAACTCAAAAATGGTGCGCCAATGGCTCGATTGGCAGTTGAAAGCCCGTCAGGAACCCGCTAAACTCTTCATCGAAGGCGACCTTACCGGTTATGAGAATTGGAACATCAAGCAGAAAAATTTCAAATAACTTAAAATTGCTCATAAAAAAGGACAGAGAACAGAATCCCTAAAACCCTGACTCTCTATACAATTCATGTTAAAATAATTGCAATAATAGTAGTTTAGGTTCATCATTGGTAATCGGAAGGAGGCACATCGTGATGATGTGCCCCTTTATCTTTCCCTCTAATAATACTTTTATTTCAAAACAATTATTCCAAGGATAAAATCGATATTTCAGATCAGAAAGGCTCACCTCACCCACTGCTCTGGGTTGAGGCGTGTGCTTTCTTGACGGAGTTGGAAATGGAGGATGTAACGTCCATCAGCGTCTTTTCCGATGGCCCCAAGAGTATCTTTGGTCTTGACGCTCTGACCTTTGCGGACAGAGACGGAAGAAAGACCTGAATAGACGGAAATATAGGAGCCGTGACGGAGCATGACAATGTAGGAACCTGCATATTGGAAGATGGAGCTGACGGTACCATTGAATACGGCACGTGCAGCACAGCCTTGCTGACCTCGAATATCAATACCCTTGTTGTCGAGGGTGACGTTGCGAAGTCCTGCCACAGAATAGTTGCCATAGTGACCAACCACGCTGTAACTGCCCGTAATCGGCATAGGCAGACGACCCTTGTTGCTGGAGAAGTTGCTGGAGAGTTTGGCGTCAGCACTGGAATCGTTACTCTTCCACGCTTCATACTTCTCTCGTTCCACTTTCTCTTCCTTGGCTGCAACCTTCACATTAGCATCGGCAGCTTTGGCATCAGCCTTTGCTTTCTCAGCGGCTTTGTTAGCAGCCTCCTTTTCGGCAGCAGTCTTGGCAGCACGTTTGGCAGCTTCAGCGGCCTCAGCAGCCTTTCGAGCCTTCTCTGCAGCAGCTTTGGCTTCAGCCAGTTTACGAGCTTTCTCACGAGCCTCAGCTTCGGCTTTCTTACGAGCCTCTTCAGCCTTGCGTTTCCGTTCGGCTTCAGCACGTCGGGCAGCTTCTATCTCTGCTTGGATGATACGATCAATCTCAGCATTGAGGGCTTGTTCCTTCTTCTTATAGTCTTGAATCTGTTGCTGTACAGTGGCAATATTTTTATTAAGGAAAGCGACTTGTGTCTGGGCACTTTCCTTCATGTCTTGCAGAGATTTCTTCTTTTGTTCAACGGCTTGCAAATTCTGTTCCTTCAGAGTCTTGGCAGACAGGAGCTGGTTCTGCTTTTCCCTGACTTCCAATTGTTTCTCCTTCAGCAGTTCGCCTTGTGCTTTCTGGAAGGTGGAATACTCCTGCACATAGCGCATGCGGCGCACCATCTGGGTGAAGTTCTCGGCAGAGAAGATGAACATGAGTTTGTTCTGCACGGAACGAATCTTGCGCATATAGACCATCGCTTTGGCGTAGCGCTTCTTCTTGACATCGAGTTCCTTCTGCAACTTGACAAGTTGTACGCTGAGGGTGTCGATGGTGGAAGTCAATGAAACGATGTCACGATTCAGGCTGTCAATCGACTGCTGTTGCTTGCCAATCTGGTGGTCGAGCACAAGTACGCTGTCAAGACTTGCTTTGACATTTTTGTTGAGCTGGGCGAGTTGAGCCTGTGATTGCTGACGCGCTTTCTCTGCCGCGGCTTTCTCGTTGCGGAGCTGAGTCTTCTTGTCAACAGGTTTCTGCTGTTTCTTCTGCTGAGTGGCCGTTGCCTTTTTAGTCGTCGTCTTCGTGGTGGTCGTCCGCTTGGGTGTAGTGGTAGCCTTTCCCCTATTTTGAGCCCACAAGGGAGTGAAAAGTGAAAAACAAAAAACTAAAAGAAGAAGAATCGTCCGCATTGCCTATTGGAAAGTAGAATTTCGCCCAGCGCGTGGGCAGGTTATTTCCCTATCATACTGTCAAAGAGTTTGTTGGCATCAGTCTTAGTGTATCTGTCCGACACGGTGGTGTGGGCTTCCCAATTGGCGTTACTGCCTTTGTTGGAAAGTTTCAGATCCAGCTTGATGTCCTTCTTGGCAGGGATGGTGTAAGCGAATGTGTCTCCCTTCTTCGATTCCTGCCAGAAAAACTTTTGTATGGTGTTGAAGTCGATGTCACGACTTTTCAGGGCAGAGAAGTCCTCATAGGTTGTATCCACATAGCGCTTGTTCACACGGTCGATAATCAGCACCTTATTGGGAGAAAGTTCGATTCTGCCAATCTCAGCAATGCCCAGCACAGGGTCAACGAGGGTCAACTGGATGACATCTCCATAGCGCATACGAAGGTTGCCGTTGGTGTTGATGTCCTTGCCATCTTGCGTGATGGTGACCTTCACCTTAGACGTGAAGTTGGTGCCCGCAGCAATCTTCATCTTGTTGAGGTCGGGCTCCTGTTTGTCGGGCGACTTCGTCGATGGGGTAGTCTTGGTGGTTGTTGTGCTGACAGTTGTGGTTGGCTTCGTCTTGTCGCTATGATCCTTCGTGGCTTTCTTGGAAGAATGGCAAGATGCCAACATCAGCAAGAGGAGAAAAAATGAAAATTTGAAGAATTGAATAATTGAAGTTCTCATGTGTTGTTATGGGTTTCAAGTCCGATAAGGACTATTTCTTCTTGACTTTTTTGTTGATTTGTTTGATATGATCCGCTACATCATCGCTCATCTCCTCGCCATCGCGCTCCATCAGTTCCACGACCTTATCCATGTATTGCTTGGCTTCGTCGTAGCGTTTCTGCTGGAAGAGCACCCAGGCGTAGGTGTCGAGATAGGTGGCGTTGTCAGGTTCCAGTTCGTTGGACATACGGCTCATCTCCTCCGCCCGTTGAAGGTCTTTCTTCTTGAGAGAGAGATAGTAGGCATAGTTGTTGAGCACCATCGCATCGTTCCTCCTGTAGATCAGACATGAATCGTATGCCTGAAAGGCTTTGTCATCTTGTCCGAGCTGGTGATAGACATCCCCCATCAAAGCATACGAGTTCGCACGCATCTTTAATTTGTCTTCGGTGGTCAGGTCGCTTTTTTCCACATGCTCCAAGGCTCCTCTGAAGGCCTCGACAGATTGCTCCTTCTCGTCCATCATGAAGTAGGCAAATCCCAGATAATAGTAGAAGACAGCGTTGGAGGATTTATAATCAACCGCAGGCTTGCAGATGTTCACGATGTTCAGCGTGTCGTTTTCCTCGATGGCATACGTCAACAGATTCTGACGTGCCATTTCGTTCTCTGGATCTATCTCCAGTATCTGACGAAGCACAGGACTCACCTCTTCCTTCGGCATTTTCTTCTCCATCATATAGCCTACCTTCAATGCGAGTAGACCCGTCTGCTCCTGAGGTTGTTGCAACACCCTGTCGAAGAGGGACAGCAACTGGACAGAGTCTCCATCGGTGGTCAGATTCTCACGTACCAGCACGCCCATCATCCTGACTTTGGTGGCATCATCTACATCCGTGTGGGTCAGCAGTTTGGTGATATATTCCTGATAGCGTTCCGTGTCACCCTCCTGATGGTAGAAATTTGCCATTGAGAGTAGAAGCGTCACGTTGTTCGGGTCTTGTACCTCCACTGACTTGAACTGTTTCAAGGCATCTTCCTTCTTACCGGCATCGAGGTAGAGGTCACCAATAACCACCTGATAGCGCAGGTCGTTAGGGTATTCATTGGCTAGATTCTCCATCTCTTCGAAGGCTCGTTTCTCATCGTTCATCTGCAAGAAAAGACGGAACTTCTCCATCGACAGCTGTTCACTCTTGCCCTCCTTCACCTCAATCTTGTCCAGCACCTCCACCATCTTGGCGTAGTCACTCTTGTTCTCATAGAGTTCGAGCAACATCATCAGCACCTCACCCTTCTCAGGGAATAGACGTGCCATCTCCTCCACATTTTTGAGCGCATCATCCATGCGGCGATGCTCCAGATAGAGCGACACAAGCCTATTCTTGTACCAATAGTTTTTAGGATCGAGTCGGCAAGCCTCCTCCAAAGCATGGATGGCAAGGCTATCGTTCTTCACATAGGGGTAAAGCTCGGACAATTCATACAGAACTGCGCCTGAATGAGGGTCAAGCTGATGACAATAGTCGAACAGGTCGATGGCTGCATCATACTTGTTGGCAAGTTTCTGCCGCATCGCCTCTTGGAAAATGTAATCGAACTTCGTCTGTTGTGCCGAAGCAACGAAAAACGACAAGCTAAAAACTAAAAGTGATAATATCCTTCTCATTTCTTATTTTGTTCCGCTATGTCCGAAACCACCAGCACCGCGCTCCGTCTCATCCAGCACTTCCACTTCCACCAGTTGGGGCTGTTCGTGTTTCGCAATGATCATCTGTGCAATGCGTTCACCATCATTGATGACAAAAGGTTCGTTAGAGAGGTTGACCAGAATGACACACACCTCGCCCCGATAGTCTGCATCGATCGTGCCAGGGGTGTTGAGTACAGTAATGCCCTTCTTAATCGCCAAACCTGAGCGTGGACGTACCTGTGCTTCATAGCCAGCGGGCAATGCCATGAATAATCCTGTGGGAACCAATGTACGTGCCAGTGGAGCCAACGTGATGGGCTCGTCGAGGTTGGCACGCAAATCCATACCTGCCGACAGCGGAGTAGCATACGCAGGTAGCGGATGATGTGACTTATTGATGATTTTTACTTCCATAAGCAATAAATTTGATGCAAAGGTACGAAAACTAAAAACTAAAAACTAAAAACTATAAGTTAAAGTATGTTTTTCGGATGATAAAAAGGGCAGGTGACTCAAACTTTTAGTTTTTAGTTTTTAGTTTTTCACTTAAAAGTTTTAACTTTGCACCATGAATTGGCAACAACTAATATCGAATAAACGGCTTGGGCAAGAAGATTTGCACATTGACCGAAAAGATGACCGCACGGAATTCAGACGTGATTACGACCGTCTCATCTTCTCAGCCCCTTTCCGCCGACTACAAAACAAGACGCAGGTGTTTCCGCTGCCAGGCAGTGTATTTGTGCACAACCGACTGACCCATTCGCTCGAAGTGGCAAGTGTGGGACGAAGTCTGGGTGATGATGTGGCGCATGCCTTGATAGAAAAGCAGCCAGAACTTGCCAACACTCACATTCTCGAAATTGGTTCCATCGTATCGGCTGCCTGTCTGGCCCACGATCTCGGCAACCCTCCTTTCGGACACTCGGGCGAACGTGCCATTGCTTCCTATTTCTTGGAAGACCAAGGTATCCAATACAAGAATCAGCTCACCCCAGAGCAATGGGCAGACATCACACATTTCGACGGCAATGCCAATGCGTTCCGTCTGCTCACTCATCAGTTCAAGGGACGACGTGCTGGTGGTTTCGTGCTCACTTATTCCACCCTCTCCAGCATCGTGAAGTATCCCTTCCCTGCCACAGAAGCAGTCAAGCAGAAGTTTGGTTACTTCACACAGGAAAAGGGCATCTACGACCGTATTGCTACAGAATTAGGACTGGGGCGCAGAGGTGAAGGCTGGTTCCGTCATCCATTGGCCTATCTGGTGGAAGCGGCTGATGACATCTGCTACGAGATTATGGACATAGAGGATGCCCACAAACTCAAGATTCTCTCGTTTGAGGAAACACGTGACCTGATGTTGGGATTCCTCACGGAAGAGAAACGTGCACACATCATTGAGCGTAGTCAAAGCGTGGATGACAAAAATGAAAATGTGGTTTTTTTCCGTTCTTGTGCTATCGGAGCTCTTGAGAAAGAATGCGTCCGTGTGTTTGTAGAGAACGAGGAAGCCATCCTCAACGGCACGTTTGAGGGTTCCTTGATCGACCACTCCTGCCCACTCATACACGATGCCTATGCCGCATGCGTGAAAGTGGCAAAAAGTCGTATCTATCGCAGTCGTGATGTGGTGGACACAGAACTGGCAGGTTACAAAATCATTTACACCCTCATCCAGCTTTTCACCAATGCTGTGATGAATCCTCACCACGCCTACAGCAGCCTCTTGCTTGACCGCGTATCCTCTCAGTATGAGGTGGATAGCCAAGACACCTATGTGCGCATCATGGCTGTGCTTGACTACCTCTCAGGCATGACAGATGTCTTTGCCCTCGACCTCTATCGTAAGATTAACGGTGAAAGCCTTCCGATGATTTAGAATTGAAGAATTGAAAGATTGAAGTAATGAATACCATATTTATTGTTCTACCCATTTTGACGCTCCTGATGTTCGATCTCGGACTCACGTTGCGTCCTCACGATTTCCGTCTCATTCTCCAACGCCCTCTTCCCGTTTTGGCTGGAGTCATTGGACAAATCATCCTCCTGCCCCTCATTGCTTGGGTAGTAGGTTCTATTTT
Source organism: uncultured Bacteroidales bacterium (assembly GCA_902801475.1). GTDB lineage: Bacteria > Bacteroidota > Bacteroidia > Bacteroidales > Bacteroidaceae > Minthosoma. The sequence continues at coordinate 35,112 of CADCIO010000008.1, forward strand.
CCACCTTACGCCCTTCTTTTTCTTGGGCATCATGCTCATTGCATGCAGTCCTGGTGGCAGTTCCAGTAACGTCTTTTCCATGCTGGCACGAGGTGATGTGGCACTCTCCGTCACCTTGACGGCTTGCAGTTCCATCATCACGCTTTTTACTGTGCCGCTCATTATGGCGTGGGTTACCACTTCCATCGGTACGGGTGCAGATGTACATCTTCCTGTAGGTAACCTGCTCATGCAGAACATCGTGCTAATGGCGGTTCCCATCCTCATCGGACTCGGTGTGGGTATGAAATGGACAACAGCAGCCAACCGCATCCACAACATACTGAAACGAGGTGCATTCCCTGCCCTCATCCTCCTTGCCACTGTATTCTTTCTCCAACATAAGGCGACCATCGTGCAGGAGTTTCCATCTCTTGGACTCTGTATAACCGTACTCATCCTCCTTGCGATGAGTGGAGGTTCTCTGCTTTCTCTCATCTTCCGTCTGACAGGGTCAGAACGTCGCACCATCGTCATAGAAGTGGGTATGCAGAATGCGGCACAAGCCATTACAGTGGCTTGTAGCCCTCTCGTGTTCGACAATGAGACCATCGCCATCCCGGCCATCATCTATGCCCTGATGATGAACGTGTTACTGCTGATTTACGTGGGATGCCAAAGGCACATCAAACGAATCTCCTAACATTTTTAATATTCAAACGCGCTGCCACCCATGAACTCACGCAGGAGGGAATGAGAAGGCAGAAGGTCGAGCGGAATGTCGTGGAAGCGGTTCATCACCCATTTCAGACGTTCCGCTTCTTCATAGTAAGGATCGTCTTCACGTACATTCTCTAATATAGGAAGAGCTTTCTGCTTGAGTACGGCAAGTTCGTATTGAAAGGCTGTGCAGAAATTCACATCGGCATTCTGTTGGAATGGTGTAATCCATTTTTCTTCGCCTCGCCGCACGGAAGGCCAACGGGCAAGCGTCTCTGAGGCGGTCGTGTTGCGGAACTGAGCATCGCGCACCATACGACGAATAAGGCGGTTGTCAGTAGTGCCATAATAAGTACCATCATCATTCTTCGCCACTGTCAGGCCTGAGATGTAGATGCGGAATATGTTTTCTTCGGGGATGCCACCTGTGAGTATCGGGTTGAGTGCATGAATACCTTCCATAATGAGAATGGTATGGTTGGCAAGCTTGATGTAGTTACCACTTTGGGTGCTCTTCCCTTTTGCAAAGTCATAACGGGGCAGTTCTATTTCCTCCCCTTTGAGCAATTGGGAGAAATGCTGTCGAAAGAGGGGAACGTTGATGGCATCAATGTGCTCGAAATCATAATCGCCCGTTTCATCACGTGGTGTGAGTTCACGGTCAACATAGTAGTCGTCGAACGAGAGACACTTTGCGCTCATCCCCTTCTGTTCCAATGCCATGCAGAGTTTCTTGCTGAATGTGGTCTTTCCGCTGGATGACGGTCCAGCAATGAGGACAGCTTTGACCCCTTCATGACGGGCGACAGCATCGGCTATTAATTCGAAGCCTTTCAGTTGTAGTGCCTCAGAGATTTTCACCATCTTCTCGGCATCACCTCGGTCAATGGCATTGTTCATCATGCCAATAGAAATGCAGACGGTTTTAAGTCGTTTGGTAAACAGGTACTTTCCTTTCACTCGACTGACGAGATACTGAATCGTCTCGTCCAAACTTTTTCCTTCTACGGCATTTTTCAATTGCTCCCTGATTTTCAGGTAAGCTCCATTCACCTCGAATTTCTCTGAACTCCGATCATAGCGGATTGGTAGGTTGGCTGGTATATTCATAAGATGGTGGTTTAGGTTTGCGCAACAAAGGTAAGCATTTTAAGTGGAAAATGGAAAATGAAAAGAAAAAATTTGCTATCACACTTTTTCCTTTTCACTTTTTTTCGTACCTTTGCACCCGCAAAACGGGAAATGGCCCCATAGTTCAATGGATAGAACAAATCTCTCCTAAAGATTAGATCCGGGTTCGATTCCCGGTGGAGCTACCCAAGAGAAATGCACACGGGGTTAGTTTAGTTGGTAGAATATCGGTCTCCAAAACCGAGGGTCGGGGGTTCGAGTCCCTCACCCCGTGCAAGCAAAAAGGCGGACACTCAATCGGGTGTCTGCCTTTTTTATGAAGCTAACTGTTCTCCTTTTTGTCTTCACGAAGAAATGCTGGAGTGCGGCGTATGTATTCATAGCCAAATTTGCAACGAAGGCAATCACGACGCTGGCAATAGTTACGATGAAGTTGAATGAGGGCTTGCGTGTCGGCAGCATTATCGCAAGGAACACCTGCTAATGTCCAGTCGCGGATGATGGTGTTGTTCTCAGGTTTGAGTTGTTCCCACAAGGAGAAGGCGCGATCGCAGAGAGATTGGTCGGACTTGTATTTACCGTAGGCAAAGAGCATGGGTGCGACACTATTGATGATGATGAGCTGGATGGAGGACGGTGAGAGCATCTTCTCAATGGGTTTGGTGGGTTGGGAGGCAAAGGTGTAGTGGGTATGCCAATAGTCACTCACATGAGTAAGGAGTAGGGCACTTACTTCGTTGAGGTTTTGTGCATTGAGCAAACGGGAAAGGTTGAGGCGTTGCTCATAATAGAGCATAGCAAGCTGGGCAATGCGGATATGGGGAAAGTTCTGGGGACGGAGTCGGAGGAATTTCCATGAACTGTATTGCATCGGAGTGAGGGAAAATTTCTGTCGCAAGTAGTGATACTCTTTTTGCAGCTTTTGGTAATAAACGTCTTCGTAATACACGTCGAGAAGTCCTGCCTGGCCAAAGAAGATGGCCTCTATCTGAAAGAGGTTGTCGCGATGTTTGCCAACTGCGCTCATCGGGATGGATTGTGCCCATTGCTCGAAAGCATCCCCATTGATACCAAAACCAAAGTTACGAGCAAGCGTGACGAAAAGGGTGTCCTCCCAGTTCTTGTCGAGCATGTCACGGCGCTGCATGATTTGGTGGGTACGCTCTTCAAAACGTTCCAAAGTAAGTGAGGTCATCCAATTATGAATCAAGAAGGTGGAGAGACTGCCTATCACATTGCGGCAAGGAGGTCGGCAGTCGTTGTGGCTGAGTTCGGCATAATTGTCACGAACGTAAGACGGTACTTCGAGTTGCAGTTGGGGAATCTCTTGACCATTGGGATAATAGAGCGGTCTGTCTATCTCGCTTGCCACATGGAGAATGATGTTTTGATAAGTTGCATCCGTGTCGTGGTGATGGCGAAACCAATCGCTGGTTCTCAGATGAATCTCCACATTACCTACCCACTCAGTACCATCGAGCCGGATTTTTGCTCCAGTGAAATCGGGGCCTGCATCCGTGTTGTGGATGCCAGGATTAAGCACCTCCAAAAGCCGGCCATCGGTTGTTCGGAGTTCGCGTAGTGGAAAAATCTTATGTTTCCACGTATAGTGAAGCAGTTGTTCCATGGTTTTTGTATTAATTTTGTTCAAAGGTAGTGAAAAACTCCTAACTCCTAACTCCTAACTCCCAACTTTTCCTTATCTTTGCAGTGTTTTTAAAGAATTTATATCAAAATAAGGGATAAAAAGATGAAAATAGCATTGATTGGATATGGCAAGATGGGCAAGATGATTGAGCAGATTGCCCTTAGCCGTGGTCACGAAATCGTGAGTATCATTGACATCGACAATCAAGAAGATTTTGAAAGTGAGGCGTTTGCCAGTGCAGACGTGGCGATTGAGTTCACTACACCCATGACCGCCTACGACAACTACTTAAAGGCTTGGAAGGCAGGCGTGAAGGTGGTGAGTGGCAGTACAGGATGGCTGAAAGAGCATGGTGATGACGTAAGAAAAGCTTGTACAGAGGGCGGAAAGACACTCTTCTGGGCAAGCAACTATTCGATTGGTGTGGCTATTTTCAGTGCCATTAATAAATATCTGGCAAGCATCATGAACCAGTTCCCTCAATATGACGTGAAGGAGGAGGAAACGCACCATATTCACAAGCTTGATCATCCATCAGGCACGGGCATCACGTTGGCAGAGCAGATTGTGGAACGCCTCGACCGTAAGAAGGACTGGACGATGGGCTATCTCCAACAGCCAGACGGAACCGTGGAGGGGAGCGACGAGGTTGCTGCCGATTTGTTACCCATCAGTTCTATCAGACGTGGAGAAGTGCCAGGCATCCATTCAATTACGTGGAACAGTGAGGCAGATCAAATCACGATTACACATGACGCTCATTCTCGTCAAGGCTTTGCTCTGGGAGCAGTCATTGCGGCAGAGTTTACTGCAAAGCATGAAGGACTGCTGAGCGCAGACGACTTGTTCACATTCTAAAGAAGAGAACTATGGGATTCGATTATAAAAGTTTCAAAAAGACGCGTTCTGGAGAGAACAACAAACCTACATGGACAGGCTGGAAATGGGTGAAGTTTGGTGTAGTTACCCTCTGTTACTTGGCTTTTCTCTATTGGGTAAAGTCCTGGTGGGGATTAATTGTAGTGCCCTTCATCTATGATGCCTACATCAGCAAGAAAATCAAGTGGACATGGTGGAAGGAATTGGAGAGCGACATCGCTCGTACCATCATGAGTTGGGTGGATGCTATCGTGTTCGCACTCGTTGCAGTGTATTTCGTCAATAACTTTTTTTTCCAGAACTATCAGATTCCATCTTCTTCGTTGGAAAAGACGCTGATGACGGGTGATTTTCTGTTGGTCAGCAAGATGAGTTATGGACCTCGTATCCCACAGACACCATTGACGATGCCACTAACACAGCACACCATCCCGATGCTGAACTGCAAATCCTATATCGAATGGCCTCAATGGGAATATCGCCGTGTAAAAGGATTCGGCAAGGTGGAATATGGTGACATCGTGGTGTTCAACTACCCTGCTGGCGACACAGTTGCTGTTAATTATAATGGTGACTACTACAGTCTCTGCTATCAGGAAGGATGCATGGCTGCCGCAGAACAAGGCTATGAGGTGCCGCTGATGGAGACCCTCTCTGCTAACGAACAGCAACAGATATGGAATCAGTTCTATGGTATCGGCAAACAGATTGTAGCATCCAAAACCAATGTCTATGGCAGTGTTACAACCCGTCCTGCCGACCGCCGGGAGAACTATGTGAAGCGTTGTGTTGGACTGCCCGGACAGACATTGGAAATCAAGGACAAAATCATCTATGTGGATGGGGAAAAGCAGGAAACTCCTACTTTTGCGCAATTCAACTATAAGGTCTATACACACGACAACCAAATTTTCAGCGATGATCTGTGTGAAGAACTGAACATCAGTGATGAGGATCGTGACAAAATTCTCGATCGCAATCAAGGTATTCCACTCACCCACATGGCTGTGGAAGCACTGCGAGCAAACACTGCGTTTTGCGATAGCGTGGTGGAGGTCAAGGATGGCTACTGGGGCAACCTCTATCCCCTCAACCGCCAGTATGGCTGGACACGCGACAACTACGGTCCTATCTGGATTCCAGCCAAGGGAAAGAGCGTGAAACTGACAATGGAGAATCTCCCTATCTACGAACGTCCTATCCGCGTGTATGAGAACAACCAGCTGGAGGTGAAGGATGGCAAGATTTACATCAACGGCAAGCCTACCGATTCCTACACCTTCAAGATGGACTATTATTGGATGATGGGTGACAACCGCCATAACTCGGCAGACAGTCGCTACTGGGGTTTTGTCCCAGAAGACCACATCGTCGGCAAACCGCTGTTCATCTGGCTTTCTCTCATCACCGACCGCTATGGGAAATCCCATGGTGTACGTTGGAGCAGATTGTTCACATGGGTGGATAACATCAAGTAAGATGGTATTATCTAGTGCATATTTACCTCCTATTAGTTGGTTCGTCAGGCTTATGACTGGCGAACCAATTTTCATTGAACAATACGAAAACTATCAGAAGCAGACTATCCGCAACCGTTGTACTATCGATTCGCCAAATGGTCCACTACACCTTTCCATTCCCATTGATAAAAGTACTTTCATTGGGGGGAAATGCATGATGAAGGATGTGCGTATCAGTACACACAATGATTGGCAACATCAACATTGGTATGCACTCGAAACTTCTTATTTCAACTCTCCATTCTATGAGTATCTACAAGACGACTTTCGCCCTCTGTACGAAAAGCATTGGGATTTCTTGATTGACTTCAATGAATCTTTAATACAAAAATGTTGCGAGATGCTTGACATTCAGCCAAACATCTCGCGTACGAATCAATATGTGGGAATAAAATCTCTCGGTTCCGACTTTCACCCCATTCCCTACTATCAAGTATTTCAACAGAAGCACGGTTTCATTCCCGACCTCTCCATCATTGACCTCATTTTCAATATGGGCAATGAAAGTTTATTGTTCCTTAAAAGATAAGATTCTGGATACGTGGGAGCATGTCAACGGTGTCCTTCTTCAAGGCCTTAGCATTGATAGCTTTCTGGAAAGTTGGTAGATGATGAAGGTCTGAGCCGAAGAAAGTATAATATCCCTTGGAAAGTAACATCTGTGCCTTTTCCTGTGCTGAATCACCGTAAACACCAGCTAATGACATTATGTTCATCTGCAATTTCACACCTTTCGAATACAAATAATCATAATCTGTATCATTCATGTAGCGATAACGCTCAGGATGTGCAAGAATTGGCGTGAAACCAAGCTCCTTGACACGTTTCAAGGTTCCATAAAGGTCAATGGGGGGTTGGTAATAAGAAGTCTCAACTAACAGATGGTCACCCTTAGATCCTATTGGCAAGAGTTCTTTTGATTCCAATCGCTCACTAAAGAGATTGTCCATCATGTTTTCGGCCGCCAAATTCAGTTTAACAGTTCCCTGATAAGCTTCCTGCAACTCCTGAAAACGGTCACGCAATTCTTCTATTGTGTTGGGTATATCCTCCATGATATGGGGGGTCAGCCACACTTCCTTAATGCCGATCTTCTCATAACAATCAAGAACAGCAAGAGAATCCTCCATCGTCTGGATTCCATCATCAACACCAGGAAGAATATGACTGTGCCAATCTGTGGCACCATTGAATATTCCCGTGTTTACCAGTTTCTTTTTTGTACTGAAGAATGAAAACAACATATATACTATATTTTTATCAATCCGTAATAACTCTCTTCTCATCAAGAAAGACCCAACAACGGCATCAATTGCTTTTCTTTATAAAGAACCCATGCAGAAGTACCGAGGAACGCCAAGAATAGGAATACAAGCACAATCTTGACACGTCCAGGTTTAGATTTCTTCACAGGAACAGTAGCGCTCTGAAGAGTAGTGAAGGATGGGGTTGCCTCTTGCACTTTTGCTTCAGCTGCTATCAACTGTTGTGCCACTGAATTGTATGCATTGTATTTTAACTGCATGTCATTCTCAAGATTAATCAGTTTCGTACGATCGCTCTGATACATCATGTCTTGGTGAGCATCCGCATAGGTTGCATATTTTTCACGAGCTTCATCATATCGAGCTTTTGCCTCTTCGCACAACTTACGATTGAAGTCCACATCTACACGAGATTTTTTCGTCTGATAATCCGTAATAAATCTCTGTAGACGAGCTTTCACAGAATCTGCCATCGTTGCACAAATAAGAGGATCTTGGTCAGTAACTGTAATGGTTATCTCCAACGTCTTTTCATCCACTTCACAAACTATCGACTTTTCCAAAGATTCTACAATTCGAGATTGCAATTTCGTTAGTTGAAATGGATCTATCTTATCTTCATCTACGGAATCCACCTCAACAACAAGAGACACCAAATATGACACGCCAGAAGATACGCCCTCTAATGCCATACTCCACCATGGCTTTTTCTGCTCATCTCTCAAATATTCGTAGTAACTCATAATACGGGTACTATCTTGTTGGTGAACAGGAATATTAAAGAGACTTACCTTAAAATCCGTAGAATTTATCAAATCTGGGTACAATGTCGGGTAAAGAGCCTCCGTATTACCAAGAGTTCCAGAACCCATTTTGAGTCCCATTTGAGACGCCAATGCACTAATAGACGCTGTAGTACGTCTGGTGGAAAGTTCTGGTGCCAGTAAAACCTCACAGGTAAATTGTTTGGGAATGGAAAGTGCTATTATACATCCCAAAACAAATGCGATGGGGAGTACTTTTTTATATAAGCTCTTATGTTTTTTTAGAGCAGCAAATAATGCCTGATAGTCAATACGCTTTTCCTCTTCCCGAGATTCCATATTTTGTTGTTGAATATCCATATATGTTTAAATTGTATTTTATTTTGTCAAATAAGCAACCAATGCGGCAACTGTAGCAAGAGGTGTAAATGCAGCTCCAAGAGTTGCAATTGTGCTAATATTCACATGCTTCTTTTTCTTACTTGGTACAACAATTTCACAACCTGGCTCAACATCTGTTTTCTTTGAAAGAATATTCATCAAGCCATTTTGATATACAACAAAAGCCTTCTTCTTCTTCGCACTTTCCGTGAATCCTCCTGCATTTTCAATATACCACTTTACACTCTTTCCTTCTACATACGTCACAGTATTGGGAAACTGGACATCTCCTGAAATTCTAACGGTTCCATTATATTCAGGAACATCTATATGATCACCCTCACGTAAGACAATATCATACTCCCCACCCGGTTCTTTCAATGCCTTTTCTAAATCTATACCTATATAGTAAATGGTGTTCATTTCCATCTTATCCCATGCTATCGAGTCTTTTTCCTCCATATTATTACGCAAAGCTTCCAATACTGCTCTCTTGCGTTGACGTTCCTCATCGTTCATACGACGCACCAAACGAGCGCCCTTTGTATAAGCTCCTGGTGCCACACCTCCTGCCATCTTGATAGCATCAGTCAAACGAAGATCTTTTTTCTCAATAGTGAATGCACCCTCATAGTTCACTTCACCTGTAACTCTAATGTTCCTTGGCATCACATAGCCTGGACTACGACGCACATGCACCACATCGTAAGGTTGCAGATAAAATTCTTTTCCATCTTTCTTGATGACCAAACCATCTTTAATGTCAAATTGGAATGTTTCTGCTATATTACGAGTCTTTTCTGTTGAATAAGGATCTTTGATTCGACGACTCACATCCACACGTGCCAAAGATGCACCATCACGCAAACCACCTGCCATAACGATCAAGTCCTCAATAGTTGTATTCTCAGCATATTCATAACTACCAGGGCTCATCACCTGACCTGTAACTGAGAAATAACGTTCTTTACGAAGTTCATCTTGGGTCGGAATGAAAACAACATCCTCGTTCTTCAATGGAACATCAGCCACCACTCCATCCATAATGCCTTTCACGTCAATAGGAATAACTTCCAAAGTACGGTCTTCCTTCAAACGGTGAATGAGAGCATGATCAAGAAATGCATCTTCTGTCAAACCATCTGCTGCCTGAATAAGGGTTCGTACAGAGCAAACATCACCACTAATGTTGAATTGTCCAGGACGGAACACTGCTCCCCTTATCTCTACCATATTATCATATCTGTTCAGAATCGCATCTACTGATACATTATCACCATCATCAACAGTAAAGGCATTCATCTCAAACTCATCAATATTATGTACGGTATAACGTTCGCCTGTCTGACGTACCAAACGAACAGATTTCTTATAAGCATCACCTGTATAACCACCTGCAAACTTCAGCAAAGTACCAACCGTTTCCGTTCTGCGCATTTCATAAAACATTGGACGTTTCACATTTCCTGTGATACCAACCAAACATTCGTATGGTTCCACATGGATGACATCGTTATCTTCCAAATAAATATTACCAGCCAATCTTCCATTCAAAATATATTCATAGAAGTCAACAATAGTGACCAATCTACCACCTCGATAGACCTTGATATTACGCAAAGTACCCAATGCCTTAATACCACCAGCCATAGAAATAGCATGGAATATCGTTGAAAAAGATGACATATTATATGTACCAGGATTCCTTACCTCACCCATAATATTCACCATGATGGAACGAGTCTGTCCTAATGTTAGTCGGATGTTTGACCCAGAATAATGTTTACCTAACGTATTTTTTATTTTGTTCTGAGCTTCTGCAACGGTAAGCCCACTCACATAAACAGGCCCAACGCCTCCCAAAGTCACGGTTCCCTCTGAGGATATTGTATGTACTAATGTCTTCTGAGATTCTCCATAAATATCAATGACCAATTGGTCACCAGGTCCCACCACATAATTCTGTGGAGTGGGAAGATTCAAGTTCACACCTATACGACGGAATTGATCATGACCAAAGACCCTCTTTCCTGCTGTTTCACCCTGCACTCGTTGCATGGACTCCACATCACGTTCTGCCTCTTCATAATCCTCTGACGCATCAGCATGAATTTCACCAGTCGTGCCACGACGAGCCGTTGTCAATTCCTGCGAAGTTGTACCATCACTATTAGCAAGCATGCGATCGGTAGCCATTGAAATGGATCCAGGTGCAGCACGCAAAACGCCGTCACTATTAACCTGAGAATCATATTCATTGCGAATACGACGTATCTGCTCTATCTCTACACCTCGTTGCATCAACTGTGTAGTAATTTGAGACTGGCTCGCACCCGCTTTTGCCCTACTTTTAATAAAACTCTTCACTTGTGAGTCTGTCATCTGTGCAAAGGCACCCAAAATTGTCATGAAACACAATACGACAGCCAATAAAAATCTTTTCATATCAATATTTTTACTTCTTTTGATTACTTTCCTTTTCAGTTGGCGATCTGCGCCATATCTTACTTCCCCCACCACTTCTATTTTTAATTAGCTTGGCACAGAATCTCCATAATTGCTGCAAAGATACGACTTTTTTTCCTCTCCGATAGTGAAAAGTTCTCTTTTTTTATGAAAAAACAAAAAAGATTTAATAATTTTGCACGACATTTCAGTATTATGGCAATAGAAGGAGAAGAATTTCGGGTGGACGTGGACCAGGTCTTGAAGGACAAACTCGGTAAAAAATCCAAGTTTGTTCCTAAATTTTTGGTTTCATGGTTGAAGAACATTATCCACCAGGATTGGATGAACGTCCATCTATGCGGAGAGGGAAAGGGACAAGTGGGAGTTGAGTGGTTGGACGGATGCCTTAACTATCTGAATTGCACTTTGAAAGTGCAGACCAACATCAAAGGGGTCATTCAAGAGGGCTTGGATGCGCTTCCAGGCAATGAGGGGGGGCGTTATTTCACCATCGTGAGCAACCATCCTCTCGGAGGTCAGGACGGCATTGCGTTGGGTTCCATCATTTGCCACAAGTACGACAGCCGGATGGTGTATCTTGTCAATGACATCCTAATGAGTTTCAAAGGATTGGCTCCACTTTGTGTACCCATCAACAAGACGGGACGCAATAGTCGGAACTTTCCCAAGATGGTGGAAATGGCATTTCAGTCTCCTAAGAACGTGGTGATGTTCCCTGCGGGACTCTGTTCACGAAAGGGAGAGGATGGCGTAATTCGGGATATTGAATGGAAGAAAACCTTCGTCACCAAGTCTGTGCAGTACCAACGAGATGTGATTCCTGTCCATTTCTCAGGACATAACTCCGATCGGTTTTATGACATCGCCCGTTGGTGCAAACGCCTACACATCAAGTTCAACATTGCCATGCTTTATCTGGCTGATGAGATGTACAAGAATCAGGGAAAGACCTTCACGGTTACGTTTGGAGAACCAATCCCTTGGCAGACCTTCGATAAGTCGAAGACTCCGACAGAATGGGCACAATGGGTGAAGGGGAAGGTTTATCAACTCGACAAAGCCCCTGTATAACAAAGTAATAGGACAAAAAATAAATATGGAAGCAGAAATCATTGCACCTATCCCAAAGGAGGTGCTGAAATCAGAACTAACCGATGATAAGCGCTTGCGTATGACGAGCAAGAGCAACAATGAGGTGTATGTGGTCACATGGCAAAACGCTCCCAATGTTGTGCGCGAAATTGGGCGTCTCCGTGAGATTGCTTTCCGTGCTGCAGGTGGTGGTACGGGGCTTGATTGCGACCTCGATGAGTTCGACACAATGGAGAACCCATACAAGCAATTGATTGTGTGGAATCCTGAATCGGAAGAAATCATTGGTGGCTACCGTTACATCCTCGGCCCTGACATCCAATTGGATGAGAAAGGACAGCCGATCCTTGCTACCAGCCACATGTTCCACTTCTCCGATGAGTTCATCAAGGACTACATGCCTTACACCATTGAGTTGGGACGTTCGTTCGTCACGCTCGAATATCAGTCTACCCGTTCCGACGGCAAGTCCATCTTTGCCCTTGACAATCTTTGGGACGGACTTGGTGCATTGGCTGTCATCATGCCTGGTTGTAAGTATTTCTTTGGTAAGATGACCATGTACCCCAGCTATAACCGCAAGGGACGTGACATGATTCTCTATTTCCTGCGTAAACACTTTGGCGATAAAGATGGACTGGTCATTCCCACAAAACCCCTTGAACTGGAACACGATCCCAAGGAGTTTGATGAACTTTTCTGTGAAGAATCCTTCAAGGAGGATTACAAGATTCTCAACCATGAGGTACGTGCCCTTGGTTTGAACATCCCCCCATTGGTCAATGCATACATGAGCCTCTCCCCCACTATGAAGATGTTCGGCACAGCCATCAACTACGGCTTTGGCGATGTGGAAGAGACAGGTATCCTCATTGCTGTCAGCGAACTTTACGACCAAAAGCGCATCCGTTACATCGACAATTTCGCCAAGGAACATCCCGAATTCATCCAAATCACCAGCGGAGCCAACAAGGTATTCTACGAACCCAAAAACAAGCAAGATCTACTCAAGGATGACTTCGACCCCGTGAAATAAAGGCACATTCTACACATATATTATATAAAAGTGGCACAAATCATCAGTTTTTGTGCCACTTATTTTGTCAATCCAAACAAAACCCCTAACTTTGCACAAATTTTGAAAAATTGTGTAAAAGTAAAAAGGTTTATGGCATTTACAAGAATCACCGCTGCAGAGGCTGCAGCACTCGTCAAGAACGGAGACAACATTGGCCTGTCTGGTTTCACACCAGCAGGCACACCTAAAGCAGTAACGGCAGAGATTGCCAAGATTGCTCATACAGAGCACGAAGCAGGACGTCCTTTCCAGATAGGCATTTTCACAGGTGCCTCTACTGGTCAGTCTTGTGATGGCGTACTTTCTGATGAACAAGCTATTCGCTATCGTGCACCCTACACCACAAACTCCACTTTCCGCAAGCATGTCAATGCAGGCGAAATTGCCTACAATGACATTCACCTCGGCATGATGGCTCAAGACCTTCGCTACGGATTCTTGGGCGATGTTGATTGGGCAATCATCGAAGTATGTGACATCGAAGAAGATGGAAAAGTATATCTCACAGCCGCAGGCGGTATCTCTCCTACTATAGCACGTCTGGCCAAGAAAGGTGTGATTCTGGAGCTCAACGCTTTCCACCCTGCAACGTCAAAAGGACTTCACGACGTCTATGAGCCACTTGATCCTCCTTGTCGCAAGCCCATCCCAATCGAGAAGGTAACAGACCGCATCGGTACTCCTTACCTCCAGATTGACCCCAAGAAGATTGTGGGTGTGGTGGAATGCAACATTCCCGACGAAGCTCGTACCTTCAAGGATGCAGATCCTATCACCGACAAGATTGGTGAGAATGTGGCCAACTTCCTCATGAACGAGAAGAAGCGCGGCATCATCCCTCCAAGCTTCCTGCCTTTCCAGAGCGGTGTGGGTACTACTGCCAACGCCATCCTCTTTGCACTCGGAAGCAACCCAGAGATGCCTCAGATGGAAGTTTATACAGAGGTGCTCCAGAATGCCATCGTTGACCTCATGTTCCAGGAGAAGGTGAAGTGTGCATCTACCTGCTCACTCACTGTCACCAACGACAAGCTCCAAAGCATTTACGACAACATCGACTTCTTCCGTGACAAGCTCGTGCTTCGTCAGTCAGAGATTTCCAACAACGCAGAGGTGATTCGCCGACTCGGTTTGATTGCCATCAATACCGCCATTGAGGTGGACCTCTACGGACACGCAAACTCCACACAAATCTGTGGTACTAAGATGATGAATGGTATTGGCGGTTCAGGCGATTTCGAGCGCAACGCTTTCCTCAGCATCTTCACTTGCTCATCTGTAGCTAAGGGTGGTGCCATTTCAGCCATTGTGCCATTCTGTAGTCACGTTGACCACACTGAACACGATGTCAATGTCATTGTCACAGAACAGGGTGTAGCAGACCTGCGTGGTAAGAGCCCCATCCAGCGTGCTCATGCCATCATCGAGAATTGTGCACACCCCGATTACAAGCAACTCCTCTGGGACTACCTCAAGATCTCTCAGAAGGGTCAGTCTTGGCACAACCTCGCTGCCACCCACGCATTCCACGACACCTTCATCAAGGAGGGCGACATGCACAAGGTGGACTTCAGCAAATTCGCATAATTTGGACATTTAATATTTCACATGTAACATGAAATTTATTTCATGGAATGTTAACGGACTTCGCGCCGTGTGTGGTAAGGGCTTCTCTGAAGTCTTCACCACGCTCGACGCGGATTTCTTTTGCCTGCAAGAGACCAAGATGCAGGAGGGGCAACTTGACCTCGCCTTCCTCGGTTACCAGTCCTACTGGAACTATGCCGAGAAGAAAGGCTATTCAGGCACAGCCATTTACACCAAGCACACTCCCCTCAACGTGATTTTGGGTTTACCCGAAGACATCATCGCTTCCGTTCCCGACAACGGCTGGCTCGATATGAACACTGAGGGACGTGTCATCACCCTCGAATACGAAACCTTCTTTGTCATCACCGTCTATACCCCCAACTCACAGGATGGGCTCAAACGCCTTGACCAGCGCATGACGTGGGACGATGCTTTCCGCCTCTACCTCCAACGTCTCGATCAGCAGAAGCCCGTACTTGTCTGTGGCGATATGAATGTGGCACACGAGGAGATAGACATCAAGAACCCCAAATCCAATCGCCACAACGCAGGATTTACAGATGAGGAACGTGCTAAATTCACAGACTTGCTCAATGCTGGCTTTACCGACACCTTCCGACATTTCTATCCTGACACACCCAACATCTACTCATGGTGGAGCTATCGCTTCCATGCCCGCGAGAAGAATGCCGGTTGGCGCATCGACTACTGGCTCTGTTCCAATCGCATACAACCCCAACTCGTCAGTGCCAAGATACACACTGACATCATGGGCAGCGACCATTGTCCTGTAGAGGTGGAAGTGAGCCTCTAATTCTCCCTTTATATTCAAACTATCGGTTAATCAGCATCTGTCCTTCAGGACTCATGCCTTCGACGCTGATGAACATTTCCCTACACGTGGAGTTGTTGAAAAACTCCACCTTGGCGTTTCCTTTGTCATCAGCAATGACATCAGGATTCCAGTAGATGGTACGACGGAAGTCTGCCATTGGGGGAACCACATTGTAGTCCTCCATCTTGAAGGTGGAAGCCTCGTTGAACCCCTGGAAGTACGTACGTCGGAGACCCTTGTTGCTCTCTGTCGTGAACATCGTGTGCAGATAGACATAAATGCGCACTCTATTGTCATCAGTTCGTGGATCATCTGGCACAATATAGATGGATTTGACGTCACTCAGGAAGAGCTCTTCGGGCCTCGAGTGAAGATTGGGACGTTCCCCATTGTCGAAAATCCATTCTACCCCTTTTCCATCATATTGGTAGGTATAGGTGTAAGAATCTGATGATCCGCCAGATGAAACAGAAAACTTATAAGGCAATGTCGTAGAAAGTGCTCCCAAGCCATTATAATTCGAAGATACACCGTAGACACCATACGATCTCGATTCCCTACGATAGGTGAAGAGCGGATTCTTCTCTTTCAAGAAATCCAACATATAGGGATCCCTTTCTCCCTTGTCAAGCGCATTGTCCCTTTCTCTGTCGATGTCGTAATACCGCGTCGCATACTGACGACCGAACGCCTCATTCTTAAACTTCCAGTCATCATTCGTGAAGAATCGTCTCTTCACCGTCACATTCTTCAACACATGCTCCTTCTCCGTAATGGGGATATAGTCATCGTCTTCAAATGCCTCCTGAGGATTCCACACAAAGGCGTTGGGAGCCAATGGATGCTGTATTTCCACTTCCACAGGCGTGATGTACCTCGGTTTAGGCGAGAACTGTCTGTCGATACCCACAAGGTAAGTCTTGCGCTTCTCCTCCTTCAATTTCCTCGTCGTATATATGCACAACTTCCACTCCCCATCTACAAAGGGCATCTCAAAAGCATAATTGCCTACCGAATCTGTCACCGTCTGTCCCAACATGCTCTGCCCATACTTATTCCACATGATGACATATATGTGAACATTATTCACAGGATTATGCTTCCGATATGCCTTCAGCGTACCATTCAAGTACATCTTGTCTTCGATGGGCTGCGGCTTGCGGAAAATGTATCGCTCCGTCATCAATCTCCAGTCATAGCGCCTCCAACCTTGCGTCATCATCAGCAGGTCGGCACTCTTGCGGTGTTCCACATCGTCAGCCTCGAAATAATAATCAACATTGGGAATATATCCTCTCACCTCCGACGATAGCAACATCCACGTCTTCATGTTACCCTGCTTGCCATTCGTCATCGTGTGGGCATCCATTGCCGAGAACGACAAGTTCGCATGGGGCTGTGTGTGCAGTTCCATCTCCACCTTGCCACATGGTTGCAGCTTCTTTGTGACTGCCGTAACACGTATGCTGTCCTCCTGATTGGGTGTCGGGCATTGGAAGAAAAGCCTTTCCGCCATAATAACACCCCTTCTGTCGAAGACAGTCATCTGGTTCACCCCATCAGGCATCGCTTGTCTGCCCATCTCAATTTCCACCAGTGGCACAGCGGTAAGAGTGTCACATCGAATGATGTTACCATTATGCATGATGACATAGCCAAGCAAGTGTCCACACACGCTGTCGGTGCATTGAATAGTGGCCAGCATCCTTTCGCTGATGGCATCGACCGAGAGGGTGCATCCCTGTGTTCGGGCTTGAGGAAGCGTGAAAAATTGCACCTGACTCTTCTCGTCCTTCTTCAAGTTCCGCATCTGATAGGTAAGCTTACCTGCGTCAGGAACCACCTCGAAGAGTCCTCTGCCCAACGAATCCGTCTCCACCATAGCCAGTACATCTCCCTTCTCGTTCATCACAAAACCTTCCCCCTGATGCGGTCGCCCGTTGTCATCCACAGCCAGCAATGCCACCCTACTTCGTTTGCCCACAATCAAGCTTCCTCCTTCAGGATAGAACTGCACGCTGATGGTTTTCATCAGATCTTTCGTGTAAATTCCTTCGTTAATGGCCCTCTGGTAGAGCGAGTCGTCGCTGATGCGATTGTTCGGGTCACGGTTGGCGTAGAGCTTCGGCACGATACTCAAGTCAGAATAATCTCCCTCCTTCTGAGGTTCCTTGAAGACGGGAAACACCCGTGAGAAGACGGCATTCGTTCCCCAGTTCGTCATATATCGGGTATATGCCCTCACTTCGTAGAAGCCAGAGCCAAACAACGTGTCTAACGTCATGTCGCCATGCGCCACACCCAACGAATCAATGGGATACTTGCGTGTCTTGATCACATCTCCCGTCGGATTCAGCAGCTCCACATATAACACCTTGCTCAAGTCAGTGGCACGCCCACTGTCCGTTCGTGTCACATAGGCCTTAAACCACATGGTCTCATTTTCGAAATACCCCATGTTGTCGAAGTGCATATACACTTTCTCTTGTGGCACCACCTTGTTAAAGTTCATCGCTTTCTGGATGTAGGTGAACAAAGATGAAGCGGATTTCGTTGTCGATGTTCTTGCAAAAGCATTGCCGGCAATGACCTGTTCCATCTCTGTCCATTGTATAAATTGTGCCTCCTGATGGAGTTTCGGACGAGAACCTACTGCCATAATGGCTTTCAACAGATTCTCTTTCACCGAAACACCTTTACTGGATGGCATAACGATGTCGTTGGCATCTGCCAGTATCATGCTGACATCCGATTCGTTCGAATGGATTTGGGCAGAAGCATTCTCCACTTCCGTGAATCCTCTTTGGTGTGTATAATGAATCTGGAGTCGAATGGTGGCAGGTTGTCCCTGTTCCTCGTTTTCACCCAGACGATGCATACTCGTCATCAGTCCACGAACAGCCCCATCAAAGCGAAGCAAATGGAAAGTCTTCGCATCAATATAAAGTTTACCATACAAGATGCTCTTCCAGGTTTCCACTTTCGGTCTTAGTTCGACAACGTACACCAAATCACCCCCATCTGTCTGCAACATCTGGCTGGACACCATAAAGTAATATTGAAGGTAGGAAGCCGAGAAGGATGCAGGGAAAGGCTGAAGAACAGAGTTTTCCAAAGGGACATCTCGCATCATAGGTCCCGCCATCATGAGATGATGCAGATTGGTATGTTGCAATTGTGACGTTATCTGTTCCCCTTTTATCGTCCTTGTCCAATATTGGCCAGAAAGCACACTCATCCCACGTACATTCACAGCCGATCGTGCTGTCAAAAAGTCTTCTACCATTTCCCTGTTTTCGCCGCTTTTGATGGTGATGCGGTTGAGGTACGTCCTCTTCTCTTTCACATGCTTCTTGAAGTCCTTTTTCAGCTCGTCAAAAGTTCTCGTCAGGATGGCATCATCAGAGAGGACCGTCACACCTGCCACAGACAATGCCGCAGGACGCATCTTCACCACCTTTGGCATCTTGCTCGCCTTCCACTTACATGTCTGATACCCAACAAATGAAAAGCGCAAAGTGTCCTCCATCTCAGCCATGATGGTGAAGTTGCCTTCCATATTGCTGATACTTCCTCTCCCTGCTGTATGATAGACATTCACAAAGGGCAGAGCCTCTCCTGTCTCCGCATCCACCACCTGAGCATGAAAGACATGCTGTTGCGCATGAAGCGAACATACGGAGAATACCAATAATAATATGTATAGACTCCTTTTCATACACTTCTCTTTTTATTTAAATCGTCGAAACTTCATTCTGTTAATCCTTCATGCACAAACTGCAGGTAGGGTAATCGAGCAATGCCAACGCATCCATATAAGAATACGTCTGACCGTCAGCATTCAGGAAAGCTTTCTTGTAGTAGATGCGTACATCGGCCGACAGCAATCGACCGTCCTGAACATACACAAAGTCATTCTCCTTCTTCTCACGTTCATACACATACATCGATCCCTTCCGTATCTCGCCCGACGGACTCTTGATGAGCACTGTGTCATTCTCTTCGATGGTCACACATTCCACAGATGCCACATTGGCTTTTGTCGCTCCTTCATCGTCCGAATCCCAGGTCAGGGAATATTTCAGTGCGAAGGGTGTGTTGGGTATCAGAATCCAGCATACATTCCTGTCCCCATTCTCCAGTTGCTGAGTAAGACCCTCCAACCCTACAACCTCAGCCTCCTCCTTTTCTGCCTGCTCTTCTTCCATCACCTTGTCGATGCGTGCAGGCGCGTATGCCACCAGCTTCTCACGCTCCATACTCAACTCTAAACGCTCATCGCTTAACTCCTTACTCTCCCCTCTCAACCCTACACGCTCATCTCTCGACTTTACATCTTCCACCGTCTTCGCCACCTGTTGAGAAGCACCCTCTTCTTTATGTATCACATGCAGAGCAATACCCACCAAAAGTGCCACAGCAGCCGCAATGCCCACTGCGAACCCGATGCGTCGGCGACGCAAAGCCATCTTCTTGGCTCGTTCCTCTCGTCTAATGCGTTCCATCAGCCGGTCGGTGAAACCCTCCGAGAGCTTCATCTGTTCAGCCTGCTCTGTCATCTTTTTCATGACGATGCGCAGTGCCTTGTCCTTATCATAAAAGTTGGTTTCCATTGTCTTCAAGATTGATGATGGTTTGATGAATTTTCTTTCTGAGCCACTGAAGGCGAGAGCGTAAGTAAGCGTCGGTTCGGTCAACGATGTAAGCAATCTCTTTGAGAGAATGTCCATCCTGATAGTATAGGCTGAGCAGCATCTGGTCATCAGCATCCAGTTGATTCACAGCCTTCTTGAGCAATGCAAGACGTTCTTGGGTGGTGTCGTTCAGCAGCTCGTCAGTCTCAAGGTCGGGCAAATCCTCTACATCCAGTTCCTTCCTGACCCACTGCTTTCGCGACTCACGTCGGAGACGTTTCAGCGCCATGTGGTAAGCGATACGCAGCAGCCAAGTCCTGAAACTCGCCTTTTCCTCGTCGAATCGGTACAGACTTTGGAAGGCACTCACCAGCACGTCCTGCGTCAGCTCCTCCGCATCCTCAGGCAATGGAACCATGCGTGCCACAAATTTCTGCACACATTCTCCATGTCGGTCAGCGAGTGGTCTGAACTGCTCTGTTTGTCCATCGAGCACATTCCTGATGAGCGTCCTGTCATCGACGGCGGTGATCTGTCTATTATCTGCTGTTCGCTTCATTGTCATTGTCTTCTACCCCCCTATTCCCCTTTTTTCAGGAAATGTATAATAAAAGACAAAGTTTTTTTCGTAAAATAAGTTTTTTTAACGTTTAGGCCACAAAGTGAAATGAGGAAGTACGTGTATTTTACAACTGCACCGTCACTTGTGCTGGGAACAGATAACGGATATCGCCTCGTTGTTCCAAGCTGTTTTTCATATTCTCAACGGTGCGTGGGAGTTTCCCTTTGAAGCAGGTTTTGCCGTTCATGCGGATGGTGATGGGTTTGTCGAGGTCAACCATTTGGTCGTTGAAGTGGAGGGTGAGTTGGGTATAGTCACATTGGGAGATGTTGACGGTGTTGCCTTTGAGGGTGAGGCGTACGGTCTTGCCACGTTGGAGTTGGTCGTCTGGGGCAGTAAGCCAATAGAAATGGGGATGGGTGACTTCTGCCTGTTGCCAGACGATATGGGTGGGGTAGGGGTTGCGTTGGTATTGTTGCAACCAAGGAAGGGCGGCTGCATCTTCCAAGTCCATCCAGTGAGATTTCTCGGCTACGATATGTGTTTCATGGATATAACCATTGGAGTCGGCTTTGTGGAGCGAATCGAGTTCCACACCTCGTTGGGTGCACTCGCGATTGCGGTTGTAGGCGGCATCAAGTGCTCCACACCACACCATGAAGGGGGTGTTGCGAAGATTGAGGAGGGATACGTCACCTGGGTGTCCTGCCATCATGGAAGCGCCTGCCCATGTGTCTGCCATACGAGGAGCCATGCGCCACACGCCGTCACCTCCTGCTGAATAGCCGATGAGATAGACTTTGTCTGGGTTGACATCAAGGTAGGCAACGCACATTTGGATGAGGGCGACATAAAAAGAGTCGAGGGTGGGCTTGAACCACATGTCCCAGTCATCGTAGGGGGCACGAGGTGCGAGATAGACGCTGTTCTGGGGTTGATAGAGCCTTTTCTGGTTTTCCCACTGGCTGTCGTTGATTTGGGCAGGAGCATTGCCGCCTCCATGCAGGGAGATGAAGAGGCTGTAGCCATCGGCGGGCTTGGTGCCGTAAGTGGTGTACCAGAAGGGCATGATTTTGCCGTTGAGGATGAGGTGTTTATTCTCCCAGGCCTGCTGATATTTCGACTTAGTGTCGGCAATCCATTGGGTGGTGATGGCTTGTGCCTCTTGTTCAGCCTGAGCCCGTGTAAGGTTTTGGGCAGAGAGTGAGAGGAGAGGAAGGAGGACGAAAAGGAGAGAAAGTATGTACTGCATGGTTATTCTTCTATGCCTGTAGCTTTACCTTTGATAGTCAATTCGATGCCGTTGGATTTGATTTGGATGAGTTCACGTTTGAGGAGATCGCCTACAGCTTGCTTGAAGACTTTCTTGCTGACGCCAAACATTGCATAGATTTCTTCGGCTGGCGATTTGTCGTGGTAGGGAGTGAATCCTTTTTCTGAGAGTTTGAGGTGTTCGAAAAGACGGGTGGAGAAGTCGCCGATGAGGACTTTTCTGTCTGGTTGAGGCTTTAGAGTTGAGGGCTTAGAGTTGCCATCTTTCTCGCTGATGGCCTTCTGGAACTTCTCAATCTTACTGGAGCAGACGATGCGGTAGGTCTTGTCATCGATGTAGCAATAGACCAGGTAGCGCTTGCCACGTTGCATGCGTACTTTCTGTTCACGGAAAGGACAGAAGAGGTCTTTCATCAAGCCCCAGTTGAGATAGGCACCGTATTCGTTGGTCCATGCGCATTCGAGATAGGCAAACTGTCCCACTTCGATGAGGGGATGTTCGGTCGTGGCGATGAGGCGTTCCTCTTGGTCAAGATAGAGGAACACATCGAGGATGTCACCCACCTTGGTGCCTTCGGGCACATAGCGTTTAGGCAACAAGATGTCGCCAATGTCGCCCCCTTCGAGATAGAGCCCGTGCTCTTTCTCACGCAAGACTTTCAGTTGATTCCTCTTGCCCAGTTGAAGTTTTGTCATATTCAATAAGTCCGTCTTTGATGTGAATGGTTCTGTCTGTGATTTGCGAGAGCGTTTCATCGTGCGTGACGATGACGAAGGTCTGTCCGAACTTGTCGCGTAGGTCGAAGAAGAGGCGATGCAGTTCTTCCTTGTTCTTGGAGTCGAGGGAGCCAGAGGGCTCGTCTGCCAAGATGATGGAAGGGTTGTTGATGAGGGCGCGTGCCACCGCTACACGTTGCTTCTCTCCTCCTGAGAGTTCGGCTGGTTTGTGATGGATGCGGTCGCTGAGGTTGAGGTAATCAAGCAGTTCCTTGGCACGTGCTTCGGTTTGTTTCTTGTTCTTGCCTGCGATGAGAGCGGGGATACATACATTCTCCAGCGCTGTGAACTCAGGCAGGAGTTGGTGGAACTGGAAGACGAAGCCGAGGTGCTGGTTGCGGAACTTAGCGATATTCTTGTCTTTCAGACGTGTCACATCGATGCCGTCGACAATGACAGAACCTGAGTCAGGAGTGTCGAGGGTGCCCATGATTTGGAGGAGGGTGGTCTTACCTGCTCCAGAGGGACCGACGATACTCACCACTTCGCCCTTGTCGATGTGGAGATCAATGCCTTTGAGCACTTGTAGAGTGCCGAAGGATTTGGTGATGTTTTGGAGAGTTATCATGATTATTCTTTATTTTACCCCATTTCACCTATCCACTTACTCAGCCATCTTCCGACGCGTGTGCTGCCGGATTTGGTGTCGAAGTGGTGTGGGTCAGCGAATGCGTGTATCTCGTTGTTTTCCTCCTGCTGATCGGGGTAGATGAGCATGAGGCTTGTGTCAGCAAAGTCTGTTCGGAGTTGGTGAGGCAGTTTTGCGAAAGAACTCTGGTAGGAGATGCTGCCTTTGCGTGCAGTGACCACCACGAGCAGGTGGTCGGGGTTGAGTTCGTGGCGAAGGGCTGGGAAGTCGTTCCACGAGTAGAGCAGTTCGTAGTCGTCTCGCACGCTCTTATGACGGTCACGCATATAGCGCATAATGAGATTGCCTGTGGTTTCTGGAGCATAGAAATCCATCTGGCATCCGAGATCCTCCGCCATACGGGCAATACGGTTAATCCAGCGGTAGAAGCCCTTTTCGTACTCTGCCTTCTCTGGCACAGCCACCACAATCTTGCGGATGGTGTTGGCTGGGATGTGCATCTTGACGATGATGAGTTGTCGCGACATGTTGTCGATGAGTCCTTGGGCAAAGAGTCCGAGGAAGGAATCCCCCTCGTGGCGTTTGCGATGGAGTCCGATGAGCAACTCGCTGGCATCGTTCTCTCGTAGGGCATGGATGGTGGCTGTGACGAAGTTGACCGCCAAGCGCGTCTGTGTCTGCATGGGCACATCGGCAGCGGAGGCGAGGTTGGTCGCCATCTCCAGACACTCACGACTGTGTTCCTGTGTCTTGTCACTCATGTCAGCATCGTTGATGATGTTCAAGCAGATGAGTCCACGATTCAGTTGGCGGTTGCGCATCATGAAAGCGGTGGACATCAGCGTGCGGATATTGCTGGGATCATTGATTGGAATGAGAATCTTTTCGTCATCGAGTGCCGTGCTGTCTCGTCTTTGCTTTGTCGCTGTGCTGTCGCCCTGCATCTTAATTTTCTTGGCGGCTTGGTCGGTAGCAATGGAAGAGATGATGCACGAGATGAGAATCATCATCACCACACCATCCAGCACGGCATTGTTCATCAGCGGAACACCAGGCGACACTTCAAGATTGACACCCACCATCACCATAGCCAAAGCACCTGCAGCATGGGCTTCGGTAAGACCAAACATCATCACACCTTCGCGCCTTGTCATGTGGAAAAGTTTACGGCTGAGGTAAGCAGCAATGTATTTGGAGAGGGTGCCTGCCACCACCATGATAAGCACTACCACAGCGGCTTTGCCCTCGCGGAACATTGGAGCGACATTGACCAGCATACCCACACCAATCAGGAAATAAGGGATGAAGACCGCATTGCCGACAAACTCGATGCGGTTCATCAATGGCGAGGTGTTGGGTACGAAACGGTTGAGCACCAAACCTGCCAAGAAGGCGCCAAAGATACCCTCCAATCCGCAGAACTCAGCGGTGGCGGCTGCGAGGAACACCACAGCGAGTGTGAAGGTGAACTGTATGACGGGTTCGCTGAATTTGCGGAAGAATACACGGATGAGGCGAGGCAACAGGAAGAACATGCCAAAGATGAAGAGGGCAAACTTCAAGGCGAAGAAGGCCCAGAACCAGAAACCGCCTGTTCCCTTGATGGTGCCAGCGATGCCTGCCAGGAAGAGCAGGGCGGAGAGCAGAGCCACCATCGTGGCGGCAATGGAGATGGTTACGGATGGGGACTTGCTCAGTCCGTAACGGCCGACGATGGGGTATGCCACCAACGTGTGGGAAGCAAAGATACATGCTAAGAGCAGGGAAGCAGGAATGCTGTAATCGAGGAAGTAGTAACCTGCCAAGAAACCGAATCCAAAAGGAATCACGGTGGTGATGAAGCCAAACGTAAAGCCCTTGATGCGGTTCTGCTTCAGATTTTGCAAGTCCATTTCAAGACCTGCCAAGAACATGATGTAGTAGATGCCCACCTTGCCGAACAGCTCGAACGAGGCGTCCCTTGCCAAGAGATTGAAACCGTGTTCGCCTATCAGCACACCTGCCAGAATCATTCCGATGAGATGCGGAATGCGTAGTTTGCTGAATATCATGGGAGCAAACAAGATCACGCTGAGCACGAGGAAGAAGATCCAAGTCGGGTCGGTGATGGGCAGATATGTGGTAATTGCGTCCAAAATGAAAATTTTTGCAAAGGTACAGAAAAAACTAAAAACTAAAAACTAAAAATTAAAAGTAATGGTATCTTTTGCCAATATTAGCCATTTGTTACTTAAACTTTTAGTTTTTAGTTTTTAGTTTTTAGTTTTTTTCCTAACTTTGCACCGTTTTTCATAAAAAGAATAAGATTTTCAATAAATAAGGTAATAAGATGAAAGTAGCAATCGTCGGCGCCAGTGGTGCCGTAGGACAGGAATTCCTTCGTGTTCTTGATGAGAGAAATTTCCCAATTGACGAACTCGTGCTTTTCGGTTCAACTCGTAGTGCCGGAAGAAAATATACTTTCCGTGGCAAGGAGTATGAAGTACAGCTTCTCAAGCACGGCGACGACTTCAAGGGTGTGGATATCGCCTTCACATCTGCTGGTGCTGGCACATCAAAGGAGTTTGCTGAGGACATCACCAAGTTTGGTGCTGTGATGATTGACAACTCCAGTGCCTTCCGTATGGATGATGATGTGCCATTGGTGGTGCCTGAGTGCAACGCTGCCGATGCCCTCAACCGTCCTCGTGGCATCATTGCCAACCCCAACTGTACTACCATCATGATGGTGGTGGTTCTCCAGCCTATTGAGAAGTTGAGTCACATCCAGCGCATTCATGTGGCAAGCTACCAGAGCGCTTCTGGTGCTGGTGCCGCTGCTATGGCTGAATTGCAACAGCAGTACAAGGAACTGGTGGAAGGCAAGGAGCCAACAGTCAACAAGTTCGCTTATCAGTTGGCATACAACGTGATTCCTCAGATTGACGTGTTCCAGGACAATGGCTACACGAAGGAGGAGATGAAGATGTTCAACGAGACCCGTAAGATCATGCATACCGATGCCAAGTGCTCTGCTATGTGTGTACGCATATCTTCTCTCCGTGCTCACTCAGAGGCTGTGTGGGTGGAGACAGAGAAGCCTATCTCTGTGGAAGATGCACAGAAGGCCATCGCTGCGGCTGATGGTGTGACCCTCATTGACGATCCAAAGAATCAGAAGTATCCTATGCCACTCTTCACAGCAGGCAAGGACGATGTCTATGTGGGTCGTGTCCGCAAAGACCTTGCCAACGAGAACGGTCTCACTTTCTGGCTCTCAGGCGACCAAATCAAGAAGGGTGCAGCTTTGAACGCTGTGCAGATTGCTGAGTACCTCATCAAGGTGGGTAACATCAAATAAGTAAAGATATACACATAAAAAGGAGAGCATCCGTCATTGCGATGGATGCTCTCTTTGTATTTATATGCCAACCTGCCGCATGGCGAAAATCGCCCAGTGCGTGGGCTGGTGGGCTGGTTAGTGCCAAGTGGTGTCTGTATCGATGTGATACTTGTAGATGCGCGCCAGCTTGATGTCGAAGATCAGGGTGGAGTAGTCAGGAACCTTGCTCGATGGGTTCACCTTGGGGTTGTAGCCCAGATAGTATGGAATGACCACCTTCCATCGGTCACCTTCCACCATATTCATTACAGCTGTGGCAAAGCCAGTCAGCATGTTATTAGCAGCAGCCATAAGTTTGGGCACATCCGTCTCCTCGTTGAAGGTGTAGGTGCTGTAACTCTTGTCGAAGACATTGCCCTGTGGGTATGACGCAGAAGGAATCAGACGACCCAGATAGTGAACGCGGACGGAGTCGTTCTGCTCAGCATGACGGGTGCCCGTTCCGTTCTCCAACTTCTGTACATATATATAAAAGTTGTTGTTCAGGTCAGGACGTTCCTCCCTCGTTATGAGGTTGTAAGCAATGATCTTTGTCCACCCGTCGCGTCCGGCATTGGCAAGATTGGCGATGGAATCCACATACTGCTGATTCCTTGTCTGCCAGTTGTCATACTCGTTCACCTCATCCTTCTCGCTGCAAGAGGCGAGAAGGAGAGTGAACAGAGATAGTATGTAGAAAATTCTTTTCATTGTCCGAATGGCGAAATTCGTCCAGCGCGTGGGCTGGTTATTTGAGGTTCTTCAAGAGACTTGTGATGGTCACTTGGTCTTCGATGATGCCGCGCAGGTCAGCGATGTTCACACGCTCCTGCTTCATCGTGTCACGATAACGGAGTGTCACCGTGTTGTCCTCCAGCGTCTGGTTGTCCACCGTCACGCAGAATGGAGTACCGATGGCATCCTGACGACGGTAACGCTTACCGATCTGGTCTTTCTCCTCGTACTTGCAGTTGAAGTGGAACTTCAGACCATCGATGATCTCACGAGCCTTCTCTGGCAGACCGTCCTTCTTCGTGAGTGGGAACACTGCCAACTTGATAGGAGCCAGTGCGGCAGGCAGACGGAGCACCACGCGGGTGTCGCCACCTTCCAACTGCTCCTCGCAGTAGCTGTGGCACATCACAGACAGGAACATGCGGTCCACACCAATTGAAGTCTCGATGACGTATGGAGTGTAAGATGTGTTGTCCTCTGGATCGAAGTACTCAATCTTCTTGCCTGAGTATTTAGCGTGCTGACTGAGGTCGAAGTTCGTGCGGCTGTGGATACCTTCCACCTCCTTGAATCCGAAAGGCATCTTGAATTCCACGTCGGTGGCAGCGTTGGCATAGTGAGCCAACTTGTCGTGGTCGTGGAAACGGTAGTTCTCTGCGCCGAAGCCGAGTGCCTGATGCCAAGCCATGCGGCGCTTCTTCCACTCCTCAAACCACTGGAGTTCCGTGCCTGGCTTCACGAAGAACTGCATCTCCATCTGTTCGAACTCACGCATACGGAAGATGAACTGACGTGCCACAATCTCGTTGCGGAATGCCTTACCAATCTGAGCAATACCAAATGGAACCTTCATGCGGCCTGTCTTCTGTACGTTCAGGTAGTTCACGAAGATACCTTGTGCAGTCTCTGGACGCAAATAGATGGTTGATGCTCCTTCAGCAGCTGCACCCATCTCTGTCTTGAACATGAGGTTGAACTGACGCACGTCTGTCCAGTTGCGAGTGCCACTGATGGGACAAACAATGCCTTCGTCCAGGATAATCTGCTTCAAACCTTCCAAGTCGATGCCGCCTTCAGCGTTCATTACTTCCTGATAACGCTGATGCAAGGCGTCACGCTTTGCCTGCTCTTCCAACACACGGGCAGAAGTGGCGCGGTACTGTGCCTCGTCGAAGGCATCACCAAAACGCTTTCTTGCCTTGGCAACTTCCTTCTCAATCTTCTCGTCATATTTTGCAATCTGATCCTCGATGAGCACATCCGCACGATAGCGCTTCTTCGAGTCGCGGTTGTCAATCAGTGGGTCATTGAATGCGTCCACGTGTCCACTGGCCTTCCAGATGGTGGGGTGCATGAAGATGGCAGAGTCGATGCCCACGATGTTCTCGTGCAGCAGCACCATATACTGCCACCAATATTGCTTGATGTTGTTCTTCAATTCCACACCGTTCTGACCGTAGTCATACACGGCGCCCAGTCCGTCATAAATCTCTGAAGATGGGAACACAAACCCATACTCCTTACAGTGGCTCACCACTTTCTTGAAAATGTCTTCTTGCTGTGCCATTATCTTATTTCTTATATAATTTTTCTTGTTCGAATGGAAAAAAATCGCCCAACGCATGGGCTGATTGGGTGCAAAGTTACGAAGTATTTTTGTATTTTCTTGTGATTTAGCAAAAAAAAGCACAATTTTCGTGAACGATTTCGTTCTTCAAGTGTATGCTGTCATGTAAAGCATAAAAACGTCAATGGCTTTCTACCATTTAATCACCTCAAAAACAACAACAGAACAATGAAAAAGATAATGATAACTGCCCTGCTGATGACCCTGATGGGTTCGGTCAGCGTCAGCGCACAGGAAACGGTACAGATAGACCATTCCGATGCCATTTTGGCCAGTGCCGAAAAACTTGACAGCCTTTACAACTACTGGAACGATTTCGTCGCTCAACACCCGAAGGATGAACGGGCGTGGCGCAACCTCTTTGAGGTGTCGAACGGCATGGTGGAGCAGAAGCATTGGAAGAACTGGCAGGAAGGCGAAGACCTGCAGAAGAAACTGAACGTCGTGGGTCGTATGAAACAAGCTATTCCTCACACTTATACCTTTTTCTATAGTGCCTACGAAGGTGCCTATCGGGAGGAGAACTGGACATCGGAAGAGTTCTTTGCTTTCCGCGATGCTGCGGCAGACTCTGCTATCTCCGCCTTGCCAAAAGATGCTGTAGCTGGCGACTACGAACAGTGGATAAGATATCTCATTCCGAAAAATGACACCATCCGGATAGGTGTTATGGTGAACAAATACTATATGAGCGGTCAGTATCCACCCGAGATGTTGCAGTATCACTTCAACGAGCTTCAGGGTATGGAGGAAGGTGCTGTCTATATCGCTCCCCACGAATACGATATCATTGGCAAACTCATCCTGCAGCTGGTGAAGGGCGTGCATCGTGACAAGATTCTTTACGACGAGAATGTGGCAGTATGGCCTGAATATATTGAAGCAGTCTTCAAACGCATCGGATTGGATTTCAACGAGACCATCTGGCAGCAACTTCACTCATCCTATCAGGAGGAGTCCTATCCCGCCATCTTCCGCCACATCTGTGCCAACTCGAAGCGTCCTGTCTATGTGTCAGCCCCCAGCGTTGCCTCCATCAACCTCATGGAAGGAATCCCAGCCGAACTGAAGCCCTGCTTCTACAATGAGGGACTCACTCTGCGCTACTCGCCCAAGCCTTATGACAACATGGCGGTGAAGCGACGCAACATCGAATCGCGCTACTGGCTCGAATATCTCCGTATGTCGTTCGAACCTGAAAGTGAGCATCGGAGATTTGCTGCCCCTAACACCTTCTGCAGAATGAATTATTTAGAGTTGTTGAAAGACCAGTTGCCTTACTACAAAGAACATGATCAGCAGCGCTACGTGTGGCTTCAGGATCTTATGACTGCCATCCGTCAACAAATGTCGAGGGATTATCCGATGGATCTCTTTGACGAAGAAGATAAGTAACTCGAGTAAGTATGGATAGTGTAATCAACCCTTGAGCAATGAGCATCCTACTCTTCAAATCCAATCGCCAACTCTCCGATGAGGAACTGATGCAACGGGTCAGCCGAGGCAGTGAGTCGGCCTTCGAAGAACTGTACCGTCGGTATGTCCGACGGCTACAGGGCTTCTTCTTCCGACAACTCGGAGGCGATGTCGATTCTGCGGCAGACTTCACCCACGATGTCTTTCTCCGCATCTATGAAGCCCGCGACCGCTACGAGACCGGCAACAATGTCGCCACCTGGTTCTTCTCCATCGCCTACAATCTCTGCAAGAACGTCTATCGCCACAACGAGCAAGTGGCCCTCTACCTCTCCTCTCTCGACGATGCCGAACCCCAGACAGATGATAATGTCGAAATAAAACTCGATCAGGAACGCCTCGAAGAAGCTCTCTGGGATGTCCTCCAGTCGCTACCGCCCCCGCTTCGACTCCTCTTCTCCCTCCGTTATGAGGAAGAACTCACCGTTCCGCAGATAGCCCAAATCGAAGGCATCCCCGAAGGAACAGTCAAGTCGAGACTCCATAAAACCATGTGTATCATCCATCAAAAATTGCAACACTATGACAAAGAATCCGCAACACCAGAACAATATCAGCGATGAGGAAATCATTGCCGCTGCCCGCCGTCTCCGTGACAAACAGAACAGCCAGCTCCCCGTCCGTCCTTGGCAACCGCGCTACAGTGCTGCTTGGTACGTTGCCGTTCCTGCTGCCTGGTGGTGAGCAGTACCGTGCCGAACATGGACTTGACAAACCTAAGCGTGTCGGTCCTGCCTGGGGTGGTAGGATCGCCGGTGGCCACCCCCGTAAACCTAAACCTTGGTACTGGAGTAAATACTACGCTAGCCGTATGGTTCTGAACGAGCTGGAGCGTGATTATTTCGGCAACGCTTACCTCGGAATGATGACTACTGCGATTGATCAGGTGTTCAATCGCGTTCGTGTTTTGTAGTTTTAGTTTGGGAGTCGGTTGTGTAGCTTTGCAGAAAATTCTATTCAATCGATGGCCAAACAGACCCTTGCCCAACAATTAGAGGAATCCTTTATCGGTATTCGTGATGAGTACCGTCTGCATGCGAATACTGCTTTTCGCATCGGTACGGCGTTCCTCGAGCTGCTGAGGTTTGCTAAGATCGGTGAATTCGACGAAATCACTTTTAATAAGGTCCTGAACCACCCTTCTTTCCTGAAAGGACTCACAACGCTGGGTCCCATCTTCTTCGGTGAGTATGCTGAAGGCCTGAAAGGTGGTAAGATCACTGAAGAGGGTATTGCCGAACTGAAGGAGCTTTGGGTGCGTGAGTTCACCAAACTTGGCGACGGTACTGGCCATGTGGATGAATTCGGCAGGGTGCTTCCTGCCTTGGAGGTGGCTGGTGACTCTATTTATTCCGGCAGTCTCTCCAGCTCCAACTTCTTCAGCGGCTTCCCCGGCGGTACTGGCTGGGCGATCCAGAAGAAGCAGTTCACTAACGCTGCCGGTCAGATTGAGTATAAATATGTCCTGGAGTGCGACGGTGCGAATATCCGTGGCTCGCTGCGAGTCTATGAGTTCATTATGTCCCAGCTGTTGGGTGAGAATGATAACCGGATCATCACTGCAATGGAAGAGGTACATCATTATGATCCTGCCACTGGTAAGGTCTGGCTGAATACGAATGGCGGTAAGTTCGTGATGCCGTTTCGCGTCGGTGACTGTATCATGGTGCAGCAGTACCAGCCTGGCAATGATGTGGCGAGCGGTGGTGACGGCTATATCATCAAGAGTTACGAACTGAGGATTACGGAGGTTGGTTCCGGTGGGGAGGTTGATGAGAATGGCGATCGCCTCGACTGGGTGAAGTTCACTGCATTTGCGACGACGATGGAGAATGGTACTCCTACTGCCTTGATTGAGCAGCACGACACCTTCTGCCGCGTTGATAACCTGACGGATCCGGAACGTAAGGGTATCATCCAACTGACGTCTGTTGGTACGAATGCCCCATACATGGATATCATCTATGGCTTGAAGACGGATCCTGACAACCATCTGAAGGGCCGTCTGGGTAATCTCCAGGGTATCTATCACCACCTTTTCGGCTGGCTGCAGGAGTTCGGCGAATACCTGATCAATGCGTATATCGTCGGTGATGTCCGTCTGCGTCGTACGGGCGAGAGCCTCGATACTGCCGTGCAGATCCTACAGGGACTGGTGGCTGCCAAGATCGCGGAGACGGTCTATGAGGTGACGGATGATGAGA
>CADCIO010000009.1 GCA_902801475.1 uncultured Bacteroidales bacterium
AAGAGACAAGCATATGGATACAGAGACGAGAAGTTCTTTGAACTCAAAATCCTTTCTCTACACGATAAGACCTATGCATTTGTCGGATGAACCTTTTTTGAGTTTGTGACACCTCCTTATCATCAACTTTGGTCAGAATGACTGAGTCGAAATGATCAGATTGTCATATTGACTCATTGCCTGTCAATGTCAACACATGGTTCCCTCACAATGATTACGCAATGTGACTCTCTGAGTTTATTGTGCTAATTGTCAATTAATTATAAATAAGATTATATCTTTTCCGCTCTCAAACAAATAGCCTAACTTTGTACCATCTTCTTAGGCACGAAGCCGCGTGCCCATCATGAAGTGGTGGTGAATCAGACGCCGTCGGCAAGGTAAACCTGAGACCACATTATTTCCTAAAATAAAAAACGATTATGGGAAATAATGCAAGCAACCCCGTCCTTGACCCTCTGGGTGAGGACATCCAAACAAATCTCGACATCCTCGTGGAGAAGAATGAGGAGCGAGAGCAGTTCATTGACCGCATCGTGCTCGATGCAAAGGCCGCTGACATGAAAGACCTGTCGGCTGAGATTAGTGCGCTCATCAAGCAACAAAAGGCAACTTGGAAGAAGAGTGCCATTGAGCTGGTGAGTGGTGAAATCATCCGTGCCCTCGGTGGCGACCTTGCCGTGTTCAATTATGAACCGCGCGCGAAGGCATCGCAGGAGGTGTATCTCTACACTGGCACCCATTGGCAGTTGCTTGATCAGCAAGTCTATTTTGACTTTATCAATGAGTGCGCTCAACGCATTGGCGTGCCTGTGGAGGAACTGCATGAGCCTGCCTTCATGGAACGCATCTATTGGCAAGTGGCTTTCCGTGTGGCGCATAGCAGACCGATGCAGCACTCCTGCAAAGTGAGTCGTATCAACGTGAAGAACGGTACGCTTGAAATCCGTACGGATGGTACGGTCATTCTGCATGAACACCGTCGTGAGGATTACTTCCTCTATTGTCTCTGCTATGTGTATGACCCGATGGCAGAATGTCCCAAGTGGTTAAAGTTCCTCAGCGAAGTGCTTTCCGACGCAGAAGCTCAGCGTGTGCTGGCCGAATACATTGGCTACTGCTTTGTTCACGGCATCAATCCTGAAAAGATGCTCGTCTTGTTGGGTGGAGGTTCCAATGGCAAGAGTGTCATCCTTGCTGTGATCGAGGCCTTACTTGGTCGTCAGAACGTGAGCAATGTCACGCTTTCTGACCTCACGAGCGATGCTGAGAAACGCTGCATGATTGAAGGCAAGTTGGCCAACATCAGCCATGAGTCAGACCGTGAGATTGACGCTTCCATGCTGAAAAAGATAGTCAGCCAGGAACCTGTCGATATCCGCAAGCTCTATGTGGGCACACGCATCATCCGCGAATATGGCAAACTCATCACCTCGTTCAACGCTCTTCCACGTGCAGAGGCGACACATGGTTTCTACCGCCGTTGGCTCATCCTTCCTTTTCGTCGTACCATCACAGAACAGGAAGCAGATGTGAACCTCTCTGCAAAGCTGTGTGGCGAACTCAGCGGTATCTTGAACTGGGTGCTTGAGTCTCTACCTCAGTTCATGAGCAGAGGTCAGTTCTCACAATGTGAAGTTTGCCAGAAGGAGCTTGAACGCTTCCGTCTGCAGTCGGACTCCGTGCAACTGTTCCTCTATGAATGCTGTGAGCGTGATGAGACCTTCACCACTACCGGCAAAGACCTCTTCGCCAAGTACAAGAGTTTCTGCTATAACGACATGCTCCGTCCTGTGGGTAAGCAACGTTTCTTCGACCGTATGGAGTCTTTGAACGTGACGCGCACCACTTATGGCAATCAGGTATTGTTTAACTTAAAACTGAATTCCGAAGCAAGTATCTAATCAACATCCACATTACGACACGGCGCGACTCAACGCCGTGTCGTTCACCACACTTGCTGAACATTACGGCACGGTGGTCAAACGAGGCAGCGCACTCTTTACAATCTGCCCTTGGCACGAAGATAAGCATCCATCGCTGGCACTCTATGACGAGGCACCTCATCAGCGTAGTCATTGCCATTGCTTTGCGTGTGGAAAGACTGCTTCACCTATCGACTTTGTCATGCAACACGAAGGGTGCACCTTCCAACAAGCTTGTGAAATCATTTGTCGTCTATTTGGCATCTATGGAGATAGCCCAACACCGCTTCCATATCGAAAGGTCAAGCCCATAGAGCTTGCAACACCGAAAGAGTACACTTACATCCCGATGGATTATGTGGAGCAGCATCTTTCGGCTGAAAATTCCTTCTGTGTGGGACTCAGATATCTGTTCGACCCTGCACTTGTTCTGCATCTCACCGAAGAGTACCGCCTCGGATGCCTCGACACGGGCACTTATCCCGACTCCGTCCTCTTTCCAAGCATTGACACCAATGGGCGTGTGCACAACATCAAGGTGCAGCACTACACTGCCGATCCTGCATCGCCTGATTACCTCAAGAGCGACAAACGTCACTGCTTC
Organism: uncultured Bacteroidales bacterium; assembly: GCA_902801475.1. GTDB lineage: Bacteria > Bacteroidota > Bacteroidia > Bacteroidales > Bacteroidaceae > Minthosoma. Next base: position 2,530 of record CADCIO010000009.1, read on the forward strand.
TGGCTGGGTACACAACTCGTCAAGCAGGGACTTTTGCCCACCGATGCACAGTTCGACAATGACTGCCTCTTCGGGGCACACCTTCTTCCACGTTATCCGACAGCTCCTGTCATATTGGTCGAAAGCCCCAAGAACGCTCTCGTTGGAGCCTGCGCTTATCCGGAGTTTCTTTGGGTGGCGACAGGCAACAAGGGAATGCTCAAACGCTCGGTGCTCAGTCCTTTGCGTGGACGTATTGTCGTGGTCTATCCCGACCGTGATGCCATCAACGAATGGGAAGAGAAACTCCAGCACATGCAAGACATCGCTCCTTTCCGTGTGTCTCGGCTATGTGAGCACGTGGCACCGGATGATCAGCTGAAATACGACATTGCCGACTACATCATCAGCTGTCAACTTGCTTAGTGCATTTTGAGTTTTCATTTAGTTTTTGAGGCATCTGTTTGCATATCCACTTTATTGGGAATCAACCGGATGCCTCTTTTATTTTTAGTTTTTATATCTTTTCTATCAAAACTATTATAGAAAGAAAAATAAAATAAAAAGTTTTTCGGCAAAACTTGGCAAAAACTAAAAATTGTTTTGCAATCTTCTTACATTCAATTAATTGCAAATATTTTAGCAAGCTTCAAAAACTCAACAAAAAGTAAAACTGAGCATTACAGGTAAGAAAGCACTCCAAAGAACCATTTTCCCAAAATCGTTTACTCCACTAACCGAAATTTTCCCAAAATCGGTTACTACAATAACCGAAAATTGCAAAAAATCGGTTATTACGATAACCTTTTTATCTTTTATTTGGTTATTAAACTAAGTTCTTGTATCTTTGCGCCCAAAATATCAGATTGAAATATGGAGACTCTTTTCAAAAAACATCGTGTATTGATCTCGCAGACGAGTACGGAGACTGTCCGCGAGATGATGAAGTCCGTGAAATGGGAGAAGCAACTCGTGTCCATACGAGGGTCGCGTGGTGTTGGAAAGACGACACTCGTGCGGCAATACATCAAGCAGAAATATGGCGTGAATGCCGGTGAGGCTCTCTATTGCGTGATGGACAGCATGTATTTCACCACCCACACCCTGTTGGAAGTGGCGGAGCGGTTCCACTTGATGGGCGGCAAGCATCTATTTCTGGATGAAGTGCATAAATACCCTACGTGGAGCAAGGAACTGAAGGAAATCATCGACCTTTGGCCAGACATGAAGGTTACCTTCACGGGCTCATCGCTCCTCCAAATTCTGAATGCGGATGCCGACCTCTCGCGCAGGGTGCTCAGCCACGACATGGCAGGACTGTCATTCCGCGAATACATCCGCTTTTATAAAAACATCGAACTGCCTGTGCACACGTTGGAGGAGATATTGAAGGATGCGGATGCCATCTGTGAGGAGGTCTGCCAAGTGTGTCATCCCCAGACACTTTTTGAGGAATACTTGCGTGTGGGTTACTATCCTTTCTACGATGGCAACGAACAGGAGTACTATAGCAGGATTGAGAATGTGGTCAGTTTCATCATCGACCAGGAAATAACGCAGTTCTGTGGCGTTGATCCTGCCTATACCCGTAAACTCAAGGCTATGATGCTGTTTTTGGCTAACAATCTGCCATACGATGTGAATATAGCCAAACTCTCGTCGTATTTGGAACTCAACAAGACGACCGTGCTGAGTTATCTCTCCTATATGCAGAGGGCTGAGCTATTGCATCTGCTGTATTCCGACAACAAATCGGTGACCAAGATGCAAAAACCTGATAAGATTCACATCCACAACCCTAATATGCTCTGTGCATTGAGTTCTAATCTGAATGTCGGCACATTACGTGAGTGTTTTGTAGTCAACCAACTTTCAGTAGGTCACACTGTGGAGTATGGAAGGACACAAGGTGACTTCTTGATTGATGGCAAGATTACCATTGAAGTGGGTGGGCAGGACAAGTCCTTCGACCAGATAGCGGACATTCCTAATTCATACGTACTTGCTGATTCCTTGGAATTTCCAGTAGGCAAGAAACTCCCCCTCTGGATAGTTGGTCTGCTGTACTAAACTAACAAAGAATGCGCGCTCTTTTTTCTTCTAAAAAATCTTCATAATTCCTTGAAAATAAATCAGTTTTCTCTTGCATATGTCAGAAAAAAGTCGTAACTTTGTGGTGTGGTTGAGGAGGGGTTTTTACGGGGACGCGTTCTAAATATTTCTGCGCCGCGGAGGAGAAAAATCTGGGACGGGTTCTGGGAAAAAGGCCATCGGAGACTACAGGAGTTAGTTAACAAAATGTAAAACCCAACTAAAAAACAGAGTTATTATGGCACTGAAAGTAAAAGCAAGGGAGAAACTCATCAAGTTCTCCAAGACAGACGAGGGTGTGTGGCGCTATGTCATGCAGCCAGAGTTGTATTCGGCACTTACACAGGAGAAGGTCATCAGGGAAGCTGCTTTGCGCAGCGGCGTTTCTGAGGGCGTAATGCATGCCTGCTGGGATGCTGCTGGCGAAGTGATCAAGGCTTGGGCAACAGAAGGTCACAGTGTGGCCTTGCCTGGACTTGGCACCATGCGTTTCGGTCTCTCAGCCAAGACGGTGGCGGATGTGAACGATGTGAAGACAGGACTCATCAAGACCCGCCGCATCATCTTCACGCCAGCGATGGAATTGAAGAACGAGTTGGCCAACACCAGCGTGGTCATCACATGTTATGACCGCAACGGCAACGAGGTCAAGCGCGTCACTTCTGCCGACTCGGGAGAGGTGGAAGACCCTGAAGGTGAGAACACCAACACCGGCGAGAATACCGGCGACAATACTGGCGACAATGGTGGTGGCAACGGCCAATTGATTGACGACCCTGATGGAGACTAACGATGTCTGAAGGCTGATGCCTAATGACTGAAAATGAAAAAAGGGGGCTGACACCGTGGTGGTGCCAGCCCCTTTTGTTTATTGTCAATTCTTATCTGTCATCGTCTACCATATCCTCCGCCCATTCCAGATCCTCTTTCTCACGCACAACTCCATTTCAATGGCCTCTGTCAGAGGCTGTATATATTGCTTCTTCATTGTACCACGACCTTTTTACCGTTAAACAAATAAATTCCCTTCTCCGTTGGCTTACCGTTGAGCTTCACACCGCTCAATGTCCACCAACTGTCATCTTCCATCTGACTTCTTCCATCTTCCATCGAAATGATTCCCGTCACGATTTCCTCCTCTCCGTAGTCAACAACCACCGTCCGCACAGGTGCGGCAGATGGATTGGTCAGTTCGAAGTGGGCGCGGCAGGAGCGGAGCGTGCGTGCGTTCGCCGAATGTCCAATCTTGTTGGCAGAGCCGATGTAGAGGATGTTGCCGATGTTGGTTTCATCGATGACGAAGGGCGAGTAGCTGCCCACGAACGTCACAGCGCCGTCCTTGCTGCTGACAGACTGGTCAGAAGGATTCTCGTTCCTGATGGTCACACCGTTGAACACGGGATCACTGATGTCATCGCCGCTTTTCCACTTCACAATGTAGGGGAGGCCTGCCTTAATTTTATTTGCGGGAAGGAATTCAAGGTGGAGTGTGCCTGTCGCAGCGTCATAGCGTGTGTCACAAGCGTCGCTGTTGCCAAGTGTCATCACAGTGGCATCTTCCAAAGGTGTGCCCTCGAAATCGTCCACGTCGAACGGCAGGCAGAGCGTGTTCCAATAGCCGTCCTTGATGAGGGTGCGGCCTGCGAGGGTGACATCCACACCCTCAGCCCCATTGTAACAACTCAACCAGGTAGCATTATCGATGACGGCCTCGGTGTCGTTGTCAAGGAGGGTGAGCTCGGTGAGCTCGGCGGGCTGCAAGAGACCTTCAGTGCCTTCTTCTCCTTCAATGACAGCACCACAAGCCCCAACAATATCTCCTATGTTTGTGGTGCCTGTAACGCTGCCCATAAATAAACAGTTTTCGATAACGCCACGCTCTTCATCATCTTTGTCGAGACTGCTTATCAAACGGCCTGCAATGCCGCCAACACAGTCATCACCCGTCACGGTGGCTGCACTGACACAACCACTCAAAGTCGCGTCTGCACATTCACCGATAATGCCACCAGCGAAGGTTCCTGGAACATCGACGTTGGTTCCTGGTTCTTCATCGGATTCGATTGTAATAGAGACTGCCTCCACGGTCACGTGACTTCCTACGATACAATTAAAGATACCATGATTAGAATCATCGTGTACACCGCTGGCAAGTCCTGCAATCGCTCCCACATCAAAGTTTCCCGTGAATGAGCAGTGATCCATCTTGACATTCTGGATGAGTGCGCCAGAGATATAGCCGAAGAGTCCGATGCTTGTACCCTCTGGGTCGCTGTAGTTAATACCACTGATAACGTTACCCAGACCATCGAAGGTTCCAGCAAATGGAACCCCATCTAATCCGTCTCCATATCCGATGGGGACAAATTCGTCAGATTCAGATTGGCTGAATGTGATGTTATCCGTCACCTTGAAGGTCAAGCCTTCGCAAGTATTTCCTTCATTGACATATACTGCGAGGTCGTTCAAATTATCCACACTGCTGACAGGATAGAACTTGTTAGAGGAATTATCATCATTCAAAGTCATACTGCCAATAGTCTCTGGCCATTCAACATCTTGCGCCCATGCCCCCTGTCCAAATACAACCAGAGAGACGATGGCGATAATTGCTTTCTTTTTCATATTTCAATAATTCGTTTAATCTGTGTAATCGTTGTTAAAGCTTGATGATGCGAGATGCCTCGTGGGCATTCTCGTCGGTGATGTCGGTCGTCTGTTTGTCACCTCCATCATCGTAGCCACCCACGATACCCGCTTCGGCGAGCATCTGCCAATAATCGTATAGAACGGTACCCTCCTCCTGGCTGGGGCGGACGAGCGTGAGCATAAAGCTGTGCCCCTTGTAGGTGACATTGGCGGTGATGACGTCCTTCGTGGCGTCATAGTGCATGTTTGTCACTTGTGGTGCATCAGTCAGATGGCTCGTTGGTGTGATATTACCCTCGCTGTCCATCGTGTAGTCAAAACTGGCTTCATCGTTGTCGCGCATGAAGATGCCGTCGAAGTTCACCATATCGTTTTCTTTGAGGAACAGGTAGCCCCAGTAGCTGGCATCGGTATAAGTGCCATTAAGATAGACGAGCACACCAATGTGGTCGTAGTCCGTCATGTCGTCCTCTTCCTCGGTGCGCCAGTTGGCGGTCTCACCGCTGATGGGCACCTCGGCATACCAGTGGCCGTGCAATTTAAGCAGCTGCTCTTTGGAGGCAGCGCCTGACTCGTCGTCCTTTGAACAGCTGGTGAAGGCTGCGGACAGACCGCAGCTCACCAGACAGATACAAAACAGTTTAATTATCTTTTTCATCATCGTTTACTTGTTAATGTACTTGATATTTCATATCGAGCTCGTTCCCGTTCGGAAGAACCTGAGCAAGCTCGGCTTTTCCCTCACTTAATCACGACCTTTTTACCATTGTATATATAGATACCCTTGTCAGGCTTGCCTGGCAGTTCGCGACCGTTGAGGTCGTAGTAGCGATGGGTGCCGTCCTCGTCGATGGTCTCGATGCTGTCGATGTCGGTCGTGTCGTCATCCAGCATCATGCTGATGCGGGTGCTGGCGTGGCGGGCACTTGGCAGCAGGAAGGCACGGAAAGGCAAGATGCTGGCTTTGCTGTCGTCAGTGCTCACAGGATGCCAGTCGCCGTCGCTCTGCAGGATGTAGGCGCCCATGTCGGCAGCCTCTTCATTGCTGATGGCGTCGAAGGTGCCGCGCAACGTGTAGCCCACAGCGTCAACCTGACGTCCGTAGGTGTCGCCGCCGCTGGCAGGGATGGTCTGGGCGATGTCGCTGTTCAGTGTCGTTGACATCTTGCGGAAGCGCTTGTTGCCCACCACTTTCAGCAGATAGGGTTGCATAGGCTCCAGCTCGCCCTTCACCTCCGTGAACACGAGGCTGTTGCCGTCGCGCTCGCTCAGCTTGTAGGCACGTGAATACTGCGGCACATTCATCTTATAAGGTACGCAGAGCGTGTAAGGGATGGCTGAGGCAGCCAGCGTGCGTGAGTTCTCAATCTTCTCGGCCTCGAACTCGTAAGGTACGACATAGGAGAGTGAGTCTGCCAGTCGGTAGGTCTTCGTGCGCAGGATGTCGCCGCTGGCCACCACCACGTTCGTCTCGTCGGTGTTGCCATAGGTGGCTGGCACGTAGGCCAGTGTCTGCTGGGTGTTGATGCCGTACTTGGCAAAGCCACCGTCGCGCAGGGTGCTGATGACGTCGGTAGAGTCGCACCGCAGGAAGTCAACCGAGCGCAGGTGTCGGTTAGCGTCGAAGAGACCTTCCTCCATCTCGCAGAGCGACAAAGGCATGGATATGTGTTCCAGTTCCTTGAGCGGTGCCAGGGTGGCTTTATCCATGTACACTATGCGGGTAAAGCTCAACGGAGCGAGATTGCGAACACCTGTATTGAAGTCAAACCATCCCCTTACCGAAGTGATTTCGCTCAGTTCATCCTGAGTGGCAGCACCGTGAGAGGCGAAGGCGCAGAACGAGTCATCGTCGTTGAATACGCCCGTAGAGACGTTGTTGGTGCGCTGCCATGAGGAGCCGGTGAAGGCTTCGTCGAGCAGATAGTTGCGGTATTGGGTTGGGCGCACGTAGAAGGCGTCGAACGTCGGGTTGTAGTTGTTGCACAGCAAACGCCAGATGGGGTGATCCGAACTGATGGCTATCTTCTTTTTAGCGAGGATATACATGCGGCTGAGCATGGCATCGTCGTCGAGTGCACTCCAGTTGAAGTCCTCCATGTCGTCGCCGATGACCAGCGTCTCAAGGCTTTCGCACTCCTGCAGGGCACGACGGCCAACCTCCTTACAAGTCTTCGGCAGGATGAGTGTCTTCAGGCTGTGAGCGCGCAGGAAAGAGTGCTGTGGCAGCAAGTTGTCTTTGACAGCATAGCCCATCGGAGTAAGAGAACCGTCCCAACGCCTGTATTCTCCCCATACCGCACTGCTTTCGTCGGTCTTCTTAATCTGGGCATCGTAGAGGTCGAGGTATTCCAGACGTCCGACATAGTTGCGCGACTGTGTCCAACAGCAGTAGCCAGCCAAGTATTTCATCAGGTCGATGTCAACGCCACCGATAGGACCTACCACCTTCAGTCTGAAGATGCGGCTGTAGTCGCCACGCACACCTACCAGATATTTAGTGCTTGAACCTACTTCTTCGTGAGTCTTGACTTCCAGACCTAATGCCTTGCCCAGCGTGTTCGGTTCCTTCACGACGACAGTCAGGATGTCTCTGTTGGCATTGTCATCGTCTGCATTGATGTGGTCGGCATACTGTGCCCACTTGGTGCGGTAGAGCTTGGCATAGCGGCGCGGCACGAAGATGCGGAAGTTGGATGGCAGATCGCGGAAGGCGTCTTCAGCCAGTTCAGCGGGCTGGATGCCGAAAACACGGATGGTGTCGAGTTTTCCACAATCGGCGAAGGCGCTGGTTCCGATGTATTCAACAGAAGCAGGCAGGGTGATGCGTCGCAGGTCACCAGACCCCTGGAAGGTGTTTTCGAGGCGCTTCACGTTCTGGAAGTTGTAGAAATCATCGAAGTCCTGCAAGCTACTGCGGTTAAAGATGCCTTCCACGCTCTCACGCATCAGGTACACCGAGGGGAAGAACTCGTTCTGGAGAGCCAGCAGTTTCATGGCCCTGTCATCGATGAACGGAGCGTCAACAGCACTTGCCTGAGAGATGATACCATAGTCGTTCATGTAGTCGCCAATCTGCGAGGGAAGTGTATATACTTGCTGCAATGAGACGCCCCATGGGTCGTTGGAACTCGTCTTGGCGTATTGGTCAGTCAGGAACACCAGTTCCTCCAGCGGGTAGTCGAACAGTCCATCCGTGTATTGCCAGCTATCATATTCCTTCACGGCTCCCGTTATGGCTACGCGTTTCAAGCCACTGCAGCCAGCGAAGACGCGTGCATCAATTTTCGTTAAGCTCTTCGGCAGGACAACCGTTTCCAGCGCTGTGCAACCCATGAAGAGGTAAGTGGGCAGTTCATTGTCATTCTTGATGTTATAGCGCGTACCGACCATGGCGTGTTCGTCGTTGTAGTAGTGATAGCCGTCGTCGGTCTCCTTGATGTCGGCATTGTAGAGGTTCAGGTAGCGCAGGCATCCGTCGGTGGGCTTGCCGCCACCAGTGTAGGCATCGCTGCCTGCCAAGTATCGGATGACGGCCAAATCGACGTTGCCTAACGGACCGCTGACGGTCAGCGAGTCGTACTTGGCGTAGTTGCCGTGTACGTAGCGTGGCTCGTCGCCGAAGAAGAGTCCTGAGTAGCTCATCTCTACGAAGAGACCCAGTTTCTCAGCCAGTTCATTGGGCTTGCTGACGGTCACCACCTTATTGACATGATAGTCGGCATCGCTCACGATGTAGTCCTTGTACTCAGACCATTCCTTAAGATAAGTCTTGAGGCTCTGTGCAGGCACGTAGATCTTCATGCCCTCGTTTCTGGGGAACACGTCGTCGCACAGATAGAATGGCTTGGGGTTGCGCACACGGATGGTCTTAAGACTGGTGCAACCGCTGAAGGCATTGTCGTCGATCAGGGTCAGCATAGATGGCAGTTCAATCTCCTGCAAGGCTGAGCAGTCCATAAAAGCACGTTCCATGATCATGTTAAGGCTGGGTGGCAGAACGACATTTGTCATCTTCGTCAGTCCCTTAAACCATTCTGGATAGATGGTGATCAATTTGACGCCCTCGAAGTGCTGAAGGTCGGCCAGCGAGAGGATATCATCCTTCTGAGCGGTGAATCGGCCATTGAGCAATGGGAAGTCGGCACCTTTTCTGCGCGACAGGTCGATATAGTCGTCCCATGTGGCAGGATCGTAGCCCGTATGTGCCCTGTCGTAGTAAGGCTGGTCTTCCAGAGCAGCCTTGAAACCCTTGTCAGAAGGCTGGATGATGCAAGGCATGAAGCGATCCTTGTACTTTACCCATGAGGTGTCAGCTTCGAACCATGCCACCTGTTGCGGCATCATCCTGATTTTGGCATTTGTTCCTTCCAAAACTCCCCTGCCGAGCTTCACCTGCTGTGGCTTGATGGGAACAATGTGGTTGTCGCCGTCGGTGACGAGGTAGAGCATGTCGAGGTACTCCAGTCCTGAATAGGAGAAACATGAGTCTTCCAGTGTCACGTCCAGACCCGTGTAGCTGTCGCCGAAGGCACCCGTACCCTTCAGGTCGGTGAAGTTCACGACTTTCAGGTTCTTGTTGCCATAGAAGGCTTTGCGTGCCACAGCATCAAGCTGGAAGTTGTTGTACACGCCGATGTCGTTACACAGCTTCAGTCCGCCCTGATGCTCTTCAAGGAACTTGTTGTCGGCTCCCGTCACGATGGTGTGCTCAATCTTGTGACCGTTCACCTTGTGCACTTTCTGCGTGGTGCCGTTCTCGTAGGCATAGGCGTAGTTGCCGCCATACTCCTGATACTGAGTCTCAGGTTTTGCAGGCTCATAGACGAACCACTGTTTCATGGGTGCCCACGACTCGCTGTCGAGGAAGTCCTGCTTGCGTGTTGGGTCTATGATGATGCGTATCTTCGTGGAATCGACATTGGCAAACACGTGGTCTCCAGCCAAGATAAAGCTCTCAGGACCAAGTGCCTGTGTGCCGTTCTTCTTGGTCTGCACACGCAGGTCGATGGTGGTCAGGTTGGTACAGCCAACGAATGCCGAGTCGGGAATAGTGAGCAGCATGGGGATAGCCTCATCGCTCTCTATGGTGTTCTCATAGAACTTGATGGTCTTCAGATTCTTCTTGTTGTGGAAAGCATCCTTGGCCCATGTCATCGTACGGGCATTGTTGTTGCGACCCTGTCCCTTGCCTGTTCCGGCATAGATGGTCACCTCTTCCTGGTCGGGCACACTCTTGATGTAAGTGTGATAGCACAGGTTCTTGGTAGGTGTGGTGATGATGTAGCCACCGCCAACCATGCCCACCTGATGGATGTTAGACAGGATGTTCTCGCGCATACCCTTGCGCAGGGCTTCGCCGTCGTAGGTGCCGCTGCCACCCCAGCATGAGGTAGCGATGATGCCTGCCGTACTGACGGTTCCAGCCAGCGCCTGACCACCAATGTAGTAGGCACTTTGCTTCAGGACTGAAGGCAGTTGAGGGGCTACGATCTTTTCTGCTGCCGTGTATGCTGCGTCCGCAATCTGCTTGATGCACAGATTAATAACAGGATTCTTGCCGACGAAAGATTGAGTTTCATTCACTGCAGTCATTGCCAAGAATGTGTGCATCGATTCGGAACTGACAAATTCTCCTTGTTCGGTGATGAGAGGAAAACTGACGTCCATTATTTTCTTCTCCAATCCTACTTGCACCTTCTTAGCATAAGTTGAGTACATAAGGCCATAAACACCTTTGACGGGGGAAATTCCCTCTGCCTCGTTACCCATCAAGTTCGGGAGATATTTTTTGACTGGAGAATCCAATAGATCGTCCCACAAATTCTGTGTGCGACTCTGAATATCAGCTTCACATAGAGTCTTTAGCTTGGTCATGTCTGTCATGTACGTCTCAAAAGGTTCCTTGAGCGCCTTGACAGCCTTGAAGGCATCCTCCACTTCCATAGCAAAGAGTGCCACTTCAAGGGCGATACGCGGAATTGTCCACCACGACACATCCTGGCTGACGGTCTGCGAGGTCTGCAGGATGCCGCCTGGCGAGGTCATGTAGCCGTAGGTCAAGCCGTCTAACTGGAAATCATTCATCTGCTGCTTCTCGGGCACGAAGTCCTCGGGCTGGATGAAATCGGCATAAATCATCCAGTTGGGGTCGTCGAGGAACTCCTGATAACGGTCGGGAGACACGATGATCTTGAAGTCTTCTGGCAGACTGGCTTTAATGGCGTCATTCAGCTCTGAGGTCTTTAAGGTCTTCATGTCAACATCGGAGGGCAGACCGAAGATGTTGTCGCCCGGAATAACGTCCTGAGGGCCGAGCGTCTCCCAGTTGTCGCTGCCGTCCTGCACGTAATAGTACATACGCAACTCCTTGAGGTTGGTGCAGCCCTTGAGCGCACCGTTGCGGATAACTATCTTCAGGTCGTTGTAGGAGTTCTCCGAACGGCCGTTGGTCTGCCAGAACTCGATGTTCTTCACATCCTTGCTCTGTCCGAGACTCTCGAGGGCGATGGTCTTGTAGTTATAGTAGGAACCAGGGTCGTTGTAGATGCGCATGGTGCCGTTGCTCAGGCTGCCGGCATCGACACCCACCACCTTGGTGTACCAGATGTTCTTGTCGGATGTGGAGAGCAGGCTGCTGGCATTGAACTGCTGGTAGTCTGCGTTCCAGTATTTCAGGGTCTCCATCAGCTGGGCGTGACCCTCGGCGTTGTTCTTCAGCGACTCGCCCTTGGTGTTGCGCATCTCGCTGTAGCGGGCACCGTTCACGTCCATATCGACATTGGTGTGGTTATAGATGAAGATGCGGTTGTTCACACCCTTCCACGCCTTGTTGCTCAGGTAATTCTGATACTCTGAGGCATCAACGGTGAAGTTGGCCTGCGGGGAATTGTAGAAGACGTTGCTGCTCACCTCAGTCACCTGCACGTCCTTGAGCGCCTCCCAGTGGTTGTCGCCCCTGGTGGTGTACTGCATCATCTTAATTTCCGTCAAGTTGGAGCAATAGGCAAAGGCTTGGTCGCCAATCACGAAGTCGAATGGGAACGAGGCATTTTTGGTGCTGGCATCAGTATCCTTGAAGTAGAGTGTCTTCAGCTCTGTGCAGCCCTGGAAGGCATGGGGAGCGATGCAGCCCACGAGCGTATGGTCGCGCCCTACACCCGTCAGGTCGTTGTGTATCTGTGCTCCGTCTGAGGGAATGTCACCAGGCACCCAGCCTACAACGGCGGTCACCCATACTTTGTTGCCGTCGGCATCCCACTTGAAGAGGTCGTCATTTTTGTCGAACTGATAGCCCTTCTGCTGGCACACCTCGTTGCTGAGGTAGAGGTGATAGTCGCGGCGGCTCAGGTAGCGGTACTTCGTGCCGTCCATCACGCGCTCATCCGATGGCTTCACCATGTAATCGAGGGGACTGAACATCGGCTTGCGGCTCAGGTCGCTGATCACATGAGTGCCATTGCGCTGCCACGGGTCTTTGATGTAGCACGAGCCGTTGGTCTCCCAGTGGTTGAAGTTGGCATCGTCAGAAATCGACAGCTGGATAACGGCTCCGTTCTGCCAGTATTTCTCGCCGCCGAAGTCGATGGTCGGCTCGCTGATGATCTCGGCCTCGCAGCCATCAGACACCAGCACCTCGCGGAACACGGCAACACCCTGCTCACCACCCATCAGCTGGGTGTAGTAGCACTCCTCGAACGTACACGTCACACCGGCAACCGTACGGGCAAAGGTGGCGCAATCGTCATAGTAGGGGGTCTCCTTCGGGTCCACCATACAGTGCTTGAAGTCAATGGGCAGGTTGGTGTAGCCCACCAGACCACTACTGCGGTTGGACCAGCCAGAGAAACCACCAATAAACGAACTGTTCTTGATGACAGGACTTGCCGTGCAGGTGCTCTCCACCACGGCCACAAGTCCGCCAAAGGTGGCGTCACTGTCGAGATTGCTGTCGGCAAACAGTCTGCTGCTGACATGGCAGTCGTCGATGGTGGTCGTACGGGAGCCGTCTATCAGCGAGGCAATGCCTGCGGCATACTTGTGGCGGCTGAAGATGCTGCCCTTTACCTTGAGGTGACGGATGGTGGCACCGTCGAGTCTGATGAACGGGGCGCAGTAGTCATCGGCGTATTCGAAACGGTCGGGCTTGGCGCCGCCACGATCGTAGGTCAGCGTGTACATGCCACCACTGAAAGTGCCGCTGAAGGGTTTGTCACTTGCGCCAACGCTGATGCCCTCGGCATCAATGTCGGCCGTCATTTCGAAATACTTGCCGCTGTAGCTGTTGCCGCCGTTCACGTCGTCGGCCAGTTGCTTCCAGTCGGCACTGCTTTTGATCTTGTAGGGATCGGCAGACGTTCCGTCGCCATCCCACGCCCATGCCACCTGCGCGATTGCACACAGCAAGGCAAGCATCAAAAATGCTTTCTGTTTCATTTATCCTATTATTATAAATTAAAGAGCTCTACTTTTGTGTGTCTTATTCGTTTTTGCGCTGCAAAGGTACGCCTTTTTGCTTTCTTTAACAAATTTTCAACCAATTATTTGTTCAAAAGGGCTGACACCGTGGTGGTGCCAGCCCCTTTTGTTTATTGTCAATTCTTATCTGTCATCGTCTACCATATCCTCCGCCCATTCCAGATCCTCTTTCTCACCTCTGTCAGAGGCTGTATATATTGCTTCTTATTCATAATTTCTGCGTTTTCTGCGATTTCTGCGAGACCTTACTGAATCACAACCTTGAGCTTCGCTCGAGCTCGTTCCCGTTCGGAAGACCTTGAGCAAACTCAGGTCTTCTCTCACTTAATCACAACCTTTTTACCGTTAAACAAATAAATTCCCTTCTCCGTTGGTTCTCCATTGAGTCGGATACCGCTCATAGTGTACCAACTGTCATCTTCCATCTGACTTCTTCCATCTTCCATCGAAATGATTTCCGTCACGATTTCCTCCTCTCCGTAGTCAACAACCACGGTCCGCACTGGTGCGGCAGATGGATTGGTCAGTTCGAAGTGGGCGCGGCAGGAGCGGAGCGTGCGTGCGTTCGCCGAATGTCCAATCTTGTTGGCGGAGCCGATGTAGAGGATGTTGCCCTTGTTCTCGTCCGTGATGGCGAAGGGTGAGTAGCTGCCCACGAACTTGATGCCCTCGAAGTTGGCTTCGGTGGAGGCAGTTGCGTTGACGGTCACGTTGCTGAACACGGGGTTCTTGATGTCGCGGGTGTTGGGGTCGTCCTCGTCGTAGTCCTCAGCTTTCTTCCACTTGATGATGTACGGTGTGCCTGCCGCGATCGTGGCGACAGGGTCGCTGAAGGTCAGGGTCAGTGTGCCATCCTCGATGCTGGTGCTGCTCAGTGTGCGAGCTTCTGCTCCTGCCAACGGGCTGTCGGCGATTGTCACGTCGAACGGCAGGCAGAGCGTGTTCCAATAGCCGTCCTTGTAGAGGGTGCGGCCAGCAAGCTGCATGGGGTACTTGCATGGTCCCCAGCCCAGGTCGAGCGGGGTGCCGTTGATGCCGGCGGTGGCGAGGCGAGCGAGCAGGCCGAGGGCAACGCTGTTGTTGGCGTTGTCGCGCAGGGTGGGCACCGCACCGTTATTGTCGGTGCGGTCGCCAGGACCTCCGCCGGAGACGAGAGTGATGTTGCCGATGCCTACGTTGGTGGCGTTAGCCGTACCTGCTACGGTGCAGGCTTGATAGTAGTTGTTCTCAAATGTGCCATCGTTGTTCCTGCCGCAGATGGCACCGTGGCTATAGTCCCAGACGGTGGTCACGATGGATCCGATGGCGAGGTTGCCGCGCAAGGTGCCTTTATAGTTCCAGCCCACGACGCCGCCAAAGTAGGTGAACTCATTATCGGGATTGCCGGAAATCTTGGCTGCACTGGTGCAGTCGCTGACTTCACAGCCTATGTAGTTGTAGCCCACGATGCCGCCGTGGGTGTCGGTCGTCTTCCGGGCGGCGTGGATGATGACGGTGGATGTGGCATGGCAGTCGCTGACGTGGGATGGCTCATAGGGGTCGTCGTTGGTGGGTTCTTCGCTGCGGTAGCGGATGTCACCGCCGTTGTTGCCCACGATGCCGCCGGCGAAATCTCCGGCGGTGATGCGGGTGTCGGTGAGGATGATGCCCCGTATGTCGGCACCAGCAGTCACGCCGAAGAGGCCTTGATGCCTATCCCCGAAGGCGTGAAGTTGGTCGTGGCTGTTGTCTCTCTGATAGATGCGGATGCCGCTGACGGTGTGGCCCTGGCCATCGAAGTGGCCATTGAAGGTGTAGTAGTGGCCGGTGACATTGCCCGTCTGGTAGAAGCGGCCGATGGCGGTGTAGTTGTTCTCTTGGCTCGAGGTTTCGTTCCAAGCAGAAGTGTAGCTGTAGGTGATGTCGGCTCCGAGCTTGAAGTACTTGCCCTCGTACTTGCCCCTCCAAGTGCTTGTTTGACTGTCCTCGCTATTGACGCGCTGTGCCAGCATGTTGAGCTGATCCTTATTATATATCATGTATGCATTGTCCCAGTCGTCACCGGTGTTCTCCTCGGCCCAGTCAATGGCGACTAAGTTTTGGGTACTGAGATTGACGGTCACGTCGGCATCGGGCATGACGAGCGTGTAGGGGTTGTCCGAGCCGCTGAGCGAGCCTTCGCTGACGGCATAGCCGCTGAATTGATAGCCCGCCAGCGGAGTATTGTCGAGCGTCAGTTTCACGGCGTCGCCGCTGCCGTAGTAGATTTGGTCGCCGAAAGCGAGTCCGCCGCCGCTGTAGGTGGTGATGCCGCTGACGGTGTACACGGTCTGGTCGCCAGTGAGGGCGATGGCCTGGACGGTGACGTGATCGTCCCCCGTGACGGTGCGCGAGGCTTTGCCCTGGGCGTCGCCGAGGGTCTGGGTGTAGTAGATGCCGGTGTCGTTGGTGCCGGGCGTCCAGTTGCGGGCGAAGGTGGCTCCGTCGGTGACGGCGTTGGCGTCGGACTGCGGAGCGTAGAGGCTGTTGGTGATGGTGAGCGTGCTGCCGTTGTTATAGCCCACGAAGCCGGCGCAGCGGGTGGTGGGGGTGGAGCCGGTGCTGATTATCTTTCCGTCGAAGACGCAACCGCAAATGGTGACTGTGCCGCTACTCGGACGGCCTACGATGCCTCCGTGTGTGCCGTCGCCCTCGACGAGACTTTCGATGACGGTGCTGACAAGGCAGTTCTCAATGTTAACCACACCCCAGCAACCGCCTACAAGACCACTGCCATATTTGCGAGAGCACTCGACGGTGCCAGTCACCTTCAGGTTGCGGATGGCGGCGGGGGTGTCGTTCGCGTCGCTGGGGTTGGCCTTGGTAGTGGTTACGTAGCTGAACGGGGCGGTGTAATCATGGCTGTTGTCGGTGCTGAGGTTGATGTAGAGCGTATTGCCACCGCCGTCGAAGGTGCCGGTGAAGTCGTGCTGACTGCTGCCCGCCATACGTTTGACGGGGTTATCTGCCGAGCCGACATTTCCTTCCAGTTTCACCGTCTTGCCAGTGAAGTAGCCCTTCGCATAGTCTTTCAGTATGTCGCAGAAGATGTTCCAGCCCGTGACGGTCCTGATGGTGTACGAGCCGTCGCTGTTCTCAACGAAGTGCACGGGGTCGGGGGTGCAGGCCAGCGTCACGGCTGCATGACTCGTCCCCACACCGATGATGCTTGTGAGGTCGGCCTTGCCGTCGGTGGCGGAGATTGGCTCGCCGTTCACGGTCAGCAGGCAGTTGTCGGGCACGGTGATATAGACCTTGGTCGCCGACGGGCAATTATCAAAGCATCCTGCCGCGATGCTGGTCAGGCTGCGGGGGAAGGTGACCTCGCCGTTGAAGTAATTAAACGCGCCACTCCCTACGCTGGTGAGTCCTATGGGAAGACTGACGCTCGTCAGATGCAAGCAGTTGTAGAATGTATAAGCCCCGATATGGGTCACGCCGCTTCCGACGGTGGCCGAGGTAATATCTTCGTAGTGTGCTGCCCATGGCACGTCGGTCGGCGTGGCGTAGTCGGTCATGGCACCTGTGCCACTGATGGTGAACTGCTCGTAGTGGCCATCCTGGTCGTCGTCGTGCAGGGTGTAGGTGACGCCGGTTCCGCACGAGCCTGTCCTGTCAGCGTAGTAGATGCGGAATTGCTTCGTCAGGGTTCCCGCGTAGTAGCCCTGTCCAGTGGCGGTCAGCGTGGCGATGCCCCCATTCACGTTGTTGGTGCAGCTCACGGTGTAGTCAGTCCCAGCTTCGAGCACATCCCCGCTTACGGTCAGCGTGATGTCGGGCACGATGGCGCTGCCCGTATAGACCTGGTTGGGGATATCGGCAATGGTGCCGGTAGCGATGTTAATCAGCGTCTCGTTGCTCAGCGCGGCTGTGATGGTGATGTCGGCGCTGCCCATGGTGAGCACACCTTTGTTGCTGACCGATGCACCGGTGTTGGTGGGCGAAATGGTGAATATGGGTCGGTAGCCGTTAGGGTTGTAGCCTGTATAGCTCAGCTGCGCGGTGGCATTCGGGAGGTAGTAGTGGCTGTTCTGAGTGTTGAAGCCTCCCGTGGGGGCAGGGCTGGGCAGTCCGACATTGTTGCCGAGGGTCACCTTATAGACGCTGCGGCTGACGTCGCCGGTGGTGCTGTCATGTTTTTTACCGATGCCGGTGGAGACGTTGCCCGTGCCTACGTAAAGATAGCAGTTGGTGACATGGGTGCTGTTCGAGGCTTCGCCGATGAGGGCACCGGTGTATATTGTGCCGCTGCCCGTGACGTTAAGCGTAGGACTGACAACGAGGCAGTTCTCGACAGTGGCGCCAGAAGTGTAGCCGATGAGTGCGCCGCCATTGAATTGAGTGGTGGTGACATTGTGTGTTGCGGTGATACTGGGGCTATCGAGGATGACGTTCCTGAAGGTGCCATTCACGACGTTGCAGAAAAAGCCGGGCTTATCTTGAATGTAGAGGCCGCTGACGAAATGGTTGCCACCATCGTAGATGCCCCTGAATTGACTGTTTGCTGGCGTGAAGGGGCTGCTGCTGCCGCCGAGGTCGATGTCGGCGGTCTGTATGAAGCGCTTACCTTTACATTGGTTCCCCGAGTTGACATATCTGGCAAGGGCGCGGAGGTCGGCACTTGTGTTTATCTTGTAGAACAAGCCGTTTTCATCCTCGTCCACCTGGAAGTCATGGTCACCCAGCGTCTCGGTACTTTTCACGAGATAACTGATTTGCCGGGAGCCGGTATAACTGCCTTTGCCCGTAACGATGATGGTGTATGTGCCGTCGGTCCTGCCGTCGCCGCTCCATGCCAAGGTGTAGTGCGTGTTCTTCGTCAGCACCGTGCCGTCAACTGCGGTCACGACAGGCTCCGGCTTAATTTCTTGACCTGTTCGGATGTAATACTCTTTCACGCCGCTGATAGTGGCAGTGCCGAGATGATTTAGGTTCATAATGGGAATGACCTTGTCGCCGCTGACCTCCCAGCTGGGGCCGAGTTGGGTCTGGAGGGTGCTGCCCGTGGCGTCGGTCTGCCTCCCCTGCACGTCGCCGTATGCTGTCTTGTAGTAGCTATTGGAGAACGACGAGCCGCCGTTGCGGTTGAATGTTGCACTGCCACTGGTCTCTTTCAGGTTCAGCGTACCGTTCTGGAAGCAGTTGGTGTACACGAGCGTAGTCTTGCGCCATCCCACCATTCCGCCACACTTGATGGTGTTGCTGCCGGTGATGCTGCCGTCGAAGAGGCAGTTGGTGATACGGAGTGAACCATCTTCCTGGACAGCCACGAAGCCGGCATGGGTGCCGTCGCCATCGACAGACGATATAATAGCCACGTTGCTCCAGCAACTATGGATGGTGCAGTTGCCATAGCTATGGGCGGCGATGCCAGCGGCAAACTGGTAGCCCGTCGTGATGGTGCCCGTCACTTTGAGCGTGTAGATGGTCGCCCCCTCAATGTAGAGGAACGGGGCGCAGTCGTTGGCTGTCGCCGTGTAGTTGACGGTCAGCGTGTGCCCGTCGCCCATGAACGTGCCCTTGAACCTGTTGTCGCTCGTGCCCGCCATCGTCGTGATGCCGCTGATGTCGGCAGTCAGCTTCACAATCTTGTTTTCATACGTCGTGCCGCTGTTCACGGCATTGACGAACGTCGTCCAGTCCGTTGCTGAGGTAATGAGATACGGGTTGGCAGCCGTTCCGCTGCCCGAAAGTCCGTCAGCCCACGCCGTCGTGGCGGTGAGCACTATGAGCGCCAGCGTCATCGCCAGCCGCATCATTTTTGTTTTGTGTTTCATTTTATTCATATATGGTTATATTATAATTGAGTCACTTCTTGTTCTTCTTGATCATCCCCAGCGCTACCACGCCCGCCAATATATTGGCCACGAAAGAGGCGGCTATGAGCAGCAGGGTGACGAGCAGCCCATTTTGAGTGCAAAATTAAAGAACATTTCTAACACTTGCAATTTTTATTTAAAAATTTGGAGCATAATCAACTATCTGTGCCAACCCAAATAAGAAAAAGACGGACTCAGAATTCAGAATTCAGTTTTATCTTGCTCCGAAGTTTGTAATATCGCGCGATTCGTTTGGTCATATGCAGAATACTTTGTACCTTTGCAACCGAGATCGGAAACCTGTGGAGATGAACTAGGCAAGTGGATAGATACACATTATTAAATATAAATAGATACGTTTTATGGCAGAAAACAACCAGCAGCTTCAGATCGAGCTGAAGCCAGAGGTGGCTGAGGGCACCTATTCGAACCTCGCCATCCTCACTCATTCAAGTAGCGAATTTGTGGCAGACTTTGTGCAGATGATGCCGGGTATGCAGAAGGCGCAGGTGAGGAGCCGCATTATCATGGCTCCTGAACACGCCAAGCGTCTGCTGATGGCCTTGCAGGACAATGTGCAGAAGTATGAGAAGCAGTTCGGTCCTATCCGACTGACTCAGGTGCAGCAGTCGAACGAAGGAAAGACAATCGCGCCCTTCACGATTAAGCAGGGTGAAGCTTAATTTTTGGGGACTCAATTTTACAGGTTCCGGGTGCTTTTTGCTATGTGACATGGCGAAAAGTACCCATCTTTTTGTTAAATAATCTTAAAAATAAAGGTTTTTCTCCGTGTTGAGGGAAAAATATTCCTTTGGAAACATGTTATTCGGCAGAAAATGCGTAACTTTGCACCACTTTTTGGAGTAGTGCGTGCCTTAGTTAGGTACATTGTGTGTCGTGTGGAGTGATTTTTATCTGTAGGAAACAGGCATTGGAAAGAGAGAAAGCGACACTGATTTTAGCACGAAGCAAAGCGGGTAGCTGACCATAAAGCGTGGTTCCCCCTTCGGGTGGAAGGGATATGGTAGGCACTCGGACAAAAGATTGAATATCATTAAATAATAACATAAAAAAATTAAACAAAATGCCTACTATTCAACAATTGGTAAGAAAAGGCCGTAAGGTGTTGGTAGACAAGAGCAAGTCTCCAGCTTTGGATTCATGCCCTCAGCGTCGTGGCGTATGCGTGCGCGTGTATACTACTACTCCTAAGAAGCCTAATTCAGCGATGAGAAAGGTCGCTCGTGTTCGTTTGACAAACAAGAAGGAGGTGAACTCTTACATTCCAGGAGAGGGTCACAACTTGCAGGAACACTCCATCGTACTTGTACGTGGTGGTCGTGTGAAGGACCTTCCAGGTGTACGTTATCACATCATTCGCGGTGCGCTTGATACCGCTGGTGTGGCAAGCCGCACTCAGCGCCGCTCCAAGTACGGCGCTAAGCGTCCAAAGGCTAAGAAGTAATCCTTTTCTTACAAACTAAAAAAGTAATTACAGTTTTTTCACAAAGTTTGGTTTGACGGAAATGCTTGAAGGGTTGAGTAAATGCCCTTGAGTGGGCGTTGAAGACACACACACAAATGCAGCCTCAGACTAAAGAAAGATTAAATCAAACAAAAAAATGAGAAAAGCTAAACCAAAGAAGCGTGTGGTGCTTCCAGATCCAGTTTACGGAGATGTGAAGGTAACAAAGTTTGTTAACAACCTCATGTATGATGGCAAGAAGAGCGTGGCTTACACCATCTTCTACACAGCACTGAAGAATGTAGAGAACAAGATGAAGAACGAGGAGAAGTCTCCACTGGAAATCTGGAAGACTGCCCTTGACAACATCACTCCACAGGTGGAGGTGAAGAGCCGCCGTATCGGTGGTGCCACTTTCCAGGTGCCAACAGAGATCCGTGCTGACCGCAAGGAGGCCATCTCGATGAAGAACATGATCTCTTTCGCTCGTAAGCGTTCGGGCAAGAGCATGGCTGACAAGCTTTCTGCTGAGATTATGGACGCTTTCAACCAGCAGGGTGGTGCATTCAAGCGTAAGGAGGATATGCACCGCATGGCTGAGGCTAACCGTGCATTCGCACACTTCCGCTTCTAATAAAACACATTCATTAAACATTAAGGTAAAAAGGAAAAAAGAGTATGGCAAAGCAAGATTTGCATCTTACGCGTAACTTTGGCATCATGGCCCACATCGATGCTGGTAAGACTACCACATCTGAGCGTATCCTGTTCTACACAGGTAAGACTCATAAGCTGGGTGAGGTTCATGATGGTGCCGCAACTATGGACTGGATGGCACAGGAGCAGGAGCGCGGTATCACTATCACTTCTGCTGCTACAACAGCATATTGGACTTGGAACGGCAACAAGTACAAGTTCAACCTGATTGACACTCCGGGACACGTGGACTTCACCGCTGAGGTGGAGCGCTCTCTGCGTGTGCTCGACGGCGCTGTGGCCACTTACTGTGCAGTAGGTGGTGTGGAGCCTCAGTCAGAGACTGTATGGCGTCAGGCCGACAAGTACAATGTTCCACGTATCGGTTACGTGAACAAGATGGACCGTTCTGGTGCAGACTTCTTCGAGGTGGTTCGCCAGATGAAGGAAGTGCTGGGCGCAAAGCCTGTTCCAGTGGTGATTCCAATCGGCGCTGAGGAAAACTTCAAGGGTGTGGTTGACCTCATCAAGATGAAGGCTATCCTGTGGCACGACGAGTCGCTGGGCGCAGACTATGATGTAGAGGACATCCCTGCTGAGCTTCAGGCTGAGGCAGAGGAATGGCGCGGCAAGATGCTCGAGGCTGTTGCTGAATTTGATGATGCGCTGATGGAGAAGTTTTTCGATGATCCTTCAACCATCACTGAGGAAGAGTGCATCCGCGCACTCCGCAACGCTACTTGCGCTCTCGAGTGCACTCCAATGCTTTGCGGTTCTTCATTCAAGAATAAGGGTGTGCAGACATTACTTGACTATGTGTGCGCTTTCCTCCCATCACCACTTGACACTCCAAACATCGTGGGTTCTAACCCAACGACCAAGGAGGAAGAGGATCGTAAGCCATCTGAGGATGAGAAGACTTCTGCTTTGGCATTCAAGATTGCCACTGACCCATATGTGGGCCGTCTCACATTCATCCGCGTATATTCAGGTAAGGTAACCGCTGGTTCCTATATTTATAACACCCGTTCGGGCAAGAAGGAGCGTGTGTCTCGTCTGTTCCAGATGCACTCTAACCACCAGAACCCTGTTGAAGAGATTTCTGCAGGTGACATCGGTGCAGTAGTGGGTTTGAAGGATATTCACACCGGTGACACGCTCTGCGATGAGGACGCACCAATCGTATTGGAGTCTATGGACTTCCCAGATCCAGTGATCGGTATCGCCGTTGAGCCTAAGACTCAGAAGGACCTCGACAAGCTGTCTATCGGCTTGCAGAAGTTGGCTGAGGAAGACCCAACTTTCACTGTGAAGACTGACGAGCAGTCTGGTCAGACTGTCATCTCTGGTATGGGTGAGCTCCACCTCGATATCATCATCGACCGTCTGAAGCGTGAGTTCAAGGTTGAATGTAACCAGGGTAAGCCTCAGGTGAACTATAAGGAGGCTATCACGAAGACTGTCAACCTCCGCGAGGTGTACAAGAAGCAGTCTGGTGGTCGTGGTAAGTTCGCCGACATCATCGTGAACGTAGGTCCTGTTGATGATGACTTTGAGGGTACAGGTCTCCAGTTCGTTGACGAGGTGAAGGGCGGTAACGTGCCTAAGGAGTTCATTCCTGCTGTGCAGAAGGGCTTCGCTGAGTCGATGAAGAACGGTGTGCTGGGCGGCTTCCCAATGGACAGCATGAAGGTGACACTCGTGGATGGTAGCTTCCACCCAGTCGATTCAGACCAGCTGTCGTTCGAAATCGCTGCACGTCAGGCTTACAAGAACGCTTGCGCTCAGGCTAAGCCAGTGCTTATGGAGCCTATCATGAAGCTCGAGGTTGTTACTCCAGAGGAGAACATGGGTGACGTGATCGGTGACTTGAACAAGCGCCGCGGTCAGGTGGAAGGTATGGACAATGCCCGTTCCGGTGCCCGCATCGTGAAGGCTATGGTTCCACTGGGCGAGATGTTCGGTTATGTGACCGCTCTCCGTACCATCACTTCAGGTCGCGCCACTTCATCTATGCAGTATGACCACCACGCACCTGTGTCAAGCACGATTGCCAAGGCTGTGCTTCAGGAGTGCAACGGTCGCGTAGATCTCGTATAATCAAGAAAAAGTTTGGGGGTGCAGGCAAGCATACGACTCTTTGCCTGCATACCCTCTTACTTATATATAATAATTACATCAAATAATTAAAAACAATGAGTCAGCAAAAAATTCGTATTAAACTGAAGTCTTACGACCACAACCTCGTTGACAAGTCAGCAGAGAAGATCGTGAAGGCTGTGAAGGCTACTGATGCTGTAGTGAGCGGTCCTATTCCACTCCCAACGCACAAGCGCATCTTCACTGTGAACCGTTCCACTTTCGTGAACAAGAAGTCTCGTGAGCAGTTTGAGCTCAGCACTTACAAGAGACTGATTGACATCTACAGCTCTACCACAAAGACTGTGGACGCACTCATGAAGCTCGAACTCCCTAGCGGTGTTGAGGTTGAGATTAAGGTTTGATCAAATTAGAGAACAATTAAAAGTTTATTGAAATGCCAGGATTAATTGGAAAAAAAATCGGAATGACATCCGTTTTCAGTGCTGATGGCAAGAATATGCCATGCACTGTTATCGAAGTAGGTCCTTGTGTTGTAACTCAAGTAAAGACTGTCGAGAAAGATGGCTACGCTGCTGTGCAGGTGGGCTTCCAGGACAAGAAGGAAAAGCACACCACGAAGCAGATGATGGGTCACTTCAAGAAGGCAGGTACAACACCAAAGAGACACTTGGCCGAGTTCATTTATGACGAGGAACACAACCTCGGTGACGTAATCACAGTTGAACTTTTCAACGACACTGCTTACGTTGATGTAACAGGTACATCTAAGGGTAAGGGATTCCAGGGCGTCGTGAAGCGTCATGGTTTCGGTGGTGTAGGTCAGGCTACTCACGGTCAGGATGACCGTCTGCGTAAGCCCGGTTCTATCGGTGCTTGTGCCACTCCTTCTCGCGTGTTCAAGAACGTTCCTATGGGCGGTCAGATGGGCAACGAGCAGGTGACTACACACAACCTTCAGGTAATTAAGGTAGTTCCAGAGCACAACCTCCTTCTCTTGAAGGGTAGTGTTCCAGGCTGCAAAGGTTCAATCGTTATAATCAAGAAGTAAGCAATGGAAGTTTCTGTATTAAATATCAAGGGCGAGGACACTGGTAAGAAGGTGGTTCTGAACGATGCAATCTTCGGAATTGAACCTAACGACCACTGTATCTACCTCGCAGTGAATCAGTACCTCGCTGCTCAGCGTCAGGGTACTCACAAGTCTAAGGAAAGAAGCGAAATCGCTGGTTCTACTCGCAAGCTCATCCGTCAGAAGGGTGGTGGCGGCGCTCGTCGCGGCGACATCAAGTCTCCAGTGCTTCGTGGTGGTGGCCGCGTGTTCGGTCCACGTCCTCGTGACTATTGGTTCAAACTGAACAAGAAAGTGAAGGCTTTGGCTCGCAAGAGTGCGCTCTCTTATAAGGCACAGCAGAATGCAATCATTGTTGTTGAGGACTTCGATTTTGAGGCTCCAAAGACCAAAGACGGTGTTGCTATGTTAAATAATCTTAAAGTTGAGGGTAAGAAGACACTCATCGTTTTGCCAGAAGTAAAAAAGAACGTAAATTTGTCAGTCCGTAACATTCAGCGTGTTGACGTTATGACGGCTAGTGCACTCAATACTTACAAGGTAATGAATGCAAATGTGCTTGTTGTGACCGAAAATGCGCTTAAGTTAGTTGACGAGACTTTTAACAAATAAGGTAAGGAGGTTCAGACATGGCATATATCGTAAAACCATTGGTTACAGAGAAGATGACAGCTATTTCAGAGAAGCAGAACAACAAGTTCGGCTTCATCGTGCTTCCTTCTGCCAATAAGATTGAGATTAAAAAGGAAATTGAAGCTAAGTATAACGTAAATGTAGTTTCGGTTAACACCATGAACTACGCTGGCAAGCGTAAGAGCCGCTACACTAAGGCTGGTGTTATCAAGGGCCGTACGAAGGCGTTCAAGAAGGCTATCGTTACCCTGAAAGAAGGCGAGACTATTGATTTCTATAGTAACATTTAATAAAACAAATGGGTATTCGTAAATTTAGACCAGTAACTCCTGGTCAAAGACACAAAGCTATTGGTACGTTCGATGATGTTACTACATCAGTACCAGAGAAAACTCTTGTTTTCGGTAAGCGCAGCACTGGCGGTCGTAACAACTCCGGCCAGATCACTGTCCGTTACAGAGGTGGCGGTCACAAGCGTTTGATTCGTATTGTCGATTTCAAGAGAGAGAAGGACGGAATTCCCGCAGTGGTGAAGACTATTGAGTACGATCCAAACCGCTCTGCGCGCATCGCACTCGTATTCTACGCTGACGGTGAAAAACGTTACATTGTTGCTCCTAACGGATTGCAGGTAGGTGCCACCATCATGTCAGGTCCAGACGCTGCTCCAGACCTCGGCAACACACTGCCCCTTGAGAACATCCCAGTCGGTACTGTGATTCACAATATCGAGCTGCGTCCAGGTCAGGGTGCCAAGATGGTTCGTTCTGCCGGCAATTTTGCTCAGTTAACTTCACGTGAGGGTCGCTACTGTGTCATCAAGCTTCCTTCAGGCGAAATTCGTAAGGTGCTTTCAGTTTGCCGCGCAACCATCGGTAGCGTCAGCAACTCAGATCACGCACTGGAATCTTCAGGTAAGGCTGGTCGCAGCCGTTGGCTTGGTCGTCGTCCTCACAACCGTGGTGTTGTGATGAACCCAATTGATCACCCAATGGGTGGTGGTGAAGGACGTCACACCGGTGGACACCCACGTTCACGCAACGGCCTCTACGCTAAGGGTCTCAAGACTCGCGCGCCAAAGAAGCAGTCAAACAAGTACATTATTGAAAGACGTAACAAATAAAGTTAACTGATTATGAGTCGTTCATTAAAAAAAGGTCCATACATCAATGTGAAGCTCGAAAAGAAGGTTCTCGCCATGAACGAGAGCGGCAAGAAGAGCGTTATCAAGTCATGGGCTCGCGCTTCAATGATATCCCCCGACTTCGTAGGTCATACCATTGCAGTGCATAACGGTAATAAATTTATCCCTGTTTACATTACTGAAAATATGGTAGGTCATAAGCTCGGTGAGTTTGCACTTACTCGTACTTTCCGCGGTCACGCAGGTAACAAGAAGAAGTAATTGTAGAACAGGCTCAACCAAGTAAAAAAGACTATTAAATAATGGGAGCAAGAAAAAGATTAATGGCCGAGAAGATTAAAGAGGCCAAAAAGACTGTCTACTTCGCCAGTCTTCGCGATGTTCCTTCATCGCCACGCAAGATGCGCTATGTCGCAGACCTCGTGCGTGGCATGGAAGTGAGCAAGGCTCTTGCGACGCTCAAGTTCAACAGCAAGGATGCTGCCAAGGACATCGAGAAGGCACTTCGTTCTGCAATTGCTAACTGGGAGCAGAAGAATGACCGCAAGGCTGAAAACGGAGAACTCTATATCTCTAAGATTTTTGTTGACGAAGGCGCTACTCTCAAGCGTATGAGACCAGCACCTCAGGGACGTGGCTACAGAATCCGCAAGCGTTCTAACCACATCACCATCTTCGTGGACGCTAAAACTAATGAGGAAAAGTAATTATGGGACAAAAATGTAATCCAATAAGCAACCGCCTCGGTATCGTAAGAGGTTGGGATTCTAACTGGTTCGGCGGAAATGATTTTGGCGATAACCTCCTTGAGGACAGCAAAATCCGCAAGTACCTCAACGCACGTCTCGCAAAGGCAAGCGTTTCCAAGATTGTTATTGAGCGTACGCTGAAACTCGTCACCATCACAATCTGCACAGCTCGTCCTGGTTTCATCATCGGTAAGGGCGGTGAGCAGGTGGAGGCTCTGAAGAAGGAGCTGAAGAAGGTGACTGACAAAGAGGTTCAGATTAACATTTATGAGATCAAGCGTCCAGAACTCGATGCTGTGATTGTTGCAGGCAACATTGCACGCCAGATTGAGGGCAAGATTGCTTACCGTCGCGCCATCAAGACTGCTATCGCTAACACGATGCGTTCTGGTGCAGAGGGTATCAAGGTGCAGATCTCCGGTCGTCTCAACGGTGCAGAAATTGCACGTAGCGAGATGTTCAAGGAAGGTCGTACTCCTCTTCACACACTTCGCGCTGATATCGACTACTGTCTTGCAGAGGCTCTCACAAAGGTCGGTCTCCTTGGTATCAAGGTTTGGATCTGCCGCGGTGAGAAGTTCGGCAAGCAGGACCTCACACCTAATTTCTCTCAGCAGAAAGATGCTGCCCGTGGTGGCAATAATGGTGGCGGACGTCGTTTCAGAAACAGAAAGCCTAATAACCGCAATTAATTAATCTGCTTGCAGACCAAAGCGCGAAACGCTCGCGCAGAGGCGCAACCTAAGAAGTAATTAACTATGTTACAGCCAAAAAGACAAAAATATAGAAGACCGCAAAAAGGTCGCGGTCGCTGGAAGGGTGTCTCGCACAGAGGTACTGAACTCGCTTTCGGTAGCTTTGGCATAAAGGCACTTGAGACTAAATGGATTTCTGCTCGTCAGATTGAGGCTGCCCGTGTTGCGATTACACGTTACATGCAGCGTCAAGGTCAGGTTTGGATTCGCATCTTCCCTGATAAGCCAATCACCAAGAAGCCTGCTGACGTCCGAATGGGTAAAGGTAAGGGTGATCCATACCAGTATGTGTTCCCCGCTAAGCCAGGCCGCATTCTTTTCGAGATTGAAGGTGTTTCATACGACATCGCTAAGGAGGCTCTCCGTCTCGGTGCCCAGAAACTTCCTACTACTACAAAGTTTGTTGTACGTCGTGATTACGATAAAAACGCTTAATTATGAAAATTTCAGAAATTAGAGAACTTACTAACGAAGAGCTCGCTGAGCGCATCGAGGTGGAGACCGCTAACCTGAACAACATGAAGTTCAACCACAGCATTTCTCCGCTTGCCGACAATTCTCAGATTAAGAAGTTGCGTCACGACATCGCACGCATGAAGGGCGAGCTTACCCAGCGTAATAAATAATTGATTGAGAATGGAAGCAAGAAATTTAAGAAAGCAAAGACAGGGTGTCGTTACGAGCGACAAGATGGACAAGACTATCGTCGTGTCTGCCAAGTTCAAGGAGAAGCACCCTATATATGGTAAGTTTGTCCAGAAGACAAAGAAGTACCATGCTCATGACGAGAAGAACGATGCCCACATTGGTGACACTGTTCTGATCATGGAGACTCGCCCATTGAGCAAAACCAAGAGATGGAGATTAGTACAAATCGTTGAAAGAGCTAAGTAATTATGATACAGGTAGAATCAAGATTGCAGGTCGCTGATAACAGCGGTGCTCGCGAAGTGCTTTGTATCCGCGTTCTCGGCGGTACAAGACGTCGCTATGCTACTGTAGGAGACGTTATCGTTGTAGCAGTTAAGAGCGCTATTCCTACGAGTGAAGTAAAGAAGGGTTCTGTCTCAAAGGCTCTGATCGTTCGTACAAAGAAGGAGGTACGTCGCCCAGACGGTTCTTACATCCGTTTCGATGACAACGCATGCGTTCTCCTGAACAATGCTGGCGAAATGAGAGGTAGCCGTATCTTTGGCCCTGTAGCCCGTGAGCTCCGTGCTGCAAACATGAAGGTAGTTTCTTTGGCTACTGAAGTACTTTAATCCTTAAAAGTAAAATACAGCAATGAGTAAATTACATATTAAGAAAGGCGACATGGTCTTCGTGAACGCTGGCGATGAAAAGGGCAAGACCGGTAAGGTCACTAAGGTTCTCGTCGAGAAGAAGCGTGCCATTGTCGAGGGTGTGAACATGGTCAAGAAGAGCACCAAGCCAAGCGCAGCACACCCACAGGGAGGTATTATCGAGCAGGAGGCTCCAATCCATATCTCTAACCTGAATGTTATTGACCCAAAGACTGGCAAGCCCACTCGTATCGGTCGCAAGAAGGGTGAGAATGGAAAGTTAGTTCGTTACGCTAAAAAATCTGGGGAGGAATTATAATGAGTACTACTGCACAATTGAAGAATGTATATGCTGAGCAGATTGCTCCAGCACTGATGAAGCAGTTCAACTACTCTTCACCAATGCAGATTCCTGTGTTGAAGAAGATTGTGGTTAACCAGGGTCTTGGTATGGCAACTGCTGATAAGAAAGTGATTGAAGTTGCAATGAACGAGATTGCCCAGATTACGGGTCAGAAGCCTGTTGCAACAAAGTCAAAGAAGGACATCTCAAACTTCCGTCTCCGTAAGCAGATGCCTATCGGTGTGATGGTTACGCTTCGTCGTGAGCGCATGTATGAGTTCCTTGAGAAGCTCATCCGCGTGTCACTCCCACGTATCCGTGACTTCAAGGGTATCGAGTCTAAGTTTGACGGTCGTGGTAACTACACTTTGGGTATTACTGAGCAGATTATCTTCCCTGAGATCAACATCGACCAGGTGGATAAGATTACAGGTATGAACATTACCTTCGTAACTTCTGCCAAGACTGATGAAGAGGGCTATGCATTGCTCAAGGCATTCGGTCTTCCATTTAAGGACGCTAAAAAGTAATATAGAAAATGGCAAAGGAATCAATGAAGGCACGCGAGGTTAAGCGTGCAAAGCTCGTAGCAAAGTATGCCGCTAAGCGTGCAGCTCTGAAGAAGGTGATTGCTACTGCTGAGGATCCAATGGACGCATACGAGGCTGCTCGTGCACTCCAGGACATCCCTGCAAATGCAAATCCTATCCGTCTTCACAACCGCTGCAAAATCACTGGACGTCCAAGAGGTTTCATGCGTCAGTTTGGACTCTCTCGTATCCAGTTCCGCGAGATGGCATCTGCTGGTCTGATCCCAGGTGTGAAGAAGGCAAGCTGGTAAATTGCGGTTATCGGCGAACTGATTTAGTAAACAAAAATCTGACGGTTACCAGTTCGGGGGTAACCTGAAGATACTTTGCTTCTAAAAAACGGTGGAGGAAAACAGTCGCAGACTAAGCCCCTTCGCTGGTAAAGCTAAGTAAAGATAGTTTTAATTCAAGTTTAAATATTGTCGGGATTTTCCCAAACACTTCCCGATTAATTTAATTCTATTATGACAGATCCAATAGCTGATTATCTCACGAGACTGAGAAACGCAATCATGGCTAAGCACAAGGTTGTCGAAGTTCCAGCCTCTAACCTCAAGAAGGAAATCACTAAGATTCTCTTCGACAAAGGTTACATTTTGAACTACAAGTTCATCGAAGAGGGTCCTCAGGGCGCTATCAAGATTGCTCTTAAGTATGACCCACAAACAAAAGTAAGCGCTATTCAGTGCTTGAAGCGTGTGTCTCGTCCTGGTCTCCGTAAGTACACAGGATACAAGGACATGCCACGTGTGATCAACGGATTAGGTATCGCAGTTGTATCTACATCCAAAGGTGTAATGACAGACAAGGAGGCTTCAGAGCTCAAGGTGGGCGGTGAAGTTCTTTGCTATGTTTATTAATTAAGGAGGATATATAATGTCTAGAATTGGTAAATTACCTATTATTATTCCTGCAGGAGTGACTATTACTCATAAGGATGACATTGTAACTGTGAAAGGTC
The DNA here is from genome assembly GCA_902801475.1 of uncultured Bacteroidales bacterium. GTDB lineage: Bacteria > Bacteroidota > Bacteroidia > Bacteroidales > Bacteroidaceae > Minthosoma. Next base: position 33,355 of record CADCIO010000009.1, read on the forward strand.
CTAAAGGCGAACTCAGCCAGTACGTAAACCCTGCCATCAAGGTTACTATTGAGGACGGAAAGTTGACAATGGAGGAGAATGAAGAACTGATGCAGGATAACACGAAGCAGCGTCATGCTTTCCACGGTTTGTATCGCTCGCTCGTCAACAATATGGTTGTCGGCGTTTCTGAAGGCTACAAGAAGACTCTTCAGATTGTCGGTGTCGGTTATCGTGTTTCAAATCAGGGCAACGTTCTTGAATTCGCACTGGGATACTCTCATGCTATCATCTTCGAACTTCCTAAGGAAATCAAGGTGGAGACAAAGTCTGAGAGAAATCAGGATCCTCTTATCATGCTCGAGTCATGTGACAAGCAGCTGCTTGGACTCGTTTGTGCTAAGATTCGCTCATTCCGCAAACCTGAGCCATATAAGGGCAAGGGTATTCGCTTCCAGGGCGAGGTGATTAGAAGAAAGTCTGGTAAATCTGCAAGTGCAAAATAATTAAATTGATAAGAGTATGATTACAAAGATTGAAAGACGTATCAAAATTAAATATAGAGTACGCAATAAGATTTCTGGTACTGCTGAGCGCCCACGCATGAGCGTGTTCAGAAGTAACAAGCAGATTTATGTTCAGGTAATCGATGACGATGCACAGAAGACTTTGGTGTCTGCATCTTCACTTGGTCTGGAAAAGATGAACAAGTCAGAACAGGCAGAGAAGGTTGGCGAGATGGTTGCAAAGAAGGCTCTTGAAGCTGGAATCACAGCTGTCGTGTTCGACCGCAACGGTTACTTGTATCATGGTAGAGTTAAGAAGGTGGCTGATGCTGCCCGTAATGCTGGACTTAAATTTTAAATACGATTATGGTAAATAGAGTTAAAGTACAAAACGATGCCGAGCTTAAAGACCGCTTGGTTGCTATTAATCGTGTTACTAAGGTTACTAAGGGTGGTCGTACATTCACATTCGCTGCCATCGTTGTTGTAGGTGATGGTAACGGCGTGATTGGCTATGGTCTTGGTAAAGCTGGTGAAGTTACAGCAGCTATTGCAAAGGGTGTAGAGGCTGCAAAGAAGAATTTGGTAAAGGTCCCTGTGCTGAAAGGTACTGTTCCTCATGAGGCATACGCTAAGTTTGGCGGTGCACGTGTTCTCATTATGCCTGCTTCAGAAGGTACTGGAGTGGTGGCTGGTGGCGCTATGCGTGCTGTGCTTGAGAGTGTCGGTATCACAGACGTGCTGGCTAAGTCTAAGGGTTCCTCTAACCCTCACAACCTCGTGAAGGCTACAATTGAGGCACTCGCTAACATGCGCGATGCAAAGACTGTCGCACAGAACCGTGGTGTTAATTTGACAAAAGTATTCAAAGGATAAGGAGATATAATCATGGCAACAATCAAGATTAAGCAAGTGAAAGGTCAGGCTGGCCGTCCAATTGACCAGAAGAGCACTCTTGAGTCTCTTGGTCTGGGCAAGATTAACAGGGTCGTTGAGCGTGAGGATTCTCCATCTTTGCGTGGTATGATTCGCAAGGTGGCACACCTTGTTGAGGTTATTGACTAACGTATTAATACATTAAAATCAGATTAGAAATGGAATTATATAATTTGCAACCCGCTGCAGGCGCTACCCACAATAGTAAGCGTGTCGGTCGTGGCTATGGTTCAGGTAAGGGTCGTACTTCCACGCGCGGTCATAAGGGTGCTAAGGCACGTTCTGGTTATAAGAAAAAGATCGGTTTCGAGGGTGGTCAGATGCCACTTCAGCGTCGTGTTCCTAAGTTCGGTTTCAAGAACATCAACCACGTTGAGTACAAAGCTGTCAACCTTGACCTTATCCAGAAACTCGCTGAGGAGAAAAACCTCACAAAGATTGGAATCGAAGAGCTTATTGCTGCAGGTTGGGTGAACAAGAATCAGCTTGTGAAGGTTCTTGGCAAGGGTGAGTTGACTGCTAAAGTTGACGTCGAGGCTCACGCTTTCTCAGCTACAGCTGAAGCTGCAATTAAAGAAAAAGGTGGAAACGCTGTAAAACTTTGAACTAATGAGCAAGTTTATTGATAAAATCAAGGATATCAAGCTTGTTAAGACATTAACAAACATTTGGCGTATTGAGGATTTGCGTTCACGCATCCTCATCACGCTGCTGTTTGTCGCCATCTACCGTTTTGGTTCATATGTGGTGCTTCCTGGTATTGACACAGAGGCATTGCAAGGACTGAAAAACCAGACAGAAGGCGGTCTGATGTCACTTCTTGATATGTTCTCGGGTGGTGCATTCTCTAAGGCCTCTATCTTCGCACTTGGAATCATGCCCTACATCTCTGCTTCCATCGTGATGCAGTTGCTAGGTATCGCTGTTCCATACTTCCAAAAGATGCAGCGCGAAGGAGAAAGCGGACGTCGCAAGATGAGTCAATATACCCGTTATTTGACAGTGCCAATCCTTATCTTCCAAGGCATCTTCTACCTGATCAACCTTCAGACTCAGACTCAAGGTGCGGCAATTTACTCATCTTTGGATTGGAATGTGTTTATCCTTTATGCAACAATCATTCTTGCTGCTGGTAGCATGTTCGTTCTTTGGTTGGGTGAAAGAATCACTGATAAGGGTATCGGAAATGGTGTGTCCATCATCATTATGATTGGTATCATCGCACGTTTCCCAACCGCTGTCATTCAGGAATTTGGTTCACGTCTTTCAGCAGGACAGGGTGGTCTCGTCATGTTCCTCGTCGAGATTGTATTGTTCCTTGCAGTGATTGCTGCAGCAATTCTTCTCGTGCAGGGTGTGCGCCGTGTTCCTGTCAACTATGCAAAGAAGATCGCAGGTGCTCGTCAGATTGGTGGTGCACGTCAGTACATTCCTCTGAAGCCCTACGCTGCAAATGTGATGCCTATCATCTTCGCTCAGGCTATCATGTTCATTCCTGTCACTCTGGCACAGTTCTCTGGTAGCAAACTGAATCCAGTTGTCAACCAGTTGATAGACAATAATAGCTTTATGTACAACCTCATCTTTGCTATTCTGATTATCCTGTTTACTTATTTGTATACAGCAATCACTATCAATCCTGTGCAGATGGCTGAAGACATGAAGAGAAATAATGGTTTCATCCCTGGAATCAAGCCAGGTAAGGAAACTGCAGACTATATCGACAAGATTATGTCTCGTATCACGTTCCCTGGTTCTTTGTTCTTGGCGTTGATTGCCATTCTCCCAGCCTTTGCAGGCATCTTTGGTGTACAAAGAGAGTTTGCCGCTTTCTTCGGTGGTACTTCTCTTCTCATCCTCGTTGGTGTGGTTCTTGACACGCTGATGCAGATTGAGTCGCACCTGATGATGCGTCATTACGACGGACTGCTTGATACGGGCCGTGTTCGTGGCGAACATTAAGCACTGCTTTAGACAAGATGGTATATCTGAAAACTGACGAGGAGGTGGAGCTTCTCCGAAAGGCAAACCTGCTTGTGGGAAAGACATTGGCGGAACTGGCGAAAGTGATAGAGCCAGGGGTCACGACAAAGCAACTGAATGAAATAGCAGACACTTACATTCGTGACCAGGGAGCCATTCCGACCTTCTTCGGATTCCCCAATCCATATGGAGGTCCATTCCCTGCCAGCATTTGCACCTCAGTCAATCATCAGGTTGTTCACGGCATACCCAACGACACTCCGTTACAGGAGGGAGATATCGTCTCGATCGACTGTGGCACACAGCTGAATGGCTATTGCGGAGATTCTTGCTACACCTTTGCGGTGGGCGAGATCTCGGAAGAAGTCCAAAAGTTGTTGACAACCACTAAGGAAGCCCTTTACAAGGGAATTGAACAGGCCGTTGTCGGTCACAGGTTAGGAGACATATCATACGCCGTCCAAACCCACTGCGAAGCTCAGGGCTATGGTGTAGTCAGAGAGTTTGTGGGTCACGGGATAGGGAAGAAGATGCATGAAGACCCTCAAGTGCCGAACTATGGCAGAAGAGGAAATGGAATGTTGCTCAAAAATGGCTTGTGTATTGCGATAGAGCCGATGATAGCCATGGGCACCAAAGACATTTACATGCAAGAAGACCGGTGGGGCATCGTGACAAGAGACAAGAAGCCCGCAGCACATTTTGAGCACTCAATTTGTGTGCGGAAGGGAAAGGCTGACATCCTCTCGTCGTTTGAAGAAATAGAAACAGTATTAAGAGAAAAATCTTTATAAAGTATGGCTAAACAGTCTGCTATCGAACAAGATGGAACTATCGTCGAGGCATTGTCAAATGCAATGTTTAGAGTAGAGTTGGAAAATGGTCATGAGATCATCGCCCACATCTCTGGCAAGATGAGGATGCACTACATCAAGATTCTGCCAGGTGATAAGATTCGTGTGGAGATGTCCCCTTATGACTTGTCCAAAGGTCGAATAGTATTCAGATATAAATAAAATCACAATATGAAAACAAGAGCATCATTGAAAAAGCGTACACCTGATTGCGTAATCGTAAGGCGCAAAGGCCGCCTGTTTGTTATTAACAAGAAGAACCCTAAGTTCAAGACTCGTCAGGGATAATTCTTTGGTAAGAAATTGAAATTAAAGTAAGATATGGCAATAAGAATTGTAGGTGTAGACCTCCCACAGAACAAGCGAGGTGAAATTGCGCTCACATACATTTTTGGTATTGGACGCAGCAGCGCCGGTAAAATCCTTGAGAAGGCTGGCGTAGACAAAGACATTAAGGTAAAGGACTGGAACGACGAACAGGCCGGTAAGATTCGTGCAGTGATTGCTGCCGACTACAAGGTGGAGGGTGACCTCCGTTCTGAGATCCAGCTGAACATCAAGCGCCTGATGGATATCGGTTGCTACCGTGGCATCCGTCATCGTCTTGGTCTTCCTGTACGTGGTCAGAGTACTAAGAACAATGCACGTACTCGCAAGGGTAAGAAGAAAACAGTTGCAAACAAGAAAAAGGCTACTAAATAATATTAGGATATGGCAAAGAAAACAGCTTCTGCAAAGAAGAGAAACGTTAAGGTTACCGCTGAAGGTCAGCTTCATGTACACTCTTCTTTCAACAACATCATTGTTACTTTGGCTAACAGTGAAGGTAATGTTATCTCTTGGTCAGCAGCCGGTAAGATGGGTTTCCGCGGTTCAAAGAAGAACACCCCTTACGCTGCCCAGATGGCAGCGCAGGATTGCGCCAAGGTTGCTTTCGACCTCGGTCTCCGCAAGGTGAAGGCATACATCAAGGGTCCAGGCAATGGTCGTGAGGCCGCTGTGCGCGGTTGCCATGCGGCAGGAATTGAAGTGACAGAGATCATCGACGTTACTCCACTCCCACACAACGGATGCCGTCCTCCAAAGAGAAGAAGAGTTTAATCATTACACAATTATGTCATTTGCCAACGAGTTCGTTTTGTCGCATCTTTCCTTTCTGCGGCTGCTGCTGAGAACTGCATGGCATTAAACATTAAGAAAATATATGGCTAGATATATTGGACCAAAATCAAGAATTGCTCGTCGTTTTGGCGAGGCAATCTTTGGACCTGACAAAGTTTTGTCTAAAAAGAATTATGCTCCTGGTCAGCATGGTAACAACCGCCGTAAGAAGTCTTCTGAGTACGGTCTCATGTTGGCAGAGAAGCAGAAGGCAAAGTACACTTATGGTGTGCTTGAGCGTCAGTTCCGCAACCTGTTCGAGAAGGCAGCTACCAAGTCTGGCGTAACAGGTGAGATTCTCCTTCAGTTCCTTGAGGCACGCCTTGACAACGTAGTGTTCCGTCTTGGCTTGGCTCCTACACGTGCAGCTGCTCGTCAGCTCGTGAGCCACAAGCACATCGTGGTTGACGGTCAGGTTGTGAACATTCCATCTTACTCAGTGAAGCCAGGTCAGATTGTGGCTGTCCGCGAGAAGTCAAAGAGCCTTGAGGTGATTGACGCAGCTCTTGCAGGTTTCAACCACAGCAAGTACCCATGGATTGAGTGGGACGAGAACGTTAAGGGTGGTAAGTTCCTCCACATGCCTGAGCGTGCAGACATTCCAGAGAATATCAAGGAGCAGATGATTGTCGAGTTGTACTCTAAATAATAAAATATAATCAAATGGCGATATTAGCATTTCAAAAACCAGAAAAAGTCGTAATGTTGGAGGCTGACGACAAGTACGGAAAGTTCGAATTCCGTCCTTTGGAGCCAGGCTATGGTATTACTATCGGTAATCCACTCCGTCGCATTCTTCTTTCTTCGCTTGAAGGTTATGCTATCAACACCATCCGCATTACTGGTGTTGAGCATGAGTTCTCTACGATTCCAGGTGTGAAGGAGGATGTTACCAACATTATCTTGAATCTGAAGCAAGTTCGATTCAAGCAAGTCGCTGATGGTTTTGACTCAGAAAAAGTGTCAATTTCCATCGAGAATTCAACCGAGTTTAAGGCTGGAGATATCAACAAGAGCCTCAATGGATTTGGAGTGTTAAATCCAGATTTGGTCATTTGCCATTTGGATCCTCAGGCAACATTGGAGCTGGAGTTGAGCATCAACAAGGGTCGCGGATATGTTCCTGCAGACGAGAATCGCGAGTTCTGCAAGGAAATCAACGACATTGCCATTGACTCTATCTACACTCCTATCCGCAACGTCAAGTTCGCAGTGGAGAACTATCGTGTGGCACAGAAGACCGACTACGAGAAACTCGTGCTCGAGATTACCACAGATGGTTCCATCCATCCAAAAGATGCTCTCAGAGAGGCATCTAAGATTCTCATCTACCATCTCATGCTGTTCTCTGACGAAAAGATTACGCTCGAGAATGCAGACTTTGATGGCAATGAAGAATTTGATGAGGAAGTACTGCGTATGCGCCAGTTGCTGAAGACCAAGCTCGTCGATATGAACCTCTCTGTTCGTGCCCTCAATTGTTTGAAGGCTGCGGATGTGGAGACGCTCGGCGACCTCGTGCAATTCAACAAGACAGACTTGCTCAAGTTCCGTAACTTTGGTAAGAAGTCACTCACAGAGCTTGACGACTTGCTTGAGAGCTTGAACCTTTCGTTCGGAACAGACATTTCTAAGTATAAATTAGACAAAGACTAATCAAAAATGAGACACAATAAGAAATTCAACCACCTTGGTCGTAAGCACTCTCACCGCAAGGCGATGCTTGCCAACATGGCAATCTCCCTCATTATGCACAAGAGAATCACTACGACGCTTCCAAAGGCAAAGGCTCTTCGTGTGTATGTTGAGCCACTGATTACAAAGTCAAAGGAGGACACGACTCACTCTCGTCGTGTTGTGTTCAGTTACCTTCAGAACAAGTATGCCATCACTGAACTTTTCAGCACCGTTGCAACAAAGGTTGCTGATCGTCCTGGTGGCTACACTCGCATCATCAAGTTGGGTCGTCGTCCATCTGACGATGCAGAGATGGCATTCATTGAGTTGGTTGACTTTGATGAGAACATGGCAAAGACTGAGGCTAAGAAGACTCGCACTCGCCGTTCTCGCAAGTCAGCTTCTAAGGCTGAGGCTCCTGCAGCCGAGGCTCCAAAGGCTGAAGCACCTGCTGAAGTTGAGGCTCCTGCTGAAGAAGCTCCTGCTACTGAGGCATCTGCAGAATAATTATTGCCAACAATTCATATCTTGCAGACCGCATACACCTCGTATGCGGTCTTTTTTGTCTCCAATATGATGAAAAGAAACCTTTATGTTTGAATTTATTTGCAACATTTAAGATTTTTTCGTAAGTTTGCCACGTAATTTTGAAATTGACCTGTTTATGAAAAAGTTTTTACTGACAATTTGTGGGCTCTTCGGGCTCAGTCTGGCAATGATTGCGCAGCAAGTGAAAGAACAGAAAGAGATGCAAGAACTGACTTTGAGTGAGGTGTCTTCTCTCTATCAGCTCCAGCCACGCAAGTGGAAAAGTGTTCACGATCCTTCTGTGGTGTGGGATGCTGCCACGCAGACTTTCTACATCTATGGTTCCCACTATTATGGTGTGAAAACCAAAGACTTCAAGACCTACAGCGATATCACCCGTTATTACAAGGGCAGTTATGAATCTAACGATGCTTATAAAGCATTTAAAAGTAACCCTGTCCATACGGTGAAACGTTGTTTGCCAGGTCAAACAGAGGTGGAAGATGTGGTGCTCCCGTCTTTTGATGCAGCTGCATTCTGTTCCACATACGCTTCTTCTGAAGCCTCTTGGGTGTCTGGAGACCAGTGGGCACCAGACATTGTTTACAATCCGAACAAGAAGAAATGGTGCTATTATCTCAGTTTAAATGGTGACTATTGGGCTTCTGTGGTGGTGCTGATGACAGCTGATAAGCCTGAAGGACCATTCACTTATGAAGCACCTATTGTGTTTGGCGGTTTTGACGGTCAAACACGTTCTGGTAAAAATGTTTCATATAAAGACACAGACCTTGAAGTGGTGCTTGGCACACAGTCTTCTTTACCTTCCCGCTATAAGACTAGTGCATGGGGCAATTTGTGGCCCAACTGCATTGATCCTTGTGCTTTCTTTGATGAAGATGGTGAACTTTGGCTTGCTTATGGCTCATGGTCTGGTGGCGTTTTTATGCTCAAACTCGACAAGAATACAGGTCTGCGCGATTATACCAACACCTATCCCTCTACCACTTATGCAGGTAGGGCACCTAACGGAACCTCTTTCACAGGATACACCAGCGATCCTTATTATGGCAAACTCATAGCAGGAGGCTGTTATGTTAGTGGCGAAGGCCCCTACATCCAGCACATCGGTAATTACTACTATCTTTTCATGAGCTATGGTGGATTTGCTCCAGACGGAGGTTACGAGATGCGTGTGTTCCGTTCTGACAAGCCCGATGGTCCCTATAAAGATGCATCAGGTAATCTTGCCACCTATGCGGCATACCAGCTGAATTATGGTCTCAATGCTGCGACAGATAAAGGGATGAAGCTTCTTGGTGTCATGAACAATTGGGGGCTGATGACAGTGGGGGAGTGTGCCCAAGGACATAATTCTGCATGTCAAGACGATAAAGGACGTACCTTCTTGGTTTGTCACACCAAATTTAATGATGGCACGATAGGTCATCAGATACGTGTTTATCAGCTCTACCTTAACAAGCAGGGTTGGCTCTGTGCTGCCCCCTTCCAGTTCGATGGGGAAGAAACCACTGACGAGATGATTTCCACCACTCAGCCTTGGTCTGCAACCGACATTGAGGGTGATTACCATGTTCTTGTTCATCCATACAGACTTGATCATTCAAAGATGCAGGAAGCTACTCCTTCAATCATCCATTTATCAGCAGATGGAAAAGTGACAGGCGCTTTTAGAGGCTCATGGTCTTATACAGATGAGGGTAAGTCATATTTCCAGATCCGCTTAGGCTCTGTTACATACTATGGCGTTGTGGTCGAGCAGACCCTTGAGGGCTCGAATGCCAAGGCGCTATGTTTCACTGCTGTGAGCAATACGGGCATTCCTTGCTGGGGCTATAAAATGCAGCCGAAGTACGCCATTGCTTATAATTACAACCAATACAACGCTGTTTATTTCAAGAGAACTATGTTCTCGAAAGTGACAGGTGATAAAGACATTCTCTTTACTCCCGAAGAAAATGTGATGCTTAACTGGATTTCTTCCAATCCAGAGGTGCTTTCTAACACGGGCAAATTCACGGCACCAGCAGAAGACACATCCTTTACGATGACTGCCAGAATGGAATGTGGCAATTTCTATTGGCAACGGGATTTTTCAGCCAAAGCTATAGGTGACCCTTCATCCATTTCGGGCGTTCCAATGGAGGGGCAGGCAAACAACATCTTTGACGGCATCTTTGACATGATGGGACGCCGTGTTGAGAAACCATCCCATGGATTTTATCTTATCAAAGGCCAAAAAGTCTGGTTCAAGTGAGTCTGCAATTTCGGTTTTGCTTTTTTGACTTTTACTGTCTAAAATTAACCAAAATTGGCTCAAATTGGGAGTTGAATTGTTAAATTTAAGTTTTCTTGCAATTCTTTTAATTATTTTTTTGTGTATGTCTTGAAAAAGTCGTTTCTTTGCAAAAGTTATATGATTAACGTGGGAATTTGGCCAAATATGACCACGGGGATTCGATAGCTAAGAAATAATACTTTTTACTAAAAACTTTTTACAATTTAGAAGGACAAACAATCTATTCTAATTAATAATTATGTTGTATAACTTTCAGAGGAAAAAACTGTGCAGACACCTCTTGGTAGGGGGTGCGCTGTGTGCTGCAGGTTTGGGATTTTTCTCATGTTCTGACCGTTACAACTTGGATGAAGACCAGCCTTCTGGTTTGGACAACATCTATGGTTACATGAAGAACCGAGGTAATTTCACCAATTATCTGCATCTGATTGACGATCTTGGGCAGGCTGAGATTCTATCCAAGACCGGTAGTAAAACAATGTTCATCGCTGACGATGATGCGTTTGCGGAATTCTACGCGCACAATGATTGGGGGGTTAAGAAGTATGAAGACCTCTCGCTGGCGCAGAAGAAGCTCCTGCTCAACACGTCAATGATTGACAACCCGTATTCGACCACGATGCTGTCATCAGCTCAGGCTCCGGGTACAGGACGTCCAGCGAAAGGCGAAGTGTGTCGTCGCGCCACATCCATGTCGTTGCTCGATTCTGTCATGGTTGTAACGTCTGCGAATGCCGACAACATTTTGCCAGACAATCCGTACTTCAATGAGTTGCGTGCGAACCATGATTCTATTGTGTTGTTCACAGATGCATCGAATCCTGCGCCCATGCTTCATTTTACGGGTAAGTTCGTAACATCGAACCAGCTGAGCTTTTCGGACATTGACTTTATCTACAACCAGCCGGAAGGAACCTTCCTTTCTGATGACATCTACGTCAACAATTCTCGCGTGACAAAGTCCAACATCTTCTGTAAGAACGGTTTCGTTCATCAGGTGGATAAGGTGCTTGTTCCGCTGGACAACATGTCTGAAATCATTCGCAAGAATCCAAAGATGTCTACATTCAGCAGCATCATCGAGCGTTTTGCTGCGCCAAAGGACTCTATCAGCTTACGTGAAACTTACAACTTGTCAAAGGGTACTAATTATGACTCTGTCTTTGTCAAGCGTTATTTCTCCGACCGTTCTTTCGGCTCGACGATGGCGACCAGTGTGAAGTTCATGTATGACAAGAATGGTAACACTTTCGACGGCGCTTTGAAGTTCGACCCAGGATGGAATGGTTATATCCCAGAAATTGCCAATGACCGTCAGCCTATGATGGAAGATATGGCCATCATGCTAGTGCCATCTAACGAGGCTATCCAGAACTGGTGGAACGGTGGTGTGATTGAGAAGTATTATGGTACTATCGAGAACACGCCAAGTTCTGTGCTTGATGACTTGATTCGCGTGAACCAGATTCAGGCGTTCACCTCTTCAGTTCCTTCCAAGTTTAATGCTGTGCTCAATGATGCCAACGAACCTCTTGGAATCACGAAGGAAGATGTAGATAGTGTATATCTCGGTTGTAACGGTCTCGTATTCCTGACCAACAAAGTATTCGCTCCTGCATCTTATTCTTCAGTGTTGTTCCCAGCCGTGATTGACAAGTCACGTTTCACTGTGATGGACAATGTCATCACTCCGATGAACTACAACTACTACCTCAACTCTATGGTGTCTCGATTTGTATTCCTCCTTCCAACGAATGATGGCCTTCTGACATACATCGACCCTGTTTCTTATGGACAGACCGTGAAGAGAATGTGGGAGTTCAAGTTGGATGAGAAATTGCAGCTTTATGCAAATATCTACGACTGCGATGAGAATGAGGATGGCACATTCACCAAGAGAGGCACAGCAACTCCTCTCAGAGGCGGTGTGACCAACGGTATTCTCAACAACCGTATGGAAGACATGCTCGACAACATCATCGTGGTGGAGCCATTCCGTGAAGGTAAGAAGTACTATAAGACCAAGGGCCGCAATTTCGTGAAGATTGAGAAGAAGGGTGTCAAGAATTATGAGGTGTCAGGTTCTTACCATAATAATATTGGCCAGCCACTTGTGACAGTTGACGCTTATGATGGCGAAGACATCCGCAATGGTATCACACTCGCATTGGATGGCGTTGTAATGGGTACACCTAACTCTGTGGCAAAAACTCTGCATGATACTGTCGTTCCAGGCATGGATCCAGAACACAACGACTCTATCTTCTCTGAGTTCTTCGGAATTGTTGAGGCATGTGCTGTCAGCAAAGCTAACTCCAAGAATGGATGGCAAGCTGCAGATCAGACTTATGGTAACCTCTTCAATATCAAATCTCCAGGTTTGATTGGTTCTGAGGACGCAACGACTACTAAGGCTACTTATCTTCTGAACAATTATCACTATACAGTATATGCTCCAACCAATGCGGCAATGGAAAAGGCGTACGCAGCAGGACTTCCAACACTTGAAGACCTTGCAGCAGCTGAAGAGTATGACCTCGAGATGGGTTACTCTGGCCCAGGTTCGACTACTGAAGACAACTTGAAGTCCCGCGCTGATTCCATCAAGGAGGTGATGCTTGACTTTGTGAAATATCACATCCAGGACAACGCGATCTTTGTTGATGTAGATACTGCAGGTGTCTTCGAAACTGGTAAAACAGAGTTGATCAAGGCCACTCAGGTGGACGAGACAACAGGCGAAGAGTCATGGGGTGGCAAGTATTCTCCCGGACGTCCTTACAAATTGGACGTCAAGGTGGAAGGTGGCCAGATGTACGTAACAGACTGCCGCAATGGATATTCAGGTGAAAAAGCTTTGGGCGGAAATCAGACCAAGGTGGTCATCAAGGATGGTGCTTACAACCTGATGGCACGTGAATATTGGTTGGAAAGCTCCGGTGCTATCACTAATCCTAATAATGTGAGACTCAACAACTCTTCATTCGTTGTTATCCACGCTATCGAAGATCCATTGATTTTTGCCGATGGTAAACACTATGATTCTAAGGGTAATGAGATTGCAACCCAGTTCACCTATACTTATAAGCCACTTACATCAGAATAATAGTTCAGAATATGAAAAAAATAATATCAACCCTCATGCTTTTAGCGTGCTTCTGTGTTCAGATGAGCGCGCAGGTAAAAGCGGGCGACATTATCAGCGGTCAAGTATGGGATGATTTCGACCCTTTGATGATGTGTAATGTTGTGGAAATCGACCACAATAATCGTATCGTCGCCCATGGAACTACCGATATCAACGGTAACTTCTCTTTTGCAATTAAGAATCCAAAGGATAAAATCCGAATCTCTTATATTGGTTGCCAGACAGTTGAACTGCCTATCAACAAGAAGGCTTTCGGAAAGATTGTCCTGAAGAGCAACACAGTCATTCAAGACGTTGTGGTGACAGCTGTCCGAAAGAGTCAAAGTACTGGCCTCGCTATCCCGATGGATCAGATTGCCACTGCGAGCCAGTCTATTGATATGAAGGAGTTTGAAGGTATCGCCATGACTTCTGTCGATGAAGCTCTTCAGGGACGTATCGCAGGTCTCGACATCGTTGCCAACTCTGGTGACCTTGGCGCAGGTACTACAATCCGTCTTCGTGGTGTATCTACCATCCACGGTAACCAAAACCCATTGGTTGTTGTGAACGGAAACCCCATCACGGTGGATGACGGATTTGACTTCGAAAATGCCAATGACGAGCGTTTCGCAGAACTCTTGCAGGTGAACCCTGATGACATCGAAACTATCACCGTCCTCAAAGATGCTGCCGCACAGGCTATCTGGGGTTCGAGAGGTTCTAATGGTGTCATCGAAATCAAGACAAAACGTGGTGCGAAGGGTAAGACAAGAGTTCGATATAACTACCGTCTTACTGGTAACTGGATTTACAAGCGTTACAAGCTGCTCAATGGTGATGACTACACCATGTACATGAAGGAGGCATACTTCAATCCTCGTCAGGAGTCCAGCTTTGCTGATAAGTCTTCTGCTGACTTCATCCCAGAAATTGCTTATGCACCCGAATGGGCTGAATATAATATGTATAATGACAACACTGATTGGGTGGATGCTGTTACGCAGTTTGGTTTGCTCCATTCTCACAGCATCAACCTGACGGGTGGTGGTGAAAAGGCTAATTTCCGTGTGTCTGGTGGTTATGATACACAGAGCAACTACATCATCAAACAGGGCATGGATCGTCTGACCACGAACGTGGCATTGGACTACAACGTGTCTGACCGTATCAGGGTTTCTACTAACTTTGACTTCATCTACACCAACCGTGACCTCCACAACACAGGTGATGCTATTGGTGTGGCTCAGCGCAAGATGCCAAACCTTTCTATTTACCGCGAGGATGAAAATGGTAATGACCTGCCAGAATACTACACCATGAATAAGTGGATTACACGTCAGACGGGTGTGTATGCAGCAAGTGCTTATCTGGATGACCAATATGGTATGGTAAACCCTGTGGCGAAGGCTTACAACTCTTCACAGAAGACCACTCAGTTGGTTCTCCGTCCTGAGTTCATCTTCCGCTATGACATCTTGGGCACTCAGCCTGATCAGCATCAACTTCGTTATGAAGGTCAAATCCGCTTCGACATCTCGAATGACGAAAGCAGTAGTTATGTGCCAGGATGGTTGTCTTCTATTTCCATGTTGGATACGGGTAATAATACTTCTTATAATACCTCATCAGCCAGCAACTCGAAGAGTCACTCCATGTCCACTCGCCATATGTTGACTTTCACTCCTCATTTGAAGGAAGGTCACTCTCTGATGGTGATGGGTCGTTATGACTATGGTCAGAGCAACAGCTCTAACCAGAGTACGGGTCTTGACCGTATGCCAACCACCGCAGATATCACTTCAACCCTCGCAGGTGGTGTGATTTCCAGCTTCGGCTCAGGTGCAGGTCATTCCAAACACCAGAACTTGACGTTCCAGGCTCACTATTCTTATAAGGGTCGTTACAGCATTACTGGTGTGCTTCGTGGTGACTGTACCACAGCTTTTGGTCCTGACCGTCCATGGGGCTTCTTCCCTGCATTGTCTGGTCGTTGGAATATTAGCAAGGAGCCATTCATGGAGAAAGTGAAGTGGCTTTCGATGCTGTCTATCCGCCCATCTTGGGGTTATTCAGGTAATGCTCCTGGTGGTGACCTTTGGCGTTCAAAGTATGGTAATGGTGCGGGTTACATGGGTGCTTCATCTGTTGTTCCTAACAACATTCGTTTGGCAGGTTTGCGTTACGAGAAGAAGCAGTCTTTCCAGGTTGGTTTTGACTTCGGTTTCTTGAAGGATAAGATTACCGGTAATGTTGATATCTATACTTCAAAGGTGACTGACTTGTTGCAGCAGAATTATGGTATTCCAACTTCTTCGGGTTATACCTCTTTGCCAACCTACAATGATGGTTCTTTGCGCAATGAAGGTTGGGAGTTCAATATCAATGCCAACCGTTTTGTGAAGGTGGGTGATTTCTCAATGGACTTCAATATGTCTTTCGCAAACAACCGCAACCGCATCCTGTCTATGGACGCCACTTGTTTGGATGGATTGAACGAGGAATTCAATTATAACAATAAGCAGTATTTGTCTCGTGTTCAGCTGAACAATCCATTGAACTCTATCTATGGCTTCCGTTATAAAGGTGTCTATGCTTATTCAGAGTACTCTGATGAGGAAGTGGAAGGTTTGAGTGGTCCTAACTCACCAGTTGTTCGCAATGAGAAGGGTGAACCTATCTTCGACTCAACAGGTGCTCCTAAGATGATGTACTTCAATTATGGTGGATCTAGCCAGTATGCATTTGTGGGTGGTGACGCTATCTACGAAGATATCAACCACGATGGTCAGATCAATGAACTGGATATCGTATATTTGGGGTCTTCGCTTCCAAAGATTACGGGTGGTTTCGGTACGAAATTCCACTACAAGGGATGGGAACTCAACTTGCAGTTCAACTTCCGTACAGGCTTCAAGGTGATCAACACGGCTCGTATGGATTTGGAGAACATGTCAAACAACAACAACCAGTCAATTGCTGTCAACTGGCGTTGGCACAACGAGGGTGATATTGCACCTCTTCCACGTGCTGCTACTACAAAGACGCAGTTTAACACGTACAACTATTTGGGTTCTGACCGCTTCGTGGAAGATGCTTCTTTCCTCCGTCTGAACTACTGTCAGTTGTCTTACTCGTTCGATCCCAAGTTGTTAAAGCAGTGGGGTTTGAGCCAGTTGCGTCTGAACCTCTTGCTTAACAATGCATTCTGTCTCACCAAATACTCAGGTCTTGATCCAGAGCATGGTGCAGGTGGTTATAAGGCAGCGTATGACGGTGATACGAACCCACGTTCACGTTCGTTCACATTCGGTATTAATGTTTCATTCTAATAAAAAGGCTTAAAGTCATGAAAAAAATAAAAAATAGAATATTATCGGCTGTCGCACTGATTGTTGCGGGATTTGGCTTTAGTTCCTGCGACATCGACCTGCTCCCACTCAACGAGGTTGTCTATGAGAACTTCTGGACCAACAAGGATGATGTGGAGAGCGTGGTGAATGCTTGCTACGGAGCTTTTCGCAAGCAAGATGTTGTGACTCGAATGATGGTTTGGGGCGAATGCCGTTCCGACAATGTTCAGGCGGGCCAAGATCAGTCTCAAGACTTGAGATTCTTGCTGAAGGGTAGTCTTAAGACCACCAATCAATTCTGCGATTGGAGTTCTCTGTATAAGGTGATCAATTATTGTAATGTTGCCATGTATGAGGCACCTCAGGTGATGAAGAAAGACCCGAACTATACGGAGTCTGACTATCATGTGAACAAGGCTGAATGCTCTTTCATCCGCGACTACTGCTACCTGACGCTCATTAAGACCTTCAGGGATGTTCCTTTCACTTTCGAACCTTCTTTGGATGACACGCAGACTTATCGTTTGCCTCAGACTAAGTTCGAGGTCGTATTGGATTCACTGATTGCAGACATTGAGTCATGCAAGGATTTTGCTCCGCTGCGTAATAATAGCCAAACACTGAGAGCTGGTGTGGATAATACGGAGAACACTGGTAAAGTGACGCGTGTGGCCATGTATTCTTTGTTGGCAGAGCTTTATTTGTGGCGTGCTTCTGATTACAAGCTTAGCAAGGCTGAGCAGAATGAGTACTACAAGAAGTGTATCGATTGTTGTGACTGGGTACTCGCTTATAAGATGCAACGTTATGACGAAGGTGATGCGAAAGAGGATATCGATCAGGAAGTGTATAAGGAATATGGTTATCCCTTGTTAGCAGAGGAACTTTCGGTGGGTCAAAATACCAACGGTCCTGCTGCCACCAATGCAATCTTTGGAGACGGTGCTTCTTTCGAGACACTTTTTGAGATTACTTATCACAATTCTGTCCAGAATAGAGAGTATGCGCTTGATAATAATGAAAGACATGCGGTCGAGCAAATGTATGGAACTAGTTCTCGTACACAGCAGGTGAAAGCTGCAGAAAGTTTGTTTGAAAGCAAACCTCAATCATCTGACAGCTATTCTGACACCAGATTGTTCTCAGTACCATCAGACTACCGTAGCATTGCATCTTTCTACTATAATGAAGAAAGTGGTGTCTCCAGCATCTACAAGTATGTGGTGGGTCAGAACCGAGCAGGTTCTTCTGCGGAATATGGTAGCGTAGGTTCATCCTACACTGCAGCACGTAGTTCTTTGTCATATAATAGTAGTTATTATCCTAACTGGATTCTTTATCGTCTGACAGAAATCATGTTGTTCCGTGCAGAGGCAGAAATTGAATTGGCTTTCAATATGGATGCTTCTGAGACGGAGAACAATGCCGAGGAAAATGCCGGAGAAACTGAGGAAAATGCCGAAGGTGGGGAGAATGCCGAAGGTAATGAGAACACAGAAGGCGGCGAGGAATCTAATAGTGCAAAACTTCGTAAGATTTCTGTGCTGGTTCGTGGCAACTCGCTCACGACAGCAGATGAGCTGAAAGATGATGCCTTCAAACTGATTTCCGCTGTGTATCGTCGCTCTAATCCTATTGTTCAGACCAAGACACAGTATGCTCCTCCGCAGCCATCGACTTACAGTGACTACCACAAGCTTCTGATGAACGAGCGCAGACGTGAGTTCCTCTTTGAGGGTAAGCGTTTCTTCGATTTGGTTCGTGTATCACGTCGTGCAGGTAACACGCAGGAATTGCGTCAGGCTTTGGCGACCAAGTACAGTGAAGCTGGTCCTGCTGTGGCTATCAAGTTGATTCAGATGGGCTTTATGTATATGCCTGTCTATAAGAAGGAAATGAAGATTAACCCAGCTCTCGTCCAGAACGAAAGTTATTTGGATGAAGAGGAAAACAAAAAACAGTAAGTTATGAGATTATCAGGAATTAAATTCTGGGCAGTTGCCCTCTTTGTAGTTGCGTCCATCCAGGTGGCGGTTGTGAGCTGTTCTGATGACCCTGGTGTGGAGAACTACTATACGCAGTCCCGAGAATATGCTGCCGACTACTTGAAGAATCGTGAGCAGTACTCTGAGTACTTGAAGATTCTTGAGCGCGCAAGGGGAGAATATGACCTCCGTCTTGTCGACATGTTGGGCACATATGGCTCGTACACCGTGTTTGCTCCTACAAACGCGGCTGTGGAGAAGTATCTGGCAGAGCGTGGATTGAGCTCTGTGGATGAGTTGTCTGTTCAAGACTGCGATACGATTGCGTTGAACTCAATCATCGAAGCAGCGTATTTTACGACAGACTTCAATGATGGTCAATATCCTAAGTCTAACATGCTGGAGCACATCGTTAGTGTGAAGTCTTATCAGGAGTGGGATGCACAGAAAAATGACTCTGTCCTGGCTATGTACATCAACCAGACTTCTCAGGTGACTCATGCTGATGACTCTGTGTCGAATGGTGTGGTACATACCGTGAGCACCATCGTAGGTTCCAGCAACGACCTGATTGGTACCGTGATTTTGAGTGACTCAACTTGCATGCTCTATGGTAAGGCATTTCAGGTGACAGGTATTATGGATACACTCCAGGATCACTATGTGGATGACACTTACGGATGGGCTAATGACAAGGATCGTATTGACTCATGTACTTGGACCAACACCAAGTTGTGTATCCCAACTGCTAAGCACTTGGATGGCTCTGGCGGTGAGTACGACAACGTGGCTTATCCTGTGAAGCGTTACTTCAATTATACAGTGTTCATGTGCCCTGACTCTATCTTGAAGGAGAAATATGGTGTCACGACGCTTTTGGGAAAGACAGATCCTGCTTCGTTGGAGTATCTGGCCCACCAGCTCTATGACCCCATGTATCCTGAAGATGCAGATGACGATGATCTGACGAGCCGCAAGAATGCCCTCAATCGCTTCATCTCCTATCATGTGATTGACCGCTATGGTGACTATTACAGCCTGACGTCAATGGATAACAACGACTTGCAGTATAATTTCAACCGTATGAAGTATGACATCTGTGACTGGTATGGTACTTTGATGCCTCAGTCATTGATGAAGTTCTCCTTCCCTTCAGGTCCTCAGGTCGGTTTGTACATCAACCGTCGAAGCGTCCGTCACCATGCGGATGAGCGTGGAGGTTGGTATCGTGGTGCTAAGATTGCTTCACCGAAGGAGTATACCAGAACTACTACAGCTTTGAACGGTATGTATCATTATATCGATGACGTTGTGGCATACGACCGAAACATGCAGGAAATAGTCATGAACGATTGTATCCGTCTTGACTGTACGACCTTGTCTCCTGACTTCATGACTAAGTTGACAGATGGTGAGGTTGCACGTGGTCACACATGGGGCGGCAATAAGAAGTATGATAGTGCAAAGAACACAAACAACCCATCGGATAACAACAACCGAAGCGTTGGTTTCAAGCCAGGTTACGCACGTAACTTTGAGATGACTGCCAACACCCACATGCACGTACGTGGCCGTTCACTTTGGTTCTGGTCATACGAGGGTGATGAGGTGATCTTCAAGGGACGTTATGACTTCACTTTGAAGTTGCCAGCTGTACCTGCAGGTACATACGAGGTTCGTATGATGACCTGTGTGGGCTTTGATACACGTGGTATCGTGCAGTATTACATCGATGGCGAGCCTCAAGGCATTCCATTTGACATGCGCCCAGGTGGACGTACCTTGTTTGGATGGAAGAATGATACAGACTTGGGTGATGACGATGCTATCACAGCATTTGACAAAGCCATTCACAACATTGGTTGGATGAAAGGACCTAAGTGCTATCATTGCGGATGGCGTAGCAGTTTCGATGCGGGTTCTGCCACCATGCGCGCTCAGGACAACACAATCCGTAAGGTCATTGGTACCTTCACTACGGATGGTAAGTCTGACCACTTCTTGAGAATACAACAGAAGATGGAGTCTGAGAACAACGAGTTGAACTTCGACTTTATCGAGCTTTGTCCAAGTTCTGTGTATAATAATGAATACTTTGCAGAACCTACTTGGTAAATAACATTCAGTCCCCCTTGCCCATCTTGGGCAGGGTGGGCTGACAATGACAACATTAAAAGAATATGAATAATATCAAAAATACATTCCGTGCCGGATTCGCAATAGCAGCAGGACTCGTTGTGATGTACTCATGTACTGACACATGGGACGACCATTACAATGCAGGACAGTCAACGCTGAAATTTAATGGCACAACGATGCAGGCTCTCGAAGAGACTGCACCAGACTTCGCCAAGGTAGTCAAGGCGTATGGGTTCTCTCGTGAACTTTCTTCAGATAACACCTATACGGTGTGGGCACCTGCTGATGGTTCCTTCGACCTGTCTGACTACGTAGGCGCTAATGGCGAGAGAGTGGCAGATTCTGCAGAAGTGGTAAATGACTTCATCAAGAACCACGTAGCACTTTATTCATTGTCGCTCAGCCCCAAAGACCAATCTTTCAGCTTGTTGAACAGGAAAAGAGGAAGCATGACGTCTGACGGCATGTTTGGTCATTCCAAGATTGACGAGCAGAAAAACAATATTTCTTGTCAAAATGGTATTCTTCACCTGATTGACCAACCATCTCCATATGCTAACAATCTTTTTGAAATGATTGCCAAGCAGTATAAGGCTGATACGGAAGCAGGTAAGGACACCTTGTCTCTTTATGCTTATCTGTATGATGAGAAAGTGAATAAGGATACCTTGATTGAGGGGAAATCTGTCAGCCGCGGTGTGGATGCAGATGGTAATAAGATATGGGTGAGCAAGTATCTGGAACAGAACAATACGGTGCTCAAGAACCACGATGCAAGACTCTATGAAGAGGACTCTCTTTTTATTGCGATTCTTCCTTCTGCCAAGGCATGGGGCGAGCGCTACAAGAAGGCTGAGTCACTGTTGAAGTTCAACCCTTCTGAGGACAATCGTGCTCCTGGCACTTGCGACTCATTGACACGTCATTATGCCAACACGTTTGCCATGACCGACTTGTACTATAACCAGAATGCTAATGAGCATTGGGAAGACTCCCTGAAGTCAACTGACTATTACAATGCTTGGCATGGTGTGAACGATTGGACGCAACACGTGTACTACAGCAAGGAGCCAAAGGATATGCCAGAGGATAAAGAAATCAATGATATCTTGGCAAAGTGTGGGGATCCAGTTGAGTGCTCTAATGGTATTGCTTATCTCGTTGATGAATATCCTTTCACGGCAGTGGAGCAGTTCTTCAAGAAGATTAAGGTGACAGCATCTGATGCTTCTGTGAATAAGTTGGGCTCTGGTGACAACTGGACTTACACCAAGGGTGTGAATAAGACTTTCAGTATGCGTGCAGGAACCTTCACCTCAACGGTGAACATCCCTGTTTATGATGATGAAGGTGAGATTATCTCCTATGAGAGAGAATCTTTGCGCCAGCCTTTTAGTTATGTGGACTTCACTCCAACCAGTGGTAACATCACGGTAGGTTTCAATGTTCCTAACACCCTTTCTGGTACATATGACATCTATATTGTCACTTGTCCCATCTGGTTTAAGGATGATTATGCAAATATTCCAATAGAAGAATGGGACGCTCGTCCATACCGTTTCACTGCCACGATTATTGAACGTGACGATGAGGGTAAGAACATCGGTCAGTTCCCATCTAAGGGTAAGACACTGGAGAATCCAGAACCTATTGACGAGAAGCAGAAAACAATCTTCTTGTCACAAGGTGGTGTGACTTATAACGACAAAGGGCAGACCGTCATCAATGATACGACTTATCTGGGACAGTATCAGTTCAAGAATGCCTATTATGGCAGAGCTGACTACGGTGTGATCATTCAGATTGCATCTTCTATTCTTTCGAGTCAGAGAAAAGACTTCTCTAACGAGATGCTCATCAGCTCGATCATTCTGAAGCCACATGATGAAGATGCACCAGTGGCAGAAGAAACAAAAACGAGAAAAAGTATTCAGTTGACAACTTCTAATATACGTAAATAGTTATGCAGCACTTCAATAAATACGGAATCGCAGCATTCATGTTCTTCCTTGGAATCGCACTTCCAGCCGTTGCACAAGAGGAGGTAACAGAGGAGGTAACAGAGGTTGCTGCACCTATCAAAAAGGTTAAGCCAGCGAAGACATACCCAACCATTGACGTGAAGGGTAAGGTGGTGGATGCTGTTACAGGCGAGCCACTTGCCGGTGTTCGACTCCAGGCTTTCAACAACAAGTATTATACAGCCATGACGGATGAGAATGGTGAATACACTATTCAAGTTCCCCAATTCGTCACGGCACTCACTGTTCGACTCGAAGGCTACAACCTGACCAATGTGTCTATCAATGGTCGTACAACCGATGTAAACGTACGTTTGCAGTCGGATATTCTGAAAGATGATTATACGACCAATGCATCGGCACGCAAGAGTGTGACTGAGATCGACTTTACGAACACGCCAGCGCTGACCATCGACCAAGAGATACAGACTCGCTTGGGAGCTGATATCAGAAGCATCCAGCGTTCTGCTAATCCTGGTGAAGGTATGGCGATGTTCATCAATGGTCTGAACTCGTTGAACTCAAACGCTATGCCACTCGTCGTATTGGATGGTGTGGTGTATGACATGTTGTATGACACAAGGATGCTGCACAATGGTTACTTCAATAACCTGTTGCAGGCCATCAACGTGGACGACATCGAGTCCGTGAATGTTCTGAAGAATGGAACTGCCATCTATGGTGCTAAGGCTGCCAATGGCGTCATCGAAATCAAGACCAAGCGTTGTCACTCAATGGCAACTCGTATCGATGTGAACATCAATACAGGTTTTGAAGTTGCTCCTAAGACGTATGAATTGATGAATGCAGGACAGTATCGTTCTTATGCATCAAACCTCTTGCAGACCACTAACACTACGCTGACGGAGTTCAAGTTCTTGCACTCTGAACCAGACTATTATTATTATAATGTGTATCATAATAATACTGACTGGAACAAGGAAGTCCACAGAACGGCTTGGACACAGAACTACGGCATTTCTATCCAAGGTGGTGATGATATCGCACAGTATAACCTCTCTGTAGGCTATGGCGATGCTAAGTCAACTCTGAAGAAAAATGATATGCAGCGTTTCAATGTACGTTTCAATACCGACATCGTGCTGAACAAGTGGTTCTATACCAAGTTCGATGCCAGCTACACGAACGTGACACGTGACTTGCGTAGCGATGGTTGGGCTAACAACCAGCACTTGCAGGCATTGGCTTCACCCAGTGCATTGGCTAACATCAAGGCTCCTTTCTTGAGCCCTTACGACTTTGCTACAGACAGAAATGTGACCAACTTCATTGCAGATGCTGATGATTATCTGAATGAGGTTTGGGGTAATATCAATACATCGAGAGCTCAGCTTGCTAACCCAGTTGCAATCCTTGGAAATGGTGAGGCAAAGAACAAGAACCACTCTGATTGTACGATGATTAATGTCTCCATCGCCCCAACATGGGAGCCTACAAATGACTTCTCTTTGACAGAGAAATTCAGCTACACCATCCAGAGTATGGATGAGGCTTACTTCACCCCAATCATTGGTATGCCTACTTATACACTACCTGGTAACATGGACGCAACAGAGAACTCCAAGTATTCCATGTTCTCGAAGCACAATGCCGTGTTCTCTGATACGCGTGCTGATTGGAAGATCCTTCCTAATGGTGCTCATCGTGTAGAGGTGTTCGGTGGTGTCCGCTTCATGAATGACACATACAGAGCTTCTTATCTGTTGGCAGATGGAACGGGTAGTGATAAGACTCCTAACACGGGTAGCAGAAACCGTAAGATTACGGGTTCTGACACGAACTGGAGAACGCTGGCTTACTATGCAAATGCTGATTACAACTACATGGAGAAGTATTATGTATCTGGTCAGTTGTCTATGGAAACATCTTCTCGTTTCGGTAAGAATGCAGGTATGAAGATGTTTGGTGTAGGTTGGGGTGTATTCCCATCTGTCCAGGGTGCTTGGGTCATTTCCAATGAAGATTGGTTCCCAACGGGACACGGAGTGGATATGTTGAAGATCAATGGAGGTTTCGAGTCTGTGGGTAACGACGCGATGGATAACTCTGCTACACTGACCTATATGTCATCTGAAATGGTAGGTGGTAGAAGAATCTCTTCTCTTGGTTTGGCAAACATCGGTAGTTCTTCTCTCCAGTGGGAGACTACGAACCGCTTCAATGTGGGTCTGGAAGGTAACTTCTTCAACAACCGCTTGAACTTGAGAGCTAACTACTTCTGGTCTAAGACCAACAACTTGATTACTCTGGGTACTTTGGCTTATGTGGCAGGTCTTCCAGATTACTTCACCAACGATGGTGCGTTGAAGAATAATGGATTTGATGCTGCTTTCAATGCCAAGGTGCTTGATGGAAGAGATTTCAAGATTGAGTTGGGCGCAAGCATTGGTCATTATAAGAACAAGTTGACTCGTCTGCCAAAGGGTGTGAACTCTTTCGAGACAAATCTCTATGGTGGTACTGTCCTCTCAGAGGTAGGCAAGAGCGCTGGTGTCTTCTACGGTTATAAGACAGATGGTGTCTATAAGGATACGCAAGCTGCGAATGATGATGGCAAGTTCATTCGTGACGATGCAGGTAATCCTGTTTATTTCGGTGCAGGTGACATAAAGTTCGTGGATAAGGATGGCAATGGTGAAATCAATGAGAACGATCGCTTCGTGATTGGTGACCCCAATCCAGACATCTATGGTAACATCAGCCTGAAACTTCACTATACGAAGAACTGGACATTGGCTGCTAACTTCAACTATTCTGTGGGCAATGACATTTATAACTATGAACGTGCCGTATTGGAAGGCGGTTCTAACTTCGTCAACCAAACTACAGCTGTCGTTCGTAGATGGACCACGGAGGGTCAGGTGACAGATATTCCAAAGGCTACTTATTCTGACCCAATGGGTAACAGCCGTTTCTCAGACCGTTGGATTGAGAATGGCTCATATCTGAAGTTGAAGAATGTGACACTGTCATACAAGGTGCCAATCCAGAATGAGTACATTCAAGGTATGACCGTTTGGTTTGCAGCGAACAACCTCTTCACGCTGACAAAGTATCTGGGTCCAGATCCAGAACTCTCTTGTGGCAACAGTGTTTTGTATCAGGGCATAGATGCTGGCTATCTGTCATCAGGTCGCAGCTTCCATCTTGGTGTTAAGATTAACCTCTAATTTGTATCAATCATGAAAATGAAATCTATTATAAAATGTGGCTTGATTTTGCTTGGACTCGGAACAGCCACAGTGTCATGCGAGGACATGTTTACAGCAGATAACACGCTGGTGACTACAAATCTCGCTCCACAAGACACACTTTATCAGATGATGGGCATTGTTAAGCGTATGCAGAAATTGGCAGACCGTACAGTGCTGTTGGGTGAGGTGAGAGCCGACCTTGTTGACGTGGATCCAATCCATGCATCGGCAGACATCCAAGAGCTTGCTGCGAACAATGTGTCTGCAACGAACATCTATAACCAGCCTGCCGATTATTATGCTGTCATCAACAGTTGTAACATTTATCTCGCATACGTTGACTCTTTGCGCAATTCTCAGGGAACTCGTAAGTATTACGAGAAGGAAATCCTTGCTGCAAAGTGCTTCCGTGCATGGTGCTATCTTGAGTTGATCAAGAACTATGGCGAGGTACCTTACGTTCGTACGCCTGTGCTAACCTCAGACGAGGCGGAAGATATTGTGGCATCGGGCAAGAAGGAAGGTCTGGTGACGATTGTGACCGATATGATCAACGACTTGAGCAACTTCCGCATGGATGAGAACAACGACTTGCGTCAGGGTTATGGTAATGCATCGTTCGGTAGCGTTCGTGTTCGTGACGTGTTCATTCCTGTTCGTGCCATGTTGGCAGAGCTGTATTTGTGGCGTGCTTCCTACACGGGTAGTGAAGCGGATTACAAGAATGCCATCTGTATGTACCACGACTACTTCACTTTCCCTGGTGAGGAAATTAACACTGGAGGAGGTTCTGCAGAATGGGGTTCTCGTGACGCTCAGAGACCAGCTTCTACCAGTTATGCAAGCTACTATTTCTTGGATGAAACGGAATGTGCAGGTGTACTTCCATTGGAGACTTCAGAATATTATGGAACAGTTTCAAAGTTGAGAAATGTGTTCTGCTCCCTCGACTCCAACAACTATTACCCTGCAGTGATGGCTTCACAGCGTGCCAAGGACATTTCCAACTCTCAGGACTATTGTCAGTTGATTCTTTACACGAATGCTCGTCCTGAGATATATTATCGTGAGCATGATCCTAACCTCTATTCTGAGTACATGACCATGGAGGGCGACCTTCGCTTGTATGCTGTTTCGGATGGTCCAGACAACGTGAAGGACAACTCATCCAACAGCCGCGAGAATAGCAGTTACAATAACATGTATTTCCTGAATAGAAAGTATGGTACGACGACGGATGGCTCAAACCATTTGCCTTTCATTCCTTTCTTCCGTAACAACATTCTTTATCTGCACTTTGCAGAGGCATTGAACCGTGCTGGTTTCCCTGAGACAGCGTTCGCTATCTTGAAGTATGGTCTTTCTTACTACACAATTGGCGATCCAGAGAAGAGGGTCATTTCACAGGATGAGTTTGATCGTCTTTGCGAGATTACTTCAAAGGGCTTCACCGTTCAAGAAGCTAAGTACACGGATGATGAACTTAAAAAGAAGACAACAGGTACCGCTGTTATCTGGAACTCAAGTGTATTCGGAACTTATAACATCGTTCCTCTGGATCAGATGGGCCCAACCCTGACGATTGAAGGTGGTGACTATATTCAGAGAGGTATTCACTCTTTGGGTAGCGGTGACACAGAATACAATGAGAAGTACTACCTGGATGACGAAGACACTAAGAAGGGGCTGAAGACTTATGTGGAGGATATCGAACTTGAAGAAGTTCCACGTCTGAGCAAGAACTCTACTCATGAGGATTCTGTTGAGTATGACCGCGTCATTGAGTATAATGCATGGGCTGACTCTGTGAACATTGCACGTAAGGATAGCGTTGATACTTACAATGCTGAGTATCTGGCATCTTCTGATGTTCGCGCTAAGCGTCAGGCTCACGTCGCTCAGCTCATTCTCGACGAGGAGGCATTGGAAGGTGTCTTCGAGGGCCTGCGTTTCTATGACATCATGCGTTATCAGATGCAGGAGAAGGGTGGTGCCTCTTTGGGTACAACCATTACAATGCCTGCTTACATTGAAGAGAAGTATGGTACGACCACTAAGATGGCGGGCAAGCCATGGTTCCTCACGCTACCGGACAAGTGATGTGATTTGAATCACTTACATGATAAAGGGGTTATGCCGAGCATTGGTATAGCCCCTTTTCTTTTTCTGTGCTATTTTATGGCATTCCTTTTGTGAGGTCAGATATTTTGTGTACCTTTGCAAGCAGAAACATCATGTTGCAGTCTTCATTATGGCAAATGTCGAGAACAAGTATCCTACACTCCGTGAAACCAAATTTGTGGATTTGATGCAGAAGCGCGTGTTCAACGTGCTGATTATCGCAAATCCCTACGATGCGTTTATGCTGGAAGATGACGGACGTGTGGATGAAAAGATTTTTGATGAGTATGCGAAGTTGGGTCTGCGTTATCCCCCTCGGTTCTTCCGTGCTGCCTCTCAGGAGGATGCGGCAGGGCTGATTGGCAGGACGAAGTTTGATCTGGTCATTTGTATGCCAGGAACGGCTAATAATGATGTGTTCGATATTGCTCGAGGCATCAAGACTGAGTTCCCGACACTCCCCATTGTGGTGCTCACTCCCTTCTCGCATGGCATCACGCGCCGTATGGAGAATGAAGATCTGAGTGTGTTCGAATATGTGTTCTGCTGGTTGGGTAATACGGAATTGTTGCTGTCCATCATCAAACTGATTGAGGATAAGATGAATCTGGATAACGACTTGGCAGCAGGTGTGCAGATGATTCTTGTGGTTGAGGACAGCATCCGTTTCTATTCTTCCTTGCTTCCTAATCTCTATCAGTTTGTCTTGCAACAGAGTCTGGAGTTTGCCACAGAAGCGCTGAACTCTCAGTTGGAGATGTTGCGTATGCGTGGACGCTCCAAGATTGTCTTGGCACGTTCCTACGAAGAAGCATGGGCGCTCTATTCTAAATATAGCGACAATGTCCTGGGCGTCATCAGCGATTGCCGTTTCCCGATGCTTGCTGATAGCAAGGAGAAGGATGAACTGGCAGGATTTAAGTTGCTGAGTGCTATTCGTGAGGTGGATGAGTATGTGCCTTTGGTGCTCAACTCCAGCGAGAGCGACAAGAAACCTTATGCCGACAAGTGCAAGGCTGCCTTCATCGACAAGAACTCCAAGATGATCAATCAGGATCTCAAGGATTTGATGACCAAACATTTTGGTTTTGGCGATTTCATCTTCCGCAATCCAGACACGATGGAGGAGATAGGACGCGTACACAACTTGAAGGAGTTGCAGGACAACATCTTCACTTTGCCGGCAGACTCGCTCAGCTACCACTTGCGCCATAATAATGTCTCTCGATGGTTGGCTTCACGTGCCATCTTCCCTGTGGCTGAGTTCCTGAAGAAGATAACGTGGAAGGTGGAGACAGATGTGGATGCCCATCGTCAGTATATCTTCGATGCCATTGTCAGCTATCGAAAGATGAAAAATCAGGGTGTGGTGGCCATCTTCCATCGCGACCGCTTCGACAGTTACAGCCAGTTTGCTCGCATTGGTGAGGGCTCTTTGGGTGGAAAGGGTAGAGGCTTGGCTTTCCTCGATAACATCATCAAGCGTCGTACAGATCTCAATGAGTTTGAGAATGCTACTGTGCAGATTCCCAAGACGGTGGTGCTTTGTACAGACATCTTTGACCGTTTCATGGAGTCGAACGGACTCTATGAGGTGGCGCTCTCAGATATTTCCGACGAAGAGATTCTCCAGCACTTCCTGCATGGACGATTGCCGGAGGAATTGGCGGATGACCTCATGTCCTTCATGGATGTGGTCAATGGCCCTGTTGCCATCCGTTCCTCTTCTTTGTTGGAAGACAGCCACTATCAGCCTTTCGCTGGCATTTATTCCACCTATATGATTCCACGTGCCAATGACAAGTACGTGCGTCTGGAGATGCTGTCCAATGCCATCAAGAGCGTCTATGCCAGCGTGTTCTATCGGGCATCGAAAGATTATATGGTGGCCACTTCCAACGTCATCGACCAAGAGAAAATGGCAGTCATCCTTCAAGAGGTGGTCGGTCAGAAGTACGAGAGTGGCTTCTATCCCACCATTTCAGGTGTGGGACGTAGCATCAACTACTATCCCATTGGGGATGAGACTGCCGATGAGGGTGTAGTGGAACTGGCGCTTGGATTGGGAAAGTACATCGTGGATGGAGGTCTCTGTCTGCGTGTCTGTCCTCATCATCCTGATAAGGTGTTGCAGACAAGTGAGATGGAGATTGCCTTGAGGGAAACGCAGACAAAGTTCTATGCGTTGGATGTGGAGACGAACGAGAAGGACGAGGCGGATAGGGCACCTTTGGCATTCCAGGTGGATGATGCCTTCAACCTCAAGAAGGTGACCGTTCGCGATGCCGATCACGATGGCTCTCTCAAGTGGATTGTTTCTACGTTTGACCCTTATGACCAATGCATTTACGATGGCTACTATGAGGGAAAGAATCGCAAGATCATCTCCTTCTCTGGTGTGTTGCAGAATGGCGTGTTCCCATTGCCGGAACTCCTGCAGAAGGTGCTGTTCTATGGACAGAAGGAGATGGCGCGTCCTGTGGAAATTGAGTTTGCTGTCAATCTTCATGATGACAAGACAGGCGAGTTCTATCTCTTGCAGATTCGTCCGATGGTGGATAACCAGATGCAATTGGATGAGGACATCACGCTGATTGCGGATGATGCTTGTTTGCTTCGTAGCCATAACGCCATTGGTCATGGTATTGTCAATGATGTCTTGGATGTGGTATATGTCAAGACCGACGATTATAGTGCTTCCAACAACCCCACGATTGCTGAGGAAATCGAGCGCATGAATCGTGGTTTCCTGCAACGGGGCGAGAACTATGTGTTGGTGGGACCGGGACGATGGGGTTCCAGCGATCCTTGGTTGGGCATTCCTGTCAAGTGGCCGAATATCTCAGCTGCCAAAGTCATTGTGGAGGCCGGTCTTCGCAACTTCCGTGTGGATCCCAGTCAGGGTACGCATTTCTTCCAGAATCTGACCAGCATGGGTGTAGGCTACTTCACCATCAACGATTTTATGGGCGATGGCATCTACAACCAGCCCATTCTCAATGCCCTTCCTGCCGTTGAGGAGACGGAGCATGTGCGTCATGTCCGTTTCGAACAACCGATTGTCATCAAGATTGACGGCATGAAGAAAGAGGGCATCGTCCTCCTGCCCAATTAACTGTCAATTGTCAACTGTCAACTCTCAACTGTCAACTCTCAACTACCCTCTGCTGTCTGCTCCCCACATCATCTTCTTTCTTAATGTGGAGAAGAAGCTTTGACCCTGTCGTGTCACCACCTTTACGCTGTATGGTGCCTTTCTGATGCGCAGGTGGATGTTGTCGGGATAGCTCTGGCTACGTCCGTCAAGCGAGATGAGGAAGCTGTGACTGCGGCTCTCCACACGAAGAGAGATTTCGCTGTTGTCGCACAACACCAAGGGGCGCATGTTCAAGCTGTGTGGAGCCACAGGCGTGAGACTGATGGTGTCGCTTTGAGGTACGATAATAGGACCGCCCACACTCAGCGAATAGGCTGTACTTCCAGTAGGAGTGCCGATGATGAGTCCGTCTGCCTGATACGTCGTCAGGTACTCATCATTGATGTCCGTATGGATGGAAATCATGGAGGAGATGTCGTGCTTCAGGATGGCAATCTCGTTCAGCGCAAAAGGGTAATTCTTCAGTTCCATCTCGTCGCAGGAGATGTTCAGTACGCTGTGTGCCTCTACGCCAAAGTTCCCTCCATAGATGTCCGCCATCGTCTCTTCGATATGGTCGGGCGAGAAACTTGCCAAAAAGCCCAGCCTGCCAGTATTGATGCCGATGATGGGGATTTCTTTGTCTCCCACGCGGCTTGCCACATCCAGGAAGGTGCCGTCGCCACCCATGCACACCACGTAATCAGCCGAGAACTGGTTGTCCTTGATGATCTCACATTCAGGCACATGAATCTTCATGTTGTCACGCAGGAAGAAATAAAACTGTTCAGGCATAGCAATCTCCGCCTTTCTTTCTGTGGCGATGGCGAAGAATTTTTGCACGGCAGCACTCTTCCGCTCCTGATGAATGTTCCCAAAGAGGGCAAACTTGAGCTTTTTAGTCATATTTAAGAGTTTTTATTTGTCTTGTGTGTGGAAAAAGTCGTACTTTTGCAGTGCAAAGGTACATTTTTAATTTGAGAAATAGTGCCTTGGAGGAAGAAAAGTGACTTCTAATAGATAATTGATACTAATTTACTGAAACATTATGGAAGAACTGAGCATTCTTGAGCTCGCATCGAAAGGCGGATGGATTATGATTGTCCTCGCAGTCCTTTCTGTCATTGCTGTGTACATTTTCGTTGAACGTTTCTTGGCTATCCGTAGCGCTGGCAAGGACGACAAACTCTTCATGGATCGTATTCGCGACTACATGAAAAACAACGATGTGAAGTCGGCCATCAACTATTGTCGCAACACCAACACCGCTGCAGCCCGTATGATTGAGCGTGGCATCAGCCGTATTGGTAAGCCTGCCGCAGAGATCCAGACGGCCATCGAGAACACGG
Source organism: uncultured Bacteroidales bacterium (assembly GCA_902801475.1). Lineage (GTDB taxonomy): Bacteria > Bacteroidota > Bacteroidia > Bacteroidales > Bacteroidaceae > Minthosoma. Next base: position 65,745 of record CADCIO010000009.1, read on the forward strand.
GCAACCTTGAGATTGCCACGATGGAGAAACGCCTGCCTGTTTTGGCAACTATCGCTGGTGGTGCGCCCATGATTGGTTTCTTGGGCACCGTTATTGGTATGGTCGAGGCATTCTGGCAGATGAGCAACGCTGGTGGCAACATCGACATCAGCCTCCTCTCTGGTGGCATCTATCAGGCCATGATTACCACCGTTGGCGGTCTGGCTGTGGGTATTGTTGCTCTCTTTGGTTACAATTACCTGGTGGCTAAGATTGATGGCGTGGTCAACGAGATTGAGGCGAAGTCCCTCACATTCATGGATATTGTCAGCCAAGAGGATTAGCCTATGTTTAAGCGACGTACAAAGGTCAGTCCGACGTTCAACATGGCGTCTATGACCGACATCATCTTCCTCCTGCTCATCTTCTTCATGATTACGAGCACGATGGTGTCGCCCAATGCCATCAAGGTCCTTCTGCCTCAGGGCAAGAAGCAGACGACGGTCAAGGCGACAGCACGCGTGGTTATCGATAAAGACCTCAACCTCTATGCAGCCGCTGGCAACGACCAGGAGGAGCCTGTCACGCTGGAGGAACTGCCTGAGGTGCTGAATGCGCAGGTCAATGACTCTACAGAACTCTTCGTGTCCCTCTATGCCGATGAGGCTGTTCCCTATCGGAATATCGTTGAAATACTCAGTATAGCCAACGAGAACCACTTCAAGATGGTTCTTGCCACACGACCACCATCGAACAATGAATGACAATTCTCCCAAGAAAGATAAGGTAAAGGCTGGTGTCATCTCCCTGCTGGTACATGTAGCCCTCGTCCTGCTCCTTGCCATCCTAACGCTCTCTGTGGCGCACCCTGACAAGGACAAGGAAGATGGTGTACCTGTGCTCCTCGGCAATGTGGAAGACGCTGGTGGCGAAGACCTGGGTGGTCTGCCTGCCGATGCCTCTGACACGCCTGATGCTGTTGACCAGCCAGACGCTTCAGAGACCCCTGAAGAGGCAGACCCTGTGCCTGTGGCTCCTCCACCTGCTCCTGCCAAGCCAACGCCTGCTCCTAAACCACAACCTGCTGCCAAACCTCTCATCACCCAAGACCAAGAGAAGTCCATTGCTGCAGAAGAGGCCAAGAAGAAAGCTGCTGAGGAAGCTAAGAAGAAGGCCGCGGAAGAGGCAAGACTCAAGGCTGAAGCGGAGGCGAAGCGCAAGGCGGCAGAAGAAGCTGCCAAGAAACGTGCTGCCGAAGAAGCTGCTCGCAAGAAAGCCGCAGAAGAGGCTGCCAAGAAACGTGCTGCTGAAGAAGCTCGCCGTAAGGCAGAGGAAGAGGCACGCAAGAAGGCTGAGGCTGATCGTAAGGCTGCTGCAGCTGCCAACAATCGTGTGGCAGGCGCATTCGGTAGTGGCAACAAGGGAAGTAGTGGCAACACGACAGGCAATGGTGCTCAAGGCTCGCCCAATGGTAACAGCAACACGGGTGCTACGACAGGTACTGGTGGCTTAGGTACAGGCACGACAGCCAAGGTGGGTGATCGTACTGTCGTCTATCTTGCCAAGCCGAACTATGCCGACCCCAACAGCGAGGGTACTGTACTTGTCTCCATTCAGGTCAGCGCATCAGGCTCTGTCATCAGCGCCAGCGTGACCAGCAGCACTACCTCGTCTGCTGCCCTCAAGAACGCCGCCTTGGCTGCTGCCAAGCAGTCGCGTTTCTCTCAAGGCGACAAGACGGAGAGTGGCACCATCACGTATCGATTCAAACTTAGATAAATATGATTTACGCATTCTTAGCAACAGGCTTCGAAGAGGTTGAAGCCCTTGGTCCCATCGACGTATGCCGTCGTGCAGGTTTGACCGTCAAGACCGTATCCATTACTGACGAACTCACCGTTGTGGGTGCGCATGGCGTTGGCATTGTGGCTGATTCCATGTTTGATGACAACGACTACTTCGATGCCGATATGCTCTTCCTGCCGGGAGGTATGCCAGGCGCAACCAACCTTGATGCTCACGCAGGCCTTCGCAAGGTCATTCTTGCTCATCACGAAGCAGGTAAAGCTCTTGCAGCCATCTGCGCTGCTCCGTTGGTGTATGGTAACCTCGGACTGACTCAGGGCAAGAAGATGACTTGCTATCCTGGCTTTGAGCAGTACCTCACAGGTGCCGACTATACGGCTTCTCTCGTTGAGCGTGACGGTCTGATGTTCACAGGCAAGGGTCCTGCTGCCGCCTTAGCGCTGGGCTATGCCATTGTGGAACACTTCTGTGGCAAGGCAACAGCCGACCAGCTCCGACAGGGCATGATGTATCAATATATAAAGTGAAAAACTAAAAACTAAAAACTAAAAGTTTAAGTTACTTGCCTCCTGGTTAATAGGATTCATTTACTTTTAGTTTTTAGTTTTTAACTTTTAGTTTATCTTGAAAGCAATAATCATAGTAGCAGGTGGCAAGGGACTTCGTATGGGTGGTGACATTCCCAAGCAGTTCCTGCCCATTGGCGGCAAACCCATCCTGATGCGCACCATCGACCGTTTCCTTCAGTATGACCGGGAAATGCAGGTGGTGCTGGTGCTGCCTGAAAGTCAGCAGGACTATTGGCAGTCCTTGTGCCAGCAGTACCACTTTGCTGAGCCTTACACCCTTGCCAATGGTGGCGAGACTCGTTTCCATTCCGTCAAGAACGGCCTTGCCAAGGTCTCTCCTGCTGCTACCTTGATTGGCGTACATGACGGTGTGCGCCCTTTCGTCTCTCTCGACACCATTCGTGCCACCTACGAAGCCGCGTCCCTTTCTGAAGCAGTCGTTCCTGTCATTGATGTGGTGGAGACCGTTCGTCACCTTGTTGGCGGTCAAGAATCTGAGACCGTTCCCCGTTCCGACTATAAACTGGTTCAGACCCCCCAAGTCTTCTCAGCCACCCTTCTTCGCCAGGCCTACGCCCAGCCCTACACCGACTTCTTCACCGACGATGCCTCTGTCGTCGAACGTTTCGGACATCCCGTCACCCTCGTCACGGGCAATCGTGAAAACATCAAAATCACCACTCCCTTCGACCTGACCATTGCCGCAGCGCTGTGCAATGATCGCTGATTTCTCTATGAACATTTCCTAAGGAGGATGCCAAACGCCAAACGCCAAATAAGCGTGAAAGGTTGGTTATTATATTATATAGTTCCTATCCATTTACTTCTATCCCTATTAATTATTATATATATAATAGGGAATGTGTTTTTCCCTTATTTCTTATTTGGCATTTGGCTAATTTGGCGGAAATGAGTCTTCTCCAATAACCCTGCCTTATTGCCCAATAACCCGCCTCTGCTGAGCAATAACCGTGCCTTTTGAAAAGAAACTTAGAAGAAATTCGAGATCCCGGGGGAAGCACGTAACGTTGAGCGATCGCTCTAAGGTGGGATGCGCCTTAATAAAAATAAAAGGCATTTTATTTTGTATTGTGTCCGTTTTGTACTACCTTTGCATTATAAATGACTCACAAGGAACGATTAGAACAACTGATTGGCACGCGCGACTGGGAGGGTCTGATGCAGATGCTGGGAAACCTGAGCAATATGGAGCTGAGGCGGATGGAGCGTGTGATGAGGGAAGAGGTGTTGACGGGCTTGGAGAATGACTTGTTCTGGGAAACGCTGTTACACCTTATTATATTTAAACGGGCAGCATTCATCAGCGGAGTGACAGCTTTGACGCATCTGGCGAAGGATGGGACGCTGGATTTTGAGGTAGAGAGTGTGGGTCGCTTGTGTGAGCACTTGAAGGCAACGAATCAGGAGTCGCTGGTGAAGATGTGCAATATGATGGTGCCCGAACTGAGGACGGAGGCACAAGTGATGGGGATGTTTGGGGCGTTTCATGTGGAGAACGAGGTGACGAGGTTGGCTGTGCTGCTGAAGGCGGAACACGACTTGTCGTACTACCTCATCTTCAAGACACTCAAACTGATAGAGGATAAATTGGTGGCAAGGAAATGTTGCGTGGCACTGATGAAAAGGCAGGACGACAGGGCTTTCAATGCCGTGTGTCTCATCAAGGCGTACTTCGGATTGGATGACCTGCCAGCACGCTTCTCGTTGACGATTGAGCAGTATGAGTTGAGCCACATTGACCGAGATTATAACACTTTCATTCACGTTCTCAACGGTAAACGACCGAGGATTTAGAGGTAAGAGGTGAGTGGTAAGAGGTAAGTGGATATGGTGCAAGGAATGACGTTATATGAATTGAATGGGCTGGTGAGGCAGACGCTGGAGCTGACACTGGACGAGGAGTACTGGGTGCAGGCCGAGATTGCCGAACTGCGCGTGAACCGCCATTGCTACATGGAACTGGTGCAGAAGGAGACACGTGGAGGTGGCATTGTGGCGAAGGCACGAGCGCAGGTGTGGGCGAACAGGTGGGCATTCATCAAACCGATGTTCGAACAAGTGACAGGACAGACGTTGGCGGCAGGAATGCAGGTGATGTTGAAGGTGGAGGTGACATTTCATGAACTCTATGGCTACTCGCTGAATGTGACAGATATAGATCCTACGTACACGTTGGGTGACTTGGCGCGACATCGACAAGAGATTCTGCGCCAGTTGGCAGAAGAGGGTATCGACACGATGAACAAGGAATTGCCCCTGCCACGATTGTTGCAGCGCATCGCCGTCATCTCGTCGGCATCGGCAGCAGGTTATGGCGACTTCTGCAACCAACTGAATAACAACCAACGAGGATTGGCGTTCAAGACGGAGCTGTTTCAGGCAGTGATGCAGGGCAATGAGGTGGAGAATAGCGTGGTGGATGCGCTGAACCGCATAGCAGCAAGACTGGACGAGTGGGATGTGGTGGTCATCATCCGAGGAGGTGGGGCCACGTCAGACTTGCAGGGTTTTGACTCGTTGCTGCTGGCTGAGAATGTGGCACAATTCCCCTTGCCCATCATTACGGGTATCGGACACGAACGGGACGATACGGTCATCGATCTGATTGCCCATACCCGTGTGAAAACCCCTACAGCTGCCGCTGAGTTCCTCATCCATCACCAGGAGCAGGAATTGGACACGTTGGAGGACTTGTCTGCCCGTCTGACTGACCACATCAGTCAGCTGCTTTATGACGAAACCACCCGTTTGAAAATGTTGGCAGGCAAGATTCCCATGCTCTTCTCGACGGTCAAGGCAAGGGAGGAGGTGCGTCTGCATAGACTCTCTGCATCGATGGCGAACAGCAGCGTCCAGCACCTTGAACAGGCGAAGGGTAGGGTGGAGCTGATGAACCAGCAACTGTCGCTTTACACATCGGCATTGTTGCAGGGTGAGATGAAGCGCATTGAGTTGATGGAGAGCAAGTTACAGAGTGCCCATCCGAACAGGATTCTGCAATTGGGATTCAGTATCACCCGTGTGGGCGGCAAGGCATTGAAGGATGTGGATGAAGTGAAGGACGGGGATGAAATAGAGACCACATTAGCATCAGGAACATTCAAATCTACGATAATATGGAAGCAAAAATGACGTATGAACAGGCGGTGAAACGCCTTGAAGAGATTGTGAAGCGGATTGAGGGAGGGGAGATGGACATCGACTCCCTGACTGCCAATCTGAAGGAAGCCAAAGGTTTGGTGGAATTCTGTAAAGAGAAGCTGACAAATGTGGAGGCGGAAGTGAAGAAATGCCTCGATATGTGAAAAAAGCGTAATTTATTGAGCATCTTCTTGTGAGACCCAAATTAAATTCGTACCTTTGCATCGAATTTTTGGATAAAAGAAAAGAGACAATCGGAAAACAATGGAGAAAACTCTTGTGATCTTGAAGCCGGGTGCAGTACAGCGCGCACTTGTTGGCGAAGTGACTGCCCGCTTTGAGCGTAAAGGCTTGCGTTTGGCAGGCATGAAGATGATGCAACTGACAGATGAACTGCTCAATGAGCACTATGCCCACCTTGCCGGCAAACCTTTCTTCCAACGCATCAAGAACTCCATGATGGCTTCTCCAGTCGTTTGTTGCTGCTATGAGGGTGTTGACGCTGTGGAAACAGTGCGTTCGATGACTGGTAGCACAAACTCAAGAAAGGCTGCCCCAGGCACCATCCGTGGTGACTTCGGTATGAGTTTCCAAGAGAACATCATCCACACTTCCGACTCTCCTGAGAATGCGGTGATTGAACTCAACCGCTTCTTCAAGCCAGAGGAAATCTTTGATTACACTCCTGGCGTCTTCCAGTACTTGTATGCAAATGACGAGTACTAAAACAACCATTTTATTAACTTCAAACTCCTAAAAACAAAACATCGTGGATTTTTCATCAATTAAAAAGACAGTCGGTATCTTCGTACTTTCAATGGTAGCTGTGAGTGGCTTCGCTCAGGATATCATCGCAAGACAGGCTCCATCCGACAAGAGACTCAAAGACATTCGCAACGTAAAACTCAACAATACAGCGGCTATCTCTGCCGACCTCAACAACCCCGCAGCAAATATTTATACGGACTGGACAGACAACTTGAGAAGTTGCACTGGTGCTGTTCCTGCAAACTATAAGATTGACTTGAGAGGCTTCTGCATGCCTACTCCAAGCCGCAAAATCAACTCTAATTTCGGTCCTCGTTGGGGACGCCAGCATGAAGGTCTGGACGTGAAGGTGTACATTGGCGACACCATCCGTGCTGCTTTCGATGGCAAGGTGCGTATCTGCAAATACAACGGCGGCGGCTATGGCTACTACATCGTGATTCGTCACCCCAATGGTCTTGAGACCCTCTATGGCCACTTGAGCAAGCAGATTGTGAAGAAGGACCAGGTGGTTCGCGCTGGTGAACCTATCGGATTGGGTGGCAACACTGGTAAGTCTTCAGGTTCTCACCTCCATTTCGAGACCCGTGTACTTGGTCAGCCTATCGACCCAGCTTTGCTGTTCGACTTTGAGCATCAAGACGTGGTGAGCGACTACTTCGTTCTTCAGAACGGCATCTCTAAGGGCAATAGCGCACAGAGTGCCAGCACCATCAGCACAGGTAGTGCACAGGGTTCTAACAGAACTGCTCGCAGATAGTTCGTAAGCAAGATTATCCGTCAACTATCATATACGCCAAGCAATACTACGTTGCTTGGCGTCTTTTTTATGCCAAAATGGTAATAATTCCTCATTCTCATTTCCCATTTCCCATTTTATTCGTACCTTTGCACATCTTTTTAAAAAGAATATGGATACTCAGCAACAATTCAAGCAGGCTATGGCAGGCTGTCGTGACATTTTCAAGAAGAAACTGCACGACTATGGCGCTGCGTGGCGCATCATGAGACCTTCATCGGTGACTGACCAAATCTTCATCAAGGCGAACCGCATCCGTAGCCTCGAGGTGAAGGGTGTGTCGCTGGTGGGCGAGGGTATTTACCCTGAGTTTCAGGCCATCGTGAATTATGGCATTGTGGGACTCATCCAGCTGGAGTTGGGTTACGCTGAGACGGAGGATATGGATGCGGCGAAGGCGATGGAGTATTACGACAAGTATGCTCAGTCTGCCCTCGAACTGATGCTCCGCAAGAATCATGACTACGACGAGGCTTGGCGCTCGATGAGAGTGAGCAGCTACACCGATCTGATTCTCATGAAGCTGAATCGCACGAAGCAGATTGAGGGACACGACGGTCAGACGCTCATCTCTGAGGGAATAGATGCCAACTATCTCGATATGATTAACTATTCCGTGTTCGGACTCATCAAACTCTCCGAAGCGCAAGATGGACTCCAAGGTTAAGTCACAGTTGCAGACCGTTGCCGTGAATGTGTGCCGCCTACTCTTGGCTGCGACGTTCATCTTCAGCGGTTTTGTCAAAGCAAACGACCCACTCGGAACTGTCTATAAGCTGGAGGATTACGTCCATGCGATGGCATGGTTCACGCTGCCCGACACCTTCCTCTTGGGATGTGCGGTGATACTCGCCCTGTTCGAGTTCACGTTGGGTGTGTACCTCCTCTTCGGAATGAAAAGAAAGGCCACGTCAGCCATCACGCTTGCCTTTATGGTGGTGATGACGTTGCTGACGGTCTATATAGCCATTGCCAACCCTGTGGAAGACTGCGGGTGCTTTGGTGATGTGCTGATACTGAGCAATGGAGCTACGCTGGCTAAGAACATCGTGCTGTTGGGTGCAGCAGTGCTGGTCAGCCGATACTACCAACTGCAGAAGGACTTCCTTGGTTCGACTGCGAAATGGCTCATTGCCTTCGTGTCGCTTTGTCTGATTATTGTCTATGCTGTCTATTGCATCGTTTGCTTGCCTGTGCTGGACTTCCGTCCTTACAAGGTGGGCACGAACCTGCGAGAGGCTGTGACGTCCAACCAGCAGAAGTTTGACGTGAAGATTGTGTATGAGAAGGACGGGCAGACATTGGAACTGAGTGCAGAGGATGAAGACCCTGACTCCACGTGGACGTATGTGGAGACACGTCGCACCCCCATCGAGACGCAACATCTTGCCACAGCAGACTTCTATGTGGCAGATGCGGATGGAGAAGACGTGACAGAGGAAATTCTGCTGGCTGATGGTTATACGCTCCTGCTCATCATCCCCGACTTGATGAATGCAGATGAGGGATGTGTGGATAAGGTGAATGAGGTGTATGACTATGCACAGGAGAAAGGCTGGGGCTTCTATTGCCTGACATCGTCGGAAGATCAGCGGGCACAGACCTACTGGAACGACCATACAGGTGCCGAATACATGTACTATATCGCTGAGGAGAGGATGCTGAAGACAGTGGTACGTGGACAACCAGGTCTGGTGCTGCTCCAGGATGGGGTCATTGTGAAGAAGTGGGGCAACTACAACCTGCCCGATGACGCGGAACTACAAGAGGTGGCTCCTAATCCCCTAACAAACTAAACAACAAACATCCTAACAAACTAAAAAAATAAAGGTTTAACTCATTAAAAAACAAACAAGACTATGGCAAAGAAAATTGTTGCAGGAAACTGGAAGATGAACAAGAATCTTCAGGAAGGTATTGAGTTGGCAAAGGGTCTCAACGAGGCTTTGGCTGCTGACAAGCCTAACTGTGGTGTAGTGATTTGCACTCCATTCATTCATCTTGCAAAGGTATCTGAAATTATCGACCACAACGTGATTGGTCTCGGTGCTGAGAACTGCGCTGACAAGGCTTCTGGTGCTTACACAGGCGAAGTTTCTGCTGAGATGGTGAAATCTACTGGTGCTGAGTACGTGATTCTCGGTCACTCAGAGCGTCGTGAATACTACAACGAGACTCCTGAAATCCTGAAGGAGAAGGTTGAGCTCGCTCTCGCAAACGGTCTGAAGGTGATCTTCTGCATTGGCGAGTCTTTGGCACAGCGTGAGGCTAACGAGCAGAACGCCGTTGTGAAGGCTGAGCTCGAAGGCAGCGTGTTCCACCTCTCTGCTGAGCAGTTCAAGAACATCGTGATTGCATACGAACCCATCTGGGCTATCGGTACAGGCAAGACTGCTACTGCTGACCAGGCAGAGGAGATCCACGCTTACATCCGCTCTGTCATCGCTGAGAAGTATGGCCAGGCTGTAGCTGCTGAGACTTCTATCCTCTACGGTGGTTCTTGCAAGGCTTCTAACGCTCCTGAACTCTTCGCAAAGCCCGACATCGACGGTGGCCTCATTGGTGGCGCATCACTCAAGGTGGCTGACTTCAAGGGTATCATCGACGCTTGGAAATAATTCTTTTATGAGGTTAGAGGTAAGAGGTTAGAGGTAAGAAAGAATCCTCTCGCCCCTTACCTCTCACCCCTCACCTCTAATAACTAAATCCTTCAACTCAAAAATGAAAAGACTTCTTGCTATCACACTTACCATCCTTTTGTGTACTATCACCATGTCTGCACAAAATTTCACCGACCATGTCCAAAAACAGGAGATGGGGCAAGGCACAGTGACAATACACCAAGACTCGCTCCTCGAAGACCTTGTGAACGGGAAGAAGCAATTCGTCCCTGAGAAGAAGGAAGAGAAACGTGACCTTCCTGGCATTCCACAAGGCAAGAAGATCAAAGCTCGCGGCTATCGCATCCAGGTGTATTGGGGTGGAAGCACACGTGCCGACCAAACCAATGCACAACGTGCAGGCACCCGGGTTTCAACCATCTTCCCTGAACTTCGTGTCTATACCACCTTCGAATCGCCTAACTGGCGATGCCGTGTGGGTGATTTTGTCACACGCAAGGAAGCGGATGACTATCTCGACAAGCTGAAGAGCGCACGATTGGCACAGGGTGCCATCATTGTCAAGAGTGAAGTGTATGTCTATCAATAACATATAAAGAGTGAAATGAATAGAGAAGAAAAGATAGAACTTCTGAAAGACACCTGTACGAAGAGCCTTTTGGCCATTGGAGAAGACCCTCAGCGTGAGGGACTGCAACGCACTCCAGAACGTCTGGCGCGCACCTTCCTCGAACTGACCAGGGGTTATGCGATGGATCCTGTTGCCACCCTCAAATCTGCCGTTTTCCATGAGGATTACGACCAGATGGTGGTGGTCAAGGACATCGAGTTCTATTCCCTTTGCGAACACCACATTCTGCCCTTCTTCGGTAAGGTGCACGTGGCCTATATTCCCAATGGCAACATCGTAGGACTCAGCAAGATACCTCGCATGGTGGACATCTTCTCCCACCGTCTGCAAGTGCAGGAGCACCTGACCAAGCAGATTTGCGATTGCCTCCAGCAAGCCCTCAATCCCCTTGGCGCTATCGTGGTGGTCGAGGCTCAGCACATGTGCATCCAGATGCGTGGCATCGAGAAGCAAGGATCCGTCACTCAAACCATCTACTATACCGGTGTTTTCGAAAACATCGAAAAGCGCAAGGAATTCCTGAACTTGATCAAACAATAATTCAATTATTGTGATACCACAATCCACCATCGACCGCATCGTTGACGCAGCCAACATAGTGGATGTCGTCTCCGATTACGTCACGCTTCGCCGTGCTGGTGCAAGCTACAAAGGATTGTGTCCCTTCCACGACGATACGACCCCCTCTTTTTCCGTCTCTCCTGCCCGTGGTGTGTGCAAATGTTTCAGTTGCGGCAAGGGTGGCAATGCTGTCCACTTCATCATGGAGATGGAGCAGATGAACTATTATGAGGCACTGAAACACTTGGCAAAGAAATATGGCATCCCTGTTGAAGAGGAGGAGATGACCGACGAGCAGCGCCAGCGGATGAACGAGCGCGAGAGCATGTTTGCCGTCAATGAGTGGGCTGCCAAGTATTTCAGTCAGACGATGATGAACAACCAGGATGGACGTTCCATCGGACTCGCTTATTTCCGTAGTCGTGGTTTCCGTGATGACATCATCGCCAAGTTCCGTCTTGGTTTCTGCCTCGACAGTCCTGATGCCATGTCGAAGGAGGCAAAGGCCAAGGGATATAACGAGAAATATCTGGTGGACACAGGTTTGTGTGTCAAACGTGACAATGGCACCATCTACGACCGTTTTCGTGGACGTGCCATGTTCCCATGGGTGGCTGTCAATGGCAAGGTCGTTGCCTTTGGTGGTCGTGTGCTCGACTCACGTACCAAGGGTGTCAATCAGAAATATGTCAACTCGCCAGACTCCCTCATCTATCACAAAGCCAACGAACTCTATGGCATCTTCCAGGCCAAGAAGCAGATAGCCAAGGAGGATATGGTCTATATGGTGGAGGGTTATACCGATGTGCTGGCTATGCACCAGTGTGGCATCGAGAATGTGGTGGCGAACTCTGGTACAGCCCTCAACGAGGCACAAATCCACCTGCTTCACCGCTTCACCAACAACATCACCCTCCTCTACGATGGTGATGAGGCTGGTATTCATGCTGCTACACGAAGCACAGACATGCTCCTTGCTGAAGGTATGAATGTGAAAATTCTCCTTCTGCCTGATGGTGACGATCCTGATAGCTTCTCACGCAAGCACAATGCACAGGAGTTCAAGGAGTATGTGGCTGCCCATCAAACCGACTTCATCCTCTTCAAGACCAACCTCCTCCTCAAAGACGCTCAGCGTGACCCCATCAAACGTGCCCAACTCACGGAGGACATCGTGAAGAGCATCGCTGTGATCCCTGATGAAATCATTCGTTCCACCTACGTGCATGAATGTGCGGAAATCCTCAATATGGACGAAGCCATCCTGATGCGTGGTGCCAATAAGAATCGTGCTGCCATCCTCGAAAATATGAAGAAGGAAGCACAGCGGGAAAGGGAAAGAGCCGAAAGACAGACCCTCTCCCTAACCCTCCCCCGTGATGGGGAGGGAACGCCTTCCGGAGAGCATGGAAACATGTCGCCAACAGAGGTTCAACCTCCCATCTCCATACCAGAAGATGCTGCTTTCTCTTCCCTCACATCCGAGCAAACGCCCGACATCCCGAATGGCTCTCTCCCCATTACGGGGGAGATGTCCTATGGACAGAGAGGGTCTGAGCGTCGTTTCATCGGACTTGAACGCCTCATGATGACCTTGATTACTCGTTATGGTGAACAACTCATTGAGGGAACAGGAGAAGATGGTGAACCCACTCAGACGACATTGGCTGAATACGTGCAGGGCGACCTCGCCTACGATGAAATCTCCCTCCGTTCACCGCTCTATGCCAAGATGCTCAACTTGGTCTGCCAACACGTTCACGACGAAGGATTCATCGCCTCCAAGTTCCTCCTCAACAACCAAGATGAGGAAGTGAGTCGTGAAGCTGCCGACCTCATCAGCGACCGCTACCAGCTCAGCAAGGGGAATCAGATGGAGAAGAGCGAAGAGGATCTCAAAGTGGACTACCTGACCCGACTCCTTCTCGACTATAAGAATGCCGTCATCGAGGAAGAACTCAAACAATGCAATGCCGACCTTACCCGTCCCGAAGTGATAGCCGATACCAACCTCATGCTCGACACCATGCGACGCATCAAGGATCTCGGCGAAATCCAACGTCAACTCGCCAAGTTGCTCGGCGATAGGGTGGTGGTGAAATAGATCAATGAATATCCTGAGCCAAGACATCAAGTACCTGCAAGGGGTGGGACCCAATCGTGCCTTACTGCTTGCCAACGAACTCGGAATCAAGACCGTGGGCGACCTCTTGGCGTATTATCCCTACAAATATGTGGATCGCAGCCGCATCTACAAGATCAGCGAGATTGACGGGTCAATGCCCTATGTGCAGCTATGCGGACAGATTTTCTCGTTTGAGACGATAGGAGAGGGACGCAACAAACGACTCATTGCCCATTTTGCGGATGGTACGGGCTCCATTGATCTGGTGTGGTTCCAGGGCATCAAGTATGTGGCGAAGACCTACGACTGCCGTAAGTCGTACATCGTGTTCGGTAAACCGACCGTGTTCAATGGACATATCCAGATAGCACATCCAGAGATAGAAAACGCACCCGAGCATCTGAAAGAACAGGCACGCACCACAGGCAACCTCTTTGAGACTGGCCAACTGTCACCTCTCACCTCTCACCTCTCACCTCTCACCTCTCAACTGTCAACTGTCAACTGTCAACTGTCAACTGTCAACTGTCAACTGTCAACTGTCAACTGTCAACTGTCAACTCAAGTCCGTCCTTCCTACAACACCTCCGAGAAGATGAAGCGGAGCGGACTCAATTCCGCTGCGATGGCAAAGTTGACCGCCAATATGTTCAAGTTGCTCAAGGAACCCTTGGCGGAGACCTTACCTCCATACATCGTGCAACAGCATCACTTGATGTCCTACGATGAGGCGGTGCGCAACATCCACTATCCCTCTTCACCTGAAGCGTTGCGTCATGCACAGCTCAGACTGAAATTCGAGGAACTGTTTTATGTGCAGCTGAACATCCTGCGCTATGTGAAAGACCGCCAGTTGCGCTACAAGGGCATCGTGTTCAACACCATTGGCGAACATTTCAACGGCTTCTTCTACAACCATCTGCCCTTCCAACTGACCGAAGCTCAGAAACGTGTCATCCGTGAGATTCGTGCCGATATGAAGTCGGGACGACAGATGAACCGACTCCTGCAAGGGGATGTGGGCAGTGGTAAGACACTCGTGGCATTGATGGTGGCACTCATCGCTATTGACAATGGTTGTCAGGCGTGCATCATGGCACCTACGGAGATATTGGCTGAGCAGCACCTCGACACCCTGCGTGAATTTCTGGGCGATCTGCCTGTGCGTGTGGAACTCCTTACGGGAACCGTGAAGGGAAAGAAGCGTAGGGCTGTGCTCGAAGGACTCGTGACGGGCGACATCCACATCCTGGTGGGTACCCATGCCGTGATTGAAGACAATGTGATGTTCAATAAGTTAGGACTTGTGGTCATTGACGAACAACATCGGTTTGGTGTGGCACAAAGAGCCAAACTCTGGATGAAGAACAATGTGCCTCCTCATGTGCTGGTGATGACTGCCACCCCCATTCCACGTACCTTGGCAATGACCCTTTATGGCGACCTCGATGTGAGCATCATTGACGAACTTCCCCCTGGACGCAAGCCGATTCGCACCGTCCACATGTTCGATGCCCACCGTCCACGTATCTACCAACTGATGCATCGTGAATTGGAACTCGGACGTCAAATCTACATCGTCTATCCCCTGATCCAAGAGACCGAGCGGATGGACTTGAAAGATTTGGAGGCAGGGTTTGAGGAAATCAGCAAGGCCTTCCCCAACTACAAGGTCAGCAAGGTGCATGGTAAGATGAAATCTGCTGACAAGGATGAGGCGATGCAGCGCTTTGCTAATCACGAAACCCATATCCTCGTTTCCACCACCGTCATCGAGGTGGGTGTGAATGTGCCCAATGCCTCTGTGATGATCATCGAGAATGCCGAACGCTTCGGACTCAGCCAGTTGCACCAGTTGCGTGGTAGGGTGGGACGTGGTGCCGACCAGAGCTACTGCGTCTTGGTCACCAAGTTCGAGATTGGCGAGACCACCCGTAAACGCATCCAGGTGATGGTCGATACCACCGATGGCTTCGAAATTGCCGAACAGGACCTCAAACTGCGTGGACCAGGTGACCTCGAAGGTACCCAACAATCAGGTATGGCCTTTGACCTCAAGATAGCCAACCTTGCCCGCGATGGACAAATCCTCACCATCGCCCGCGACACAGCCCAATCCGTCATCACCTCCGATCCCGAGGAACGTAATCCCCAGAACGACATCCTCTGGCGAAGACTCCGGGAGTTGCGGAAGGATCATGTGAACTGGGGTGCCATCAGTTAATAAAACCTTGAAACGGCACCAATTTTGAACAAGGTGAACATCACGTTAAAGGGAATATTTAGAAATAAATGCTGAAATGTTTGCATTTCGAGTGTCTTGTATTGTATCTTTGTGCCAACTTTTAGATTTTCAGCT
>CADCIO010000010.1 GCA_902801475.1 uncultured Bacteroidales bacterium
CATTGCATACAACCTCTTGCCTAAGAAGCCTGAAATGAATATCGAGATTATTGACAAAAGCAGGATTATCGCATGATTCTTATACCGAACTCACGTTAATCTTCAATGGATTTTGACCATTTGCCTTCCATGACGTAGAGAATCATCGCCTTCCAATAAGCAATTGTAATAGCACGAGATGCAAAGGTGGATAGGGCTTCGCTGTCTGTGTTAGCATACTGGTCATCAAGCATTGCGGTCAACTTCTCTGCCAATTGTTCAGCCTTTTTACAAAGTATCAGTCCATTGGCATTGTTAAGGCGAGCAATGTATGGAACAAGAGAGTCCTTGTAACGCTGGGTGACAGGTTTGTACTTGGGTCGTGGCCCTTCATCAACCGTCAGAAGATTAATGCGTGAGAGTGTGCCATCATTCACCCAGGGTGCGCATATCTGCTGTGCTTTGATGGGTGTGGTGGCGGCAGTAAAGTTCCAACGGAGTGGGGCAACACCTGTGATAGAGTCTGTACCAACACGCTCTTGTCCATAGTTTTTACGGTCAAAAGCTTTACGGATGATGCGGCTCACATCTTGCTTGCCATTGGTGATAATCGCATAGATTTCGTCCAGCTCTTGCATCTGCGTGAAGATGGGGCGTTCTCCATTACGGTCGCAATCAATCAGTCTCTGCACAAAGGCAGCATTGGTCATGTCCGATTGACAGACTTGGATGTATATGTCAGTGGGACGTGGAGTCTTCTTCTTCTTTTTTCCACCCTCTGGTTGGTTTCCCTGCTTATACTCCTGCTCACGCTGACGGTCTATGCGGTCGTGTGCCTCAAGGTCTTCGTTGATACATTCAATAGGTTTGTCGATGCTACCTTTGCCACGGCTTTGGCGGAAGATGAGAATCTGCATGATGGCAGGTTCAACATCTATTCCCTCAATGAGATGAAATTTGACGCCATGCAAGTGTGTGGACAAAGCACCAAAAGAACCTTCTGACACAGTGGACTTCAGGTGGTCAGGCGTCGTGGCTGTAATCTTACGCAGTGACTCTGGATAGCGCCCTTTATAGACAGGAGGAGTTGCCATGTCCATGCCAAATGGCAAAGAAGCCTTTTTACTCTCCTTGTTCAATGCTTCCAACACCTTGCGCATACAGAAAGTCATGCCTTTGTGTTGTTCATTGTTGGCACTGGCGATAGTCTTGCGTCTCTCCTCGTCTGGCAGACCATCATAGCAGGGGATGATGCTATACAGGCGCTCCAAAGAGAAATCGCAAATGCAACGCAAGTTCAAGGCTAACTCATAGGTCAGCGTGTTTCTGCCACCCGAACAGGGAGTATTCCCGCCGTTGAACAGTTCCCAATACTTATTAATGATGACAGAGTATGGATAACCTTGATAACTATGAGCCGACGGATCTGGAGTGACTTCCGTGTGACCATCTGCCGTAGTGGATTTGGGCGTGCTGCTTGCCTGCGTGGTGACTTCCTGCTTATCTGCTGTTTCCACAGGCAGGTTGGCTTCAAGCTCGAAGAGGGCAGGAGAGAGGAAAAGCAAGTCTTCGGGTGATGCACTGGTGGTGTAGAACACCCTCGTAAAGTCCTTGGCACGCTCGTCAAACTTGCAACCGATCAGGTCAGAAGCCCACTTCAGGTTCTCTTCCTGCGTGAGGTCTAAGTGACGTTCGAAGACGAGGTGATAGCCCTTACCGGCACTTCTCTCCAAGAAAAAGGTGTAAATAATTGATTGCTGTGCCCTTTGTTTTTACCTTCTCTTTACTTTTTTGATGAGCTTATGTGCGTTTTTATGTCTAAAAATTTCTTAAATCAAAATAAAACAGTACCTTTGCACCCGAAAGAGTTTTAGGTAATAGTATTTACTTTGTTAGTATGGCGAAAAAGAAGACACAAGAACCTCATTATATTTTTGAATCAAGTTGGGAGGTTTGCAATAAGGTAGGTGGCATATACACAGTGTTATCTACAAGAGCTAAGACGCTGCAAGAGAAACTCACTGACAAGGTGTTCTTCATCGGTCCCGATTTCTGGGAAGGGAAGAAGAACCCGCTTTTCAAGGAAAATAAGACGCTGTTGGCAAAATGGCGTAAGAGCGCGCAGGAATATGATGGCGTGTCGTTTCGTGTGGGTCGTTGGCAGGTGCCAGGTGAGCCGATTGCCATTTTGGTGGACTTCAAGCCTTTCTTCGAACAGCGCAACGAGATATTCGGTTGGGCTTGGGAGAATTTCAAGGTGAATTCCCTGAACTCTTATGGTGATTACGATGAGAGCCTGATGTTCTCTTGGGCTGCTGGCAAGGTGGTGGAGAGCTATTACAAGTTCTTTGGACTGACAAAGGAGGACAATGTGGTGTTCCAGGCACATGAGTGGCAGACTTGTCTGGCTGCTTTGTATGTGAAGAAGTATGTGCCAGAGGTGGCAACTATCTTCACCACGCACGCCACAACAACCGGACGCTCCATTGCAGGCAACAACAAACCTCTCTACGATTATCTTCCTGCCTACAACGGCGACCAGATGGCGTCGGAGCTGGGTGTGGAATCCAAGCACTCTGTGGAGAAGCAGGCAGCGTGGAACGTGGATTGCTTCACGACTGTCAGCGAGATCACAGGCAGAGAGTGCGCTGAGCTGTTGGACAAGCCTGCTGACGAGATACTGATGAATGGTTTTGAGAACGACTTTGTGCCTTCTCCTGCTACGAAGTTCAACGCGGAGAGAAAGGCGGCACGTAAGCAGCTGCTGCGAATTGCCAACACCTTGATGGGCACAGATCTGGATGATGACACCATCATTGTATCGACTGGTGGTAGGTATGAATACCAGAACAAGGGCATCAACGTGTTTATCGATGCGATGAACCGTCTGCGTTGGGATGAGCGCTTGCAGAAGAATGTGCTGGCTTTCGTGATGGTGCCTGCTTGGATGAAGGAGCCACGTATGGACTTGCAGGTGGCGCTGGCGAACAAGAAGCACAATCCAGTGGAGTATGGTGCCATTGGCGACCCTCGCATCACCCACGTGTTGCACGAACCTGAGAATGACAAGGTGCTGGGTCAGTTTAACTGGCTTGACATGTACAACCGTCCAGAGGACAAAGTGAAGGTGATTTTCGTGCCTTGCTACTTGGATGGCGATGACGGTATTTTCAACATGCAATATTACGATCTCCTCATTGGCGATGACCTGACGGTGTTCCCCTCGTACTATGAGCCTTGGGGCTACACGCCAACAGAGTCTGTAGCATTCCATGTACCATGCATCACGACAGACTTGGCAGGATTTGGTCTTTGGGCGAACAGCCTGAAGGGAGGCTACAGCGAGATTGAGGATGGTGTGAAGACAGTGCATCGTTCTGACTACAACTTCGATGAGGTGAGCGACGGCATTCGTGACACGATTCTGAAGTTCTCGCAGATGAACAAGAAACAGGTGGCTGCGGCCAGGAAGAATGCGGAGAAGGTGGCTGAGCAAGCTCTTTGGAAGCATTTCATCCAGTATTACTACGAAGCATATGGCAAGGCTCTTGCAAAACGTGACGAGCGCTTGTCCTAATATATTAATAATGTGAAACAATAAACACCAATTAATAAAACTATGAGAATTCAAGCAAGCAACGCCAATGTGCCAAATTGGCGCGAAATTAGCGTGAGGTCGTCAGTTCCTGCAACTCTCGAACCTCTGAACGAGATTGCTCACAACTTGTGGTGGGCATGGAATAACGAAGTGGGTCATATCTTTAACGATATGGACACCAAACTTTGGCATGAAGTCCAGAAGAACCCTGTGCTCTTCCTTGGCAGAATGAACTATGAGAAACTGGAAAAGATTGCGGCAGACAAGAAGCTTGTGGATCGCATCAACAAGGTATATAAGGAGTTCCGTGCATACATGGATGTGGAGCCAGACAAGAAGCGCCCATCTGTGGCCTATCTCTGCATGGAGTATGGTTTGAACAACGTACTGAAGATTTACTCTGGTGGTCTCGGCATCTTGGCTGGTGACTATGTGAAGGAGGCTTCTGACTCCAACATCGACTTCTGCGCTGTTGGTTTCCTCTATCGTTATGGCTACTTCACTCAGACACTCTCAATGGAGGGTCAGCAGGTGGCTAACTACGAGGCTCAGGTGTTCCCAACCCTGCCTATCGAACGCGAGTTGGACGCAGAAGGCAATCAGGTGGTCATCGATGTTCCTTACAACAACTATACTGTACACGCACTCGTTTGGCGTGTGAACGTGGGTCGTGTGAAGCTCTATCTGCTTGATACTGACAACGACATGAACTCTGAGTACGACCGTTCCATCACACACGCTCTCTATGGTGGTGACTGGGAAAACCGTCTGAAGCAGGAGATTCTGCTCGGTATCGGTGGTGTGCTCTTGCTCAACAAGCTGGGCATCAAGAAGGACATCATCCACTGCAATGAGGGTCACGCAGCCCTTGCAAACGTTCAGCGTCTGGTGGAGTATGTGGAGAGCGGCCTTTCATTCAACGAGGCACTCGAAGTGGTTCGCACCTCTTCACTCTATACTGTACACACTCCTGTGCCAGCAGGTCACGACTACTTTGACGAAGGTCTCTTCGGCAAGTACATGGGTCAGTATCCATCGAAACTCGGCATCAGCTGGGACGACTTCATGGGTATGGGTCGTGTGAACCCAGACGACAAGGGTGAGAAGTTCTGTATGTCCACTTTCGCTTGCAACACCTCTTCATGGGTGAACGGCGTGAGCTGGTTGCACGGCAAGGTGTCTAAGGACATGTTCAACGGCATCTGGAAGGGTTACTTCCCAGAGGAACTCGACAACGTGGGCTATGTGACCAACGGTGTGCACATGCCAACTTGGACTGCTTCTGAGTGGAAGAGTGTCTATGCCAAGAACTTCGACAAGAACTTCCTCGCAGACCAGTCTAACGAGAAGATTTGGGAGGCTATCTATAACGTGCCAGATCAGGAGATTTGGAACACTCGTCTCGCTTTGAAGGCAAAGCTGATTGAATACATCAAGAAGGCATTCAAGGAGGATTGGCTGAAGCATCAGGGTGACCCATCTCGCATCGTGTCTATCGTTGAGAAGATCAATCCTAACGCTTTGACCATCGGTTTCGCTCGTCGTTTCGCTACTTACAAGCGTGCACACCTCCTCTTCAGCGACCTCGACCGCTTGGCTAAGATTGTGAACAATCCTAACTATCCAGTGCAGTTCCTCTTCGCAGGTAAGGCTCACCCAGCAGATGGTGCTGGTCAGGGTCTCATCAAGAAGATCTACGAGATCAGCCGTCGTCCTGAGTTCCTGGGTAAGATCATCTTCTTGGAGAACTACGACATGAAGCTCGCTCGTCGCCTTGTGACAGGTGTGGATATCTGGATGAACACCCCAACTCGTCCATTGGAGGCATCTGGTACATCAGGCGAGAAGGCGCTGATGAACGGTGTTGTCAACCTCTCAGTACTCGACGGTTGGTGGCTCGAAGGCTATCGCGAGGGTGCTGGATGGGCTTTGACCGACAAGCGCACCTTCCAGAATCAGGAGCAGCAAGACCAGCTCGACGCAGCCACTATCTACTCTCTGCTCGAGAACGAAATCCTGCCTCTCTACTATGCTCGCAATGCGAAGGGCTACTCTGAGGGTTGGATTCAGACGGTCAAGAATTCTATCGCACAGATTGCACCTCACTATACGATGAAGCGTCAGCTCGACGACTACTTCACGAAGTTCTATTGCCCATTGGCAAAGCGTCGCGAGGAGCTCTTCGCCGACAACTACAAGAAGGCAAAGGACATCGCTGCATGGAAGGAACTCGTGGCTTCACGTTGGGACAGCATCAACGTTGTTTCCTTCGAGAAGGAGGAAGACATGATCAAGGGCGATGTGCTCTCTGGTAAGAAGTATCACATCAAGTATGTCATTGACGAACAAGGACTTGACGATGCTGTCGGCTTCGAACTCGTCACGCTCTATCGTGATGAGGACGGTCGTGATCACATCAGCCAGGTTGAGCCACTCGAGGTGACCAAGCGCGAGGGCAACCTCTACACCTTCGAGGGCACTCACGTCATTCCTACGGCTGGTAGCTTCAAGGTGGCATACCGCATGTATCCTAAGAATGCAGACCTGCCACACCGTCAGGATTTCTGCTACGTGAAATGGTTCAACTAATCACCATATTCATTCTACTCTTTACGCTCTTCGCCAACCCTGTTCATGGGGCAGAAAAGCCCTACAAGCGAAGCAGCGTCGTTAAGTCCTACCGCACCTGCATGAAGGAAAAAAACTTCGCGCAGGCGCGGCAGGTGCTTACTGATGCTATGCGTGAACATCCAGAAGCGGCTGCTGACGCACAGATGTACCGCTACAAACTGGATGCGCTCGATGCTTTGATTGGGGTGGAGAATCGCAAGATTTATTTGAACTCTAAGCCCGACACGGTCAGTTTCTTCAATTATATGTATGAACTCTATGTGACGGGACTCCAATGTGACAGCGCCGAGCAACAGGCGATGGCAACACGAGAAGCAGAAGGCAAGAAAGCCCAGCAGAAATTGCGCAGTGGAGTGGGGCAGACCTTGCTTCCCTATCGCAAGAATTTGCTCAACGCCGGCAAGTATTACTACACGAAGAAGTCTTATGCAGATGCCTTCCGTTTCTTCGACATGTATGTGCAGACCAAATCTGCTGATGTCTTTCAGGACACGAAAGGCAATTCCCTCGTCGCAGATCCTGATGACGAAGTGGATGTTTCCGTGCTCTCCGTACTGAGCGCATACGCCTCAAGCAATTATTCAGGAGTTACGTCATATCTTTCTGAAAGCCTGAAGGATGAAAACCTTCGCCCTCAAATGCTGGAGATAGGCGTGAAGACCTATGCGGCATTGACGGATACCACCCAAGCGGTACGGTTGTTGGAGCAGGGATTCGAGGCTTATCCCGAGGTTGAATATTTCTATGTCACCTTGGTCAAGCACTACAACGAACGAGGTCTCTACGAACAAGCCTTGCAGAAAGTGCAACGCATGACTTCGCTGAAGCCTCAGCAACGCGACTATTGGTATGTGGCAGGCACAGAACTCGTCCTGCTCGACCGTTATGACGAAGCCCTCCAATCTTTCCAGCAATGCATCGACATCAAAGCCGACGATGCAGAAGCATGGGCATCAATGGGCAGCATTCACCTCCATCAAGCCCACGTGGCATACGAGAACTTCAATCTGCCCAAGTCCGACCCTTCCTACAACAAGCAGAAGAACGCCATCACCCAACTCTATCGCCAAGCCTGCAACGCCTTTGAGCAGTCACGCAAATTTGATGAAGCCAACACCTCCCTCTGGCTCGAAGGGCTCCGCGAAACCTACTTCAAACTCAATCGCGGCAAAGCATTGAAGGGGTTGGAGAAATACAAATAAACTTCAAAAAGCGGAGATTTAGATTCGGAAAAAAGGGAAAAGTTGGCATTTTTCTGGGATTTATTTTGTTTTGTGTATGATTTGTTTTATCTTTGCAAATCTTTCTAATTGATAATACATTGCGTGACGAATGGCAAATCAAAAGGCTAAATCAAAAAATAAGAAGAACAACAAATACGCTGCGGCTCAGAAGGAGAAGCTGTCGGCGAGCGATTTCTTTATCGGTTTTGGCAAGTGGGAGACTTTCTCATTCTGTGTTGGCTTGCTGATTGGTGGTATCGCCCTCTTTATGTTGGTGGCATTTGTGTCATATCTCTTTACAGGCGAATCGGATTTCAGTTTGTTGGAGAGTCACATGGATCCTCTGAATAGCGAGTTGCGCTATAAGAATATTTGTGGATCGTGGGGTGCCATTGTAGCATACTTCTTCCTGAACGATATGTTCGGCTTGGCGTCGTTCATTATGATTCCTTATCTGATTATCTTGGCGATGCGAATGATGCGCATTTTCAAGTTCACGTTGGTGAGGAAGTTCATCTTGTTCACAGTGCTGATGTTGTGGGTTAGCGTGTTCTTGGCAGCCTTTGGTTATTTGTTCCCCTTTTTTGAAGGTTCCTTCGTGAAATTGGGTGGTAATCACGGCATTCAAGTGGTGAAGGGATTGACGCAGGTGATAGGTACGCCAGGTTTGTTGGCCGTGTTGATCATCACGGCTGTGCTGTATTTGGTTTATCTGAGCACCAAGACCATTGAGGTGATTCGTGATTTGTTCCGTCTGAAATTCTTGAAGAAGTCGAACCCAAGAAGATGGGCACGTCTGATGAGGAAGAATCAAGAGAATGAAGAGGAATACGAGGAGGGAGATGAGAATGGAAATGAGGAGAGTGATGAGATTAATGAGGCGGAAGAGCCAGTGGAGGTCGTGTTCCCTGTGGAGGAGAGTGAAGAGTTAGAAGTGAAGAGTGAAGAGATGGGGGTTAGTAGTGAGGAGTTAGGACAACTGTCAACTGTCACCTCTAAACTGTCACCTGAGGAAGAGACGGAGATGAAGGTGGAGGCGAATGAAACGGAGAAGGGTAGTGGAAAGATTGATCGTGGCGACATCAACACGCCATACGATCCCAAACTGGATTTGGAACACTATAAGTATCCACCGATGAATCTGTTGCGGAAGTCGGATGATCAGTCGCCACAGATTGACATGATTGAGCAGAATGCCAACAAGGATCGCATCATCCATGTACTCAGACAGTTTGGTGTGGAGATTGCCAGCATCAAGGCAACCATTGGTCCTACCATCACACTCTATGAGATTGTGCCAGCCGAAGGTACGAGAATCAATAAGATTCGTAACTTGGAAGATGATATCGCTTTGTCGTTGGCGGCAGAGGGTATTCGTATCATTGCACCAATTCCTGGTAAGGGAACGATTGGTATTGAGGTGCCAAACAAGAAGAAATGCATCGTGTCGATGGAGAGCGTCATCAACAGCCGTGTCTATAAGGAAAGCAGCATGGAATTGCCTTGTGCTATTGGTAAGACAATCAGCAATGAGGTGTTCATGTTTGACTTAGCAAAGGCGCCCCACTTGTTGGTGGCAGGTGCGACTGGACAAGGTAAATCTGTAGGTTTGAACGCTATTGTTACGTCGTTGCTTTACAAGAAGCATCCGTCGGAGCTGAAGATTGTGATGGTTGACCCCAAGAAGGTGGAGTTCAGCATCTATAGCCCGATTGAGAATCACTTCTTGGCTCGTTTGGAGGAGGAAGAAGATTGTATCATCACGGATGTGCAGAAAGTGGTAAAGACACTCAACTCGCTCTGTGCATTGATGGACACACGATATGATATGCTGAAACGTGCTCGTGCAAGAACCATCAAGGAATATAACGAGATGTTCAAGAGCCGTAAATTGAATCCAGAACATGGACATGAGTTTATGCCTTACATCGTCGTGATTGTGGATGAGTTTGGTGACCTGATCATGACAGCAGGCAAGGAAGTGGAGTTACCGATTTGTCGTATTGCTCAGTTGGCTCGTGCGGTGGGAATCCATATGATTATCGCCACGCAGCGTCCACAGGCAAGTATCATCAGTGGTGCCATCAAGGCGAACTTCCCGACGAGGATAGCCTTCAAGGTGAGCTCGATGATGGACTCTCGTGTGATTCTCGACCGTTCAGGAGCAAACCAGTTGATTGGTAAGGGTGATATGCTGTATTTGGGAAGTGCTGAGCCAGTACGTGTACAATGTGCATTTGTTGATACTCCAGAGGTGAATGACATCTGTGCATACATTGCAAAGCAGCAGTCGTTCCTGCATCCGTTGTATCTGCCAGAGGTGGCTGACCCAGAAAGCGATGGTGCGGCAATGGGTTCGATGGACAAGGGACATCTCGACCCGATGTTTGGGGATGTGGCGAAGTTTGTGGTCAACAACCAGAGTGGTTCCACTTCGATGATTCAGCGCAACTACTCGATTGGTTACAACCGTGCTGGTAAGATTATGGATCAGCTGGAACGTATGGGTGTTGTGGGACCGCAGGTTGGAGCAAAGCCTCGTGAGGTGCTCATCAAAGACCCGATGACGTTGGAGAGTTTGTTGAACAATATATAAATTAAAGATGAAGAAGATTCGTATGATGAAGAAGATTGCATTGATACTGATGTGCCTGTTCGTTGGCTTGATGGCTGAGGCACAGGATGCAACAAAGATATTGGACAATTCGGCTGCCACATTGCGGGCGGCTGGTAATGTGAAGATTGGTTTCACGATGGAGGTGGATGGTGGTGCTTCGACGGGCTACATCAAGCTGCAACGTCAGAAGTTTGTCATCAACATGGGTGGCACCATCACGTGGTTTGACGGCAAGACGATGTGGACGTATGTGAAGGCGAATGACGAGGTGAATGTCACTACACCCTCTGCTGATGCTGTGGCGAAGATGAATCCGTATGCATTTCTGTCTTTCTACAAGAAGGGCTATACGGCAAAGATGGGGAAGAGCACAGCGAAGGAACATGAGGTGGTGCTGACTGGCAAAAGTGGCAGCCCTTTCAAGAAAGTGGTGGTGCGCATCAACAAGTCAAGCAAGTATCCGACTGTCATTAAGATGACCTCCTCGAAGGATGCTGTGACAACCATCCGTTGCAACTCGTTCCTGAAGAATCAGAAATACAAGGATTCAACCTTCCAGTTCAACAAAAAGAACTATCCCAATGCGGAGATCGTAGACTTGAGATAATGCCCCTATGACCTTTTCCAGAGCCTGGCTTATATATCGTTCCATCTCTCAGAATCAGCGGTTGCGGACACGTCGCCACCCAATGTTTGAGAAGAAGTTGGCAATGAAGATCCTGAGTTATATCTTCGTCGCTTTCTGGGCTGTCTATCTGGTCATGCTCGGCTTTACGGCCTATAGCTATTTTGAAGGATCGGCATTGGAGGCGTTCGACTGGATTGATGGAGGAATGATTTGGTTCCTGACCGTCGATTTCCTTTCTCGCTTCTCTATGCAGGAAACGCCTGCCCAGGACATCAAGCAGTACAAACTTCACAACATCCCTACAGGATTCTTGCTGCACACGTTCCTGTTTCGTATGGGTTTGCATCCCTATAATCTCTTTTGGGCATTCTTCTTCGTGCCGTTCGGAATCCGTGCCATTCCTCAGTTCTATGGCATCATGGGATTCTTCGGATTCATCATCGGCTGGTGGCTGATGTATGTGCTGAACAGTTATTGGTACCTTTTCTGGCGTACGATGTTGAATCGCAATTTCTTCTATGTCATTGTACCATTGCTCACCTATGCAGCATTGGCCTATTTCGGCATCTTCTTCGATCCTGATAACCAATGGCTCTTCGAGGGGACGATTCGTCTGATGC
The DNA here is from genome assembly GCA_902801475.1 of uncultured Bacteroidales bacterium. Taxonomy (GTDB): domain Bacteria; phylum Bacteroidota; class Bacteroidia; order Bacteroidales; family Bacteroidaceae; genus Minthosoma. The sequence continues at coordinate 11,297 of CADCIO010000010.1, forward strand.
GAGGTTTCTGTCAATGGAATCCTTTGTGTTGGCTGGTATTTGTTGTAGTGGTGGTGCCGTTGTATATGGTCAATTTCCGTTTGCAGAAGGCTGCCATCTATGTGGAGATTGCCAAGACGGAGGTGGTCAAGCAGTTCAAGACGCACAACATGACTTTCCTTGATGGACTGGGTGTGATTGGAGAATACCTGAAACTGGAAGTGAAATCGACTGTCCGCAATTTGGTGGTGAGGAAGCAGTTCATCACAGGCGCTCTATGTATGCTGATGCTGTGCAGCCTTTTCTCCTTCTCCAACATCTATGATGAGTTGCCTTTCATGAGGGTGTTCATCTGCGTGTATTGCTTCACCTGTTTGGGCGTGATGACCTTGACGACCATTATGTGTGCAGAAGGTAATTACATCGATGGCTTGATGGTAAGGAGGGAGACGGTGCTCTCATTGCTGAAAGCGAAATACTATTTCCAATGCATGATACTGATTGTGCCATTGCTCTTCTCGCTCATGCCCATTATTGAGGGAAAGATTACGTGGTTGACGGCGTTGGGATGCCTGCTTTTCACGACAGGAGCGGTGTTCCCCTTCATCTTTCAGTTGGCTGTCTATAACGACATTACCATCCACTTGAACGAGAAACTGACCAAGACGGGACGAGACACCAAGGTACAGATGCTGATGGCAGGTGGAGCTCTGTTCCTGCCCATGCTTGTCATGTATACGCTGGTGGAGTGCTTCAATGACGATGTCGCAGCCATTTCGATGATTTCCATAGGACTGATAGGAACGGTGCTGCATCCTTTGTGGCTCCGCAATATATACGAACGATTCATGAAACGTCGATACGAAAATATGGACGGATTCAGAAACTCAAGATAGTAAGATGAACGTAACAATCGAAAAACTGACCAAATCATTCGGAGAGAAACAAGCTCTCAATATTGACCACTATGCCATCCATAGTGGCGAGACAATAGGTCTTGTAGGTAATAATGGAGCAGGGAAGACCACCTTGTTCCGCATCATTCTCGACTTACTGCATGCAGATTCTGGCTGTGTGACAATTGATGGTTTGGTGGATGGCATGCCTGTTTCGTGCGACACATCGAAGAGTGAGGAATGGAAGGCCTATACGGGTGCTTTTGTCGATACTGGTTTCCTCATCGACTATCTGACACCAGAGGAGTACTTCCGTTTCATTGCCAAGATATCTGGCATTTCCGATGCCGTCCTACACGATCGTCTCTTGCAGTTTGATGGATTCATGAATGGCGAGATTCTTGGTCAGAAGACACTGATTCGCAACCTTTCGATGGGTAATAAGCAGAAGGTGGGCATCATTGGCGCCATGCTGCACTATCCTCAGTTGCTTCTGCTTGACGAACCCTTCAACTTCCTTGACCCCACCTCTCAGTTGGCCATGAAGTATTTGCTAGAAACGTATAGCAAGGAACATCATGCCACCATCATCGTGTCGTCACATAATCTGACCCACACCCTTGACATTTGTTCGCGCATCACACTTCTTGAACATGGACTCATCATTAAGGATTATGACCGCGATTATGCTATGTTGACTTCCGAAATCGAGGCTTATTTCAAAGGAAATATCAATATTTAAGTGAAAGAAGTGTTTTTTTTCACTTTTGCCTTTTGGGAACCAATTAAAAGCAGTACATTTGTATGTTTTTTGTGACACTATGCCAAGAGTGTCATGTGTATTTGTGTTCATTTATTTCATTAGTTATAACTAAAAAAACATTCATTAAATTATGAAGATTTCGAGAATCGACCACCTTGGTATAGGTGTGGAGAGCATCGACGCAGTGCTCCCTTATTTCGAAAATGTACTTGGTCTCAAGTGCTATGCAGTAGAAGAAGTGGCTGACCAGAAGGTAAAGACTGCCTTCTTGAAAGTTGGCGAAGTGAAACTGGAACTCCTCGAACCAACGTCTCCTGAATCAGCTGTTGCTAAGTGGCTGGAGAAGGGTGGCAAGGGTGTTCACCATGTGGCATTCGCAGTTGAAGACGGCGTAGCAGAGGCACTCGTTGAGGCTGAAGGTAAGGAAATTCGCCTAATTGACAAGACTCCACGTCCAGGTGCAGAGCAGATGAACATCGCTTTCTTGCACCCTAAGTCAACAGCAGGCATTTTGACAGAACTTTGCGAACCACAGAAGAAATAATATTATGAGCAAGCAAACAGAAAGAATACAGGAGTTGATTGAACTCCGACAGAAAGCACGTCTTGGTGGTGGCGAGAAGGCCATTGACAAGCAGCATGCGAAGGGCAAGTTCACAGCACGTGAGCGTATTGCCATGCTCCTCGACGAGGGCAGTTTTGAAGAGTATGATATGTTCAAGCTCCACCGTTGCACCAACTTCGGCATGGAGAAGAAGCAGTATCTTGGCGACGGTGTCGTGACGGGTTCTGGAACCATCGGTGGACGCCTCGTCTTTATTTTTGCGCAAGACTTCACCGTCAATGCAGGTTCTCTCTCCGAGACCATGAGCCAAAAGATCTGCAAGATCATGGATATGGCCATGAAGGTAGGTGCTCCTGTCATCGGTATCAACGACTCAGGTGGTGCACGTATTCAGGAAGGTATCAACGCTTTGGCTGGTTACGCTGAGATTTTCCAGCGCAACATCATGGCTTCTGGTGTGATTCCTCAGATTTCTGGTATCTTTGGTCCTTGTGCTGGTGGTGCTGTGTATTCTCCAGCATTGACAGACTTCACGCTGATGATGGAGAACACCTCGTTCATGTTCCTGACGGGTCCAGCAGTGGTGAAGACTGTGACAGGTGAGGATGTTGACCAGGAGAGCCTTGGTGGTGCTTCTGTTCACTCTACCAAGTCTGGTGTGACTCACTTCACGGCTTCTACAGAGGAAGAGGCAATGGCAATGATTCAGCAGCTCATCTCTTACATTCCACAGAACAATCAGGAAGAGACTCCACGTGTGGAATGCACAGACCCCATCGACCGTCTGGAGGATTCTCTCAACGAGATCATTCCTGACAATCCTAACCAGGCATACGACATGTACAAGGTCATTGCCGCTACTGTCGATAATGGCGAGTTCTTCGAGGTGCAGCCACGTTATGCACAGAACATCATCGTCGGCTTCGCTCGTTTCAACGGCCGTTCTGTAGGTATCGTTGCCAATCAGCCTTCTAAGTTCGCTGGTGTGCTCGACTGCAACGCCTCTCGTAAGGGAGCCCGTTTTGTGCGTTTCTGTGATGCCTTCAACATTCCAATCGTCAGCTTTGTGGACGTGCCAGGCTTCCTGCCAGGTACAGGTCAGGAGTACAACGCTGTCATCTTGCATGGTGCAAAACTCCTCTACGCATACGGAGAGGCTACGGTGCCAAAGGTGACCGTCACACTCCGCAAGTCTTACGGTGGTTCTCACATCGTGATGTCTTGTAAGCAGCTGCGTGGTGACATCAACTACGCATGGCCATCAGCTGAAATCGCCGTGATGGGTGCCAGCGGTGCTGCCGCAGTGCTTTATGCTCGTGAGGCTAAGCAGATCAAGGAAGAGGGTGGTGATGCCAAGGCATTCATCGCTGAGAAGGAGGAGGAATACTCTAAGCTCTTCGCCAATCCTTATCAGGCAGCCAAGTACGGCTACATCGACGATGTCATCGAGCCACGCAACACTCGTTTCCGTGTCATTCGCGCACTCGAGCAGTTGGCAAACAAGTCACTTACTAATCCTGCTAAGAAGCACGGTAATATTCCATTGTAAGCATTATGAGAAAGTTATTATCAATCGTATCATTCCTCATAGCATCTTCTGCCGCTATGGCACAGGGAGCGCATGACTTCAAACTCAACGAGGTCTTTGTGTTAAGCTGTCCCAAGCAATGCACAGCTGTAGATGATAGCGGCTATGTTTCGCCTGCTATGGCAGCAGCATGCCCCAAAGCAGCGTTCTATGTGGATGAATATGGTCAGCCAGCTTCTTGGATTGAAATTGAGAACACTTCTTATTCCACTCACGACATAAGAAACTGCTTCCTCACCATCAATCCTGCTGTGCTCGACAAGACTATGTCTGCACCTGAGCGTGAGAAACTCATGTCTCTCATTCCTGCGGGCGACCTACGCACCTCGCTTGCCGCTAAGCAGCGTATCACATTCTTTGCCGATGGCCACACAAACCGTGGTACGCTTCACCTCAACTTCACGCTTCCTGCGGGCGAGGCTTTCACTGTTTATCTCTTCGATGGTAACGCTGTTGATTTGCTCGACTCTGTACGTGTGGAGGCTCTTCCTGCCGGTTCAAGCTATGCCCGCATCGCCGACGATGAGTGGCATGTGTGTGACACCGACAACGTAACGCCTAATGCACCCAATGTGCAGTATAGCAACGACAAGATCAAGGAGTTCAAGGAGAAAGACCCTCATGGCATCGCCATGACGCTGATGTGCATGGGTGTTGTATTCTCTTGCCTCATCCTCCTGTTCGTCTTCTTCCACATCTTCGGTTGGGCGATGAACCGTGCAGCCAAGTTGGCTCGTGTTCGTGCCATCCGTGCTATTCATGAGAAGGCAGAGCGTGTGGTTGAAATGGCTAAGCAAGGTACTACAGAGACGAAGGGTATTGATATGGAGACCTACACAGCCGTCATCGGTTTGGCACTCCACGAGTACTTCGGTGGCACTCACGACCTCGAGTCTGGTATCTTGACCATCAATCAGACGCAAACCACATGGGCAGACAAGAGTCACGAACTCCGTGTGACCCCACAGATTCATCCAGCAAACTAAAAATACAACTCAAAAATGAAAGAATATAATTATAAGATCAAGGGTGCTCCTTACAATGTGAAGATCAATGGCATTGAAGAGAACATCGCAAAGGTTGAGGTCAACGGCATCGCGTTCGACGTTGAGCTTGAGAAGCCAGTTGCTCAGCCAAAACCAGTGGTGCGTGCCGTTGCCGCTCCCGTCAAGACCATCGAGGCTCCAAAGGCTGCCCAGGAGGCTGTCGAAGCAGGTGTATCAGCCGTTCGTGCTCCGCTGCCTGGTACCATCAACGACATCAAGGTGACTGTTGGACAGACAGTTAAGAAGGGTGAGACACTCGTCATCCTCGAGGCCATGAAGATGGAGAACAACATCGACTCCGACCGCGACGGTAAGATTCAGGAAGTGAAAGTTCAGAAGGGCGACACCGTCATGGAAGGTGCCATCCTTGTCACGATCGCGTAACAGAATAGTAAATTGTAAATTGTCAAATTGTAAACGACTATGATGTTACTCGAAAGTGTTTCTACAATGGACTTCATCGGAACGAAGCTTGTTGACTTCCTGACCTACACAGGCTTTGCCAATGTGGAGTGGGCCAACATCATCATGATTGCTGTGGGTGCCTTCTTCATCTGGCTTGCCATCAAGAAGGATTTCGAGCCCCTGCTTCTCATTCCGATAGGTCTCGGCATCATCTTGGGAAATATCCCCTTCAAGGATGCTGGTCTTGAAATAGGTCTTTACGAGGACAACTCCGTGCTCAACATCTTCTATCAGGGTGTGCGTCTCGGATGGTATCCTCCTCTCGTGTTCCTCGGCATTGGCGCCATGACCGACTTCTCGGCCCTCATCGCCAATCCAAAGCTCATGCTCATCGGTGCAGCTGCCCAGTTTGGTATCTTCGGAGCCTACATGGTGGCGCTCGCCCTCGGTTTCGAGCCTAACCAGGCTGCTGGTATCGCCATCATCGGTGGTGCAGATGGTCCTACAGCCATCTTCCTCTCCAGCAAGTTGAGCCCGAACCTCATGGGAGCCATTGCTGTGTGCGCCTACTCTTACATGGCACTCGTACCAGTCATCCAGCCAGGCATCATGAAGCTGCTCACCACCAAGGCACAGCGTCAGATTAAGATGAAGCCTGCGCGTCAGGTCAGCCAGACAGAGAAGATGCTCTTCCCAATCGTCGGACTGCTCATCACCACCTTCATCGTTCCTTCAGGTTTGCCCCTGCTCGGCATGCTCTTCTTCGGTAATCTCCTCAAGGAGTCCACCAAGACCACACGCCTCGCCAAGACTGCAGGCTCTGCCCTCAACGACATTGTGGTGATGCTCCTCGGTCTCACCGTAGGTTGCTCCACCCAGGCATCCGAGTTCCTCACCTGGAACACCATCTTCATCTTCATCATCGGTGCATGCGCATTCGTTGTGGCAACAGCCAGCGGTGTCATCTTCGTTCACATCATGAACCTCTTCCTCCCGAAGGGTCAGAAGATCAATCCGCTCATCGGTAACGCCGGCGTGTCGGCCGTTCCAATGGCAGCGCGCATCTCCCAGAACGAAGGTCTGAAAGCCGATCCCCACAACTACCTCCTCATGCACGCCATGGGACCCAACGTTGCCGGAGTCATCGGTTCAGCCGTTGCCGCAGGTGTTCTGCTCGGATTCCTCTCGTAGGATTTACACATTATTTATATATATAGAAAAGGCACAAAATCCAGCTGTGGGTTTTGTGCCTTTTCTTTTCGCACGATTCTGTTCGTGCATCTTTCACTCTCTCTACACCGCATCCTCGCTGGGGTCGATGTTGAGTCCCGGATGGAGAGGCTCGGTCTCGAGGTTCTCAGCCTTCTTGATGGAGAACGAACCGTCGGTGGCGACTTTCAGCTCCAGCGGATAGGCCATGCCGTCGGAAGTCTCGTCGGGATCGCCCACGGTGATGATGAAGTAGAAGGCCGAACGGTCCGACTCACGCTTCATGAAGTTGTAGTTGATGCCCACGACGGTGGAGCTCTTCAGGAAGTCGGCAGGCACATGGTCGCGGAAGCTCGTCTTGTAGAACGTGCGGCTGAACACCGTCGAACCCTCGCGCGTGATCTCGATGCTCGCGCGGCTCTCATGGTATTCGAGTCCCTGCGGATTGATGACCACAGGCATCGAGTCCACATGCTCGAACCGGCAACTGTAGTTGTAGAGCTTAGCACCGATGGTGATGGTGTCGTTCAGCGTGTAGTCGCGCAGGGAGATGATGCCCGTCTGCGGGTCGATGTCCTCCACGATGCGCTCCGGCTGAGCAGGTTTCTTCTCGTTGTTGCAGGCCATGGCAGCGAGTGCAAGCAGCGCCACGACCGCGGTTTTGAATGATTTCATATTGGTCAGTATGTTTTGGTTGACGGGGCAAAGGTACGAATAAGTGCGCATAATACAAAATTTTTATTCATGGAATTGTACCTCCGCTGTGGCATACATTGATGATTAGTGGCAATGATCGTTCAATTTGGTAATGTGCAAAACAAAACTACGCATTTGTTGGATGAACCAAAAGAAAGGGAGAAGAGCCTGTTCGAGGTTCTTCTCCCTTTAGATTCTGTGTGTCATTGACACCGCGAAGTTAGATGGTTTCCACTTCTTCTGTCATGTCTATCTCATTACTCTTCGAATCGATAAACTTGTACTGGAGGAAACCGAGTTCCTGGCTTGGAATGACTTTGACACCAAAGCCGTAGGTCATCTGCCATCGGAGATAGAGGCTGATGAGGCCTTTGGTGATGTAAGCTTCTACGTAAGGGTTGACGTAGAGCTTGAATCTCTTCATACCAAGATTGTTGACAATGTAGTCAATCTTGTGCTCGAGGGTCTCTGTGAACAGGATGGAGGGTTTGACGATGCCCTTGCCGAAGCAGGTGGGGCAGACTTCTTCCACGTGCATGTCCATCGCTGGTCGGACGCGTTGACGGGTGATTTGCATCAGTCCGAATTTGCTGAGCGGCAGGATGTTATGGCGAGCACGATCGCTCTTCATGATCTGTGTCATGTGTTCGTAGAGCTTCTGATTGTGCTCAGCGCTGTCCATATCGATGAAATCAACGACGATGATGCCGCCCATATCCCTGAGCCGTAGCTGTCGGGCGAGTTCCTCTGCTGCTTCCATGTTGACGGCGAATGCGTTTTCCTCTTGGTTGTCGAGCCCACGGTTGCGGTTGCCCGAGTTGACGTCGACGACGTGCAGGGCTTCTGTGTGCTCAATGATGAGGTAGGCGCCGTGCTTGAAGCTAACTGTGCGTCCGAGTCCCGACTTGATTTGCTTCGTCACGCCGAAGTTGTCGAAGATGGGGACGTTGCCCTTGTAGAGCTTGACGATTGATTCTCTTTCTGGTGCGATAAGGCTGACGTAGCGCTTCACTTCCTTGAAAACTTCCTCGTTGTTGACATGGATGCTTTCGTAGGAAGGATTGAAGAGGTCGCGCAGCATGGAGACGGTGCGGCCAGTTTCCTCGTGTGCAAGTACTGGCAAACTTGTAGCTTTTTGTATCTTCCCGATGCAGTCATTCCACGACTCGACGAGCAGGCTCATCTCGTTGTTCAGTTCGGCAGCGCGTTTGCCTTCTGCCACTGTGCGGACGATGACTCCGAAGTTTCGGGGTTTGATGCTCTGAATGAGCTGTTTCAGACGGGCTCGCTCTTCTTTCGACTTGATTTTGGAACTGACGTTCACTTTGTCGTCGAATGGGATGAGGACGATGTAGCGTCCTGCGAATGAGATTTCCGCTGTCAGTCGGGGACCTTTGGTGTTGATGGGCTCCTTGGTGATTTGCACCATCACTTCCTGTCCGAGTTCGAGCACGTCCTGAATGCTTCCCACTTTCTCCAGCGCTGACTGACCTGCAGCCTTTGCCATGGGCGCAAGCTTGCGGCGGTCGCTGACCACCTGCTTGACGTATTTCTCCAGAGAGAGAAAATGCTTGCCTAAATCTTGGTAGTGCAGAAATGCTTCGCGTTCATGACCCACATCGACGAAACATGCATTGAGTGCCGGCATGATTTTCTTCACTTTCCCGGCGTAGATGTTGCCAACGGAGTACTTGCTGTCCTGACCTTCCTTTTGGAACTCAACGAGCTTCTGGTCTTCGAGCAGGGCAATGGTTACTTCCTTTGGCTGTGCATCGATGATAAGTTCGCTGGTCATTTCTTCTTACCGTTTACTTGCTCTTGTGGCGATTCTTTCTCAGTCTCTTCTTACGCTTGTGAGTAGAGATCTTGTGTCTTTTCTTCTTCTTACCGTTTGGCATAGTTGTTGAAAATTAAGTTGTTTATAATCTTGTTTTTTGTAGTCTTTGGATGGGTCTGGGACATGCCTCAAACTCAATTCGAAGTGCAAATTTAGTTCTTTTTCTTGAATGTAGGAAATTTTATCGCCGAAAATGTGGGAGATGTGCTGATTTTGTCAGTAAAAAGCCTTAAATTTGCAAGAAATATGATGTGAAATGTATGAATAAATACCTATTTCCTGTTTTGCTGACAATGGCGTTTTCGGTGTCGTTGCAGGTCTTCTCCCAACGGGCTGGAAGGGCTGCTGCCTATTCTCGAGAAGCGTCTTCCATCGTGTCGAAATACAAAAGGGAACTGACGCAGATTCGGAAGAACTTGGCTGATATTTCTGTCGATTCTGCCGAGTCACAGATGTCTCCATACTACTATAAATTGTTTGGTCCTGGCGTGTTTTTCCGTTCAGTATTGGACGACAAGTTCAAGTTGGCCTACACCTTGCCAAACGATTGGAGCAGCCCGCAACAGCTGTCTGACGGTATTCTTGAGCGTCAGCACATCAACGCCTCCATTAACGACGTGCTCTTGGGTTTGTATGCAGAGAACCCACAACTTTTCCACTATTCTGACGCACAGATTGCCTCTGAAGAGACGGTGTCTCCTTTGTCTGTGGCGAGTACGTCGGCTGAGGATTTGTCCTCTATATATAATAAGGTGGACGAGATTAAGGATGTAGCTGATGTGCTGGACAGCGTGGATGTGGATCTACAGATTGTCAGACCGAACTTCTGGACGACTACGGGCAAGTTCTCCTTGCAGTTCACGCAGAATTACTTCTCTGAGAATTGGTACAAGGGAGGTAACAACAACGTGACGATGCTGTCCAATCTGGTGCTTGAAGCGAATTACAACGACCAGAAGCGGGTGTCGTGGGACAATAAGCTCGACCTGCGTCTGGGATTTGTCACAGCTACTTCGGACTCTATCCATCGTTACCTGAGCAATAACGATAAGATTCAGCTCAACTCGAAACTTGGCATCAAGGCAGCCAAGAATTGGTATTATACGGTGTCGGCTGAGGCGAAGTCGCAGTTCCTGCCTGGTCACAAGGCGAATGACCGCCGCACTTACTCAAAGTTCCTGGCACCGTTGGATGTGTATGTCTCTCTTGGTATGGACTGGAAGCCGAAGTTCAAGAATGGCAACTCCTTCTCTTTGGCGCTCCTGCCGTTCTCTTACAAAATGCGTCTGATTGACGACGACGATGTGGACATTCACCGTTCCAACAACATGGTGGGCAAGGATTTCCAGCAGGACTTCGGTTCGAAGATTGAGTTTAACTCGAAGATCACGATTGTAAAGGGTTTGACTTGGAAGTGCCGCTGCTTCTACTTCACTTCCTACGAATATGTGGAGTCGGAGATGGAGAACGTGCTTTCCTTCCAGTTCAACAAGTACATCTCCAGTGAGGTCTATACGCTTTGGCGATTTGATGACAACCGCGACATCAAGTACTATGACCACACGCTCGGCTACTTCCAGTTCAAGGAATATTTCACGCTCGGATTGGCGTATAATTTCTAATTGAAAAATCAGGCGTTTTTGCTGAAGTATACTTTACATGCTAGCTAAAGTATACTTCAGCAAAAACACCCCATTTTAGAGTTTGAATTTCAGCACTTTTCCGCCATTGGCAGGAAGTTCCACGTAGAGGGTGCCATCAGGGATGAGCGCCTTCTTCTCTTTCTTGCCGGTGAGAAGGTCTTTGCACTCACGTGCCTCGTTGCTGACGGGGATGTCAAGACACTCGAAAGCGTGGGCAGGAATCTTCACCCATGAACGGGCGGGCTGGTCGTCGAAGTTGGCGATGACGAAGATGAGTTCCTTGTCCTTCTTACGGAGGAAAGCGAACTGGCGATGCTCATTCATTCCCTGTCCGTAGTTCACGTACATGATGTCAAAGAACTGACCCTCGCGAATGGCTTTCTCCTTGTTGCAGATGTTCAGCACCTTGGTGTAGTACTTCTGCAAGTCCTTCTCCTCCTTCGAAAGCAGGGTGCCATCAAACTTGTTGTTGTTTCTCCAACGACGGATAAGGTCGATGGTCCAGTAGTCGAAGATGGTGGTGCGACCGTCCTGTCCGCTGAATCCCTCTGAGTACATGCCCTGTTCGCCTAACTCCTGACCGAAGTAAATCATCATCGGGTTGGTGTTCATCAAGGCGCTGACAAGCAGAGCGGGCTTACCTTTCTCCGCATTGCCGGCAAAGAACTTGGAGGCGATGCGCTGCTCGTCGTGATTCTCGAGGAAGTTGAGCATGTGGCTGTGGATGTCATCTACGCTCTGCCAAGCTCCCGTGATGCAGGCAGCAGAGTTGCCACCCATCACAGAACGGATGGTGTCGTAGAGTCCCACCTTGTCGTAGAGATAGTCGAAGTGACCACGATTCAGGTAGTTGCGATACTCGTGCGGATTATACACCTCAGCAATGAAGACGATGTTGGGGTACTTGGCCTTCACGATCGGGATGACCCATCCCCAGAAGTCGCAAGGCACCATCTCAGCCATATCGCAACGGAAACCGTCAATGCCCTTCGAAGCCCAGAACAGGAGGATGTCGCGCATCTTCTCCCAAGTGTTGGGCGTCGTAGGACTGAAGATGAGACGTTCGCGAGTGCCCAGATAGTCTCTGCCGTAGTTCAGCTTGACTGTCTCGTACCAGTCGTTCTGGCTCACCCAGGGCGTGAAGCAGTCGTTGCCCGTCACCTTGCAGGGCTTCTCCACGTAGTCACCCATCTCATCGTCGTGCAACGAGAAGTTGGGCGAGAACTGAGAGCCTGGCAAGTAATAGAAATTGTTGTAGGCGCTGAAGGATTCAGTTTTGTCGTCATCTTCACCCAGGTCACGCACTCCCTCTGGTTTGGCATCAGAGTGGTACTGACGTGCCACGTGGTTGGGCACAAAGTCGATAATCATCTTCAGGTCAGCCTTGTGGGTTCGCATAACGAGGTTCTCAAACTCCTTCATGCGTTCAGGCACCTTCGTGGCAAGGTCGGGGTCGATGTCGTAGTAGTCCTTGATGGCATACGGACTTCCTGCCATACCTTTCACGACGGCAGGGTGGTCGCGCTCAATGCCATACTGAGAGTAATCACTCTTGGTGGCATGCTCGATGAGACCTGTGTACCAGATGTGTGTGGCACCTAGCTTCTTTATTTCAGCCAAAGCTGCACCTGTGAAGTCTGCCATCTTGCCACAGCCATTCTCCTTCTTCGTGCCATTGCTCACATTCTTGTTGGCATTGGCTCCAAAGAGGCGCGTGAAAACTTGATAGATGATTAGCTTTTCCATATTATTTATGCAATTCCGTGAGCAGTTACGTCGCGGCTGATCTTTGCAATCATGCCTTGCAATGCCTTACCAGGACCACACTCTGTGAAGTCTGTAGCACCTGCTGCAATCATTGCCTGCACCTCGTAAGTCCACTTCACTGGAGCTGTCAACTGAGCGATGAGGTTCTGCTTGATTTCTTCTGGGTTGGTGTGAGCCTGAGCATCCACATTCTGATAAACTGGGCACTTAGGCGTAGAGAATGTGGTAGCCTCGATGGCAGCCTGCAGTTCGTCCTTGGCTGGCTGCATGAGAGGAGAGTGGAACGCACCACCAACTGGGAGTGGGAGAGCGCGCTTTGCACCTGCTGCCTTCAAAGCCTCACAAGCCTCGTTGACAGCTTCCACATTACCAGAGATAACGAGCTGACCAGGGTTGTTGTAGTTGGCAGGAACAACGATATTGCCAGGCTTTGAGATAGAAGCACAAACCTCTTCCACCTTTGCGTCATCCAAACCGATGATGGCTGCCATCGTAGAAGGAGCTGCCTCACAAGCTTTCTGCATAGCCTGAGCACGCTGAGAAACCAGCTTCAGGCCGTCCTCGAATGAGAGGGCACCTGCTGCAACAAGGGCAGAGAACTCACCCAGAGAGTGACCACCCACCATGTCTGCATCGAATGCGTCGCCCAGACAGATTGCTGAAATCACAGAGTGGAGGAACACAGCTGGCTGTGTCACCTTTGTCTGCTTCAATTCTTCTGCTGTACCTTCAAACATGATCTTGGTGATGTCGAAACCAAGGATTTCGTTAGCCTTGTCAAACAATTCCTTTGCCTTAGGATTGGTGTCGTAGAGGTCTTTGCCCATTCCTGTGAACTGAGCGCCCTGACCAGGGAATACAAATGCTTTCATATCTGTTTATTTTAGAAGTTATCGAAGTTATTACTTATTATCAATAAAAGCACCTTCCTACATGAGAAAGATGCTTTATTTTGTCACTAATGTTGATTTACTTTACCTTCTCAACGATAGCCTTGAATGCCTCTGCGTTGTGTACTGCGAGGTAAGCAAGTGTCTTACGGTTGAGGTCGATGCCAGCCTTGTGGAGAGCGCCGATGAACTGAGAGTAAGACATACCCTCTGCACGAGCGGCTGCGTTGATACGCTGAATCCAGAGAGAGCGGAACTCACGCTTCTTGCGACGACGGTCTGCGAATGCGTAGGTGAGGCCTTTCTCGTAGGCGTTTTTGGCAACGGTCCAGACGTTCTTACGAGCGCCAAACTGACCCTTTACGCGCTTCAAAATCTTCTTGCGGCGAGCGCGTGATGCTACATGATTTACTGATCTTGGCATAATTTTGTTTGCTTTTTGAATGTTAGCGACGTTCGATTACGTTCTTTTCGGGCTAACGATTCGATTAAACTTTTGGTTGATTACTTACTGGATTTTTAACGGAGTGCGAGACAATCGAGCACTTGCTTACGGTTTGCCTTCACGACAATCGTGCTGTGGTCAAGATTTCTCTTCTGCTTCTTCGTCTTCTTAGTCAGAATGTGACTGTGATAAGCGTGCTGACGCTTGATTTTGCCTGTTCCAGTAAGCGTGAAACGCTTCTTTGCAGCGGACTTAGTTTTAATTTTTGGCATTTTTTTATGTATTTAATTATTAATAATGTGTGGCAACGCATATACCAGGGCGTTACGCACTTCTATTTTCTAAACGATCAACTGTCAATAATCAACTCTCTTTCTCAGCCAGTTTCTCAGCTAATCCTGCGAATGGGCTGTTGGGATTTGGTCCCTCTGCCTCTTTCTCAGCTTCGCGTAGTGCTTTCGCCTGTGCTTCAGCAGCCTCATTGTCGCGACGTTGCTGACTCTTTTTGGGAGCACCAGCCTTCTTTGGCGCCAATGTGAGGAACATCTTCTTGCCTTCCAACGATGGCATGCTCTCTACCTTTGCCAGCTCCTCGAGGTCGTTGGCGAATCGGAGAAGAAGCACTTCACCTTGTTCCTTGAAGACGATGGAGCGTCCCTTGAAGAACACGTATGCCTTCACCTTGTTGCCGTCGGTCAGGAATTCCTGAGCGTGCTTCAGCTTGAATGCATAGTCGGCTTCGCCCGTCTGAGGTCCGAAGCGAATTTCCTTCACTTCCACCTTCACCTGCTTTGCCTTCAGTTCCTTCGCCTTCTTCTTCTGCTGATAGAGGAACTTGGAGTAGTCGATGAGACGACATACCGGAGGTTGCGCATTGGGAGAGATTTCTACGAGATCTACTTCCTTGTCTTCTGCGAGACGCAGGGCTTCACGGGTTGGCATCACGGTGGACTCAATTCCGTCACCTACGATTCTCACTTCTGGTACACGGATCTGTTCGTTGACCCTGTACTGTTGTTTTTTGTTGTCACCTTTCATTCGGTTGGCTTGCTTACCTTCGGTATTTTTTAGTTAAGTTTTTGTTATTTTTGTTAAAATCGGGTGCAAAGTTAGAAATTTTCTGTCATTTGACGAACTTCTTCTTGAATTTTCTTTGCAAAATCGTCAATTTTCATCGTTTCTTGCTGCTGAGTGCCTTGTTTTCTGACATTTACAGTGCCATCAGCGGCTTCTTTCTCACCCACGATGAGCAGATATGGGATGTGCTTCATCTCGTTGTCGCGAATCTTTCTGCCAATCTTTTCGTTACGGTCGTCAACGATGGTGCGCACCTCTTGTGCGTTGAGTGAGGAAGCCACCTGCTGAGCGTAGTCATTGAACTTCTCAGAGATGGGGAGCACCACCACTTGGTCAGGTGTGAGCCAGAGTGGGAAGTGACCTGCCGTGTGTTCAATCAGCACAGCGATGAAACGCTCCATCGAACCGAATGGGGCACGATGGATCATCACAGGGCGGTGCTTCTGGTTGTCAGCACCAGTATATTCGAGTTGGAAACGCTCGGGCAAGTTGTAGTCCACCTGGATGGTACCCAATTGCCAACGGCGACCCAGCGCGTCCTTGATCATGAAGTCGAGTTTAGGACCATAGAACGCAGCCTCACCCAACTCAGTGCGGGTGTTCAGACCCTTCTCGGCGCATGCCTCGATGATGGCGTTCTGAGCCTGCTCCCATACCTCGTCCGAACCGATGTACTTCTCCTTGTCGTCAGGGTCACGAAGTGAAATCTGTGCCTCGTATTCCTTGAAGTCGAGCGCCTTGAAGATGATGTTGATGATGTCCATCACGCGCAGGAACTCATCCTTCACCTGATCTGGGCGGCAGAAGATGTGGGCATCGTCCTGCGTGAAAGAACGTACACGAGTCAATCCGTGCAACTCACCTGACTGCTCATAGCGATACACAGTACCGAATTCTGCGCAACGGAAAGGAAGGTCCTTGTAGGAACGTGGCTGCCATGCGAAAATCTCACAGTGGTGAGGGCAGTTCATAGGTTTCAACAAATACTCTTCTCCCTCTTCTGGCGTCTGGATGGGTTGGAAGGAATCCTTGCCATAGTGAGCATAGTGGCCTGAAGTCACATAGAGATTCTTACCTCCGATATGTGGTGTGATCACCTCTTGATATCCATAACGCTTCTGAATCTTGCGCAAGAAGTCCTGCAGGCGGATGCGCACAGCGGTGCCCTTTGGCAACCACATTGGCAGACCTTTACCCACGCGCTCAGAGAACATGAACAGTTCCATCTCCTTGCCAATCTTTCTGTGGTCACGCTTCTTTGCCTCTTCGAGAGCCACCAGATACTCATCCAGCAACTTCTTCTTGGGGAACGAGATACCATAGATACGGGTCATCATTGGACGCTTCTCATCGCCACGCCAGTATGCTGCAGCCAACGACAACAGTTTGAATGCCTTGATGGGTGCAGTTGTCATCAAGTGAGGACCCTTACAGAGGTCGATATAGTTACCCTGCGTGTATGTTGTGATCTTACCATCCTCCAACTCTGCAATCAGCTCATTCTTATAGGTCTGACCCTTTGAGGCGAACAGCTCCATCACATCCTGCTTCGAGATGTCCTTGCGCACCAATGCTTCCTTCTTCTGCTGCAGCTCCTGCATCTTCTTCTCAATCTTTGGGAAGTCTGCATCGCTCAACTTCACACCTTCAGGTGGCATCACATCGTAGTAGAAACCATTCTCGATAGCAGGACCGATACCGAACTGAGTGCCTGGCCACAGTTCCTCAATCGCTTCAGCCATCAAGTGTGCTGATGTGTGCCAGAAGGCATGCTTACCTTCAGCGTCCTCAAACTTGTAGAGTTCAATCGTTGCGTCCTCCATGATGGGACGATTCAACTCCGTCGTCTCGCCGTTCACACCACACGCAATCACGTCTTGCGCCAATCTCTGGCTGATGCTCTCGGCAATCTCTAAGCCCGTCACGCCAGCCTCATACTCGCGCACGGAATTGTCAGGAAAAGTAATCTTTATCATATTATATTATGTGTATTTTTAGTCTTGTTCCAAAAAAACCTTGCAAAGATACTACTTATATTTCACACAATCACAAACTTTCCCCCAAAAACATCCTTCTTCATCCCCTTTTTCCCCCATTTCGCTTGTTATCGGTCATTTCATGGGACAAATCCTACATAAAAATCTGTAAATGTTTCTCCGTTTACGTGGAAATTCACATCTTTTTCGAACGCGATTCTTCTTGATTTCCCAAAAGAACAGTCACATCTTTTATAGAGACCTGCCAGATACTTGATTCGTTATTTCTCAAAGTGTTGGTAGTCTTTGACGGTGCGCCATACACCTCCCCAACGGAATCCGTGCTGGATGAAGAGGCGGTAGCAGAGGTCGGTGGTGTTGATGATGGGGACGGGGATGTCCTTGCGGTTGTTGGTTCTGTTGGTGGCGTAGGGTTTGCCGTTGGCCGGTTCCACCTTGCCGTTGTTGAGGTGGATGTAGGGGTTGTAGAGGGGGTTGATGTCGATGGCGAGTCCCTGTGCGTGTTTGGAGAGTTTTGTGGTGCCTGAGACGACACGGAAATTGAATGAGGAGGTGTTGTTGTGGGACATGCTGCGTTCGTCGTCGGCGTCGTATTCGTCGATCAGCACGATGCGCTCAATCTTGTAGTTGGCTTCGTAGAGTTTGCGGAAGATGTCAATGAGGTCGTTGGCGATGGCTTGGTTGCAGACGATTTCGCCGAGCTGGGTCTTTCCTTCGAGGTTGCGATGGAGCACTCGCAGGTAGCGTAGGGTAGTGCGTGGAACGGTGCAGTTGTCCTTGTAAGACTTGCCCTTCATGCGTTGGAAGATGGCATCGCTGATGGGGTAGGCCTTGAAGCAGGAGTCGAGGCTGTAGGCTTTGACGGCTTCGTCGCTGACGATGGCGGCTGGTGACCATTCACGAAGTGCTTCTTGATCCTCTTGGGAGTTGAAGGTTGAAAGTTGAAAATTGAAAATTGAGAGGAGGAAAGAAAGGATTAAAATCTTCATTTTAGAGTCAATTGTTGTTATCAGGCGGCAAATTTACGGAAAAAGAACGATTTTGTGCAAGCGCTTGTGGGACTATGTGGATTTTTTTCCTTAAATTTGTCCCGAAATATGTACAAACACCAATAATAATATGGAAAATAAGATTCAAGAATTGACCGAAAAGCTCCTGAAGGATGGAGTGGAGAAGGGCAATGCGGAAGCCGAAAAGATCATTGCTGCGGCTAATGAGAAGGCGGCTCAGATTGTTGCAGACGCGAAGGCTCAGGCCGAAGAAATTGAGGCAAATGCCAAGAAGAATGTGCAGGGCATGGAGGAGAACATGAAGAGCGAAATCAAGATGTATGCTGCTCAGGCGCTCAATGCACTGAAAAGTGAGGTCACCGACGTGGTGGGTGATAAGGTGGTGAAAGAGGCGGCTGCAGACGTTGCTGGCAACAAGGATTTCATGAACGAGTTTATACTGAAGTTGGCTGAGAAATGGGGTGCCCAAGAGGACATCGTCATCAGCACAGAAGATGCAGCGAGTCTGAAGGCGCTCTTCGCGAAGAAGGCGAAAGCTCTGCTCGACAAGGGCGTGAAGATTGAAGAGGTGAACGGCAAGAAGACGCAGTTCACGGTGGCTCCTGCCGACGGCTCTTACAAGGTGAACTTCGGCGAGGCTGAGTTTGAGGAGTATTTCAAGAATTTCTTGCGTCCACAGTTGGTGGAAATGATTTTCTAAGGTATGGGAAATTATTATTGTTTAATGGCGGGTCTGCCTGACATCACGCTGGAGGACACGAAGCGCGGGGTCAGCATGGAGGACTTGAGAGAGGAACTGGATGCGGTCTTGTCGGATGGCGACAAGAAGGTGCTCTACTACTTCTTCCTCAAGAACGACTGCATGAACCTTGTGAAGCTGCTGAAGAATCCTCATGCGGAGATTGACCTCAACGGCAACTTGACCATGGAACAGTATGTCGATTTGATGACTTCGGCAAGGGAGATGAACTTCAACGTGCATCGCTATCCTGCTTTTATGAGTATGTTTGCGCGCGAGTACGCATACAATAAGGATAAAGAGGGCTACTTCCCAGAGGATGACATGCTCTACAAGTTCTATCAATATGCCATCGAAACGTGTCCAAACAAGACGGTGCGCCAGTGGTTCAAGCTGAATCTCGACATCACCAATATCCTCACGGCCTTCCTAGCAAGGAAGAATGGCTGGAATGTGGCTGACTACATCCAGGGCGAGGATGAGGTGACGGAGATGATTCTGACGAATAACACGAAGGACTTCAACCTGACTGCCGAATACGACTATGTGGCAGACCTGATGAAGATTGTGGAGTGCGAAGACCCTGTGGAGAAGGAGAAAAAGATGGATGCGTTCAAGTGGCTGTGGCTGGAGGACAAGACCTTCTTCAACATCTTCTCGATTGAGGCTGTGTTCGCTTATCTCTGCAAACTCGACATGCTGGCACGTTGGGACAAGCTTGACGTGGAAACGGGCAAGGAGACTTTCCGACAGATCATCGAGAATCTGAGAGGAGAGGCACGTGTGCCCGAAGAGTTCGTGGCGAAAGCTGCGCATGTGAGAAATTTGATGGAATAATAAAACAAAGACAAGATATGACAAAAGGAACTGTTAGTGGCGTTATTGCCAACATGGTGACTCTGGCTGTCGATGGTCCTGTGAAGCAGGGTGAAATCTGCTATATCGAGACAGGTGGCGACAAGCTGATGAGTGAGGTCATCAAGGTGGTGGGCAGTGACGTGTATGTTCAGGTGTTCGAATCAACACGTGGACTCAGGGTTGGTGCACCAGCCGAATTTACAGGACACATGCTGGAAGTGCAGTTGGGTCCTGGCATGCTGTCTAAGAACTACGACGGTTTGCAGAACGACCTCGACAAGATGGAAGGTGTCTTCCTGAAGCGTGGTCAGTACACGGAACCCCTCGACAAAGAACGTGAATGGAACTTCGTGCCACTCGCCAAAGTGGGCGATGAGGTGGAAGGCTCTGCATGGCTCGGTGAGGTGGAAGAAAACTCGCAAAAACTGAAAATTATGGCTCCCTTCCAAATGGAGGGCAAGGCAAAGGTGAAGAGCATCGTGGCTGCCGGCAAATATAAGATTCACGATGTGGTGGCTGTGCTCGAGAAGGAGGACGGCACTGAGGTGAAGGTGGATATGGTGCAGCACTGGCCAGTGAAGTTTGCCATGACGAACTATAAGGAGAAACCACGCCCCTTCAAGCTGTTGGAGACAGGTGTGCGCACGATTGACACATTCAACCCCATCGTGGAAGGCGGTACGGGCTTCATCCCAGGTCCTTTCGGTACGGGTAAGACGGTGCTGCAGCACGCTATCTCTAAGCAGGCTGAGGCAGACATCGTGATTATCGCTGCCTGTGGTGAGCGTGCCAACGAGGTGGTGGAAATCTTCACGGAATTCCCAGAATTGATTGACCCACACACAGGACGCAAGTTGATGGAGCGTACCATCATCATCGCCAATACATCAAACATGCCTGTGGCTGCCCGTGAGGCTTCTGTCTATACGGCTATGACTATGGCAGAGTACTACCGTTCGATGGGTCTGCGTGTGTTGCTGATGGCTGACTCCACTTCACGTTGGGCTCAGGCGCTGCGTGAGATGTCTAACCGTATGGAGGAACTGCCTGGTCCTGACGCATTCCCAATGGACTTGGGTGCCCTCATCTCAAACTTCTACGGACGTGCTGGTTACGTGTATCTGAACAACGGAGAGATTGGTTCCATCACGTTCATCGGTACGGTGTCTCCTGCCGGTGGTAACTTGAAGGAGCCTGTGACGGAGAATACCAAGAAGGTGGCTCGCTGCTTCTACGGTTTGGAACAGGATCGTGCGGACAAGAAGCGTTATCCTGCTGTGAATCCTATCGATTCCTATTCCAAGTATCTGGAATATCCTGAGTTTGCTGAATACATCTCGAAGAAGATTAACGACAAGTGGATTCCCAAGGTGCTCAACCTGAAGACCCGTATGCAGCGTGGTAAGGAGATTGCTGAGCAAATCAACATCTTGGGTGATGACGGTGTGCCAGTGGATTACCACGTGGTGTTCTGGAAGTCTGAAATCATCGACTTCGTGCTCTTGCAGCAGGATGCGTTCGACGAGGTGGATGCTGTGACATCGCTGGAGCGTCAGGAGGCCATTCTTGATATGGTGACAGAAATCTGCGAACACGACTTCCAGTTCGATCACTTCGAGGATTGTGTGGCATACTTCCGTAAGCTCATCAACCTCTGCAAGCAGATGAACTACTCGCAGTTCAAGAGCGAACAATATAACGACTTTGTTTCACAAATCAAGGCAATGCTTGCCGCATAAACGACTATGGCTACAGCTTTTCAGAAAATATACACAAAGATTGGCCAGATTACAAAGGCCACAGTCTCCCTCAAAGCGAAGGGAGTAGGATATGATGAGCTTGCAACCATCAATGGTAAGCTGGCTCAGGTAGTGAAAATTGCAGGCGACGACGTGACCCTGCAGGTGTTTGAAGGTACGGGTGGCATCCCCACCAATGCGGAAGTGGTGTTCCTCGGCAAGGCTCCATCGCTGAAGGTGAGCGAGCAGCTGGCAGGACGCTTCTTCAATGCCTACGGAAACCCTATCGATGGAGGTCCAGAGATTGAGGGTAAGGACGTGGAGATTGGTGGTCCATCCGTGAACCCTGTGCGTCGTAAGCAGCCATCCGAACTGATTGCAACGGGTATTGCTGGTATCGACCTGAACAACACGCTGGTGTCTGGTCAGAAGATTCCATTCTTTGCTGACCCCGACCAACCGTTCAACGAGGTAATGGCATTGGTGGCGCTCCGTGCAAAGGTGGACAAGATCATCCTCGGCGGTATGGGTATGACCAACGATGACTACTATTTCTTTAAGAATACATTCTCGAATGCTGGTGCGCTCGACCGCATCATCGCCTTCATGAACACTACCGAAGACCCTGCTGTCGAGCGTCTGCTCGTGCCTGATATGGCATTGACAGCTGCTGAGTACTTCGCTGTGGAGAAGCACGAGACGGTGTTGGTGCTCCTGACGGATATGACTTCCTACGCTGACTCACTTTCTATCGTGTCAAACCGTATGGACCAGATTCCTTCAAAGGACTCTATGCCTGGTTCACTCTATTCCGACTTGGCAAAGATTTACGAGAAGGCCGTGCAGTTCCCAGAGAGTGCTGGTGGCGGTTCCATCACCATCATCGCTGTGACGACACTTTCAGGTGGCGACATCACACACGCTGTGCCTGACAACACGGGTTACATCACCGAGGGTCAGCTCTACCTGCGTCGTGACTCTGATATCGGTAAGGTCATCGTTGACCCATTCCGTTCACTCTCTCGTCTGAAGCAGCTTGTGGCTGGTAAGAAGACACGTAAGGACCACTCGCAGGTGATGAACGCCGCTATCCGTCTTTATTCAGATGCAGCCAATGCAAAGACCAAGATGGAGAACGGTTTCGATTTGACCGACTATGACAACCGCTGCCTCGAC
This sequence comes from uncultured Bacteroidales bacterium, assembly GCA_902801475.1. GTDB lineage: Bacteria > Bacteroidota > Bacteroidia > Bacteroidales > Bacteroidaceae > Minthosoma. The sequence continues at coordinate 33,622 of CADCIO010000010.1, forward strand.
TTCGCTAAGGAGTATGCAGGCAAGCTGCTTGCTATTGACGTGAACCTCGATACAACTGAAATGCTGGATGTTACGTGGTCACTCTTCAAGAAATACTTTAAGCTTGAGGAAGTCAATATCAAGAAAGAATTTACTGACATCTATTGGAAGTAATATATGGCGATTAAGTTTCAATATAACAAGACATCGCTTCAGCAGATTGAGAAGAACCTCAAGATGCGACAGCGCACCTTGCCTATCATCAAGAACAAGGAAACGGCGTTGCGTTTGGAGGTGAAACGAAGCAAACAGGAAGCGGAAGACTTGGAAAAGAAACTGCAACAACAGATTGGCGGCTACGAGTCGATGTATGCCCTCTGGGGTGAGTTCGACACGTCGCTGGTCAGCCTGAAGGATGTGCAGCTCGATGTAAAGAAGGTAGCAGGTGTACGAGTGCCTGTGCTCCTGAACATCGAACTAGACGTGAAGCCTTTCGGACTGTTCTCTGCTCCGAAGTGGTACTTCGACGGCATCAATCTGTTGCAGGGATTGGCCAAGACCGCTGTGGAACGTGAGTTCGTGCTTGCCAAGTTGGGACTGCTCGATCATGCACGTAGAAAGACCACCCAGAAGGTAAACCTCTTTGAGAAAGTCCAGATACCTGGCTATCAGGAGGCAATACGTAAGATTAAGCGATTCATGGAGGACGAGGAGAACCTCTCTAAGTCTTCACAAAAGATTCTGAAGTCTCTTCAGGAGGCGAGGAAGAAGAAAGAGGAACAGGATATTTCTCTCGAAGGAAAGGAGGCGGTTGCTGTATGATACAAGACATGAAGAAACTCACGTTCCTCATCACTAGTGGGGAATATGACCAGTTCATTAGCGACATCCGCGAGCTGGGCGTTATCCATGTGGAGGAACTGCAGCAGGGTGCCACCAGCGACGAACTGCAAGCAGGTCTCGACCTTGCCGTGCGCTATAAAGAGGCGCTCAAGGCACTTGACTTTGCCGCTGATTCCTACGAGCCTTCTACCACCTACACCCCTCAGCCAGCCGATGCTTCCAGAGGATTGGCGCTGATTGAGACGGTGGAGCGTCTGCTGAAGGACGAGAACAGCGTGAAGCACAGTATGGATGCCACAGAGGATGCCATCCAGCAGTTGGAGCCATTTGGTGAATTCAGTTGGGACAGCATCCGACAGTTGGAGAAGTCGGGCTATAAGCCATACTTCTATGCTGTTAATAATAAAATGTATAAGGCAGAGTGGGGCGAGAAGTATTTTGCCACACCTGTCAACGAAATCAATAAGAAAACTTATTTCGTGGCGTTCTCCAACGAGGACACGGAGCCAGAGATTACAGCAGAACGTCTGTTCTTGCCTGAGGAATCGCTCTCTGTTTATCAGGAGAAGTTGAAAATGCTCAGCGAACAGCTCGCCAGCATCCACGAGCAGCTGTTGCAAGTGAATGCGGTTGACCGTCCTTCCATCGAGGCAGGACAGGTGGCGAATGAGAATGACATCCAGCTCTCGAAGGTGCATCTCAGCAATGAGAACCTCGTGAATGGTGCCGTGAAGCTGATGATTGGCTGGACCTTGAAGGAGAAAGCTGATGGGGTAGTGGACTACCTCGAAAAGCAGCACATCTTCTACGAGATGGAAGACCCTGCGTTCGACGACAATGTACCTATCCAAATCAAGAATGACAAGTTCTCATCACTCTTCGAGCCAATTCTTCGTATGTACTCCCTACCGAACTATCACGACATCGATCCGTTACCGTTCTTTGCCCCCTTCTTCATGCTCTTCTTTGGATTGTGCATGGGCGATATGGGCTACGGCTTGCTGATTCTGGGTGCCAGCATCGCACTCATCTTCGCGAAACCATCATTGGCGAAGTTCGGTAAGTTGGGCGCATTGCTGGGTGGTATGACTTGCATCTGCGGATTCGTCACAGGCACCTTCTTCGGCATCGACCTCTCGACTGTCGATTGGGAATTCATCAAGCCCATCCAGCCATACTTCATCAATGACTCCATGAAGGAGAGCTTCTTTGGCTACTCGCCCATGATGGTCATCTCCGTCATCATCGGTCTCATTCAGGTGTTGCTCGGCATGACGCTGGCAGGATGCAAGGCCGTGAAGAACTACGGCTTCATCTACGGTGTGGGCAAGTTCTCGTGGGTAGTGGCGCTCCTGAGTGCTACAATCCTCTTCGGACTTCCACTCTTCGGTGCAGAACTCTCTCAGCCTGTGCAGTATGTGCTCTATGCACTCATCGCCGTTTCTGCCCTCGGCATCTTCTTCCTCAACAGCCCGAATGCCTACAAGAAGGATTCTGCGCTGGGCAAGGCGCTGGGTGTGGGAAGCAACTTCGGTGCAGGACTTTGGGCAACTTACGGTATGTCCACTGGATTGCTGGGTGACCTCCTCTCATACATCCGACTCTTCGCACTCGGATTGACAGGTGGTGTGCTGGGTTCCGTGTTCAACCAGTTGGCGATGGAGATGAGTCCAGATGTGCCTGTGGTGCGTGAACTGGTGATGATCATCATCCTGCTCTTCGGTCACGGCATCAACTTCGGTCTCTGTATGATTTCCTCCTTCGTTCACCCCATGCGACTCACCTTCGTGGAGTACTTCAAGAATGCCGACTTCGAAGGCAACGGTAAGGAATATCAACCCTTTCAAGTGAAAGCATAACTTTAATAATTCATTAATAATAACTCGGGTTCTCCGTGTCACTTAAACCCTTCTCATGGGCGACAGAGTTAACCCACTAAAAACAATTAAAACATTATGTCTCCAGTACTTTTAGCGTACATCGGTGTAGCCCTCGCAGTAGGACTCTCCGGCATCGGTTCCGCCTATGGCGTGACCATCTGTGGTAACGCCGCTATCGGCGCATTCAAGAAGAACCCATCAGCTAGCGGTTCCTATATCGGTCTCGCAGCTCTCCCATCTTCTCAGGGCCTGTATGGTTTCGTGGGCTTCTTCATCCTCAACCCCCTCGTGACAGCTGACATCAGCATGTTTGCTGCTTGTGCCGTTCTGGGTGCAGGTCTTGCACTTGGTGCTGTGGCTCTCTTCTCAGCCATCCGTCAGGCAAAGGTTTGTGCTAACGGTATCTCAGCTATCGGTGGCGGTCACAATGCCTTCGGTACTACGATGGTGCTCGCTGTGTTCCCTGAGCTTTATGCCATCCTCGGTCTTCTTGTGCTCATCCTCATCGCAGGTTCTATCACAGCATAAATTTAGGCCGATCATACTGATAAAAATATGCCCCACGTCGTTTGGTCGATGTGGGGCATATTGTTTTCGTTCTGTTGGAATGCTTGGGCTGAGTGCCTACATCCTCTTCAATCGGATGACACGGCTGGCGAACTGACCGCTGAGGTTGAGTTCGATACCTGTCTCCATAAGGAATTTTCCGCTGAATCTCTTGCCTTCGAGGGAGCGGGCACTTCTGTCTGTACCCTCAAATTCGTTCAATACGTAAGTGGCGTTGGGGTCAAGTCCTGCCATGTGCCAACGGGGAGCATCCAGACCAATGTAATTTTCAAATTTGTAGCAGAAGAACACGCCCTCTGACTTGTCTTCCGTCACGAACATCTCGCTGCAAAATCCCTTGTTTTCGTAGGGTGAGAGCAGACGATAGAGGTCACCCAACTGAATGATAGGACGAATCTCCTTGTAGAACGCCACAGCTTTCTTGGCATACTCACGTTCGCTGTCATTCAGGTCACTGGGCTTCATCTCCATACCCAAACGTCCTGTCATCGCCACATCGAAACGGAATTTCAATGGGATGACGCGACCCGTCTGGTGGTTGGGCGAGGCGCTGACGTGTTGTGCCATAGCCAGGGTGGGGAAGAAGTGGCTGGTGCCCCATTGGATGAAGAGGCGCTGCTGGGCATCGGTGTCGTCGCTTACCCAGAACTCGTCGAAGTAGGGCAGGGCTCCCCAGTTGACACGACCGCCACCGCTGGAACAAAGCTGGATGACCAGATTGGGATGGGCAGCACGAATGCGCTCGAGTGCTGCGCGGAGTCCCAGATGATAATCCACGAAGAGGTGGCTCTGCTTGTCTGCTGTCAGATAGCTGCTGCCGAAGTTCTGCATGGACATGTTGCAGTCCCATTTAATATAATGTAGGGTAGGGTTCTCCTTCACCAGATTGTCCACGATGCCGACCACGAAGTCCTGCACCTTGGGGTTGGAGAGGTCGAGCACGAGTTGCGTGCCGCCACGACCTTTTGAGAGTTCGCGTGTGGGATGGGCCACCACCCAGTCGGGATGTGCTTCGAAGAGTTCACTCGCGCTGTTGGTCATCTCTGGCTCAATCCAGATGCCGAACTTCAGGCCTCTTTCCTCTGCCGCCTTCACCAGGGCAGGAATGCCGTTGGGAAGCTTCTCTGTGTCTGTCACCCAGTCGCCCAAGGCTTTGTCGTCGTAGGTGCGGCGATACTTGCGGCCGAACCATCCGTCGTCCACCACGAATAGCTCGCCACCGAGTTCCTTGAGACCGTCCATCATCTGTTCGCACACCTCCTGGTTCACGTTCATATAGACACCTTCCCACGAGTTCAACAGAATCTCTCTTAACGCTTGACCGTTGTGCAGCTGGCCATTGCGTCCCCAGTGGTGGAAAGCACGACTCACGCCACCCTTACCCTCTTCGCTGTACGCCAGCGCCAGTGTTGGAGTCGTGAACGATTCGCCTGCTTTCAGCGTATAGGCCGTGTGCAGATCGTCGATACCTGCCAAGAGCGTGTGGCGATTCTTTCCACGTGTTTCGATGCGAAGTTTGTAGTTACCTGTCCAACAGAGGGCAGCGCCGATGACGCGTCCGCTGTTCTCTTGTGGTTTTCCGTCGAGCGAGATCATCACCTCTGCACGGTCGTCCATTGCTGTACGTACACCGTCATGATTCACGATGGTCTTCAAACCAGCCGACAGCGGTTCTTCCGTCATTCCGGCCTCTTGTCCCCATGCCCCATGGAAGTGAGTTAGCCAAGCACCTTCCTGACGTAACGCCATCACACCACTTGCATACTGTTCCAATTTGATGGGTTTCTTCTCGCCATTGCGAATCACTGTCCAAGTCTCAATCACATCGCTCTTGTCATTGGCTTTGTAGTGAATGTCCACAAAGAAGTCGTACTTTTTGTCCTTCAGCGAGATGATAGTCTCTTCACCCTGCTGCTGACTGCCCGTCACCACTAGCTCCGTTGACATATTACCATCGGCATGAGTCACGCTCAATGCCGTCTCGTCGAAGCTATTGCGACCAAAGGCTGGATAGGCATCGTAGTTCAGTCCCCTGGCATCATAGACCTCCTGCGCCTGTTCAGACTTAATGCGCGAACCATAATATTGGATACGTGGTGTCTGACCCTCGTTCGCTGCAATCATCAGCGTGGTCTTGGGGGTGTTCACAAAAATGTCCTTGGCACTGGCACTCAAGCCCAGCGTTAAGGCAAAGATGGTAATCAGTACTTTTTTCATGTCTTGATAGGTTTTGATGATTATCTTTTGCAAAGGTAATGCTTCTCGGCGAGAATACCCAACAATCCCACACAATTTTTCCTCTTTCCCTGCGTTATTACATAAAAACCTGCACGTGCACCGCTTCCGACAATGAAAAAGATTCTGTTTGTCTGCATCCTCCTTGTATGGCATGTGTCCGCTCTTCTGGCAGAGAATTGGATGAGCCGACTGCCCGATGATGCCTACGTGGCGACACTCTCCATTCCTGGTACCCACGATGCTGCAACAGGTTATGGATTCAGTGGCTTCATTGGTATGTTCGGCAATCGCTATGCCCGTACCCAAGACCTCGACATCAGTCAGCAATGGCATATTGGCGTACGTGCTTTTGATCTTCGTCCCAGCGTTTACAAAAACCACATCCACATCCATCATGGCATCATGCCGACCAAGGTGCGCTTCGATCAGGTTCTGCAACTTCTTTGCGATTCGCTGAAAAAATCTCCATCAGAATTCATTATCATTCACATGCTCCATGCAGCTGATGGCGACAAGGTGAAGGATGCCTACAACACACGCATCCAGCAGCTGCTCCGACAAGACCGCTTCAGCCGCTTCCTCATCAACTTTCGCCCAGACCTTCAAGTGCGCGATATGCGTGGAAAGATACTCATCCTCAGTCGCGACCACTACAGCGACACCCCCATTGGAGGCATCTTCACTGGTTGGACAGGTTCCCTCAATTGGCAACGCCAGACCACAGGAACCATCATCGGACCACAAGGCGCAAAGGGCAGACTCCATGTGCAGGATTTCTCTTCCACCTACTCCCCAGGAGCCATCACCCTCAAAGTCAATGCCCTCACCAAGATGCTCGACTTTAGCACCCGTATGCACCCTTCCACCCCTTCCGACCTCGTATGGACTTTCAACTTCGCCTCTGCCTACTCGAAAGTAGAAACCCTCTTCGGACGTGAAATTTCCCTCAGCAATGGCTATCGTGACAATGCCACCCACACCCACCAAGCCCTCCTCGATTATTTCGCCACCCGTCCAGCAGGTCCTACTGGCATCATCCTCATGGACTTCGCCGGCACTGACCACAGTAATGGCTATCACACTCGTGGCGCAGAACTTGTCCAAGCCATTATACGCAACAACTTCCGTTGAAATGAGTTAGTTAACTAAGTATAATTACACAAAAATGGGGGGAAAAAGGGGAGGAAACTGGGTGAAAAGTTGGGTTCCTTCCTTTTTTTATATTAAATATGTGTGAGATGTCATTGGAATTTCGTACCTTTGCAAAGTTTTTTCGTTAAGCGTAAAAAGATTATTATAAGAACTCTAACATAATTATGAAGCATCAGTTACGTAGTGCTGTCTGCACAGAAGGTCGCCGCATGGCTGGAGCACGTGCTCTTTGGGTAGCCAACGGCATGAAGCGTGAACAGTTTGGCAAGCCTATCATTGCCATCGTCAATTCGTTCACTCAGTTTGTACCAGGTCACACGCATTTGCATGAGGCGGGACAGATTGTCAAGGCTGAGATTGAGAAGTTGGGTTGCTATGCTGCCGAATTCAACACCATTGCCATCGATGATGGTATTGCAATGGGACATGATGGTATGCTCTATTCGTTGCCTTCACGCGACATCATTGCTGATTCTGTGGAGTATATGTGTAATGCCCACAAGGCGGATGCGATGATTTGCATTTCCAACTGCGACAAGATTACGCCTGGTATGCTGATGGCAGCTATGCGTCTGAATATCCCTGCAGTATTTGTCAGCGGTGGTCCTATGGAGGCAGGCAAGTACAAGGGCGAGAACCTCGACCTGATTGCTGCGATGGTGAAGGGTGCTGACCCAACTGTGAATGATGAAGAATTGGCTGAGGTGGAGAATCGTGCTTGTCCTGGTTGCGGATGCTGTTCTGGTATGTTCACGGCAAACTCGATGAACAACCTGACAGAGGCTATTGGACTTTCACTTCCTGGTAACGGCACTATTCTTGCTACTCATGTAAACCGCAAGGAACTGATGAAGGCTGCTGCTCGTCAGATTGTGAAGAATGCCCTCGCTTATTATGAGGATGGTGATGAGTCGGTTCTTCCACGTTCGATTGCCACTCGTCAGGCTTTCCTTAACGCGATGACCCTTGACATTGCGATGGGTGCTTCCACCAATACCGTGCTGCATCTCTTGGCTGTGGCTCAGGAAGCTGGTGTTGACTTCACGATGGCTGACATCGATAAGCTGTCTCGCAAGACGCCGTTCCTCTGCAAGCTGGCTCCAAACTCTCAGAAGTATTCTGTGCAGGAGTGTGGTCGTGCAGGAGGTATGCTGAATCTGTTGGGCGAACTGGCTAAGGGTGGTTTGATTGACACGAGTGTGAAGCGTGTGAACGGTGCCACTTTGGCAGAAGACATTGAGAAATATTCGATTCTGAAAGACAATATTGACCCAGAGGCAAAGCGCATCTATAGCAGCGCTCCTGCTGGTGTGTTCTGCAATCAGTTGGGTGTTCAGAACACCAACTATGAGACGCTCGACACAGACCGCGTGAATGGTTGCATTCGTGACATTGAGCACGCTTACACCAAGGACGGTGGTATGGCTATCCTCTTCGGTAATATTGCTCAGGACGGTTGTGTGGTGAAGACTGCAGGTGTGGATGAGAGCATCTGGAAGTTCTCTGGTCCTGCTGTGGTGTTCGACTCTCAGGAAGACGCTTGTGAAGGCATCCTCGGTGGTAAAGTGAAGAAGGGTGATGTGGTGGTGATTACCCACGAAGGTCCTAAGGGAGGTCCTGGTATGCAGGAGATGCTCTACCCAACTTCTTACATCAAGAGTATGCACATGGGTAAGGAATGTGCCCTCATCACCGACGGTCGTTTCTCTGGTGGTACATCAGGTCTTTCCATCGGACACATCTCTCCAGAGGCTGCATCAGGTGGTAACATCGGCAAGATTGTGGATGGCGACATTATCGACATCGACATTCCAAACCGCTCTATCAACGTGCGTCTGTCTGACGAGGAATTGGCAGCACGTCCACAGCAGCCACTCAAACGTAATCGTGTAGTATCAAAGGCTCTCCGTGCATACGCCCAGAGTGTGGCAAGTGCAGACAAGGGAGGCGTAAGAATCATTGACTAAGATATGGAAAAGGTAACTGGTGCAGAGGCGATGATGCGTGCCTTGGAGCATGAAGGGGTAGATGTCCTCTTCGGCTATCCAGGTGGAAGCATCATGCCCACATACGATGCACTTTATGATCATAAGAAGACATTGAATCACATTCTTGTTCGTCATGAACAGGGAGCCGTTCACGCAGCTCAGGGCTATGCCCGTGTGAGTGGCAAGGTGGGTTGCGCCATTGTGACTTCGGGTCCTGGTGCCACCAACACGGTTACAGGTATTGCCGATGCGATGATTGACTCCACTCCGATGGTGGTCATCTGCGGTCAGGTGGGTGTTGCCATGCTGGGTACAGATGCCTTTCAGGAGGTCGATGTAGTGGGTATCACATCGCCAGTCAGCAAGTGGAGCTATCAGATCCGTCGTGCTGAAGATGTGGCTTGGGCAGTAGCTCGTGCTTTCTACATCGCCAAGAGCGGACGTCCTGGTCCTGTGGTGCTCGACTTCGCCAAGAACGCACAGACGGGTATGGTGGAGTATGAACCAGCAGAGGTGGATTTCATCCGCAGCTACGAACCCGACCCAGATGTGGAGATGTCCGACATCGAGCGTGCCGCCAAGATGATCAACAACAGCGTGAAGCCATTTGTGCTCGTTGGTCAAGGTGTGGAATTAGGTAATGCGCAGCAGGAACTTCGCACGTTGCTGGAGAAAGCAGAACTCCCATGTGGAACGACTTTCTTGGGACTTTCTGCCATTCCTTCCGACCATCCTCTGAACATGGGTATCTTGGGTATGCACGGCAATTTGGGTCCTAACGTGATGACCAACCAATGCGACTTGCTCATTGCCATCGGTATGCGTTTCGACGACCGTGTGACAGGCAATCTTGCCACATACGCTAAGCAGGCGAAGATCATTCACTTTGACATCGACCGTGCAGAGTTCAACAAGAACGTGCCCGTTGACCTCAAGGTGTGGGGTAACTGCAAAGAGACGCTTGCCGCTGTGACGAAGTTGGTGGACAAGGCTCAGCACACTTCATGGATTGAAGGCTTCAAACCCTACGCAGAGAAAGAATATACGAAAGTGATTGACAAGGCGCTTCATCCAACGGAAGGCCCACTCTTGATGGGCGAGGTGATTCGCAAGGTGAGTGAGGCTGCCAACAACGAAGGCATCATGGTGACTGACGTGGGTCAGAACCAGCTGATGGCTTGCCGTTACTTCAAGTTCACGAAGGAGCGTTCAGTGGTCACTTCTGGTGGCTTGGGAACAATGGGCTTCGGTCTTCCTGCAGCTATTGGTGCTACGTTTGGTGCGCCAGACAGAACTGTTTGCCTGTTTGTGGGTGATGGCGGTTTGCAGATGACCATTCAGGAGCTCGGCACCATCATGGAACAGGGTGCGCCTGTGAAGATTATCCTGCTGAATAATAACTTCCTTGGCAATGTGCGCCAATGGCAAGAGATGTTCTTCGCTCATCGCTACTCGTTCACACCGATGCTCAACCCCAACTACGAACTCATCGCAAAGGGTTACGGCATTCCAGCCAAGACGGTCATCGAAAGAAAAGACCTTGATGCAGCCATCGCTGAGATGCTGGCAACGCCGGGTCCATACCTCTTGCAATGTGCCATCAAGGAAGAGGACAACGTGCTTCCGATGACACCTCCTGGAGCAAACATTGATGAGATGTTGCTGGAAATAAAGTAATGGAAAAGAAAACGTTTGGAGGTCAATGTGGCGAGTGCACCTCATGTGGTAAATGTGACCGTCTGCTCGAACAGAAACGACCTGCACCCAAAGAAGAAAAAGTACAAACTCCAACAATGGAACAAGATACAACAAAACTCTATACCTTCCTGATTTACTCAGAGAATGTGCCAGGTCTGCTCTCGCAGATCACGGCTGTGTTCACACGTCGTCAGGTCAATATCGAGTCACTCAACGTGTGCGCATCCAGCACACCTGGGGCACATAAGTACACCGTCACAGCTTATTGCGACGAGCCTATGGCACGCATCCTCACCGCTCAGGTGGAGAAGCGCATCGAGGTGCTTCAGGCGCATTTCTACACAGACGATGAACTCTTCATCAATGAGACGGCACTCTTCAAGCTCAGCACACCCGTCATGCTGAAGAATCCTGATGTCGGACGCATGATCCGTTTCCACAATGCCCGCATCATCGAGGTGAACAGCACGTATTCTGTGGTGGAAATCACGGGCATCACCAACGACATTCTTTCACTCTTCGACACCTTGAAGATGATGGATTGCGTCTTGCAGTTCGTTCGTTCAGGTCGCATATGCATCACCAAGAGTCGCGTGGAACACCTTGATGAATATCTGGCTGTGCGTGAAGCAAAGAGACAGGCTAAGAAGTAGGGTAGTGATGAAATCGTTAAACAACAAAGCAACTAAAATAATAACCAGCAAGGAATGTCCTTGCACAATTAAAACAAAAGCAAAATGGCAAAAATGAATTTTGGTGGCGTTATCGAAGAGGTAATGACACGTGAAGAATTCCCACTCGAGAAGGCTCGTGAGATTTTGAAGGACGAGACCATCGCAGTGATTGGTTATGGTGTACAGGGTCCTGGTCAGGCTTGCAACCTCCGCGACAATGGTTTCAACGTGATTGTTGGTCAGCGTCAGGGCAAGACTTTTGAAAAGGCCATCAAGGATGGTTGGGTACCAGGCGAGACACTCTTCTCTATCGAAGAGGCAGCTGAGAAGGGTACTATCGTGATGTGTCTGCTTTCAGACGCAGCTGTGATGTCTGTATGGCCCACTTTGAAGCAGTACCTCACTCCAGGTAAGGCACTCTACTTCTCTCATGGTTTCGCTATCACTTGGAACGACCGCACTGGTTGTGTTCCTGCTAAGGACATCGACGTGATTATGGTGGCTCCAAAGGGTTCCGGTACATCACTCCGCACCATGTTCCTCGAGGGTCGTGGTCTGAACTCTTCTTACGCAGTATATCAGGACGCTACAGGCAAGGCTCTTGACCGTACCCTCGCTTTGGGTATCGGTATCGGTTCTGGTTACCTGTTCGAGACTACTTTCCAGCGCGAGGCTACTTCTGACCTCACTGGTGAGCGTGGTTCACTCATGGGTGCTATCCAGGGTCTTCTCCTCGCTCAGTATGAGGTGCTCCGTGAGAACGGTCACACTCCATCTGAGGCATTCAACGAGACTGTTGAAGAGCTCACTCAGTCACTCATGCCTCTCTTCGCTCAGAAGGGTATGGACTGGATGTATGCAAACTGCTCAACTACTGCACAGCGTGGTGCTCTCGACTGGATGGGTCCTTTCCACGATGCCATCAAGCCAGTTGTTGAGAAACTTTACGCATCTGTGAAATCAGGTCATGAGGCTCAGATCTCTATCGACGCTAACTCTAAGCCAGACTATCGCGTAGGTCTTGAGAAGGAGCTCGCTGCTCTTCACGACTCTGAGATGTGGCGTACTGCAGAGGTGGTTCGTCAGCTCCGTCCTGAGAACAACTAATCATTCTGGTCTGCATAGACCTTAAAAAAAGGAGTGTGTCACCCGACACACTCCTTTTTTTGCAGAACTACCCCTCGGAACAAACCGCCGGGAGCCCCGAAAAGCAGAATCGACCCTCCAGGCGGACTTCCGCGAGGCGCGGAAAGCAGAATTGACCCTCTGGGCAGACTTTCGCGAGGCGCGGAAAGCAGAATTGACCCTCTGGGCAGACTTCCGCGAGGCGCGGAAAGCAGAATTGACCCTCTGGACAGACTTCCGCGAGGCGCGGAATCAGTAGAGGTAAATCTTGTAGTTCTTCACGCTGCCAGGAGCACCCTGCTCGGCACGGGGCAGATATTCGAGGGCAGAAACGGTCTGCTCGCCACCCAAGTCGATGACGATGAGGTGGGGCAGAGATGCGCTCTTCTCGGTCTGCCAGTAGGTGGATTCCTGCAGGTCATAAACCTTGTCACCCGTGTGGTTGCCGTTCTCCTCTTCGCTGTTGGCATACTTTGTCGTCCAAGGTTCGCGAGAGATACGCTTGCCGTCGGCACCTTGCAGATAGAGCTCGGCGATGGCAACACGGTCGTTTTCCTTCTGGGTGGAGAGACATTCGATGGCGAGGTATCGACCCTTCTTCTGTCCGTCGAACTTGACGGTCTGCCAACCGTTGCCTCCATTGAAAGCACCAGTCGCTACAGGAGTGGCGGAGTTGAGGTCGGGCTTGTCGCCGATGTTGTTGTGCTTGTTTGACTTCTCCAGCTGGAGCTTGTTCAGCTCAGGCTCAGCTTGTCCCCAAACCACAGCTTCCTTAGGACCTACCACATCAAGCACAATGATTTCGTTCTGTCCCTTCTTCAGCCAGCAACCTGGCACGTAGAGTGTCTGCTGAGGACCAATCGACCAGATGCGACCGAGAGCATGACCATTCACATAGACCTGTCCCTTGCCCCAGGTCTCGAAGTTGAGGAAAGTGTCGCCCACCTTGGTGAGGTTGAAGTAGCCACGATGATAGCCGGGCTTGAACAATGCCGTGAGCTTCTGCGATTCCTCATAGTTCTGGCTCAGTGCCAACCCTGGGACGCTGCCCTTAGCGTTGCTGTTGACGTTCTTCACCATGTCGAGTGCGGCTCTGGCAGTCTCGTAGTCATCTGGGATGGCGACATTGGTCCATTTCTTCGGAGTCAGAACCAGTTCCGCGTCATCGGTCTCGGAGGCGAGGGTGACATTGCCGACGATGCCCTTGAAGTCTTTGATGGCGCGTCCGAAGTTGATACGACCCATGCCCTCGACGATGATGGTCAGGTCGGCTCCCTTCTTCACGGCAGGGATGGTGAGCGACTTTTCGTTCTTCACGCGGTCAATCTTGCCGATGTACTTGCCATCGATGAATACTTGAGCAAAGTCGTGGAATTCACCTGTCAAGACACTTGAGGTGGTGATTTCCGGCAATTGGGTGGAGTAGATCATCGTTCCCCAACCCATATCCATCTCCTCGAAGGTCTTGATGGCTCCTGTCTCTGATTTGCCATTGGAGGCCATCCCTGTCATGAGTGTTGCAAATTCCTTCAGCTCAAATTTAGGAATCGTGATGATAGGTGCTACATCCTTAGGAACAGCAGGCAGTTTCTTGTCGCTGTACTTCTGCATCATCTCGCGCAGTTCATAGTATTTTTCGGTGGTATGACCATATTCGTTGATAGGAGCATCATAGTCATACGACGTCACATCGGGCGCAAAGCCTGGAGAGTTGGCACCTGCCCAATGACCGAACGAGGTGCCTCCGTGCGTCATGTAGAGCGAGAAACTGATACCCTTCGAGAGCATTTCGTCCATACCTTCCACCATATCCTTGGCTGGGCGAGTCTCATGACGGGCACCCCACTTGTCAAACCATCCGCTCCAGAACTCAGAGCACATCAACGGAGTGTTGGGTCGCAACTGCTTCAAACGGCGGAACTGGTCGTCGATGTTGGCGCCCGTGCCGAAGTTCATCGTCCACACGAGGTCATCAAGTCCGTTCTTCTCGAAATTGGAAGACCAGTCACACTGGAAAAGTGCCAACTCCTTGCCATAGATGCCACGCAGACAGTCACGAATCTCGCTCACGTAGGGTTTGTCCTCACCGTATGAGCCATATTCATTCTCCACCTGCACCATGATGATGGGACCACCGTTCTGAATGGTCAGTCCTGCCAATTGTTCGCCTACTTTCTGCTCGAATATCTTCACGCGCTCCATGAAGTAAGGGTCACGCTCACGCAACTTGATGTCCTTCTTCTTCAGCAACCACCAAGGCAGACCGCCCATTTCCCATTCGGCACAAACGTAGGGACCAGGACGTACGATGACGTACATGCCGTTCTTCTGAGCCAAGCGGCAGAACTCAGCCACATCATTGTTGCCCGTGAAGTCGAACTCGCCCTCACGCTGTTCGTGGATGTTCCAGAAGATGTAGATGCAGACGGTGTTCATGCCGAGCGCCTTGCACATCTTGATGCGGTGATCCCAATAGGGCTTGGGAATACGGGGATAGTGAATCTCGGCAGCCTTCACGACGAAAGGTTTGCCATTGAGCAGGAACGTGCCGTTGCCCGTCTCGAAAGTTCCCTTGGCTTTCTGAGCGAAAGCAGGAGTGACTGTCATCATGGCAGCCACGAGGGAGAACAAATAGATGAATTTTCTCATTGTATAAATAGGTTTATATTAGATTTCTCCCGACAAAGTTACTGTATCTTTCGTTTTTCTACAAACTTTTTCGTCATTTTCTTGTGATAAAGATAAAAATGACGTACCTTTGTATGGCAAAAAACTAATTATTTACCCAATAGCATAGATTTACTAATATGTCAATCTGGATTATTTTCAAGCTTCTGGGCTCGCTAGCACTCCTCATGTTCGGTATGAAGGCCATGAGTGAAGCCCTCCAGAAGATGGCTGGTCCGCAACTGCGCCACGTGCTGGGCGCCATGACCACCAATCGCTTCACAGGTATGTTGACGGGTACGGTGGTGACAGCTTCCGTACAATCTTCCACAGCCACGACGGTGATGACCGTGTCATTTGTCAACGCTGGTCTGCTTACGCTGGCACAGGCCATCTCGGTCATCATGGGTGCGAATATCGGTACGACACTGACGGCCTGGATTATGGCGGTAGGTACATCGGGCAGCGAAGTTTCTCCATTTGACATCAGCATCGTTTCCTACATTGGTTTCTTCATCGGTATTGTGCTCATCTACATGAAGAAGCATCGATATATCGGTGATTTCCTGTTCGGTATAGGTTTGCTGCTATTGGGGCTTACCACGTTGAAGGCGACGGGTATGTCGATGGATTTGGCGAACAATGAGACCATCACCTCCTTCTTCAAGTCGTTTGATCCCAACTCCTTCTGGACCACGCTCGTCTTCCTGCTTCTGGGTGGTATCATGACATTCTGTGTGCAGTCATCTGCAGCCGTGATGGCCATCACGATGTTGTTGTGCTCCACGGGCGCCATGCCTATCTACCAAGGTATTGCTTTGGTGTTGGGCGAGAACATCGGAACTACTGTCACCTCGAACCTCGCCGCCCTGTCGGCCAACACGCAGGCTCGTCGTGCCGCCCTTGCCCACATGTTCTTCAACGTGTTCGGCGTACTGTGGATTCTGTTTGTCTTCCGCTATTTCATCGACATGGTGTGCGGATGGGTGAACTACGATGTGGAAATGACGAAGGAAACTGCCAGTGCCGCTGCTTTCATTGCCAATGCCGCCAAGCTTAACTTCGTGCTGGCGGCGTTCCATACCACGTTCAATGTGGTCAATACAATGATCCTCATCTGGTTCATCCCCCAAATAGAAAAGTTTGTCTGCTGGGTCATCAAGCCTAAGAAAGTGGACGATGAGGAGGATTTCCGTCTGCATTTCATCACTGCAGGCATCATGAAGACGCCCGAGCTTTCTGTGTTCGAGGCTCAAAAGGAAATCCAGGCTTTTTCAGAGCGTATGCAGCGCATGTTTGGTATGGTGCGTGAACTGCTTGTGCTTTCAAGCTCATCTACTGCAACGAAGAAGGGCGGGTCTCAAAACAAGGATTTCAATACACTTTTCTCACGTATTGAAAAGTATGAAGATATCTCAGATAACATGGAATTGGAAATCGCCAAATATCTTGATCAGGTGAGTGACGCTCATCTGTCTGATGATACGAAAGCGAAGATTCGTTCCATGCTCCGCGAAATTTCAGAACTGGAGAGTATCGGTGACTCCTGCTACAATCTTGCTCGTACCATCAACCGTAAGTATAATGATAAGCAGGATCATTTTGATGATCAGCAATATGATAATATCAATCAGATGATGGATTTGACAGATACGGCACTCACACAGATGAATGCGCTGATGTCGGGTCGAAAGGAGGCGTTTGACGTGAACCGTACACTCAACACGGAAAACGAAATCAACAACTTCCGCAACCAACTTAAGTCTCAGAACATCTATGATGTGAACAGCCACAAATACACTTATGTAATTGGCACTATCTATATGGACCTCATTAACGAGTGTGAGAAACTTGGCGACTACGTGGTCAATGTGGTCGAGGCACGTATGGGCACTCGATTAAGGGGAGTGTAATACATTATATATATATTAATAAGAAAAGCACAAGGTCATGTGGCCTTGTGCTTTTGTATTGATTTAATGTAATATTTGCTTTAATTGGCAGCTTCGAATTCTTTCAGGAAGCGGACGTCGTTCTCAGAGAAGAGGCGGAGGTCCTTGACCTGATATTTGAGGTTGGCGATGCGTTCGATACCCATGCCGAAAGCATAGCCTTTGTATTTGGTTGAATCGATGCCGTTGGCTTCAAGTACGTTGGGATGAACCATGCCACAACCGAGGATTTCGAGCCAGCCAGAACCTTTACACATGCTGCAGCCCTTGCCTTTACAGAGGGTACAAGATACGTCCATCTCGGCACTGGGTTCTGTGAAGGGGAAGTAAGAGGGACGGAGACGGATCTGAGTGTCTTCGCCGAACATCTCCTTAGCAAAGAGGAGGAGCACCTGCTTGAGGTCGGTGAAGCTGACCTTCTCATCCACGTAGAGTCCTTCTACCTGATGGAAGAAGCAATGGGCGCGGGCAGAGATGGCTTCGTTGCGATAGACGCGTCCAGGGCAGAGCACTCGGATAGGGGGCTGCTGCTTTTCCATCACACGGGCTTGTACTGAGCTGGTGTGAGTGCGGAGGATGATGTCGGGATGTGATTCAACGAAGAAAGTGTCCTGCATATCGCGAGCAGGGTGGTCATCAGCAAAGTTCATGGAAGAGAACACGTGCCAGTCGTCTTCCACCTCAGGACCTTCGGCGAGGGAGAAACCAAGACGTGAGAAGATGTCGATGATTTCGTTCTTCACAAGGGTGAGAGGATGACGTGTACCGAGTCCGATAGGGTAGGCAGTACGAGTGATGTCGAGGTGGTTGACCTCAGTCTCCTGTACGGCGAAGTTATCACGGAGAGCGTTGATCTTGTCCTGAGCCTTTGTCTTCAGTTCGTTGATCTTGATGCCAATCTCTTTCTTCTGCTCGGCAGGTACGTTGCGGAAGTCTGCCATGAGGGCTGTGATAGCTCCCTTTTTGCTCAAGTATTTAATACGAAGTTGTTCAATCTCTTCGGCTGAGTTAGCGGTGAGACCTTCCACTTCTTGGAGTAAACTTTGAATCTTATCTAACATATTTGATGTTGTTTTGTGAAAATCGCTGCAAAGTTAGTGATTTTTTCCTAACTTTTCATTACCTTTGTGCCGTTTTATGTAAAAAACATGAGAAAAGGTTTAGTTATAGCAGTTGCATTAGGGTGTCTTTTGTCGTGCAAGGACAGTAAGATGACGAATGCTTTTGACAATGAGGATGAGATGGAGGAGGATTCCATTGAGGCGTTTGTGGGTGATACTCTTCATTTGTTTGAGGAGGAAGAGCCACCTGCGGCCGTGGATGAGTTGTTTGATGACTTTTTCTATAATTTTATAGATGATGCCCGTTTCCAGGGGCAACGCATTGCCTATCCGTTGCCTTGTAAGGAAGGTGATGAGAGTGAGAAGCTGACGAAGCAGGACTGGGCACAATATGACCATTTCAAGAATCAGGAAGTGCTTTCGGTGCTCTACGAACGTGAGCAGGATTATGCGTTATCGAAGGACACGTCGATGCAGCATGTGGGCGTGGAATGGATTCAGCTGAAAGATGATGATGTGGAGCGGTTCCAGTTCAATCGTGTGGGTGGCAAGTGGATGCTGACGGAGATTGACAAGAAGAAGCGTGGAAACATGCCGAACGGGGATTTCCTGAATTTCTATGCGAAGTTTATGGCCGACACGGTGTTTCAGGGCAAATCGTTGGCAGAACCGCTGAAGGTCATTCTCACTTCTGACGATGGTGAAGAAGAGCCTCAAGAAGAGTTCTTGACCGTTGAAGAATGGTTTGAGATGAGGCACAGTCTGCCGTTGCCAACAGAGGAAATTGTCAATGTGGATTATGGACAGGCATGCATTAGCCAGAACAAAAAGACGCTCTTGTTGCAGGGCATCAGCAATGGTATGCAGATGAAGTTCAAGTTCAACAAGGATGGCGACGACTGGAAACTGATGGAAATCGAGTATTAGATGATAGTTGACAGTTGATAGTTGATAGTTGGATATGAAAGAATACACAGATTATAGTTTATTGAACCACAACACGTTTGGCATGGATGTAAAAGCCAAACGTTATGTGGAATATGACAACGAAGAGGAACTCAAGGCAATCATTCCGACGCTGAGCGGCGAGGTGCTTCACATCGGTGGAGGCAGCAATCTGCTCTTCAAGGGAGACTTTGACGGAACAGTACTGCATAGTGCCATCAAAGGTATTGAAGAATTGTCGGGCACTCAACTTTCAACTTTCAACTTTCAACTTTCAACTTCTGAAGTGTTGGTGCGTGTAGGTGCTGGTGAAGTGTGGGATGACTTTGTAGCATGGGCTGTGGATCATGGTTATGGTGGTGTGGAAAACCTGTCGTTGATTCCTGGCGAGGTAGGTGCAAGTGCGGTGCAGAACATCGGTGCATATGGTGTGGAAGCGAAGGATGTGATTGCGCTGGTCGAAGCGATGGACTTGTCCAATGGACAGAAACGTGTGTTCAGAACGGAAGAGTGCTGCTATGCCTATCGCCAGAGTATCTTCAAGAATGAATTAAAAGGCAAGTATGCCATCACATACGTCACTTATCGCTTGCAGAAGCAGCCTGTGCTGAAACTGGACTACGGCAACCTCAAGGCAGTGTTAGAGAAAAACTCTCAACTGTCAACTGTCAATTGTCAATTGTCAATTGCCCAGGTTCGTCAAGCCATCATCGATATTCGTAATGCCAAACTTCCCGACCCGAAAGTGCAGGGTAATGCAGGCAGTTTCTTTATGAATCCTGTGGTGAGCCGTGAGAAGTTCCTGTCAATACAGAAGGACTATCCTCAGATGCCTTTCTACGAAGTTGAGGGTGGGGTGAAGATTCCTGCCGGATGGATGATTGACCAATGCGGCTGGAAGGGCAAATCCCTCGGACGTGCTGCCGTTCATGACAAACAAGCGCTGGTGCTGGTCAATCTTGGAGGTGCCACATCAGACGAAATCCTCACGCTCTGCCACACCATCTGCAAGGATGTGAAAGAGAAATTTGGCATCGACATACATCCCGAAGTGAACTTCATATAAAACTTTAGATTTCATGCGAATCACCATACTTGGCAGCGGAACATCATGTGGCGTACCTCAAATCGGGTGTACCTGTGAAGTGTGTACCTCCCAAGACCCCAAGGACAAGCGTCTGCGCTGTTCATCATTGGTGGAGGTAAAGGGCAAGCGTATCCTCATTGACTGCAGTCCCGACTTCCGTCAACAGATGTTGGCTATCGACTTCAACCCCCTCGATGCCGTATTCATCACCCACGAACATTACGATCACGTGGGAGGACTTGACGATCTCCGTCCCTACAGCATCTTTGGCGATGTGAAAGTGTATGCCGAGAAATTCTGTGCCGACCACCTGATGGAGCGCATCCCTTACTGCTTCACCCCCAAGGACAAGCGCTATCCAGGAGTGCCCACTCTCAATCTGATGGAGATGGAACCCCATGTCCCCGTCAAGGTAGGCGATGATGTGGAAGTCCTGCCCATCCGAGTGATGCACGCCAAACTCCCCATTGTTGGTTTCCGTATCGAGAACTTCGCCTACATCACCGACATGAAGACCATCCCCGATACAGAAATGCAGTACTTGCAAGGTATTGACTACATGATTGTGAATGGACTCCGCCACAAGGAACATCCCAGCCACCAATCCATTGACGATGCCATTGCCTTTGTCCGTCAGTTAAAGGTGAAAGAAGCTTGGCTTGTCCACATGAGCCACCACATCAAACCACATGCCGAAGAAGAAAAGACCCTTCCTCCTGGCATCCACTTAGCGTATGATGGCGAGGTGATAGAGATTGAATAGTCACCCCTCATGCCTATGGACACCACGGCTGAAAATGATTGATAATCTTTTTCAGACTGGTGGGGGACAGAAGTAGCTTTCTGCGAGGCAAGGACACGAAACCGAAGCGGAAGGCGAACGGATGTCGGGGGATGGAAAGAAAAAAGGGCTGACCTTTCGATCAAGCCCTAGGTTATAGAGGAGTGGTTGTTTCTTGACTTCCCCCTTTCGGGGCATCCTGCATTTGTCTCCAGCCTTACGGTTATGGAGCATCCTCTATAGTTTCTGCTGCAAAAGTACAACCTTCTACTGAAATCACCAAACTATCCGCCAATTATTTCTTTTTCCCCCTCTTACATCTTCCCTCATACATCGAAGGATCAAAGCTTAAAGGCTATTCTTGTTATTTAAAACTATTAATCCTATATTGATAAAATAGCTCTTAACGTCGTGTCGGTAAATGTGTGCCAAATCTGCAATTTGAAAGGTTTGTAGTCCTCAAACAATTGTCTCACGAACTTAAGCTCAAACACCAAACGGAAATCGTTCTCGTCACATTCTTGTCGAACTTCGTGCTTGGTGCCGACACGTGCCACTTTAATGAGATAAAGATCTCGAATACCTTTTCCTTTGGTATAAGGCATAAAGTAATATAGCTTGTTGAGCTTCACAGTGGAAGGGAACTTTTTACCGGTGTAATAGAGATTGGCGCTTTGCTGATTGAATGGGTCAATATTCTCATTAGTGATCAGGCTGACCAACACATTTTTGCTGTCATCCAAATCGCTGTTGTCAATAAGCATCTTTCGGCTTATGGTGTTTTTGACGATTTGTTCAGGGTAGTTGTCACGAACATTGAACATGTCAATCGGGAACAATTCAGGTGGAAGCATCCCATGTGCTATGCGGTTGGCTTCTTCATAATGGGTTCCCTCTGGATTCTCTGCATCGATGTCGTTGAAAAGGCGAATAAGCGCACGCCCAATGGCATAAGCCAAATTGACGGGTACAGCATTACCAATCTGCTTGTATTGATCAGTCATGTTCCCTTCAAACTGCCAATTGTCAGGGAATGTCTGAATGCGTGCATACTCACGCACGGTTAATGGGCGAGTCTCTATAGGATGGCAACGCTCCGTTTGCTTCTGGGCAGGTGCGCAAGTTAACGTTAATGACGGTTCATCCATCGATAAACGTCGAGCCATACCAGTCTTGCCGCCACCCAAGTAGAAGCTACCGCCCATGTATTCCTTTTGTTCTTTCACGGGAAGGTCACGCCAATCTCCGCCTTCAGGAACCATTGCCATCACACGAGCTTTTTTGGCAGGATAAGTTTGGCCATCTGACACAGGCACATCATGATCGAAGAGATCACCTTGGAAGAACGCATCGCGCAAGGTCATCACTCGCCGATATGGCTCAGGCCAATGGAACTGGACACGTCCTGCTATATCATTGCGGATGGCGATGAGAATGAGGCGTTCCCGCTTTTGAGGCACTTGATACATGATGGCCTTCAGGACACGTGGCTCCACAAGTGTATATCCCAGTTCGGCTATGGCATTCCGAATCACTTCCAAAGTCCGTCCATCATCATGCGAAAGCAGTCCCTTCACATTTTCACCCATGAACACCTTCGGCTGTATTTCGCGTATGGCACGAGCCATTTCAAAGAACAACGTGCCCCTGGTGTCATTTAGTCCCCCCTTCTTTCCTGCATATGAGAATGCCTGGCATGGAAAGCCACCTGAAAGGAAATCCACCATGCCGCGCAACGGCGTGAAGTCCACTTGATGAATGTCACCTTCCAATACATTCCATTCAGGGTGATTCCTTTTGAGGGTTCGACAAGCCATACCATCCATCTCATTCAACAACACATGATGGAATCCTGCCATGTGCATGCCCAAAGCAAGTCCGCCTGCGCCGGCAAACAACTCGACCGAGGTGAAATCACGGAGTGGAGTCACATGCAGTTCCTCTTCCCAGTTCGTTTCAAGCATTTGACGAACTGGTTCCACGTCACGCAAATCCTCCATGTAGAAGCCTTCCTTGCCCTTCTCGTTCCTATGATAGGGATACACACCACTTTCTCCCCACTTTTGCGCTGTGGCGAGAGAAGTTCCTGTAAGGTCGGCTAAATTCGTTGCAGATAAAAATGTTGGCATCGCTTAAAAATTATCAAACCCCTCATAAGTTTTGAAGGCGAGCAAATACAGACTTCTGAAGAAGTTCTTCTTGTCCAACTCGTCATAAACAGTATTCTTCAACTTAGCAGATTCATCCTCTGCTATCACATCATCCAATATGTCAGGCAAAGCCTTGCAAAGTCTGAAAAAAGCATCTTTTTCGCCAAACACGATTTCATAGAACTTATCCATCGAAACACGACGAATCCTCTCATGTGAATACGATTCCGTCCGTCCATTCTCATTAATGGTCAAACGCCATACGATGTTCTGAGACCGCTTGGCTATGGTCTCCACCAACATGCAAGTAGCTTTGTCATCCTTCAAAATTTTGTTTTGCATTTTGACATACGTGTCGCTAGAGCTCGATCTGTTCATCGTGTTGTGCTTATTCTTCATCTCCACATAGATGTGAAGTTCGTCATTCAGCACGTCAAATCCTCCTTTATCACCATTGTCTGGAACTTCCCAACCATTCCCTGCATATTTGAACATGTACTGATGGAAATAACCTATCCTATTATTGTTGGTCTTGTCAATCTGACGAATACATTCGCTTTCAATAGTTTGTTGCATTGTCTGGCCATATATTTTCGCATCGAACGTCAGTTTGATGGGGTCAATAATGTTTTTATTGAACTCACGCAAATTGATGCTTCTACGATATTGTGTGACAGTATTCTTGACATGTTTGAAGATGTCCTCGTCAGAAATGAATCCCAATTTGTATTTTCTCATTATTTCATCTTTTGTTTTTAAGCAGATTGATAAAAATATTTGGCTATGCGCGAAATAATAGCAAATGCTTTCATTAGTCCAGATTCCTCCCCGAACTGATGGCAAAAGTACGACAAATGTTTGGAATGGCAAAGCTTTTTCTGATTAATTCTCAAAAAAAGTTTGGTTCTTTCCTCACTTAATCGTAACTTTGCGTTATTCAATGATAATAGAGGAATCTGATTTGAGGGACGCACAGATGTATGAAACGTGAAGTGTATGAGAGTCAGAAGGCATTTGCTGGCGAAAAGAAGCCTTCCATGCTTCGTCGGTGTGTAGATCATGACTACACCGACCGCATGATGTATATGGTGACGATGGTGACTGAAGGCCGCCGCCCTCTTTTCGGCAAGGTTGTGGGACGCAGCAATGCTTCCCTGGATAGCCCCGATGCCCCAAGAATGGAATTGAACGAATTGGGAAGGAGAGTGGAGGCTTGCTGGTATGAGATTGCTGTCCGTCAACCAAAGATTAAGCTGATAGCTCTTCAAATGATGCCTGATCACTTTCACGGAATCCTTTTCGTTACAGAGCGTTTGGAACGTTCATTGGGTAGTGTTCTCTTAGGTTTCAAACAGGGTTGCAATAAGGCCTTCCGCGAGGTGTTGTCTGTTGCTGTAGTACGGCAACAAACAGAACCCAACGACCGCACCCATGGTCTTCTCTTCACCCCAGGATTCAATGATAAGCTCCTTCTCCGTCAGGGGCAGCTTCAGCGCTGGATCGATTACCTTCGTGATAACCCTCGCCGACTGCTCATGAAGCGTGAGAATCCCGATCTCTTCCGTGTGCAGAGAGACCTTATGGTAGCAGGTCAACAGTTCTCAGCCATTGGCAACCGCTTCCTCCTCGACCGTCCCTTGCTGTTGCAAGTGCAATGCTCCCGACGATTGACAGAGGAGCAAATCCAAGAAAAGAAGGAGCAGCTTCTGGCATTAGCCCGCAGAGGCGCCGTCCTCGTGTCTCCTTCCATTTCCCCTGGGGAGAAAGCCATCATGCGTGCCGCTTTCAACGATGGTCTTCCCCTCATCATCCTTCAAGAGAATGGCTTCACCGATCTCGCTAAGCCTGGTGGTCAACGTATGGAAGCCTGTCAGCGCGGTCAGCTTCTTCTCCTTGCTCCCTGGGAGCATCACAACGAACAACTTACCATCCGGCGCAGCCAATGCCTCCAGCTTAATGACCTGGCGAAGATGATTTGCGAAAGAAAAGTGGAAAAATGATGTGAGGTGTGGAAAAAAATGTGTATCTTTGCGGTAGAAAATAGGTATTAATTTAAATCAAGAATTTAATGCTATATTCAACGATTGTACAAAGAGACCGAACGGGTTTCGACATGATATATGAGGCTGCCCATGAGTTTGAGGAGATGAATGCGATGGAGGCCATCACTTCGTGTAAGTTTGACATGAAGAAGGTGGAGAAAACGCTATGTCTGGTGAGGGAGTACCAAAACCGACTTAATATCGAATCGATGGACTTGATGGAGTTCTCGGAGAATTTTATTGAGCAGTATGCAACAGATCATAATGAATGTTTCCGCTTGACCGAAAAACTGATCAGGAGGATAGGCACGACCATTACCGGCAGCATGAAGATTTTTCGCAAGTTCTGTCCTGTGGTTCGTCGCAAACGGGAAGGTGCTGGCAACATTGTCCCCACGCTTGACTATTCGCGTCTCACATTCCGAAGGTACTATGGCCAGTTCTTCGGGGCTGAGGCTTACGAGAAGTTGGTGCAGACCCTTTTTCATGAGATGGCAATGTTCTTTTATCATTTGGTGACAACGCTAAAGGTGTGCAAAGACATGATTCGTCTGGAAGAAGAGGTGATGGGCGACTATGAGCGGCTGAAGCTGATATTCGAGAAAAGCTGTGACGAGGTGTTTCATGGTGTGCGTGATGTGTTCAATACTTTTGGTCAAGTGAAGTTGGTGTCGGATGAAGAATTGGAGAAACGCCGCAAAAATGCCCGTCCCATGAAGGAATGGCTTTCCAAAGATTATCATGCTCACGACAAGCGGTGGCTGAAGCTTGAGGGCTATATTCTCAAGCTTGCTTCAGGTCAGCAATATGGTCTTGACGAGAAGGCGTCGGTTCTGTGGGCAACGAATCCGGAGTGGGGACGCCAAGTGTGCGACATCTTTCCGAAGCTGGATTCGTTAAACATTCCCTTCAAGCACAGCAAGAAGGCTGAGGCGCAAGGCAAAAAAGGCACTTACGATGCCCGAGAAATGGCTTACATGGTGAAGTGGAGCGGGGTAAGCGCGATGAGTGAAGATGGAAAAGAAGTGATTGACGAGCGAAACGAAAAGCAGTTCTACCTTTATCTGCAAGACCATTATGAGGGTGAGTTTTTGCTGCCCACTTGGCAGGCTGTATGTAAGGAAAGGGCGTTCTGCTACAGCCAAGGGATCTCGATGCAGGAGATGGCAAACAGCTTTGCCGCACATCTTCCCAGCAGGTAGATGCCGCATAAGTGATTTTGTAGCAATATTTGTTTTGACGGATTCAAAAAAAATCCGTCTTTTTTTTTGATGGAAATCTCACTTGTTTTAATCAGTTTCTGCGAAAGTTTTTACAGAAAGGTGCATATCTGTAAAAACTGCAGGCTCCTTTTCGCCAATGGGTTACTTTCTTCTGTAAAAACTATTTTACAAATGTTTCTAAAACTATGTTTTTCAATGTTTTACCCATAAACCTATATTTGTATAATTGCTTGGTTCCATCAAGTATTCTCCTTACCTTTGCATCAGAATTCGAAGGGAATGAAGCCCCAGCGTGGCTCCCGCCAGTCTCGGTAAGCATCTGGCCATAGGACTGGAAACGTTACAGGTGTTCACTTCCTAATAAAAAGAATAAAAGTATGGAAGCAAAGAACATTCTTTCAAAAATGACCGACCCAAAAGGTTGGCACCCAGACACGGATTTGGGCTGTGATTTGAAAACCATGCTGCGGAGCGACAAGCGCATGCAGACAGGCAAGGACTATCAGGGCGTGCTGCGCCGCGACTCGGATGCCGAAATCGATGAGTTCCTCTGCCGTGATGCTCACTATTCGTTCATCGAGTGCACTTTCACACCGACCCCAGAACGACGGAATGTCCACCTCTACGAGGGCGACCACATCACGTGCACCAAACGTCTTAATGGTTCACTTCGCCTGAACTTTAAGAATTTGAAGGTGGATGCTGCGTTCAATGTCGATGGCTATGCCCTCGAAGTGGCAAACGAGATTCGCGAGGCTTTGAGTGGCCTTGTAGAGAACTGAGCATCTCAGTTATCTCAAATCTCAGTTCGAAAAAAAGGTACTACTAATTCGGGAAACCTCCTCTTTATATGTTTATAACTTATTAATAATCATATATATAAATATATATAAATAAGAATGAATAAGAAAAGGGGGTACCTTGAAAAAACAACTGAGATTTGAGATTTGAGATTTCTCAGCACATTTATACAGTATTAAGTAACACGTAAATCTATAAGTATCAATGAAGTATGACATTTTTAAGTGCACCGCTCCAGCGATGCCCAAGCCTTCAAAAGGCACAGAAATCGTGAAATTACTCCTCTCACAGGCCTCAAAAGACATGCAAGAACCGCTTGTTCCTATGGCTATTCCTGCATTGGCTGCCCATGTGAATGGTGTGGAGTTTATGTATTCAGACAACAAATATTATGAACTTTGTGGTCAGATGGGGCATTTGATAGGCCCTTCGGGCATTGGCAAGGACCAGTTGCATGATCTCGTAGAGGCTATCATGCGCTCGTTTCGAGACCATGACGCAAAGGAGTACAAGAAACTGGAAGACTGGCAACGCCAGAAGAATACCAAGGGCGCCAACAAGGACAAGCCCGAACGACCCGAGGTTGCCATCTGGTTTCCGCCGATAGATGTCACCAGTGCGGCATTTCTTCAGAACGCCCTGGGACTGGAGAAATTAGGGGGACACACGCAGTATCTTAATCTGCCAGAAGTGGAGATGGTCGATAAGATGTGTGGCGGACATAAACAGGTGAGCATGATGATTCGTAACATCTATGACCGCAAACGTGTAGGTGCTCTCAGGGCTACCGCTGAGGGGGTGACGGGCAATCCATTGATCCGGGCAAACCTCACGTTCAGCTCGATTCCTGAAGTCGCCCGGTCATTCTACAAGCGTGACATGATCAACGGTTTCTTCGGCCGTGTTCCTTTTGCCTACAAGGCGCGCGGCGAGCGTAAGGGAAAGATTCCACGCAAGGGTGATTACGATGACACTTTTCTCCAGAAGCTCGATGATTATCTGCTGCGTCTGGACAACTGCAAGGGGCGCTTTGTGGTGAAGCCGTTGAACAAGATTGCCGACCAGCTGGCGGAGGAAATGGCCAGCTTGGCTGACCTTGCCGATGATGACATGCTCTTCGAACTTTCCCACCGTAGCATTTTCGCAGCATGGAAGAAGGCCGCCACACTCTGGATTCTCAACGACCAGACATGGACACGTTCTATAGGCGAGTTTATGATATGGTTCTGTTATTATGATTTGTGGTCGAAGGTCAGGGTGTTTGGAGACATGTTCAAACTGGGTGATGACCAAGAGTATGAAACGCAGAAGAGCGGTCCCAAGAACATGCTCGACAACCTCGGCAAGTCATTTAACGAACAGCAGTTGGAGGCCTTGCGCCTGACCCTCGGCAAGAGCAAGGAGGGCACCCAGCATCAGCTCAGCGTGTGGAAGAGCCGTGGGTTCATCGAGTACAGCAACCAGACTGGTCTCTACTCCAAGACGGAGGCTTACCTAAATCGTGCGCACAATGGACAAGTTTGAACTTCAAAAGCTTCGCGACCTTCCCATCGAGGGGGTCGCGGAGCGGCTCGGACTCCAAGTTTCGCGACATAAGTGCCTGTGTCCGTTCCATGACGATCACCATGCCAGCCTCTCTTTCTGCGTGCGACGGAACACGTACAGATGCTTCGTGTGTGGAGCGTCGGGTGGCACGATTGACTTGGTGATGAAAGTGCTCGGCAAGGATTTCCTCGATGCCTGCCGATGGCTGGCGAATGAAAACAATGTGATCCTGACGGAGTATAAGCCCCAGACATCAGAACTCAGCCGTCAGACATCTTTCGATGCACAGCGTTACGAACGCTTCTTTGAGCGGCCGTGGTTGTCGATAGAAGCAAGAAGGTTCCTCTTTGAGGAGCGTCAGTTGGACGAGCGTGTGGTGCGTTGGTGCCGTTTGACTTCGTGGAAAGACAAGCGGGGCGTGAATTGGTTGCAGATACCTTACTATAATCAGGAGGGCAAGCTGACCGGCATCCAGAACAGGAATTTGAGGGGCAAGGAGCAAGGGGCAAGGAGCAAGGAGGGAACCGCTCCTCGATTTCGTTTCCCACAAGGCTCACAATGCGGCATCTACAACCTGCCTGTGCTCAACCTGCTCCGACCCAACGAACCGCTCTACATCACAGAAGGTTGCTCCGACTGCTGGGCAATGCTCTCCGCAGGACATAAAGCCATCGCCATCCCCTCAGCCACCCTGCTCACACAGAAGGACATCGAACAACTGTCAACTCTCAACTCTCAACTGTCAACTGAATTCCACATGTACCCTGACCGCGACGAGCCTGGCGAGCGACTCTTCCTCCAGCTCCAAAAAGTGCTGCCCAATCTGGAGCATCATCAGCTGCCACAGGGCTGCAAGGACTTCTCAGAATACTATCTGAGCACCCAACGGAAAATACCTCAACCATCACTCTAAAAAAACTTTTGATTTTATTGAAAATAAAGTGGTAATTGTTTGCAAATATGAGATAAATTTCGTAACTTTGTAACGTCAAAAGAAACGACGTACGAGCACCTTAGAGACGGCGTATCAAAGGCCACGAAACGGCGTATCAAGGGCTGCGAAACGGCATCTCGGTTTGACAGGGAAATGCTCCATCCCTGAAGTTGGCGGCACAACACAAACACAAAAAAACACAACACGTATGAGTAGAATTATTTATCGCAAGATCCGCACCGCACCTGGTGTGAAGCAGTATCTGGACGACGAGAAGACCCAGCTGAATCTACTACGCCAAGGCAGTTGCCCTCGAAACCCTTAGCCTCCGCGACATGGCGAAGCATATCACCTCTCACGGCTCCCCTTATACCGTCGATGTAGTCATGGGCGTCCTTGAAGTATTCCGCAGTTGCCTCATTGAGCAGCTCCTTGAATCCAAGAAGATCAAGGTGGACGGACTTGGCATCTTCTATGTGACCATCGCCAATAAGGAAGGTGGCATCAAGGATCTCAAGGACTTCAGCATCAATGCCATCGCCACAGGTCTCCGCCTCCGCTTCCTGCCTGAGAGCACAGCCGAGGAGAGC
>CADCIO010000011.1 GCA_902801475.1 uncultured Bacteroidales bacterium
GTGACAAAATGACAATAAGGCCGTTTCGGATGTTTGGAGGAAGAATCGGGAAACGGCATAAAAAGAACCACCCGTGGGCAGAGCGCTCACGGGTGGATTTATTTATATCAGCGATAGTTTATTTCACCACCACCTTCTTCGATTTTTTCACGCTCACCGGACAATTGGGACAAAGGACACCCCGTTTTTTGTGCGCTCACTCCTTGTGGTCAACTATCTTCACACAGGCGGTGACGGCGAAGGTGACGAGGCAGAAGGCCATGACGAGCCAGAAGAAGTTTTGGTAGCCGATGTTCTCGGAGATGAGACCTGAGACCATGCCTGGGAGCATCACGCCACCAAGGTACTGACCTGCCGTGCAGATGGAGAAGACGGCTGTGGAGCGTTCGCCACGAGAGAAGGTGACGAGGTAGAGGGTGTAGGCAGCAAAGCCGAGACCATAGCCTATCTGCTCAATGCAGACGCAGGAGCCGATGAGCCAAAGGTTGTCGGTGGGGAAATAGCTGAGATAGACATACACGATGTCGGGCAATGTGATGCAGAGCACGAGTGGCCAGAGGCACTTCTTCAAACCCCACTTAGACACAGCCCATCCACCGACGATGCCACCCAGCAGCAAGCCAATGACACCAAGGGTGCCGTAGATGAGTCCGAAATCCACGTCACTCATGGAAAGACCACCCTCTGCCGTGCTGCGAGTGAGAAAAAGCGGCACAATCTTGGTCAGCAATCCCTCGGGAAGACGGAACAGGAGGATGAAGCAGAGGGCAGAAATGAGGTGTGGCTTGGTGATGAACACCTTCAAGGTACGTCCAAACTCACGCAACTGCTCCATGAAATTGAAGCGGTCATGCACCACCGTTTCCACCTTGGGCAGAATGAAGGCGTGATACAAGCCCAAGAGGAACATAAGGATGCCAAGGATGAGGAAAACCACCATCCAAGATGAAACGATAGCGCCAGAGCCAAGGAGGTCAAGCCAACGGTGAACACCAGTTTCAGGAGTATAATCCCCTTTTTGTATGTAGCCTGCCAAGAGCACGAGTCCTCCCTGCCCTATCACCATACCGATGCGGTAGAACGTATTACGCACACCCACATAAAGTTCCTGCTCTTTGTCGGGCAATCCGATGATGTAGAAACCATCGGCAGAAATGTCGTGGGTAGCACTGGCAAAGGCAATAAGCATGAAGACCGCCAAGGAGCCTTGTAGCCAGAAATCAGTAGGCAAAGTGAATGCCACCAATGCCAACGCTATGCCCATGAGGAACTGCATGGACACAATCCACCAGCGTTTGGTCTTGAGGTTGTCGATGATAGGACTCCAAATGGGCTTGATGACCCAAGGCAGTCCGAGCCAACCCGTATAAACCGTGATTTGACCGTCGGAAAGTCCGAGTTC
Source organism: uncultured Bacteroidales bacterium (assembly GCA_902801475.1). GTDB lineage: Bacteria > Bacteroidota > Bacteroidia > Bacteroidales > Bacteroidaceae > Minthosoma. The sequence goes on from CADCIO010000011.1 coordinate 1,403, forward strand.
CTTGAACATGATGACGGAGATGAGCATCACTGCCGAGAAAGGCAAAGCTTCGCCCAGATAGAGAGAGGGAACCCATGCATAGGGCTTGGATGTTGAAAGTTTAGCGTTATTCATTGAACAATATTGATTTTGTTTTACATACAACTAATAATATCCATGCCACAGGGGCGATGGCGGCACATGCGAGGAAGAAGGTCTGGTAGCCCAACTCCGTGCAGAGCCATCCCGACAGGGTCATCGGCACCACCATCAGGCTTGCCACCAGAGGCACGTAAAGGAAATTGGTGGTGTTACGATAGCGCTGTTCGGATATATAGATAATGAAAGGGCGGCACACGTTGAGTCCGAATCCGAAGCAAAGCTGGGCAAAGAACGTCATGCAGCAAATCAGCAGCAGACTGTCGGGCTGAGGATTGCGTGCCATCAGCCAATAGGACAAGGGCGAGAGGGTCAGCACAACGGCTGTGTCCCAGAACATGGCACTCTGACCATTTTTCTTCATCATGGCACGACCGATGATCACACCCAAGAAGAATGCCACCACACCGATGGTACCCTGGGCAAAGCCCACGTCCTGCACAGAACAACTCAAACCACCTTCCTCAGACGATGCCAAGAGGAAGAACACACGGGTGTTGAAAAGCAATGCCTGTGGCAGCAAGAGGACAAAGAGGCTGATGAGCATCGTCAGCACATGAGGCTTCTGCTTGAATCGGGCAAGGGAATGCAGCTCTGTCTTCACTGAATCCTTGAGACTCTCGTGCCGATGACGATTGAACACATGAGGATGTTGCAGCACCACGAAATTGAGCACAAAGAACACGAGGAAGCCTCCTGCCACCAAGGAACTCTCCATCGCCCAAGCCTTCTGATAGCTGCGGAAGAACACCTCGAAGCCACCTGCCACAATCAGCAGGATTCCGTATGTGACCACCAGTGTCAACTGCGACGAAACCATCTTCGTGTTGCCATACAATTGCTGTTCGAGCGGATAGAGCATCCGGCTGTAATACATCCGCGACAAGAGCTCGTGCCAAGCACACAGGAAGGAAAGCACAAACAAGAAAATGAACAGGAGCCAGTCCTGCACTTTTGTCTCCGATATATAGACCGCTATGCCCATCAGACAGATGAACATCAGCAGTTCCACCCAATGAAGGTTCCGCTTGTAATTCCCAGCGTTGCGAACCTTGCTGTGGAAATAACTTTTCATCACCCAAGGCAGGAAGAGCAAGCCGCTGTAGAGTGCCGACATCGTTTCGTCAGCACCAAACTGCATAAACATCAGCAGAGCCACAAACATCACCACTGCCGAAGGAATCTCTTCAGCAATGCACAGACTTGGAATCCAAACCCACGGGCTATATTTGCGTCTTACCATTTCTTCGTCAGTTCTGCATGGGGATAATAAAAGGTCAATATCTCATCATAAGGAATGCCCTGATCGCCCATCACGGCAGCACCTATCTGGCAGAGTCCGACACCATGTCCCCACCCTTTTCCATGCAGGATGAAGCCATCGGCAGTCTTCTCCACCTCGAAGGCTGAGGAATAGAGGTGCGACTCGCTGAGCCATTTGCGGATTTCCAGTTCCTTACCCACCGTCAGCGTACGTTTCTCTCCCACAATCTTCAGGGTGATGATACGTCCAGAGGCACCTCGTTCCTGAGGCACCAAGTCGAGGATGCGCCCGAAGTCAATGCCCGACTTCCTGCTGACCAGTTCAGAGAGTTCGTCTGTCGTGTAGGAGACCGTCCAACGGTAGAAATCCACCGTCTCCTGGTCATAGTTGTTCAGCACCTGCGAGAGGATGCGCTTGTCTTTGGTGTTGCAATAAGGGTCGGGCTTCGCCACCAGATACGGATGTCGGATATTCTCCCAACACGACTCAAACACCTCTGTCATACCCCCGCAACACTTCGAGAAACGAGCATCACAAATCTTCCCTTCATACGTCAGCACCAATCCTCGTGTCGCCTCTATCGCGTCCACCACCTGTGGGTTCGACTGACGTGTGATACCCTGATAACGCTGGCAATGGTCGTCAGCACACACATCAAAACCTGTATGCGCCTCGCTGTCGTACCAACGGATGATGTGATCAGTTGACAGTTGACAGTTGACAGTTGACAGTTTATCGTTATCGTCAACGTTATCGTTATCGTTAAGAATCCTCATCAGCCAACTGCGCGAGATCACAGCATGTGCTTTCAGGAGTTCGAGGGAGGCATTGGCACTCATCTCGCTACTGATGACGCTGGTCAGATACGTCTCCACCGGCACAACATTGATGGCTCTCACCTGCCCCTCTTCCATCTTCAGCAACAAAGCCCCACAGAAGGTCTGCTCCTCCTTACGTTCCCAATGGAAACCTATGCCGATGACCACATCTTTCAAGGTGAAAGACGCTCCCTGTTCGGCAGGCACAAAGAGACGTTCCTCCGCCGATGGTGTGAAGCAATGTTCACCCACAAAAGGCTTTCCATCCAGCAGATATGCCGAATGGAAAACAACACACAACTCTCGTGCTTTCAGTATGCCGACTTTCACGTCACGCTCTTGTCCCATATCGATTGTTTTCAAGCCCTATTGATCATTTACCACTCTTGAACTTCATCACCATACCGAGCTCAGCATCAAGGCTCATGCCGCACTCCTGAATGATGGATTTCGCCAGTTCCGCATTCATCTGGTCGAAGTCCTCCTTGCGAGGCGTGATGATCATGCCACCCATATCGAGAGAGCCAGGACTGACCATCACCTGCTCTTTTCCCTCCTTGAAATAGCAATCAGGACGATGCTTCGTACGGGGAAGGATGACGCTGACGATACGCTCGTAACCATCGGCAGCATTCGACTGCGACCACGCCATAATGTTCATCATCGGCTCGTATTCATCCTCGTTGATGGGGAGGGAACGATACACCTTCTCGAACAGCACCTTGTTGGCATGTGGGGTGCGGGTAATGATGACAATGCCCGGACAGAGATAGTTGCGAAGACTGAACACACCCGTGCTGTCTGCCACCATATCCATCTTCACAGCCTCCAGATATTCCTCCTCGCTGATAGGCCAGATGCGAGAGAGGTTGGGCTTGTAGAGTTTGTTCCAATCGCGCTCCAAAGGCACCACACCACGACTGCCAGCCTGGAAATGCATATGATCGGGCGCGCTGGCACCACACTTAGGACCATTGTAGAAGACAAACATCTCCTTCAACTGCGAGGTAATCTCCATCATGTCTTCATAGTAATCGAAAATCTGCTGTTTGCGATGATGACGCAACGGAATGGTGAAGTGCTTGGGGAGAATCGGGTTAGGATTCAGCAGCAGGTAATACTTTTTCAGCAACGGACTACTGATCTGTTCCGCAGGGCGATTCACTTCGCAGAGGAAACAGGGGCGTTGCTTGATGCTCTCTGCATCCACCTTCGCACCAGTCGAAACAATGCGGGCAGGGTTGTATTGAGCCACTAACTTACAGCCATTGGTCTCCATCTCCGCCGTCACCACATTGGCCAGTTTCTCATACCGTTCCTGGGCTTCCTTCCACATCGGCAGCTGCTCATCATACAGCTTGTTGGCAAGACCATCCGTCACAGCACTCTGCCAATAGTCATTCAGACGGCGACGGTTGATGATCTCCATCGTGCGGAGACTATCCTTATAGACGTTGTTGCGATTCACCTGTTCGGGTGTCAGCGACGCATCACTGTTTCCCTCCCAACGGCGACATAGATACAATTCGTCGTAGATTCTTCCAATCTTATATTTACGGCAGAATGCCAAGCCTACAGCATAGTCTTCGCCATAGGAAGTGTTGGGCATTCCAATCTTTCTGAGCAATGGAGTGAAGAATGCACGTGGAGCACCCAAACCATTGATGCGCAAAGCGTTATTGTGTCCGTTCTCAGGTGTCCACTCGCGATGGTCGATAAGTCCCGGAGGCAGGGTTTCCAACTGGAAGTTGCACATCCGGTACGAACCAATCACCATCGCGCAATGCTCCTCATAGAACTTGTCCACGATACGCTGGAGGGTGTCTGTGCCGCTGTAGAGGTCGTCGCTGTCCAGCTGGATGGCAAAGCGTCCGCATCGGGTGTCGTTGAAGGCAAGACTCCAGCAACCGCCAATGCCCAAGTCCTTACGGGTCGGGATGATATGCACCACACGGGAATCCTCTGCCGCCACCTTCTGGATGACTTCTGTCGTGCCGTCGGTCGAGAGATTATCCACCACCATCACGTTGAACTGGAACGTGGTGCGCTGTGCCAACGCACTCCTGATGGCATCCTCTATCGTCTTCACACGGTTCCTCACAGGAATGATGACCGATGCCTCACGGTCGAAGTCGTACCGTTCCACCGCCACATCCACGATGCTCTCTGGCTCGATGTAGGAACCAATCAGCTTCAGGTGTTTCGTGCAGACGATTTCACGCTCCTTCTGCACCTCACGGTTACGGGGATTCACATAGTCAAACTGCTTCTCGCCGCTCGTGCGCAAGTCCTTCTCCTCCTCCGTGTAGAGAAATTCGCGGATGTGGAACAAGGCTGCCTGACGCTTTCTGCGCAAAGAGAAGAGCTGCAGGTCGTACAAGCCCGAGTAGGTATAGTCGGCGTCTGGGAACTCCTCCACATATTTCTGCAACGTGGGAGCGCTGAACAACATGACGGGTCCGAAGTCGAAATCATCGCGCACACTACCATAGTAGAAGTCCATCGTAGGACTCTTCACCGTCTCGCCATTCTTCACCACATAGCGGTCGGCATACACCAGCGCTGGATCTACGCTGTTCGCTACCGAACACATGCGGGAGATGGCCTGATAGCCGAACGTGATGGGGGTCTGAGCCGTACACAGCAAGGCGAACGAGGCCTTCAACTTCTCCGCAATCTTCCTGACGGTGGACGAACTGCGGAAATCATCCACGCGAATCACCTCACATCCCATATACGGGCAAGACTCCTTCCCTTGCATCATCACATATATTTCTCCGATGAGCGGTTCTTCCTTCAATTGTTTCAGCGTCACCAACGTCGTCTTTTCGTCCGAATAAAGGACAAACGCGTCTATCGCCACATTTGTAATGCCATTCATGATAGTAATAGTTTATAGTGTTTCTGATATGCTGGCAAAGGTACGATTTTTTCAGCACAAACAAGCTTTATTCAAAAAAAATTCGTACCTTTGCACCTGATTTCAACATCCGAGTGCTTGATAAACCTCGTAAAAAACAAGAACAATGAAGAAAAACAGTACAGTCAGTGTATCCTTCATGTTGATGGGGATACTATTTTGTGTCTGTCTCGTAGCTTCTAATCTGCTCGGGACAAAAATTCTGCAAGTGGGGCCATTCCCCTTGACCGCAGGAGTGATCGTTTTCCCAGTTTCATACATCCTCAATGACTGCATCGCCGAGGTGTGGGGATTCCGCAAGGCCCGTCTCATCATCTGGATGGGTTTCCTGATGAACTTCTTCGTCGTGGCGTTGGGTGGCATTGCCGCTGTCATTCCTGCCCCACCCTTCTGGGAGGGAGATGAAGCCTTCCGCTTCGTCTTTGGATTGGCACCCAGAATTGCCACAGCCAGCTTGACCGCCTTCCTCGTGGGCTCCTTCCTCAATGCCTGGGTGATGAGCCGCATGAAACTCCGTCACCACGAACGCCGCTTCTCGCTACGTGCCATCACCTCCACGCTGATTGGCGAAGGAGCCGACTCGCTCATCTTCTTCCCCCTCGCCTTCGGAGGGCTGATGCCAGCCAGCGAACTGGCCAAGATGATGGTGCTGCAAGTGACCGCCAAGACCCTCTACGAGATCATCGTGCTGCCGCTCACCACCCAAGTCGTCAAGTACATCAAACGGCACGAGGGCGTCAGCGCATACGACGAAAACATCTCCTACAACGTATTTAAAGTACAAGACATATAAACCCATGACAAAAAAGATACTTGACCACAGAAAAGCCTTAGTCGTCTATTCAGGTGGACAGGACAGCACCACCTGCCTGTTTTGGGCAAAGAAGCACTTCGACGAAGTCTATGCCCTCTGCTTCCGTTATGGTCAGAAACACGTGATTGAAGTGGACATGGCACGAAACATTGCCGAGAAAGCAGGCATCCCCTTCGAGGTGAAGGACGTCTCCTTCATCAGCCAACTCAGCAGTGGCTGTTCGCTGACCGACAGCAATGTCCCCATGGACAAGGAGCCACCCACGCTCTCCTCCTCCTCACACGACGGCCGCATCACACCCCCCAACACCTTCGTGCCAGGCCGCAACCTCTTTTTCCTCTCCATCGCTGCCGTCTATGCTCGTGAGCACGGCATCATGAACCTCGTGACTGGCGTGTCTCAGACCGACTACTCCGGCTATCCCGACTGTCGCGACTCCTTCATCCGTTCCCTGAACGTGTCGCTCAACCTGGCGATGGACGAGCAGTTCGTCATCCACACCCCGCTGATGTGGATTGACAAGGCAGAGACATGGAAACTGGCAGATGACTTGGGTGTGTTTGACATCGTCCGCAACGAGACACTCACTTGTTACAACGGCATCAAGGGCGACGGCTGTGGCGAATGCCCCGCCTGCAAACTGCGCCGCCAAGGACTTGAAACTTATCTGAAAATAAGAAAATCATGAACAATCAACGCGAACAAGAAGGGCTTGCCGCCCTTGGCAAAAAGACCGAATATCGTCAGGACTACGCTCCCGAAGTGCTGGAGACCTTCCAGAACAAGCACCCCGAGAACGACTACTGGGTGCAGTTCAACTGCCCCGAGTTCACCTCCCTGTGCCCCATCACGGGACAGCCCGACTTTGCCGAAATCCGCATTTCCTACCTGCCCGACCAGCGCATGGTGGAGAGCAAATCCCTCAAGCTCTACCTCTTCTCCTTCCGCAATCATGGCGACTTCCACGAGGACTGCGTCAACATCATCATGAAGGACCTCATCCGCCTGATGGACCCCAAGTACATCGAGGTCACCGGCATCTTCACCCCACGCGGAGGCATCAGCATCTACCCCTACGCCAACTATGGCCGTCCAGGCACCAAATACGAGGAAATGGCGAACTATCGTATGATGAACCACGGAATGTAAAACATAAAAACAACTCAAATGAAAACTATGAGAAAATTTCAATTCATGATCGCCGCCTTCACCATTTGCGGCGCAAGCATGATTACATCGTGTTCGAACGATGATGACGCTGTCAATCCGCCATCGCCCGACGAGGTGGAAGCGCAGCTGCAAAAGATGACACTGCGTGAGAAGGTGGGACAACTGTTCTACGTACGCCCCGAGTGCCTCGACACAACCATCCACTTCAACCTGGTCAGCACCATTGACCAAAGTGCAGACGACATCAAGAAAATCAAGCTACAGACCGTGAACACCACCATGCGTGGAGTGAACGAGAAATACCCCGTGGGCGGCATCATTCTCTATGCCCATAACATCAATGACGAGGCACAACTGGCGGCATTCATCCAGCAGATACGCACCTTGAATGGCTCGCCCCTGCTCTGCATCGACGAGGAAGGTGGTCGTGTGGCCCGTATCGGAAACAATGAGAACTTCCATGTGGAGAAATTTGAGTCGATGGGTGCCATCGGTGCCACAGGCGACTCCAAGAACGCCTACCACTGCGGCAATACCATCGGCACGTATCTGAACAAATACGGCTTCGACATAGACTTTGCCCCTGTGGCCGACGTGAACACCAACCCCGACAACATCGTCATCGGCGCCCGTGCTTTCAGCGACAATCCCGACGTGGCTGCATCTATGGTGACGAACTACCTGCAAGGTCTGAAGGATGCTGGCGTGACGGGCTGCATCAAGCACTTCCCCGGTCATGGCGACACCACGGCTGACACGCACTTCGGCTATGCACAGAGCCTCAAGACATGGGAGGAAATGAAGGACTGTGAGATGATCACTTTCAAGGCGGGCATCGCGTGGGGCACGCAACTCATCATGACAGCCCACATCGCCACGCCCAACGTGACGGGCTCAGACATCCCCGCCACCATGTCATCCCTCATCCTGCAAGACAAACTGCGTGGTGAACTGGGCTACCAGAACATCATCATCACCGACGCAATGGAGATGGGAGCCATCACCAAGCAATACAACAATGCCGAAGCCGCAGTGGGCACACTCCTGGCAGGTGCCGACATCGTGCTGGGTCCTCAGAACTTCGTTGACGCCTTCGATGCTGTCATCAAAGCCGTGGAAGACGGTACGCTCACCGAAGAGCGCATCAACCAAAGCGTGCGCCGCATCCTGAAACTGAAAAAACAGATTGGACGATAAACGCACACCCCCAACTAAAAAACAAAAAAAAAGACGCGAGACCGCGAGACCACGAGACCGCGAGACCATTTGAAATAGCAAGAGGGAGTCGGAAACGACCCCCTCTTTTTCTATTCTTTCTTTCGTAAGAGTTCCTTGTTTTCATCACCTGACGCATGATATCATCAAAAGACTAAAAGACATAATGAACTAAAAATATAGTTAAATAGTGTTATTCTCTTGTGTGTTTCATCTAAAAGGCATTACTTTGCACAATCAAACTAAATAAATAGTTGAAAAATGGAGAAACTAACAGGAAAAGAAGAAGAGGTGATGGAGATGATCTGGAAGATCGGTCCATGCGCTCCCAAGGATGTGGTGGCGGAATATGAAGAACCGAAACCACACATCAACACGATTGCCACGATGTTTCAGTCGTTGGAAAGGAAAGGGTATCTCATTCACGAGGCAAAGGGACGTGGCTATATTTACTCTGCCGCCATTGCTCAGGAAGACTATGGACGGAGCAAGTTCACCAATTTCGTGAACCGATACTTCGACAATTCTTACATGAATGTGGTGTCTGCGCTGGTGCAGGAAGAGAAGATCAGCAAGAGTGAACTCTTGGATTTCTTGAAGAAACTGGAAGAAAAATGATGGCATCCCTATTTATCTATATTCTGAAATGGGCTATCAGCCTTACGTTGCTGTATTCGCTCTATGGCTTGTTCCTGCGGAAGGAAACGTTTCATCGTTTCAACCGTATGGTGCTGGTGGGCATCCTGCTGACCAGCTTGGCACTACCCTTCTGCACCATCCATACGAATCAGGAAACCATTGTGTCGAAGGGAATGACAGACCTCGAAACCAACATTGCTGACGAAATTGTGATTCAATATCAGCCAGAGGAAGATGCAGAGGGAACAGAACCGAGCACCCATATCTCTTTCTTCAAAAAGAAGCAGTCGGAAAGAGAAACACCTGCTCGCACCCTGCATCTGAGCCCCGTTCGTTGGCTCATCCTGCTCTACCTCTTGGGCTTGGTCTATTTCTGGGCACAATATCTGCTGTCCGTTGGTGCTATCTATCGTGTAATCAGACAGAGCCTACGAATCGACAAAGACGGGCTTCCTAAGGGTGTCCGTCTAAAAAGCCATCCGTCCATCCACACTCCGTTCTCGTGGTTCAGCACCATCATCATTCGAGAGGACGACATCAAAGGCAATGCCAATATCACAGATGCCATCATTGCCCACGAACTGGCTCATGTCCAACTGCGCCACTCGTGGGACAACTTGCTGGCAGACTTCGCCGCCAATATGCTTTGGTGGCTGCCCTTCACATGGATGCTCAGACGAGACTTGCGTGATGTGCATGAGTATCAGGCCGACCAAGCCGTAATGCAGAGGGGGTTCGATGCCCACACCTACCAGTTGCTGCTGATAGACAGGGCGACAGAACCCACCCCCTACGAGATAGCCAACAATTTTGAACAAAACCCCATTAAAAGACGATTAATGATGATGTTTAGAAACCAATCAGGTCGCTATGCCTGGCTGAAAGCGTTGTATCTGATACCGCTTGGTGCCATCGCTTTGGCAGCCTTTGCCAAGCCCAACGTGATGGAGACGATTGAGACCAAGGTGTCTGATGAAGTGGAATCGTTTCCCACTCCTTTTGCTGCCTCAAAGAAAGGAGCAGATACTTCTTCGGACGATGACAACGACTGGACACAAGACCCACGCGGCATCTACCGAATGACCAAAATCACAGGTCGTGACGGCATTGAGATCAATGGAACCTTCGACCAATACAAGATTTGTGAAGAGGATGCCACTTACTCCTTTTGGGTCGATGGCAGCAATCCCAAGAATGTTCAGTTCCGTCTGAACATCAACGATGCCAACGTTTTCGACTACACAGGGAGAGTTCCCCAAGAAGAGGATGGGCACGGCTCACAGATCTACGACAGCAACGGCAAGGAGTTCAAACTCAGGTGGTGGAGCGTGTACAAAGACCACGCCCTATTCCCTGATCATGGTTGGGTGGTGGAGAAGTACGAACGAGACAAATTCTCCAAATCTGCTGAAGAGATTCTGAGTATGCTGAGAGACACGAAAGACTTTGATAGCAATGACCCTTATGCTGGCATTTGGTGGATGAGCGAAAAGAACGAAGCTGAGTTGCAGGCATGGAAGGACGGAAAAGGATCTTTTGAAACACTGCTCAGCATGACCGGAATGGTGGTGCGAGGCCATCGAGTGCTGAGGTTCAGTTTTGTGAATGACATCAATATGGCGAGACGTGGCTATACTGGCTCTGTGCAAGACTGTTCCCACAAGAGGAAAGAAAAAATCCGCATCGGCAGCCGCATCTACGAACCCGAATGGATAGGCGACAACTACTTTTATTATCAAACAGAAAAAGGGAATTTCCAATTTTGGACACGCCAAACCATAGGCAAAGAATTCCTCTATGATAATCTTCTCTCCATACTTCATGCTTGCCTGCACCAGCCACATCCCCTTGCCACCAGCAAGTTTGACACGAAGCCAACCCGTGCGGACATCTCTGTGTCCAGCAGCGACAGCATCTATCTCGCCCCCAATGTCAGCCTAGCAAGATTTGAGGGAGGAGAAAGCGCCCTCATGCACTATATGCAATCGCATCTGCATTACCCTGACCCCATCTATAGGAAATATGGTTTTGAAGGTCGCTTGATGGTCAGCTTCGTGGTGGAAAAAGATGGAAGCCTGCAACATTTCTCTGTGATTCGCAACGACATCAACACCAAAGAAACAGCCGCCTCTCTCCATGTGACGGAGGAGGAATACGAAACCTTCATCAACAAAAGAAAGGCTGCCTTCGAGAATGTGGTAATCAACATCCTCCAATCTATGCCCAAGTGGCAACCTGCCATCCATGAAACGAATGGCAAGAAAGAATATGTACGCATGAAATATACCATGCCTTTCACTTTCAGACTTTAAACTATCAACTGTCAACCATGAATAAAATCTGTTTGATCATCCTCACATGGATCACATTGATTTCGACTGCCTCTGCCACAGGGCAGGAAGGTGAACGCATCATTTGGAAAGGGCAAAAGTACGAGATGCTGACCATACCCCTCTTCCAGTGCCACGAGTTTGATAGCTTGGGCAGGAAAATGGAAAGAGAAGCGTCAATAACATCCCTTTGGCGTGGCTATCAGGGTCATTGGTTCATCGAAAACGACATGCTCTATCTCGACCACATCGTGCCTGACAGTGGGGAAAAACTCTACGCCAAGGACATTCCAGCACTTCGCAAATACTGCAAGAACGGACGTGTGGCAGCCACTTGGTTCAGCGACACCCTGCGCGTCGTGTCGGGCGATTGCATAAAGTATGAACACATGGGTTTCAACCGCTACTACGAGCATGAGGACTTCATCGCTGTGAAGCAAGGCAAGGTCGTTTCAGTCAAACGAGTAGAGAACAAGTTGCTCATCAAAGGGAAGATGGATGACCCGAGGGAGCTCGTGAAGTTCATCGACGACCTCGGCAAGCAACTGCACAAACGCTATCCAAAAGAGAGCGGTCGTATCCTCGCCAGAGTCCAATACTGCAACTTTGGCCTCATGATGATGCCCACTGACGTGGAAGTGACCTTCCCCAGCGATGAAATGGCCCCACACAACAAAGCGATGGAAAGGGAAATCAAGGAGAAACTCGCCAACTACATCCTCGCCAACAAAATTCTTCCCCTCTATTACCTCAAAGGGAAGATAAAACAGACACCTTGGACGCTCCCCATCCGGTTGGAACCATCTAAATAATCAAGCCCTATGAGAAAGAAAACATTTTTATCATCCGTGAAAGATTTCATCATCAAGTACTGGTATGCGCTGCCAGTGTTGTTCGTTTTACTGTTGATTTTATATTTTACTGCCCCAAGAGCAGTTCTCGACGCATTGCTCATCTTGTTGCTCCTCATTCTGATTTTGCTTATTGTCACATGGGTGGTTCTGTTGGTCAACAAAAAGTGGCTGCAATTCACCATCTCCTTTGTGGCATCCATCGTGATTGTTGGGGGGATGGGAGTATTCTTCTTATATGCTATCGCCCAGGGGTTGTCTGAACCTGACAACGACCCTTTTGGAAAGGATCACCCCATTCCTGCGAATTTGGAATACAACTTGCCTTTAGATAAATTCATCGTTGAGGTAGATTCATTCGATAATGAATGGCCAAAAGACCTTGATTCACTCGTATCGCCTGTTGACATCCATGACCCCAACACCTACCTGAACATTTGGAACGACAGTCAAGGAGGAATCTATACGTATGATTTCTTCTATGGTCCGCTGCCAGCAGGAGAGATTTATCTGAAATGTTTCGAAGTGACGGAAAACATCCCACTTTCCGAGACAAGAATCAGCAAGGAAAGCCGAGTGGAAATCAAACCGACGAATTCCTTCTCCAAAGTCGTTAATCAGCAGAGATTCTTCATCTATGAAGGTGTTTGGGGTGATTACTATGCTGCACGCATCGAGGTGTGGTTCAAGGACGCTAAGACCAAAGAGGAAAAGAAACTCTTGGAGAAAGTGTATCGAGTGGAAGGTTGGATGCGATAGACATTGTATCTAGTTGTAAGAACATATTTTCGAACACGGATTGAAAGGATTTTAAGGATTAATTGTGTTTTCCTCGTCCTTAAAACCTGTTCCTTCTTGCCTTGTTTTTGCCGCCACACGCACACCCCCAACTAAAAAACATGAATATATTTGGGCGTATAGGGAAATCTCATTATCTTTGTACCCAAGATAATATATTATTGATGTACAATTCAAAAATTATAAGAATATGGTGAACAACTCTTTCTATGTATTTTTTATGAGAGTAATCTCTTCTTTAATACTTACATGGAATTCATATTTGTTGTGTGCTCAGCCCTCAAATGTGGACATAATGTTTGAAGGTTATGAAAACTCAAGACTTTATGACCGCTGGGAATATGTTCTTTATCGTAAACATCAATCGCCAGTATACAAGAAAGTAACATTGCCGCCTTCTGTCTTTTTGAAATTATGGGATAAAGACAAAGGCTCCACTCCTGAATCCGTTGATAACAATAACGTCAGCCTATACTGGATAGGTCCTAGAGAATTCACGGAAGAAAGCCGGATTCTCTGGAAGAAAATGGCGAAGAAATGGGGAATCCGCAGCCTTTCTTTATATATCAGAGATGATAGAACAGATTCTGTGGTCAACTTCGTTCTTGATGCGATTCCCGCTAAGTGGATGTATAATGATACACTGGTGGCATCACGTGATGTAAAACATTATGGTGAGTCGTGGGTGGCAGAACCATCTTCAACTCTTATCTTAGCACCAGACAATGGAACGATGAGAGAAACTTCGGGTAATGCTCTGGTGAAGGAAAGGTCAAGACTTCTATCTGATTGTGACATGATTCTGAATACCACTCATCTTAAACATACATCACTTAGGATGATTCCAAAAGTTATGGATGTTCCCAAGCAGGACACGCAGGCTTTGAATCTGTATGCAAGAGACATTACAAGATTCTTACCCGAGAACACACCAAAGGACGTGAAACGAGAATACCATATAACACTTTTTATCGACAGTTTGGGATGTTCACATCTCTTCCAATATCAAGATTTTGTTAAAGACTCTGTTGACAATATTTTGTTATCTGGTTTAGGGGCCTCAATAAAAGCAAACAATTATGACACCTTTCGTCGCTTATTAACCATGGAAGGAGAAATCTTCCCGTGGAAATATATTAGAGCATCTTACATACATGGCAAATGGTACTTCATGGATGAGATTTGGACGGAGGAGGAAACAGCCAAATATTATAAGCTTCGGAACAATCTGAATTCCAGAATCAAAACCTGCATAGAACTAAATAAAATACTGAATGATGAAGAGTAAAAGTGAGAATAACGGCAACATGGACAAACAGAATGACGACACAGATGGCTTTACGGTCATCATGCCGACATAATAATAAAAAGTCGTCATATCAGGAAGTGTCAAAATAATTATTAATTTCATTTAGATTTTAAAAGTTTCAAGAATGAAAAGAGCTCTCTCTATTCTGATGGCAACAGCAGCCATCGCACTCGTGCCTACAACAAGTATAGCGCAGACAGAAAACCCACGTGGTGTGTATAAATTGATGGCGCAGACAGACAAGAACGGCAATCTCAGCAGGAATACGTATGACGGTTATAAGATATGCACGGACAGCATCACACTGATGTTTACAGTGCAAGGGTGTATATACTATTTGAGCAATATGGACGATGAAATCTTTAACTACACGGGTGAAGAACCTGATGCCCACAATGCTACAGCCATGCGCATCTTCAACAGCGATGCTGAGCACTTCACCCTAAAGTGGTGGAACAATAAATCCTCCTCTTTATACTTCCCTTACAAAGACTGGTGTACGGAGTATTACGAGTCAGGCAAATACTCTGAGAGGGCTAAGGAAATTCTTGATGCACTGATGTTGCCTGCTGCCACCGATTCGAGAATGCCCATCATTGGCGCATGGCGGATGGTGGGCATGATGGATGAACTCCGTGATGCGAAGAAGCAATTGAGAAAACTGTATGAGAGTCCTCCTCAAAGAGACTATAACTATCTCCTCCTCACGCCCTACAAGGCCGTTATGTTCGGCGGGGCCGGAGGATCCATTGAGCCCATCGCATACGAGAAGAAGGGTAAGAGAATAAGGATTGGTTCGGAATTTTCTGCTGAGGAGGAATCCATCACTTGGCTCGGCAAGGACTGCTTCGCAAGGGAAGTTCATCTTGATTACCGGACTGACTATCAGATATGGGAACGTGTGTCCAGCGAAATACCGCTCTTTAACAGGATTGCCAGTCAGTTCATCAGAAAGACCCATCAGGTTGCTGTGTGGGAGTGACAGAGAATGGTCCTAGACTTAAAAGATTTTAAACAAAAGAACCAACAGAATCAATATGAGTCCATAAAAAAACAAAAAATGGGGTGAGAGTTTGGTGGTGAGGGAAAAAGGATGTAACTTTGCCCTGTCAAACAAATCAATATAATATGAAAAGAATGACTTTATGCTTCATTGCTGTACTTGCCTTGTCATTGACAGTCATCGGCAACATCACTGTCCAAGCACAAGAGACAATGGTGCTTGGCAAACTCAATTTCGTCAATCTCAAAGAGGGGGAAAAGCCTATCATGGAGAGCTTGACCGTGGCTGGCAACCGTTGTGTCAGCGAGGCTTTCAACGCGAAACCTTATGCCACCGAGGGTATCCGTTCTATTTTTGAATTGGACGAGTGGGTGGAGTTTTATCCAAATACACACGCGGAGACAGGCATCAAGGTGATGGTGTTCCAACACAAGAACGACCAAGGTTTCTACCTGAAAAATGCCTTGAATGACGAGACCGATGGGTATTGTCAGACTTGTGAACTGAACAAGGACCCGGATGCGGAGGAGCCTTGCTCTTGGGGTTCGTTCTACCTGCATCCCGAGGAGTGGAATCCTGGCTATTATGACTTTGTCTTCCTCTACAAGAACAAGGTCTTTGCCACGATGCTCACGAAGTTCTACAAACCTGATGAGCTACTCAATAAATCCGATGCGGAGTTGGAGAAACTCATGAAGAAATAGCAAAGAAGCCTTTCCGACGATGGAGAGGCTTCTTTATGTTTAAGAGGTGAAGATGTCAAAGATGTAAACTTTTCGAGTAGTCGGCTATTTGCCTGACTCCATCTTCCATTTGTCATCCACCTTGAGGAGTTTGCTGTCCTGATCTTTGGATGTGCCATCGCCATACTTCAAGATGTACTTGACATTGGCGGAGTTGCCGTCTTCCGCTACGGACACGTTGGTAATCTCCACACCTGTGATGCCACCCTTCTTTTCGATTTCCTTACCCCATTTGTCCTTCATCATGCTGACATACTGCTGCTTGTCGGCGTCGGTGAGGTTCTTCTTGAAGTAGAAGAGGTCGATGGCTTCCTCATACTTACCTGTCTGGAGGTCTGCTACATACTCCTGCACCACTGCTTCGGGAGAGTTGCTGTTGCATGATACAAATGTCAATGCCACGAGGGCGAGGGTCATGATTGAAAGAATCTTCTTCATTGCGTTTTGGTTTTAAAAGGTTTAACATATATAATTTTAGTACTCTTTTCGATGTCGCAGGGGAAGATGCACGCACCATCCTTGCTAAAGATGCTGGGCACCTCATGGCGATGTCCCTCGCTGAGGTCTATGCCCTGATGAAGGTAGGCCAGCCAGACGAGTTCGGTGCAGTAGATCTGGGTGGTGTCGGACAGGAGATAGTCGTTGTCAAACGCCACCTGTTCCTCCACCTTCTGCAAGGCATATCGGGCAGCAGCAGCAGCGATGCTGTCGGGGCAATCCACACGCATCCACGCACCACATGAGGCTCTGTCGGAGGCATAGAACTCGCTGATGGATTCTGCTTTCAACCACTCTGGTTCTCCCTTTTCAGCCTCCCCTGGCACAGCATGAATCACCTGCCACTGGGCGGTCGGCGTGTCGTAGTGGAGGATGCCGATGTGGGAATAGATGGATTGGCTGGCCTCCGTCACCACCTTGCTTTCGGCCCCGTAACCACAGCGCAAGACGAGGTCACCCTCACGAAAGTCTTCCTGTCCTGTCACATCCACGATGTCGTAATGTTCGGCACATCCGCAAAGGAGCAGTGCCGTCAGGAGGAGAAGTTCTATCAACTTTACCATAATCGCGCCAAAGGTAAGGAAAATAATTAAGAATTAAGAGTTAAGAATTAAGATTTATGAAGGAAAAGTTAAGAATTAAGAGTTAAGAATTAAGATTTGCTCATTGATGACCTAAAAAACGTCTTTTCATCCTGCGTTTTGGCCTACGGAACAGGCTGGAGAGCATAATTCTTAATTCTTAACTCTTAATTCTTAACTCTTAATTCTTAACTCTTAATTATTTTCCGTACCTTTGCCCTCCGATTATGGAAAAGATAGAGCAGAAACGTGCCGAGCTGAAAGATTTTATCAGCGTGAGAGGTGCAAGGGTGAACAACCTAAAGAACATTGACGTGAAGATACCACACAACCAGTTTGTGGTCATCACGGGTGTGAGTGGCAGTGGCAAGTCGTCGCTGGCATTCGACACGTTGTATGCTGAGGGTCAGAGGCGGTATGTGGAGAGCCTTTCGACCTATGCCAGGCAGTTCCTGGGACGCTTGAAGAAGCCAGAGTGTGACTTCATCGAGGGAATCTCGCCTGCCATTGCCATCGAGCAGAAGGTGAGCAGCAGGAACCCACGTTCGACGGTGGGCACGAGCACGGAGATATACGACTATCTGAGGATGCTGTACGCGAGGATTGGACGGACGTATTCGCCAGTGAGCGGTCAGGAGGTGAAGAAGAACACGACGGACGACATCATCGAGTGTATGCTAAAGTATCCGGAGGGGACGAGGATGATGGTGATGACACCCTTGGTGGTGAGAAATGGCAGGACGCTGGAGGAACAGCTGGATGTGTGTTACAAGAGCGGATTCCAGCGAGTGGAAGTGAATGGAGAGGTGATGAGAATAACGGATTTGTTGGCAGAGAGCAAGTCGCAGCAGACAGAACACAAAGAACAGAGCATGATGCTGGTGATTGACCGATTGAAGGTGGCGAATGAGAAAGCGACCATCAATCGATTGGTGGATTCGGCGAACACGGCATTGTATGAAGGAGATGGGAAGTGCATCCTGCGGTTTGAGGACGGAAAGGAATTTGCATTCTCGCTGAAGTTTGAGGCAGACGGGATGGAGTTTGAAGAGCCGACTGACCAGATGTTCTCTTTCAACTCGCCTGTGGGTGCATGTCCTGAATGCGAGGGATACGGAAAGATCATCGGCATTGATGAGAGTCTGGTCATCCCAGACCCTGAGTTGTCTGTGTATGACGGATGCGTGGTATGCTGGAAGGGAGAGAAGATGTCGGAATGGAAGAAGGAGTTTGTGAGAAGAGCCGAGAAGTATGAGGACTTCCCTGTGTTCACGCCCTATAGTCAGCTAACCCAGCGTCAGAAGGATGTGCTGTGGCACGGAGTCTATGAGGAGAACGAATGGGGCAACCGCTCCATCTGCATCGACGAGTTCTTCCGCATGCTCCGAGAGAATCAGTACAAGATACAATACCGGGTGATGCTGGCACGATACAGGGGCAAGACGGTGTGTCCGACCTGTCACGGAAGGAGGCTCAAAAAGGAAGCTGAGTATGTGAAGATTGGCGGCAAGAGCATCACTGACCTTTGCGAACTCTCGATTGACGAACTGAACGAGTTCTTCCGCACGTTGAAGGTGACGGAACATGAGGCAAAGATTGCCAAACGCTTGTTGGTAGAGATTCGCAGCCGACTGAAATTCCTGATGGATGTGGGGCTGAGTTATCTGACCCTGTCGCGACTGAGCAATTCGCTGTCGGGCGGTGAGAGCCAGCGCATCAATCTGGCAACAAGTCTTGGCTCAGCATTGGTGGGCAGCATGTACATCCTTGACGAGCCCAGCATCGGACTGCATTCAAGGGACACGCAACGGCTCATTCATGTGCTGAGACAGTTGCAGCAGTTGGGCAACACAGTCGTCGTTGTCGAGCATGATGAGGAAATCATGAGGGCTGCAGATTACATCATCGATATAGGTCCCGATGCAGGAAGATTGGGAGGAGAGATTATGTATGCAGGGAAACCACCTAAAATGAGAGATGATAAGAGTGACGGAAAGAAGGAGAAGGAGATTAGGTCGCATACCCTTGATTATCTGACGGGACGGGAAAAGATTGCCATCCCCGAGAGTCGTCGGCCTTGGAACAACTATATCTTGGTGAAGAATGCACGTGCCAACAATCTGAAAGGCATTGACGTGAAATTCCCGCTGAATGTGATGACCTGTGTGACAGGAGTGTCTGGCAGCGGCAAGTCTTCGCTGGTACGAGACATTCTGTATCTCGCCATGAAGCGGCATCTGGGAGAAAGTGCCGAGAAGCCTGGTTTATTCTCTGGGCTGGAAGGCGATACGAGCATGATCAAACACGTGGATTTCGTAAATCAGAATCCTATCGGCACATCATCACGTTCGAACCCCGTAACCTATATCGGAGCCTGGGATGAAATCCGCAAACTCCTTGCCAATCAGCAATTAGCCAAGCAGATGGGTTACACACCTGCTTATTTCTCGTTCAATACCGAAGGAGGACGATGCGAGGAGTGTAAGGGAGAAGGAACGGTAACGGTGGAGATGCAGTTCATGAACGACTTGACGCTGGAATGTGAAGCTTGTCACGGGAAACGTTTCAAGAGCGACATTCTGGAGGTAAAGTTCCAGGGGGTGAATGCTTATGACATGATGGAAATGACCATCAATCAAGCTATTGAATTCTTCACTCAACATCATCAGAAGAAGATTGTGGAGAAGATGAAGCCCCTTCAAGATGTGGGACTGGGCTATATCAAACTCGGGCAGACCTCATCCACTTTATCGGGAGGAGAGAACCAGCGCATCAAACTGGCCTATTACCTCAGCCAAGAGAAGGCGGAACCCACCCTGTTCATTTTCGACGAACCCACGACGGGTCTGCACTTCCACGACATCCAGAAACTGCTCGATGCCTTCAATGCACTCATAGCACGCGGACACACCATCATCATCATCGAGCACAACATGGACATCATCAAATGTGCCGACCATATCATCGACCTCGGTCCTGAAGGGGGACAGGCTGGCGGCAATGTGGTGGTGACCGGCACGCCTGAAGAAGTAGCAAAGTGCGCCTACAGCTACACAGGACAATTCCTGCAGGACAAAATGTTGTGATATTCTTTGTGAAAATGATATAAATAATAAATAATGTGGAAGATTTTTTGCCAAATATTCTTTCACATCATTTATTTTACTTACCTTTGTACCCAAACAACACCCCAAATGGGTTAACCTATGAAACAATACCTGACAGTTATACTAACTTTATGCTGCATGCTACCGCTGCATGCACAATCCTTTGAAGATTATTTCGAAGATGCCACTCTGCGCCTCGATTATGTTTTTGCTGGCAATGTGAAAGAACAGCACATCTATCTGCAAGAGCTCAAGAAACAAGATAAATGGGCTGGCAGGAGAAACCGCCTGGCAGAGAAGTTCCTGAACGGAAATGGGCAACTGACCGTAAAAGACCATGAGACGCAGAAGGTCATCTACGTGTGGACATTCTCAACGCTGTTTCAAGAATGGCTGCAATATGACGAAGCCAAGAAAGTGGACAAGGCATTCGAAACAGCTTACAACATTCCTTTCCCAAAGAAGCCAATTGATGTGACCATCACCCTGACGAACAATCACCGGGCTGTGACCACAGAAATGACTCATACCGTTGATCCCAAGGATGTTCTCATCAGAAGAATTGGCGACAACGGCATCCCGTTTCATTACGTATGGAAGGGGCAACAAATAAAGAAAGAGTTCCGCGACAACAAAGACCGCAACTACACTCCGACACTATACGACCCCTCAAAGGATGTCAACCTGACAGAGTGCATCGACCTTGCCATTGTGGCTGAGGGATATACAGAGGCACAAATGGGGAAGTTCTATTACGACTGCGACAGAGTTGTGGATGCCCTGTTCGCACGAGAGCCTTTCAAATCGCTGAAGAATCGTTTCAATGTAGTCGCTGTAGCTGCCCCATCGAAAGAAACAGGTCCTACTGTACCACATTTGGGCATTTGGCACACCACTCCAACAGGCAGTCACTACGACACGTTCTATACCGACCGCTACCTGATGACACAAGAGATGCACAAGATTTACGACCTATTGTCGGGTGTACCTTTTGAACACGTCATGGTGCTGGTCAATTCCGACACTTATGGCGGTGGTGGTGTTTACAACCAGGTGACATGCTTCACCAGCGATCACCCAACCTTCAAAGAAGTGCTGGTGCATGAGTTCGGACACAGTTACGCAGGTCTTGCCGACGAATATGCTTATGATGATATGGATTCAGAGTGGTATCCTGCGGACACAGAGCCTTGGGAGCCCAACGTCACAACCCTCAAGGATTTCAATTCGAAGTGGGCTGACATGATGCCCAAGAAGCAACCTATCCCCACCCCACTCGACCCTAAGGTGCCTAACTTCAAGCAAATAGACAAGAACGATCCAAAGGCGATGGAAGCCCTCAACAGAGCCACTCAAGTGGTTGGAGTGTTCGAAGGTGCCGGCTATCAAAGCAAAGGCTGCTACCGTCCCGCACAGGAGTGCCGCATGAAGATTAATGAAGTGGAGGATTTCTGCCCTGTCTGCACACGTGCCATCCAGCGCATCACAGACTTTTATACTGCACAATAAACAAAAACACCTATGATAACCATGAGACTTAAACAACTAATCCTTGCATGGCTGCTGATGATAATAGGAGTCGCAGCTTATGCACAAAACGTAGTACAAACAGTAGAGCAAGTAACAGAAGCTGTCACGCTGACAGATGCTGTTGACTACACCATCACGAGTGCCAATGCTCCATTTGCCACAACTGGCAGCATTGACATTCAGAACCCCGATGCGACAGTCGTATTTGAGAACATACGTCCTTCGGTGGTTATCTCCAGATACTTAAGCAAGATTACTGCCAATGGTACTAAGCTGACCAATAGCACCAATGCCAGAGTGAGCATCTACCGTCATGGTGCCATCGTTTTCGCCCACAGCGACAACAAGAATGCTGATGGTACAGACTTCTATCCTGTTGTCATGTACAGCGATGACAATTGCAAGGAAATCATCGGCAGTTACAACAATACGGGTCGCAACACATCTGGACCTTGGAAAGATGCGGCTCGTTCATTCATTTTGAAACGTGGTTACATGTGTACCGTTGCCAATTGTGCTGATGGCACAGGTTACAGCCATTGCTACATAGCCAACAGCGCAGACCGTAAAATCACCTTGAACAAATATCTGGCAGGGAAACTTGGTTTCTTCCGTATTTTCCAGTGGCAATGGCCTACGAAACTCGGCATGAGCGATGCACGAGCTGAGAACATCCGTGTGGGCACCAACTCCTCTTGGTATTATGACTGGGGAGCAGGAACAAGCAGTCAGACGGATGCTGAGTATGTGCCACAGCGTCATCACGAAGCAGGAAATTCCAACAGCAATGGTTACAAGGGTGCGTGGGAATCATGGCCCAACATCAATGCGTCTGACAACACCTGCACTCACGTCTTAGGACAGAATGAGCCTGACAACACCAGTGGTGGCAACGAGGTCTATACGTATGTGACCAGTATTCCTGATAACCCACGCGAGAAGCATGGTGACTATCCGCTGGTGGATGTGGCCAAAGACTTCCTCTATAGCGGAAAGCGTATTGGTACTTTCGCCTGCTGCAATCCTAACACAGGATGGGTCAGCGAATATGTGAACTGGTGTCGCGAGAACAATATCCGTGTGGATTTTGTAGCGACTCACTACTATATTGGTGGACAGAGTCCTCAAGGGTGCATCGACCGCCTTTGGGCACTCCACAATGTGACAGGTCTCCCAGTATGGGTGACGGAGTGGAACAATGGTGCCAACTGGACGACTGAAGGTGGCTTCACGACCGACTCTGAAGGATGGTATTCATGGGGAAGCGGCAACGACCAATATATGAATGGTGTGTGGTTGAAAGATGTGTTGGTACGTGCCGACAAACCAGAGAACAGTTGGTTGGAGCGCCTCGCTGTCTATAATGCAGTAGAAGTAAAACGACAGATTGAAGCAGGCGGCTCTCTGACCGATGCAGGCAAGGTGTTAGGAACCTATCACTCAGGTTTTGCTTACGATGACGACAATGAGTATTTCATGCCTTGGACATATAAAGACCCAACAGATCTTACGGTATCCAAATACAATACCGCCACCAAGAAGGTGACACTAACATGGGTTCACAACAACACCAAACAGAGTAACGCCATCCGTGTACAAAGAAAAGTAAAGACAGGCAGATATGAAACCTTAGAGGACATCGGAATGCACGAGAACGGCACCATCACCTTTACAGACAATGTGGAAGACATCAGTGGAGCCGTTTCATACAGAATTTGTGACATTGATACAGATGGACAATCACGCTACAGCAATGAAGTGACAGTTGATGTGGCTCCAGCACAGGGTACAAACAAATATCAACATGGTACAGTAACCATCTCATCCACAGATGAGAGCAAGATTAACTACACCACTTCCCTTGATGTAGAGAAAGCCACCAATATCTGCATGTTCGTGGGGTCAATGACCAACAAAAACGCTTCCTTACACGCTGGAGAACTCGTTGCAAGCAACTATGCCAAGGACTATTTCTCATACCAAATGCTCCCTTGGAAAGACAATACTGGCACTATCAGTTCGAACGAGGAGATTCCTTTCTTAGCACTTCCTATGGGCAATTATCATTATGGTGAACTGGATTGCGAAGTGGGAATTGTCACATCCCAATCAGCTAAGACAAACAACTGGACAGAAGTGACGGAAGTAACTTTCCAACAGCCCTTCCCAGAAGGTGTGACTCCTGTGATCCTAACAAATATCCGAAATTCTAAAGTATCTAATGCCGCTTGTTGCACACGTGTGTTCGACATCACCAATACAGGATTCAAATTCATCATCTATCCAGAAGAGGCTGCTGGCGTGAAAGTGTCTCGCGCCCAAACTGTCTGCTACCTGGCCATCACACCTGGTATCGGATTCATGGATGAAGAGAATGGATTGCTCATCGCTGCTGGCAAGGGCATGGACGAGGAAATCTATGGCATCACAGCACAATCCAATTCCTTGTATGCACCCGTTTATGACGAGGATAGCAAATCTACCAAAATGGAACAGTTCTATCTTTATCAACCAACGCTCCTGACAGCTCTGCAAACCAACAATTACCCAGCTGTGTGCATGTTGCGTCGCACCAATGTGACGACAAAGGAAAATGATATCACATGGACTACAGGTTTTAAGCTCAAACGTATCGCAGACCGAGATTTGACGGTGGATGGCAAGACCATTTCCAAGAACACTTCTGAGGAATCCTATCGAGACCAAGTGGGTTGGGTGGCACTTGCATCTTACAAGGAAGGTGGATCTGCACCAACAGCCATTGAAGCGGTACAAACCATCAAGCCACGTGTCGTGAATGGTCGCGTCTATGTGGATGGCGCCACTTCATTCAGCATCTACAGCATCACAGGAACACCATTGGCATCAGACACCGTGCTTTCACCTGGCATCTATGTGATTAAGGCAAACGGGAAATCCATCAAAATATTGGTCAAATAAAAAAGCAAGAATATGGCAACACCACATATATCAGCAGCAGAAGGCGCATTCGCCAAAACAGTCCTCATGCCTGGTGACCCATTGAGGGCAAAATTCATTGCTGAAACATTCCTGACTGCCCCCCAATTAGTCACCTCAGTACGTAACGTGCTCGGCTATACAGGCACCTACAAAGGAACTCCTATCTCTGTGATGGCCAGTGGCATGGGTATGCCCAGCATTGGCATCTACTCTTATGAATTGTTCAAGTTCTATAATGTGGAGAACATCATCCGCATCGGTTCTGCAGGCAGCTATCGTGATTGGTTGAACGTAATGGATGTAACGCTGGCTGAGCGTGCTGTGAGCGCCTCCACCTTTGCCCAAGTGCAGGGAGGAGTGACAGAAAAGAGCATCAAACCCAGTGCTGAACTGAATGCTGCCATCCAAAGGAAAGCAAAAGAATTAGGTATCGATTTGAAGATGAGTGTGGTGCATTCCAGCGATGTCTTCTATTCAGACCCATCACAAGGCACTTGGCAAGATATTGCCGAACGGACTGGCAGTGATTGTGTAGAGATGGAAAGCTTCGCCCTTTTCCACAATGCCAATATGTTAGGGAAACGTGCAGCTTGTCTGCTGACTATCAGTGACTCATTTGTCAGCCATGTGGAACTGACTGCAGAAGAACGTCAGAATTCCTTCACAGAGATGATGAAACTGGCATTGGAGACCGCCTTTGAATTATGAAACAATCAACACTCTTATCAACATGAAAAAGATATTGCTAACTAACATCTTGATGCTCTTGGCTTTCTGTGCTAATGCGCAATCAGTCACAGACAGAACATCGTACATCACCAACCCAAACTTTGAAAGTGGGGCAAACGGATGGGTATACGAAAGCTTACAAGCACAAAGCAACAGCTCATTCACCAAGAAGTCGGGTAGTGTTTATATGGAGAAATGGGTACCCACAGGTAATTATGTAGGAAATGGAAGCATCTACCAAACCATCACTCAATTACCAATCGGTATCTATCAACTCACTGTTGCTGCACAGAATCTGAATCAGAGTTCCACCTCACAGAAATGTAGTGGCGTATACATCTATGCCGACGACCAGCAAACAAGCGTCTACACTCCAGATGATTATTCTGTGACTTTCACCAACATTACAGGTGAGGTGGAGATTGGTTTTGTGGCAAAAAATGCATCTGGCAACTGGATTGCTGTAGATAACTTCCGCTTGTCACAGATTGGGGAAGTGGAGAAAGAAACGGTGATGGAAGAAGTGAATCGTCTGTTGGAAGAAGCAGAAAAGATTCCAACGGACATCATACCGACCCATATCGCATCAGCCCTTCAAGCTGCCATCGCTGCTGGAAAGCTCATCAACGCGGCTTCTGCTGACACAGACATACAGCAGGCATTGAAGGATTTGAAAGCTACCATCGAAAAAGGAGAATTTGCTGCCAACCTTGCAAATGCCACACCTGGTAGTGGTACAGCACCTGCTGTGACGAACACCAACCATTATGTGGCAACTGGAGCAACACAGGCATTGGTACGTGCCACGATGAGGGGTTCGAATATATTAGAGCGTGGTGTATGTTGGAGTACAGAACACAACCCTACAGTGCTGGACGAACGCACCACCAAATATTTTGACCTTAAGGGCTACATCTTCCACATCAAGGGTTTGCAACCTGCCACCGTTTATTATATCCGTCCTTACGTGATGAACAAAACCTACACAGTGGCATACGGAGATGAAGTGAAAATCGTGACGCATCCCAAGGGTACCTGCACAGGTTCGTGGAATGAAGGAGCACCTGATGCTGCAGCCAACCAGAGATGTCGTGAAGCCATCCAGCAAACCATCGACTATTTCAATGAATGGACGGGCATCCAGGGTTTCCATCTGAGTGGTAACTACGGAGCCGAAACTCCAACAGCCGATTGCTCTTATGGAGGTTGGATGCGTATTGGTCCGAATGCTGGTAATCAGGCTATTGGTACAGTGCTGCATGAAACAGGACATGGTGTGGGCGTGGGACAACACGTGAGATGGAATGAATGTGAGGACACACGTGAAAATCAAGGAAAATACGGCAAATGGTTGGGACGTGAAGCGAACGATGTACTTCACTTCTTGGAGAACTATTATGGTGACGAAGTTTTCTTCACAGGTGATGCTGTGCATGGATGGGGAACCAGTTCCAACACCTCCATCGCCAACGCCACCATCTCTTACGACTGGCTGGTGAATGGTGCAGACAAAGACAAGCATGCAGAACTCCAATATATCGGTGGTATGTGCATTCTGCACGGCCTGTTCATTGACGGTCTTCCACCCACAGCAAGCAATTGGTACACGACTGACCAGAATGGTATCGCTGGTTACACCTACAACTTCGACGATAACAAGAAGTATTACTTGATGAACAAGGATGCAGAACGAGGATTAGGCGAAGGACTGCTCTATCAGCGCGCCAGCACTGATATTGGTTGGAAACCGCTGCTGACAGGAGAAGTGCTTAGTGATTCTGCTGCTTGGTATATGGAATTTGACCCACAGAGCTGTCTTTATTCTTTCAAGAATGCGTCCACAGGCAAATACCTCACCCACCCTGCTTCAGGCAATCTCGAAGTGAAGGTGCTGAAGACGAGTCCAACGAAAGCTGAAAAGTTCCAATTGATGCCTGACCGCACAGATGTGACCATCAATATAGAGGGTAAGAAAAACAAGACACATGGCTATTGGTTCACTTGGGACAACTCAGGCTTCAAATCCATGGGTGCAGCCTCCTTCTCCAACCGGAGAGGATATGGCAGCATCTCGCAGGAAGCATTTGATTTCAGCAATAAGGCAACCACACAGCAATGGATCATCCTCAGCGAAGACGAGTTGGCAGCTTATCAACAAAAGGCCATTGAGACAAGCATCAATGCAGTCAACACCTCTGACGAAACGATTGTTGGCATCTACACGATGGATGGAATTCTCTTAAATGCATTTCAGCAAGGCTTCAACATCATCAAATACAGTAATGGACAAGTGAAGAAAATCTTTGTCGAATAAAATGAAACAGACATTCCTTATATGGATGGCATGCACACTGCTGAGCATGCCATCCTTTGCAAAAAAAACAATAGACCAATGGCCTGATGGTACTGAAATAGGTGATTGGTTCAGACAAACCACACCCGTTGACATCACGACCTTGGGCAAAGCGTATCGCGTGACCGACTATGGTGTTGTCAATGACGGAAAACTCCATACTGCTGAGATGCAGGCGCTGATTGACAAAGTGGCAACAGAAGGTGGAGGTGTCATTGTGATTCCTGAAGGCACGTATATGACAGGTGCCCTCTTCTTCAAGCAAGGAGTGCATCTGCATCTCTACAACGGAGGTACGTTGATGGGCAGCAATGACCCCAGCGACTACCCTATTCTGAAAACGCGCATCGAGGGGGAAACCTGCCTCTACTATTCTGCTCTCATCAATGCAGACGGTATAAACGGTTTCACCATCTCAGGTGAAGGAACAATTGATGGCAATGGTTTCACCTTCTGGAAACATTTCTGGGAGCGCAGAAGCTGGAATCCTCAATGCACCAACAAGGATGAACAACGTCCAAGACTGATTTATGTGAGCAATTGCAAGAATGTACAAATAGACGGAGTAAAGCTACAAAACTCTGCCTTCTGGACCACTCATATATATAATAGCGAAAACGTCAAATTGCTGCGTCTGCACATCTCTTCTCCTGCCAAACCCGTCAAAGCACCCAGTACGGATGCCATCGACCTGGACGTAGTGAAAAATGTATTGGTAAAGAACTGTTACATGAGTGTCAATGACGATGCGATTGCCATCA
Source organism: uncultured Bacteroidales bacterium (assembly GCA_902801475.1). Classification (GTDB taxonomy): domain Bacteria; phylum Bacteroidota; class Bacteroidia; order Bacteroidales; family Bacteroidaceae; genus Minthosoma. The sequence goes on from CADCIO010000011.1 coordinate 29,935, forward strand.
AGGGAGGCAAAGGTCCTTATGCCGACTATTGGCGAACACCTTATAACGACATCGACATCAACAAGTTTCCTGAAATGATTGGTGATGGAGGCAACGAAAACATCATCATCGAAGATTGTGAATATGGTTTCTGTCATGGTTGCCTGACCTTGGGCAGCGAATCTGTCTATGACCACAACATCATCTTGCGTCGCATCAAAGTGACTGAGGCGAACAACCTATTATGGCTCAAGATGCGTCCAGACACTCCACAACTCTATGAGTATGTGACGGTTGAAGACATCGAAGGAAATGGAAAGAATTTCTTGTTGGTTGCCCCTTGGACACAGTTCTACGACTTGAAAGGACGAGCAAGCATTCCTATGTCATACAGCAATCATATCACCATGCGAAATATCACCTTCGACTGCAACGTCTTTTTCAATGTGAAGCAACAGGAAGACCAATACCATCTTAGCAATTTCACCTTCGAAAATTTGGTCATCCAAGCCAAGAATGCAGATTTCCATCAAGAATATGTGGAAAATTTCACAGTGAAGAACGTGAAAGCCGAAAAAAAGCAGTAACTTTGCAGCCCAATAAAACATAACACGATATATGGATTGGCTTATTGAACTATTCACAACAGGTGGTGGTGTAGCACATACAGTCATATTGTATGCACTGGTCATCTCAGTTGGTGTTTTCCTTGGCAATAAGATAAAAGTGAAAGGCGTGACTTTAGGAGTGACGTGGATTCTCTTTGTCGGTATCTTGGCTGGTGATCTGCTGATGCGTGGAGGAATCCAGGAAAACGCTGCTGTTCTCAATTTCATTCAGGACTTTGGACTCATCTTGTTCGTGTTCAGCATCGGTCTGCAGGTAGGTCCTTCATTCTTCACGTCGCTGAAACAAGGAGGTCTAAAGGCCAATGGCATTGCTGCAGGCATTGTCATGCTGAATATCGTCGTGATGCTGGCTATCTATTATGGTTTCCGCAATGTCATCCCTGCTGTTGACAATCTGCCCATGATGGTAGGCACCTTGTGTGGCGCTGTCACCAACACGCCAGGTCTTGGTGCTGCCAATGCTGCACTCGAACAAATCAATCAGATACATCCTTTTAAGGGAGGTGTACCTGTCATTGCCAATGGTTATGCCTGCGCCTACCCTCTTGCTGTCGTGGGCATCATCTGCAGCATCATCCTCATTCGTATCATCTTCAAGGTGAACTTCCAGAAAGAGGAGGAGCACTTCAACAAGCGAAACAACAAGGAAGCTGTGAAGCCTCATCTAATGACGGTGAAGGTGTTCAACCCTGCCATTGCAGACAAGAGCATCTTGCAAGTGAGAGGCTTTATTGGACGTGATTTCGTTTGCTCTCGTATGCTCCACAATGGTCATGTGGTCGTACCTAACAAGGAAACGTTATTGAATGTCGATGACAAACTTTATATTGTCTGTGCCGAAGAAGATGCAGCTGCTATTGTTGCTTTCATCGGTCCTGAAGTGGAGGTTGAATGGGATGAACAAGACGTACCAATGGCATCCAGAAAGCATACAGTCACCAAAGATAACATCAATGGTAAGACACTGGGCAGTTTGCACCCAAGTTCTATGTATGGTGTAAATGTCACTCGTCTCTATCGTTCTGGTATTGAGCTGTTTGCCAGTCCAAGCATCATTCTGCAAGTGGGTGATATTCTGACTGTTGTGGGACCAGAAGACGCTGTGGATCGCTTTGCCAACAGAATTGGTGACAAGAAGCAACAGCTAGATAAGCCTAACCTGCTCACGCTCTTCCTGGGCATTCTGGTCGGCATCATCTTTGGTATGCTGCCCATCAGTATTCCTGGTATGTCCATGCCTGTGAAGTTAGGTTTGGCTGGTGGCCCACTCATCATTGCCATCCTGCTGGGTCGCTTTGGCTATAAACTTAAATTGGTGGCCTACACCACCAACTCTGCTTCGCTGATGATTCGAGACATCGGTCTGGTGCTCTTCCTTGCGAGTGTAGGTATCAAGGCAGGTGGAAACTTTGTTGATACAGTCATCAATGGAGGTGTTCACTACGTTTGGACAGGTTTCCTCATCACTATCGTCCCATTGATTATCATGGGCATCTTTGCTCGTGTGAAGTGGCGCATGAACTACTTCCTGCTGATGGGTATCATGAGTGGAGCCACAACTGACCCACCAGCATTGGCATTCAGCACCTCTAACGCCAATAACGGCATTCCGACGGTTGGTTATTCCACAGTATATCCATTATCTATGTTCCTGCGCATCATCACAGCGCAAGTCATCATCTTACTCTTATGCAGTTAGACATCGACGACATACTTCACTCTCTCTTGCAGTCAGCAGATTTACCTCTGTTGGCTGCATTTGCACTGGGTATATTGGTAGCACTCAATCCTTGCCAATTAGCCATCAGCATCTCTGCTTTGGCATACGAATATCGCAATGGAAAGAAACTGATAGATGGCATCATCTATGCATTTGGCAGAACCCTCACCTACACTCTGCTGGGATGGGTGACGATGTGCTTGATAGGTGGCGGCAGTAATGTGGCAGGTTTGCAGAACGTATTGTCTATGGCGGAAGTGGCTGTGCCTTACGTATTGATTGTTTTGGGAATTTATCTGATATACAGAGCCTTCCGAAAGCACCATCATCATGGGGACGATTGTCACAACAGTGGAAGAATTATCAAACGGAATGGTCCTCTTGGGTCCTTGGTGTTAGGCATGACACTTGCCCTCGCCTTCTGTCCTGAAAGTGCCATCTTCTATTTTGGCATGATGATTCCCTTGAGCATCTCCAGCAATGTGGGAGCTATTGTTCCATTGGTTTTTGGATTGGCGGCCAGCATCCCAGTCATCGTCATTGCGTGGCTCATGCACAAGGCTGTGAATGGTGCAGCCAAACTGAGTCATGGGTTCGAGCACTTCCAACAATGGCTCAATGGCATCACAGGTGTCCTGTTCATACTCATTGCCATCCTACTTTTCATGGAAGAATAAGAAATTATTGAGGCAATTAAACAACTTTAATAAAACAAAATGCCAATAAATGATTTTTTTATACTACCTTCGCAACTAAAATCATTCTAATCATCATCTGAAAGGCCACAAAATGACAGAAGAAGAAAGACAACGCAGGCATGAAGACATCTCAGGAAGAAGCGCAGCGCAATTGGTGCGTGAACTTCTTCGGCTCATTTTGGTACTGATATGGAGATTCCTTGTCTGGCTCATCAAGAGATTCCTAAAGGGAATCCTATGGTGTATGCAGGCAGCGGAAGAGGGCTGGAGACGTCTGAACGACTGGTGGCACGATAACAACACCCAGGAGAAGGTCGCTAAAACCAAAGCTTGGCTCAAGATGGCAGCCAAAACCTTTGGCAGATGGTGTGTCATTGCAAGCAAAGCCACCCTTCATGGCATCGTCATTGGTTCCAAAGCCACAAGGTATGGGCTCAAAGTGGCAGCAAAAGCTACAGCCAAAGGCATTGTCATTGCCGTCAAAGCAACTATTCAGGGCATCATCCATTTGCGCCCGACCATCAAGAAGATGGGACAGCTCATCGTTCAAGGCGCCAAAGCTACCGTCGCATGGATCAAGCGCTGCAAACGAGGAATGAAACTCTCACGTATCAGAAGGAGACGCAGATATGAGGCTTTCCGTCGAAATGGAGGTGTGAAGGGCTGGATGGTGAACACATCACACAATGTGCGAAAGAACATTGAGATGTTTATGGAGGAAGACCAAGAGGAGGCTGCACCTGATGCTGTGACAGAAGATGACATTATGGAAGAGGCATTGGAGGAAGGAGCCAACGATGGCAAAAAGTCCATGAAGATAGGCAAATCCTTCATCACACACGCCAAAAACTTTATGGATGTGGAATGACCCTATAGTCCTATAAGTTTTATAAGACCTATATACCCTATTAAAACAACACCAAAACCCACAAAACAACACAACATCGTGAAAAAGATTCTTTTTATCCTCATGCTCCTCATGACCCTTGCACCCCAGCAAGGTCATGCTGTGCTCAAAGAAAAGGACCTCGGACATACCCTGCATGTTCTGCGTCTTGAACTTTACAACAAATGGACCAGACAGAAAGAGCGGATGAAGCAGATGGAGGAACGCCAGAAGGCACAACACGCAAGACTCGTTGACATCACCAAACGTTGTGAAACCACGAGCCTCATTCTCTATTCACAAGGGCAGGACTTTACCTTCGACATGGCATATGCGTGTCAAGAGGCAACATCCTTGTATCAGGAATTTAAGAAAAGCACCATTCCTTTTGACCAAATCAAACAAAACATAGAGTTTGAGATCACCAATTATGATAGTCTCATTTACTCTCTGAAGCAGATTCCTCCAGTCATTCTCGATGAAGATGCTGATGGAGAGCAAGCCGATGTTGATAGCAAAAAAGGTGAGAAGGGCACAACTGATGAGAAAAGCACCTTCCAACTGGATGCACAAGGCATTCAAGATAGAGCCATGTGTATCGAGTATGCGGAAACGCTGCGAAAGAACATGATCACCATCCTGAAAAGATTGGAGAAAGACAACAAGTACTATACAGATTTGTACCATCGCGTAGAACGACTGAACGACTTTGCCCAAAAGAAATACACTGATTTGCAGCAAAGCATCTTCATCAACCCTGGCACTAGCTATCCTCAGATTCTGGCCGGCATTCCCCGTCAGTGGGAACGGATGAAAGACGATTTCAGCACCAAATATACCCCTTTGAAAGAACGACGTAACGGTCAGTTTCAAGAATACAAATCAGAGTGGAGAGGTGGTATCGTCATGTTTGCCAGCATCTTCATGTTGGTCTATATCCTTGGAGGTGCCATCCTGAGCAATGTGATACTTCGCTGGTTGGTGCCCAAACGCTTCCGCACTGAAAGATTCAAGCAGAAACGCGGCACCCTCATCACTGCCCTCGCCGTACTGATCTTTGCCATTGCCGTGATGATTGTACGAACGCTCTTCCATCATAACTTGATGCTAATGGCCACAAGCCTCATGATTGAAATGGCATGGTTGATTGCAGCCATCTACATCTCGTTGATAATCCGTCTGAAGGGCGAGGCTACCAACAAAGGTGCCAATGCCTATGCCCCATTCATCCTCATGTCAATGATTGTCATTTGTTTCCGAATCATCTTGATTCCCAACACTTTGGTCAACATCATCTTCCCTTCAATCCTGCTTATCTTCACCATCTGGCAAGCCATCATGCTGAAGAAGAGTTGGAAGGCCATTCCCACCAGCGATGCCATCTATTGCTCCATTTCGCTCTTTGCGATGCTTGCATCATGTGTGCTGTCTTGGATAGGTTTCACCCTCATGGGTGTCCAGATTATCGTTTGGTGGACATTCCAGTTGGCTGCCATCGCCTCCATCACCTGCTGTTACGACCTCATGGAGATGTATGAGAATCGTTACCTCTGCCAACGCATCAAGAAGGCATATGGAGACAGCGTCAAGGAAGATGACATTCGATTTAGGATGAAACGTGGCGATTTCGTGGATCAGACCTGGGTGTACGATTTCGTCAATCGTGCCTTTATCCCTGTATGTGCCGTATTCTCCGTTATGCACTGCATCTACTTGGCTGCCAAGATATTCAACCTGAGACATTTGTGCATTACATGGCTCATGCAGGAAATTCACGTCGAAAGACTGTTTACAGCATCTGCCTTCAAGATTTTCATTGTGGTTGCTTTGTTCTTTGTCTTCAAATACATCAACTACATCGTACGTTCCTCATGGTTCAGGTATCGCAGAAGAACAAAGAACAAAGACTTCAATGCAACCCTTGCACGCAACATCATTGGTCTGTTGATTTGGAGTATTTACGTCATTGCAGTCTTCTTGATGCTTCACGTGCCAGGAACAGGCATCGCCATTGTGACAGGTGGTCTGTCCACTGGTATGGGTTTCGCATCCAAGAGCCTGTTGGAGAACTTCTTCTACGGCATTTCGCTCATGTCTGGTCGTGTGCGTGTGGGCGATTACATCGAATATGACGGAATGATAGGAAAGGTGGAAAGCATCACCTATCAAAGTACACAAATCACCACTTTGGATGGCAGCGTGGTCGCCATTCTCAACTCCGACCTCTTCAGCAAGAACTTCAAGAACCTGACGCGCAATCATCAGTATGAACGATTAGCCATTCCATTTGGCGTGTCCTATGGTACCAATGTGGAAGATGTGAGAAGGCTGATTGTAGATGGCATCAAGAAGATATGCAAGAAGACACCTGATGGTCGTGACATCGTCACACCCAAACACCCCATCATTGTCGCTTTTTCCGACTTTGGTTCCAGCAGTGTTGACCTGCTTCTGGTGGTTTGGGTGCTTGTTGACCAGCGCATCTCTTTCACAGCTCAGGCCAAAGAAACGATTTATCAGGTGCTCAATGCTAACAACATCGAGATTCCGTTCCCACAACAAGACATTTATATCAGAAGTATTACCAAATCGGAGCAGAACTGACGTTAAAAAACAAAAAAACGCCCTTTACAAGCAAAAAAAATGTCAATTGTAGCGACTGAACGAAAAAAAAGTATTACTTTTGCCTCGAAACTGAGTGAAGGTGTGCCAAAAGGCGCCTCATCAGTGTGCCAAAACGTAGAAATAACTAAAAAATAAAGATAATCTATGGAAGTAAAGAAATCCAAAAAAGCAGATCTTGAGGGCACCAAAAGCACAGGACTGCTCATCGGCTACATTGTAGCTCTTGCTGCCATGTTTGCATGCTTCGAGTACACCACTCGTACTTACGCAGAAACAGACGTTGTGTACTCTACAGTGGCTTACGTGTCTGAGGAGGAAGTTGTTCCTATCACTCAGCCCATCTTCACAGCAGCACCACCTCCACCAGCAGAGACTCCTGCTGTGGCAGAAATCCTCGACATCGTGGACAACAACACGGACATCGAAGAGGAAAAGATTGAAACCTCTGAGGACACTCACGAGGCTCAGTCTGGTCCTGTAGCTCACGTGTCTGGTCCTGTGATGGCAGCCCCTGGTCCTATTCAGGAAGAAGGTGACGAAACTGAAATCTTCGAGGTCGTAGAGCAGAACCCATCTTTCCCAGGTGGTGATGAAGCACTGATGAAGTGGCTCCAGAAGAACCTGAAGTACCCACCAGTAGCACAGGAGAACAACATTCAGGGTAAAGTGTACATCCAGTTTGTGGTGAACAAGGACGGTTCTATCGTTGACCCAAAGATTCTCCGCAGTGCTGATGCTTCACTTGACAAGGAAGCCATGCGCGTAGTACAGGCAATGCCTAAGTGGACTCCTGGCAGACAGCGTGGTAAGGCTGTGCGTGTACGCTTCACGCTCCCTGTCACTTTCCGTTTGCAGTAAGCCGATCATCACCTCATCGCTCATGACGATGATGGAACAACAACAAACATGCCGCACACACATCCGCTGTGCGGCTTTTTTTTACGATGCACCCATTTACACATTATATATAATATATGTACGCGATAACAGAACTTACCCAGAAAATCAACCTTGCCGTAGAGAACATTCAGTACAATGCTGAGCCTAAGAACCTCTACGACCCCATCCGATATATCCTCTCCATCGGAGGCAAACGTGTTCGTCCCCTGCTCATGCTCATGGGTTACAACCTCTATAAGGAAGACGTTGATGCCATCATGAACAACGCATTGGCACTGGAAGCATACCACAACTTCACCCTGCTGCACGACGACCTGATGGACAAGAGCGACCTGCGTCGTGGCCACCCCACAGTACACAAGAAGTGGGACGAGAACACAGCCATCCTGTCTGGTGACACAATGCTTATCATGGCCTACCAGCTCTTCAACAAAGGCATGAAAAACGATGAAGCGTTTACAGCCTTCATCGATGCCACATTGGGTGTGGGCGAAGGACAGCAGTACGATATGGACTTCGAAACCCGCAACGATGTGACAGAAGCTGAATACATGGAGATGATTCGTATGAAGACCTCCCTGCTTTTGGGCTATGCACTGAAGACTGGTGCGATGTTGGCAGGCGCAGACCAAGAAGATGTCAACAATCTCTACACTTTTGGAGAGAAGATGGGACTTGCATTTCAATTGCAAGACGATCTGCTCGATGTCTATGGCGACCCTACCCAATTCCAGAAGAAATTAGGAGGCGACATCGTCGAGAATAAGAAAACCTTCCTGCTTATCAACGCCTACCAGCGTGCCGACGATGCTCAGAAGGCAGAACTCGACCGTTGGGTAAATGCGCAAGCGTATGAGTCTGCAGAGAAAATTGCTGCCGTTACACATCTATATACTGTATTAGGCATCGACCAGCTGGCACAGCAAAAGATTGAGGAACTTTTCGCAGAATCGCTCAAGAGCCTCGACCAAGTGAAGGTTTCAGAAGAGAAGAAGGCAGAACTTCGCCTCTTCGCTAACAAACTGATGGGCAGAAAATATTAAGGAAAAAGCACAAAAGTCAGAAACACTTAGATGATAGACACCCACGCACATATTGACGGACCTGAGTTTGCCGATGACCTCGAAGAAGTGATCCAAAGGGCAAAGGACGCAGGTGTGGAGAAAATCTTTGTTCCAGGTATCTGTCTCAAAGACACACCCCATCTGCTTGAAGTCTGCCAAGCACACCCCAACTACCTCTACCCCATGATTGGTCTTCACCCTGAAAACATTATGGACGAAGACTACCACCATGTCCTCGATAGCTTGGAGAGTATGCTCGTCAGCGAAACGCTCCAATCAGCCCATTCACCCAACCCCATCATTGCTATTGGCGAAATAGGCCTCGATCTCTATTGGGACGACACCCACAAGCAGGAGCAAATCGAAGTGTTTGAGCACCAAATCCAATGGGCAGAGAAATACGACCTGCCCCTCATGATTCATTCACGCAATGCGCACAAAGAACTCATGGAGGTAATGGAACGTCATCGCGCCAGCAACCTCAGTGGGGTGTTCCATTGCTTCACTGGTACAGAAGAGGAGGCACGAAACCTGCTCACCTTCCCCAACTTCATGCTGGGCCTCGGAGGTGTGCTCACCTTCAAGAAATCAACTTTGAGGGAGGTCGTCAAGAATGCCGTTCCGCTATCCAGAATCGTGCTCGAGACCGATTCCCCCTACATGGCGCCAGTGCCAAATCGAGGTAAAAGGAACGAAAGTGCATACGTGAAAAGTGTGGCAGAGATACTTGCAGAGATTTATGACACCAATTTTGACAACATTGTGCTTCAAACAACTAAAAATACCCTTAAAGTATTCAAAAAAGTGACTTTTTTCGATAAAAAATGAAAGTTTCCGTACTTTTACAATTATTGGTAAGAAAAAAATCATTATTTTTGTCCCGAATTATGGGTTGTCCATCCGTTTTGACGGCAGAAACACCCCTAAAGTGAGGTTTCATTACCTTGCAACGCCACAAAAAAGGAGAATAAGAAGGAGAGATGCTCGAGTGGCTGAAGAGGCACGCCTGGAAAGCGTGTATACGTCAAAAGCGTATCCGGGGTTCGAATCCCCGTCTCTCCGCCAAGGGGATAGGCGAAGCCAATCTACTTGACGAAGGACTCCAAAACTAGATAGAATAACAAACAAAAAATTAAATAAGTTATTAATCTTAAAATTTTCAAGACAATGAAAAAAATTTTTGCAATCATTGCATTGATGGGTGTGTTTACATTTGGTATGACACAAACCGCTTCAGCTCAGGACGAAAGCGCAGATTCTGCTGCAACTGAGCAGGTAGATTCTGCTGCTGTTGACACTGCAGCTGCTCCAGTAGTTGACGAGGCTGAGCCAGTTGACGCTGAGCCAGTCGAGACTGGTATGTACAAGGACATCAAGACTAAGTTCATCGAGGGTTCTGCAGGCTTCATGGCACTCGTAGCAATCGCTCTGATCATCGGTCTTGCTTTCTGTATCGAGCGTATCATCTACCTCGCACTCTCTAAGGTGAACACAGTGAAGCTCATCGAGGACGTTGAGAATGCTCTCATCAACAAGAACGACCTCGAAGGTGCAAAGGCTATCGCACGCGACACTCGCGGTCCTATCGCTTCTATCTTCTACCAGGGTCTCACTCGTATGAACGACGGTGCAGACGCAGTGGAGAAGTCAGTTGTTGCATACGGCGCAGTGCAGGCTTCTAAGCTCGAAAGCGGTTGCTCTTGGATTACCCTCTTCATCGGTATGGCACCATCTCTCGGATTCTTGGGAACTGTGATCGGTATGGTGAAGGCATTCGATGATATCCAGGCTGCAGGTGACATCTCTCCAACAGTCGTTGCAGGTGGTATGAAGGTGGCCCTCTTGACAACCATCTTCGGTATCGTCGTGGCCCTTATCCTTCAGATTTTCTACAACTACATCCTCGCTGAAATTGAAGGTCTTACCGCTAAGATGGAAGACTCTACCATTTCTCTCCTTGACATCGTTGCTAAGTACAACAACAAGAAGTAATTAAGGTCTTCGGGGCAAGTGCCCAAGATGCATCTTAATCTCTTCAAAATTAGTCATTAACTATTTAATTAAGGAGAAACAAAATGGATAAAGTACAAGTTATAAGCGCACAGGACAAGGTGGAGAAAATCGCCAAAATCACGCTGTGGAGCCTCATTGGCATCTCAATCATCGTGATGGCGCTCTTCCTGCTCGTAGGCTATGATACGCCTTACGAGGAAGATCCTAAACAAGTAAATCCAATGATGACAGACCTCCTGCTCATTTGGACTTACATCCTTATCTTCGCCACCATCATCATCACCATTGGTGCTGTGATTTACGGTTACGTGAATGGCTCTAACAAGTCCAAGCACGAAGACGTTGGTATGGCAAGCAAGGCAGGTCTCATCGGATGGGGTACCCTCATCGTTGGTGTGGTTGCAGGTCTCATCGTTGGTATCGCCAACAAGGACGAGGTGCTCCTCATCAATGGTAAGGACTGGAACATTCCTTCTGACATCATTTTGACTGACACGTCAATCATTGCCATCGTCGTTCTGTTGATTGTGACAATCATTGTGACTGCCTACAGTATGATTACCAGCAAGAAGTAACCCTTTAACTCAGAGCAAACTATGGGAAAGAAAAGAAAAATGCCAGGACTGAACACCAGTTCTACAGCCGACATCTCATTCATGTTGCTCATCTTCTTCCTTGTGACAACGTCAATGGACACCGACCAGGGTCTGGCACGTACGCTGCCTAAGCCACCTGAGGATGACCAGCTGAACAACGAAATCAAGGTTAAGGAGCGTAATATCCTTAACATTCGTATCAACAAGGACAACTACCTCCTCATAGGCGATGATTATGCATCACTTGCGGATGTGAAGGAGAGAGCTAAAGAGTTTATCAAGAATGCGGACAACAAGCCCAACCTGCCTGAACTCAAGCCCAAGAAGATCAAGGGCCTTGGCAAGACGATGATGGTGACAGAAAATCACGTCATTTCCGTTCAGACAGACCGTGGTACTTCCTACGGAGTTTATTTCGCTGTGCAGGATGCATTGGTATCAGCTTACAACGAGCTTCGTGACGAACTGGCCAAAGAAGAATTTGGTTACAAGTACGAGCACTTGACAGCTGACCAGCAGAAAGCTATCCGCGAAGTATATCCACAGAAGATATCTGAGGCTGAACCAAAGAAATATGGAGGACAACAATAATGAGCAGATTTAACAAAGGCGGAGGCAGAGAAATGCCTGAGATGAACACCTCATCTCTTCCTGACTTGATCTTCACCATCCTGTTCTTCTTCATGATGGTTACCACCATGCGTGAGGTGACACTCCAGGTGAGGTTTGACAAGCCAGTTGGTACTCAGCTTGAGAAATTGGCTCGTAAGTCAAGTACTTCATTCATCTACATTGGTCAGCCCACCGATCAGCTGAAAGGTCAGTATGGTACGTCACATCGTATCCAGCTGAACGACAGAATCGTCGAAGCTCCTCAAGTTTACGACTTCGTGATGGAAGAGCGTGGTGAGTTGGCAGAAGCAGACAAGCCATTCTACACTGTCTCTATCAAGGCAGACCACCACACCCCAATGGGTATCATCACCGACGTAAAGCAGGTGCTGCGTAAGGCATACGCCCTCAAGATGATGTACTCGGCTAACAAACAGCAGTAATAATCCAACAAACGCAATAAAAAGAGCGACCCACACCACGTGAGTCGCTCCTTTTTTGTATAGTTGACTTCGTCGAAGGTACTTTCGTTCGACAAAAGGAAGAAAAAGGGTGTTTTTCTTCCTTCTTTACTCACTTATCCGTACCTTTGCACGCAGAAATACTAACCCTATCACAAAATACACGTCGATGAATCTCATCCAACTCATGCGCAAGATTGCGCCATACGTTCGCCCCTACAAATGGCTGGTGGTCGCTACCCTATTGCTCACCCTCATCGGTTCTCTCATCGCGCAGGTCAATGCCATTGTGCTAGACCGCACCGTCGATGCCATCAATGCCCTCGTCGTGCCCGAAGGCTTCGAATGGAGCAAGGCGGCCCATATCCTGACTGTCATCAGCATCATCCTCTTGGGCAAGGAAGTGCTGGCAGCCATCATCCGCTATGCACAGAACTACTATGGAGAACGCATGCGCATCTTCGTCAGCAAAGACCTCTCGCAGGCTGTAGTTGACCGCATCCTCAGCTATCGTATGGCCTTCTTCTCACGCTCAGGCAATGAAACAGGCCGTCTGCAAACCCGCATCGACCAGGGTGTCAGCTCCCTCTCCTCCACAGTGCAGAACGTGTTCATCAACCTCCTGCCTATGCTCACCAGTGCCCTCTTGGCACTCATCCTCATGTTCTCCGCAAACGTGTATGTGGGACTCACTGCCCTACTCATCGTACCCATCTACATCTGGCTTGCCTTGGCACAAGCACGTCGCCTCAAAGGCTGGCGCTCCAATATGCGACATTTCCGCGAAACGAAAAGTTCCGGGTTGGTGGGCATCATCGAGAGCATGAACGTAATCAAGTCCTTCAATCGCGAGAACATCGAGAGCCAGAAGCAATGGGACATCCAAACGCAGTTCACCGACAATCAGATGCTTGTCCGCAAGACCTCCTTCCGTTTCGACGGCATGAAGAGCCTCGTGCAACAGGTCGGCACTGTGCTCATCATCATCCTCACCGCCTACCTCGTCCTCATCGAATATCCAGGCATGAGTATCGGTAAAATCATGTACCACGTCATGCTCTTCGCCAACGTCACAGCCCCCATCACCCAGTTGCAGTTCATCTTCGACTCCCTCAACGATGCCCTCATCTATGCTGAAGGCTTCTTCGACATCCTCGATGCCAAAGACGAGAAAGAGCCCACAGGCACTTATCGCCCCGACAAGGTGAAAGGCGAATTCGAGATTCGTGGCGTCGATTTCACCTACCCCAACGGCACCAAGGCGCTCCACAACATCAACATGACCATCGAGAGTGGAGAGATTACCGCCTTTGTCGGACTCTCAGGAGCAGGTAAATCCACCATCGTCAACCTCCTCGACAAATTCTACGAACCCGACTGCGGACAGATCCTGCTCGATGGCGTTGATCTGCATGACTACGACACCCAGTTCCTCCGTGACCACATCGGACTCGTCCTTCAGAAGAACCACATCTTCGAAGGCACCATCGAAGAGAACATCCGTTATGGCAAGACCGACGCCACTGAAGATGAGGTGATTGAGGCAGCCCAGAAAGCCTACATCTATGACCAGGTGATGAAGCTGCCCAAGGGGATGCAGAGCCAGGCCACAGCCCTCTCTGGAGGTCAACAGCAGCGCATCGCCATCGCACGCATGTTCCTCAAGAATCCCCCCATCATCTTCCTCGACGAACCCACCGCCAGCCTCGATGCCGTCGCCACAGAGCAAATCAAAGCCTCCATTGATGCCATCAAGCGCGACCGTACCGTCATCATCATCAGCCACAGCATCAGCCAGATCATCGATTCCGACATGGTCTATGCCCTCAAGGACGGCCGTGTAGAACAATCGGGCAACCCAGACGAGCTCTACCAGAAAGGTGGTGTCTATAAAGATATCCTCGATGCCTCTGCACGCAGTCTCAACATAGACAAACTCGCCCACACCCTCGACCACAATGGCGACGGGCAACTCTTCGACTAAAACCCTAAACGACCGAACATAAACAAAAAAACGTCCGTTCTTTACAATAAAGAGCGGGATTTTTTGTACCTTTGCAAAAGAAATCAAAAAGAGAAGAGAAAAATATGAGAAAGTTATTAAAATAGACAATAGAATGAAACCATATCTTGACTTACTCGACCGCATCCTGAAAGAAGGGGTGCAGAAGGGCGACCGAACTGGTACAGGCACCATATCGGTGTTTGGCAACCAGATGCGCTTCAACTTGCAGGAAGGCTTCCCCTTGCTGACTACGAAGAAGCTGCACTTGAAATCAATTATCTATGAACTGCTGTGGTTCTTGCAGGGCAACACGAATGCGAAGTGGCTGCAAGACCGTGGGGTGAGAATTTGGAACGAGTGGGCTGACGAAGACGGCAACTTGGGACACATCTATGGCTACCAATGGCGCAGCTGGCCTGACTACAATGGTGGTCACATCGACCAAATCAGCGAGGTGATTGACCAGATCAAGAAGAACCCCAATTCACGCCGACTGATTGTATCTGCTTGGAATGTAGCTGATATCGACAACATGAACCTGCCCCCCTGCCACATCCTGTTCCAGTTTTATGTGGCTGACGGCAAACTGAGTTGCCAGCTGTATCAGAGAAGTGCGGACACGTTCTTGGGTGTGCCGTTCAACATTGCCTCGTATGCCCTGCTGACCATGATGGTGGCACAGGTGTGCGACCTGCAACCAGGCGATTTCGTCTATACGACAGGCGACACTCACCTCTATCTCGACCACCTCGAGCAGGCAAAGCTGCAATTGACACGTGAACCTCGTAAACTGCCAAAGATGAAGATCAACCCCAACGTGAAGAGCATCTTCGATTTCCAATACGAAGACTTCGAACTGGTTGATTATGACCCACATCCACATATCAAAGCAACTGTGAGCGTCTAGATAAGTTAAAAACTATAAACTAAAAACTAAAAGTAATAGTATCCTTTATCGGGATGATTAGTAACTTATACTTTTAGTTTTTAGTTTTTAACTTTTAGTTATATATGATTTCAATTATTGTAGCGATAGCAGAGAACAGGGCGATTGGCTCTGAGAACAAACTGATTTATTGGTTGCCCAACGACTTGAAGCGTTTCAAGGCATTGACGACAGGCAATACCATCATCATGGGCAGACGTACATTTGAGAGCTTACCCAAAGGAGCATTGCCTAACAGACGGAACATCGTACTGTCACGCAAGGGCAAGGCTGAGGACTTCCCTGGGGCAGACCTCTACCCCACTCTCGATGCCGCTTTGGCTTCATGCGAGGGAGAGGTCTATATCATTGGGGGCGCATCTGTCTATCGCCAGGCATTGCCAAAGGCAGATCGTCTGTGTCTGACCTACATTTACGACACGCCAGAAAAGGCAGACACGTTCTTTCCAGAAATTGATGAAGATGAATGGGTGGAAACCTTCAGAGAAGAGCATGATGTGGACGAGAAGCACGCTTACAGATATGCGTTTGTAAATTTAGAGAGAAAAGCATGAATCTGCCCCAAGACTTTGAACAAATGATGACCCAGCACCTCGGCAAGGAGGAGTACGACCAACTTGCTGAGGCGCTTTCCTTGCCTGCACCCACCAGCATACGCATCAACCCCAAAAAGGTTGCGGCAGAAGGACTTGCGATGTTGAAAGAGGCAGAGCAGGTTCCTTGGTGTAAAGACGGATTCTACTTGAAAGAGCGTCCTTCGTTCACGTTCGACCCACTCTTTCATGCAGGGTGCTACTATGTGCAGGAGGCATCGTCAATGTTCTTGTCACACATTCTGAACCAGTATGTAAAAGAACCTGTTGTGGCACTCGACCTCTGTGCTGCCCCTGGAGGAAAATCAACGTTGGCACTATCGGAATTGCCAGAGGGTTCGCTGCTAATAGCCAATGAGGTGGTCAGACAACGGGCAAACATCTTGGCAGAGAACATCATGAAATGGGGCAATCCCAACTGCATCGTGACCAACAACTATGCCGAAGACTTCCAGGCATTCAGCGATGCGTTCGACCTAATCATCTGCGATGCACCCTGCTCGGGTGAAGGCATGTTTCGCAAAGACCCGAACAGTATCGAAGAATGGAGTTTCGCTAATGTGGACACGTGCTGGAGACGGCAACGCGACATCGTACGTGATATTTGGCACACCCTGAAAGAAGGTGGACTGTTCATCTATAGCACTTGCACCTACAACCCTCTGGAGGATGAAGAAAATGTTGCTTGGATGGCAAAGACCCTGGGGGCAGAAGTGTTATCGTGCCATCCTTTGAAAGAATGGGGACTGACAGAGACCAACACACATTTCTATCCCCATCGCATCAAGGGTGAAGGTTTCTTTATCAGCGTATTACGGAAAACTGCTGATGAGGAAGAAGTGGGGAGTCATCGGCGAAAGAACAAGTCCGATCGCTTGTTGCAATTGGCGAGACGCACCTTGAAAGTGGTGTACGCTGGTATGGAAGACCCCATGCAAACCGACAAGCATGGACGTCCTAATCACAGCCTTGCCATGTTGAGCAACCTCAATCGGGATACCTTCCCAATGGTGGATGTATCAGAAGAACAAGCCATTGCCTATCTTCGCACAGAAGCTTTGCAACTGCCGGCCGACACCCCAAAAGGGTATGTGATCATCACTTATCAAGGACATCCCCTCGGCTTTGTCAAGAACATTGGTAATAGGGCAAACAACCTCTATCCTACGGAATGGAGAATCAGAAAAACAAATTTTTAGTTTTTTAGTTTTTGATTCTCAAATTAAATCACTATCTTTGCACACGAAAAACTTAACTAATTAACACAAATGAATTTATACGTACGATATTTTGACCACGAATACTTGGCAAAGTCTGTGGATGACGCCCTCGAGTTTCTTAGTTCTATACCAGAAATCAAATTGGAAAGCAATGCAGCCAGCCGCATCACCACTTTTCTCAATTCATCCAACCTCTACCCTTTCCGTTTGAAAGTAAGCTATTCCAACTATGTGCTCTTCTTGAAGACTGAAGCTGAAAATTTGGAGCAGTTCAAGGAGGAGGAAGCATTGCGCAAGGAGCAGAAGATTGACCGTGTTTCCACAATGGCAGAACGCAAGAAGAGCATCATTGATGCCCTCAACGAAGAAAATATAGGCTGGTGGGAAGCAGGACTGACTTTCAAGCGCGTACTGATCATTCCAGAGACTGGCAAGTGCAAGTATGTGGACACTCCCTTCCGTGCGCGCCTCAAGGCTGTCAGTGCCATTGATGCCTACAACCGCATCGTTGACCACTTGAAGAGTCGCCCAGAGGTTGACCCACGTTCCCAGTTCCCATCTGCCAAGAGCGAAAAGTTTGAATATCAGTTTATCGGAGAAGACGAGTCAACTGAGGAAGAGGCCGTCAACGAATAACAAGCATTTTAGAAGATGAAGTTCTCCTCTTCATCTGCTTCTTCCTTACGTTTGGCAGCAGCCTTGCGTTCTTCCTCTTCAGGTTTATATTCATTGAGCGTCGTGCCGTAGGTGGTACGAAGCACACGGAATTCCGTGCGGCGATTCAGGGCGTTCAGCACCTCCTGCTCGTCCTTATCCTTGATACGCAGGATGTAGTTCTCTGTCAAGGTGTCATTCACCTGCACCTCCACCTTCGGATCGCCAGCAAGGAGGGTTTCCGCCAGTTTCTTGGAAATAATCTTTGGACGCGATTCACCATAACCAACAGCCGTAAGGCGGTCTTTGGCGATGCCGTGCTGGATGAGGTAGCGTACCACAGATTCAGCACGCCTTTGAGACAGGCGCTGGTTGTAATCATCGTTACCTCGATAGTCACAATGGGCTGACAATTCGATGGTGATGTTGGGGTTCTCATTCATCATGTCCACCAGTTTGTCAAGAGCCTCTGTCGATTCAGGCGTGAGGTCTGCACGGTCGAACTCATAGAAGATATTGTCGATGAGCACAGGCACATTGATAGGCGGCAGAGGGAACTGCAACGTGTATTCGTGACTTTCCTCCTCATCCTCCACATCCACACGGATTTCATTCTTCACATTGAGGTAGCCCTTGCAAGTGCCCAACAACACATAATCCACACCAGGCTTCAGCACCTGAGTGAACGAGCCATCACCCTTCACAGAGAGTTTCAGGTTGGTACCGTCGTTGCCCACCATATAGACGAGGGCTTCAGGCAGTTCATAACCGTCCTTCTCATACACCCAACCCGTCACCGTCTGCAGAATCTCAGGACATTCGAAAGAAAAGAGGTGTTCCCATCCCTTACCGTCATTACGTGAAGAAGAGAAGAAACCACGATTGTGCACTCCTTCGAACGTCATACCGAAATCGTCGGCAGATGAGTTAAGCGGATATTGCTGATTCTCCACGATCGTCCCACGAATGGAGTCTTCGTGTGCTATGAAAATGTCCAAGCCACCCATTCCTGGATGACCATCTGAAGAGAAATAGAGGTCACCATTAGGTCGGAAAGAAGGAAACATCTCATCGCCTGCCGTATTGATGGGACGACCAAGATTCTCCATTCCTCCAAAACCGCTCTGAAGAATGCGTGTACGCCAGATGTCCAAACCACCTTCACCTCCCTGTGCATCGCTGACGAAATAGAGCCATTCACCATCAGGACTGACGGCAGGATGGGCAAAGGAAGTCAACGTGTCGCGTGAAATGGCACACTTGGTTGGCTTACTCCAAGAGGCATCGCTGCGTTGCGACTGCCAAATCTCTGCATAACGAGGGTAATCAGGATCGCTGGAACAACGGGTGAAGTACATGGTCTTGCCGTCAGGACTGAGGCATGAAGCCCCTTCGTCATACTCCGTATTCACCTCACCCTCTATGGCTTCCACGGCTTGCCACTTGCCCTGTTCATTCTTTCGAGAGAAGAAGAGGTCACCAAAATTCAAGCCTGTCACTCCAGAGATGTCATCACCTTGCGCTTCCTTACGTGTAGAGGAAAGCACCAATTGACTGGCATCATCACCCACCAACATCGGGCTGTAATCAGACCTGCGCGAATTGAAAATTGTCTCCTTCTTAATCTTATACTGATTGGGCTTGGCCTTCCATTGTGGACCTAATTCGCACGACAGTAACCCGCTGCGAGCCAATTCATTATCAGGGTCTAATTCAAGATATTGATGAAAGTTCTGTGCCGCCTGCTTATACTGTCCCGCCTTCAACTGCTGACGAGCCAGATGCAAGTAAACCAGGCTATCGGGAATATGATATCGGATGGCATTCGTATAAGCCGCCATCGCTTTCTGCGTATAACCAATGTGACGGTAGCACTCACCCATCATGAAAGCACGCACAGCCCGCTTCTCCTTATCCTTGGGCGCACAACGAGAATACGACTTCTTGTAGTTGATGCTCGCCGCATAGTATTCCCCGATGGCATAGCTCTGTTCTGCCTTCTTGAACGCTACACCCTCGTTGCTACACGCCACCACCATCAAAGCCGCAATATATATCAATATGTGGAGAATCTTCCTTTCCATACCTCTAAAAACGAAAAAAAGGCTCCATTATTGTATATTTGTTTGTCCAAAGGTGAATTTAAAGTAAATAACCAGAAACATCTACAACTCTGGTATCTACGTGACGGCATAAAGTGCCAAATGCAAAATAAGCATAAAAAAAGACTCGCATCAAAATGGTGCGAGTCTCTTTTTATATATATACGTATTACTTGTTGAGTGCAAGTGCTACGTTCACAGCGCATGCAACGGTGCAACCTACCATTGGGTTGTTACCAATGCCGAGGAAGCCCATCATTTCAACGTGAGCAGGAACAGAAGAAGAACCTGCGAACTGAGCGTCAGAGTGCATACGGCCAAGGGTATCTGTCATACCGTAAGATGCTGGACCTGCTGCCATGTTGTCTGGGTGCAACGTACGACCAGTACCACCACCAGAAGCTACTGAGAAGTATGGCTTGCCTGCGAGCACGCGCTCCTTCTTGTAAGTACCAGCTACTGGGTGCTGGAAACGAGTTGGGTTGGTAGAGTTACCAGTGATGGAAACGTCCACGTTCTCCTTCCAGAGGATGGCAACACCCTCACGAACGTCGTCAGCGCCGTAGCAGTTCACCTTGGCACGAGGACCATCTGAGTAAGCCTTCTCCTTCACCACCTTGAGTTCGCCAGTGAAGTAGTCGAACTTGGTCTGAACGTATGTGAAGCCATTGATACGAGAGATGATCATGGCAGCGTCCTTACCAAGACCGTTGAGGATGCAACGGAGTGGCTTTTTACGTACCTTGTTGGCCATCTCAGCAATCTTGATGGCGCCCTCAGCAGCAGCGAATGACTCGTGACCTGCGAGGAATGCGAAGCACTCAGTCTCTTCGCGGAGCAGACGAGCAGCGAGGTTACCGTGACCGATACCCACCTTACGGTCGTCAGCCACAGAACCAGGAATGCAGAATGCCTGCAGACCGATACCGATAGCCTCGGCAGCGTCAGCAGCGTTCTTGCAGCCTTTCTTCAGAGCGATAGCAGAACCTACCACGTAAGCCCACTTTGCATTCTCGAAGCAGATGCGCTGAGTTTCTTCACATGTCATGTATGGATCGAGACCTGCCTTTTCGCAGATTTCGTTAGCCTCTTCGATAGAGGAAATGCCGTTCTCGTTCAAAGCAGCCAAAATCTGCTTCATGCGACGGTCTTGTGATTCGAATTTCACTTCTCTAATCATAGTCTGTTTCCTCCTTTATTATTCTTTACGTGGGTCAATAGATTTAACAACTCCTTGTTCTGGCTTCGTGCGGCCATAAGTGCCTGTAACGCTCTTGAGTGCCTCGTTAGCGTCCATGCCCTTCTTAACAGCCTCCATGAACTTGCCCATGTGAACATACTCATAACCACAAACCTCGTTGTCTTCGTCGAGGAACATCTTGGTGATGTAACCCTCAGTGAGCTGGAGGTAGCGAGTGCCCTTGAGCTTTGTGCCGTAGAGTGTACCGCACTGAGATACGAGTCCCTTACCGAGGTCTTCCAGACCTGCGCCGATTACAAGACCACCCTCAGAGAAAGCAGACTGAGTACGACCGTAAACAATCTGGAGGAAGAGTTCGCGCATAGCTGTGTTGATAGCATCGCAAACAAGGTCTGTGTTCAAAGCCTCAAGAATAGTCTTGCCAGGAAGAATCTCAGATGCCATAGCGGCAGAGTGAGTCATACCTGAACAACCGATGGTCTCAACGAGACATTCCTCGATGATACCTTCCTTCACATTGAGGGAGAGCTTGCAGCAACCCTGCTGTGGTGCACACCAACCAATACCGTGTGTCATGCCTGAGATGTCCTTAATCTCCTTTGCCTGAATCCACTTTCCTTCTTCTGGAATTGGAGCTGGTCCGTGATTAGGGCCTTTGGCTACACAGCACATTTCCTGTACTTCTTTTGAATAAACCATAATTGTAAACCAATATTTATTAATTAATAAAAAATATGTGTGTTTTCATCAAAAAGTTTGCAAAATTACTAATAAAAAATAAGAAGAGAGCAGAAAATGAAAAAAAATTTTTCAAATGCCTTGATTTTTTTTGCAAAGAAGGAGAAAAACGGTATCTTTGCATCCAAAATTACACCAAACAAACATGAGTAAGAAGAACAATCATAGGAGAGATGTTTCTGTGGAGACGAAAAAGCCCCCATTATCACAAAAGACAACACAAGAAAGTCAGAAAGAGAAAAAAACAATCAACATCACCAAAGGAACATCACTGTGCATCGCCATCGTTGCCACAGTGATGGTTGCTGTGTTAGGTGCCTACTATCTGGTTGTGCGCAACAGCGACATGCTATTTATGGCACAGAGCAAGGACTTCTTCAGCTCTGACCCCATGTTCATGGGGGAATGCATGCACAGTCCTGGTGGTTTCCTCACTTGGGCAGGTTCGTTTCTGACCCAATTCTTCTATCATCCCAAATGGGGTTCAGCCATCATGATCGGCATCTGGATCATCAGCATGTGGATGAGCAAACTGGTGTTCCGTGTGAAGATGGCATGGATGGCGCTGCTTGCCATTCCTGTGGTTTGTCTGCTGGTCAGCACCATCGGCACAGGTTACTGGCTCTACTACAACAAGCAGGCGGGTTACTGGTTCTATGGCACGATTGGCTATCTCATCAGCATCTTGCTGGTGCTCTTCAATGCCGCATTCAGGAAGAAGACAGACCGCATCATTACCATCCTTCTGATTGCCTGTACCTATCCATTCTTCGGATGGTACACGCTCTTGGCATTGGTGTATGTGGCAATGCTAACCCTTTCCCGCATGAAAAAGTACGACTCGCCGATTACTAAGATTCTGCTTCCTGTGATACCGCTGGTATTGGTGGGCGTGGTGCCTCCGTTGTTCTACAATTTGTACAGCGGCATCCGAATCGAGGATGTATGGACGGCGGGATTCCCCATCTTTGCCAATGGCGACATGATCAGCTTCTACCCATCCATTCCTTTCATCGTGTTGTCGGCAGTTCCCCTACTCTTCCCCTTCCTGCCCAAGAAAGTGGAGAACAGCACGGGCATGACTTGTGCGGTGTTCCTCGTCACCATCGTTGTGATGGTGCTTTCATGGCTTTGGGTGGAGAAGAGCGATTTCCAGGCCTACAACTATCACGCTGAGATGCGTATGTATCGTGCAGCAGAAGAACAGGATTGGGACAAGGTGCTCGACGAGATGGGCAACATCCCTGGTGATGCCTCTCGCGAAATGGTGGTTCTGAAGAACATCGCCTTGACCAACAAGGGTGAGATGGGCACGAAGATGTTTAAGTACAACAACATGGGTGAGCCACCTACCAATGGTTTCGACACCCTGCGTGTTCATATGGTGCAAACGGCTGCGCCACTCATCTATTATTATCATGGCAAGACCAACTTTGCCCTGCGTTGGGCCATCGAGAACAGCGTGGAGTTTGGTTACGACTACGACAACCTGAAGATATTGGCTCGTTGTGCATTGCTGAGTGGCGAGATGGAGATGGCAAAACGCTATCTGGACATCTTGCGAACCACCCTCTTCTATCGCGATTGGGCTGATCACTTGATGCCGATCACTAAGAATCCAGAACTCATCAAGAAATATCCAGAGTTTAAGAATGTACGCGAGTTGCGTGACCACATGGGCACGGTGCTCGATGGTGACAATGGCTTGTGCGAGATGTACTTGATCACCTATTTCAGTCAGACGATGAACAAGGACAGCAAACTCTTGCAGGAGATGACCTTGGACTATTCTTTGATACAGAAGGACATCCAACTCTTCTGGCCACGTTTCTACCTCTATGCACAGATGCACCAAGGAGAGCCGATGCCAATCCATTATCAGGAAGCAGCCATGCTGTATGGCAATCTGGAGCCTGAAAGCGCCGACATCTCCACGATGCCGTTCCAAGACGAAGTGAGAAAGAGTTATGAAGGTTTCCATCAGATGTCGCAATCGCTGCTCCAGGCAGGTTTGAGTGCTGAGGATGTGGGTGAAGCCATGAAGGGCACCTACGGCAACACCTTCTACTGGTTCTACTTCTTCTGCCGAGATGTACATTCTTATTAAGTTTAGAGTTTAGAGTACACAAAGAAAACAAGCAACATCATATATGAAACTGAAAAATATCCTATCAATAGCAACAATCGCCACGCTGTTGGCAGCATGCGGACAGCACCTCACCGTGCCATCCGACGCCAAGATGGAAGCGCGTCTTCCAAAGATTTACCCCGACTACACGGAGGTGACCATTCCTGCCAACATCTGTCCAATGAACTTTATCGTGCAGGAAGGCGAGAGTGAGGTGAGAGCAAGATTCACCTTCCCTGGCGGAGAATATATCTACGGCGAGGAACAGAAGATTTTGATTGACGAGACACAATGGCAAGAGATGTTGGATTCTGCCAAGGGTCAGGAAATCAAGGTGGAGGTGTTTGCCAAGGTCGGCGGCACTTGGAAAGGCTACCAGCCCTTCAACTTCTATGTGGCAGAAGACTCCATCGACGAGTACATCTCCTATCGTGCCATCCAGCCTTCCTACGTGGCATACGAGAGACTGAGCATCAACCAGCGCAACCTCACCAACTTCGAGGTGAAAGAGATTTATAACAATATGTCTGTCAGCAATGAGAAGATTGGTCAATGCATCAACTGCCACTCCTACAAGAACTACAAGACGGACAACATGCTCTTCCACATGCGTCAAGGATATGGTGGCACCATGCTGGTGACGAACGGTCAACTGAAGAAGATCGACCTCAAGACCGACGAGACCCTCAGTGCCGGTGTTTATCCCTCATGGCATCCTACCCACAACTACATCGCCTTCTCCACCAACAAGACGGGACAGTCCTTCCACACGAAAGATCTGAACAAGATTGAGGTGCAGGACACGGAGAGCGACCTGATTCTCTACGATGTGGACAAGAACGAAGTGAGCATCATTTCCGAGTTGGACGACGAACTGGAGGTGTTCCCCACTTGGAGTCCTGACGGCAAGAAACTCTACTTCTGCTCCGCTCATTTCGAATACTACAACGACAGCATCGAGAAGTCGGCAGAGATGATTCAGCGCTACGACGAGGTGAAATACAGCCTCTATTCCGTTGATTTCGACCCAGACACGAAGGAGTTCAGCAACGTGGAGATGGTATATGATGCTGCCTCCGATTCCATCAACCAGAGCGTCACCCTGCCACGTGTGAGTCCTGACGGGCGCTACATCCTCTTCGCACAGGCTGCGTTCGGCTGTTTCCACGTCTGGCACGCCGATGCCGACATCTTCATGATGGACTTGCAGACCAAGGAGGTGCAGAAGTTAGATGCCGTGAACAGCGACCGTTCCGAGAGCTACCCATCGTGGTCGAGCAACGGACGATGGATCATGGTTGATTCCCGACGTGACGACGGCAACTACACCCGTCCCTACATCGCCTACTTCGACAAGAACGGCAAGGCGCACAAGCCCTTCATGCTTCCTCAGAAAGACCCGAACTTCTACACGTTCTACCTGCGCTCGTTCAATCGTCCTGAGTTCATGATCGAGCCCGTGACCATCTCGCCACAAGAGTTTGCCACCAAGGCCAAGGAGGACGCGATTCCTGCCAAGTACGCAGATCGATGAAGAACTATCTGAAATATATCTATCTCCTTGCTTTCATCACCGTTGCATACATCTTGTTGCCGGTGATGAATGCTGATTATCTGTACACCATTCAGGACAACAACGTCTTCATCAGCGGACACACGTTCATGATGGACACCGTTCAGCACGAGGGTGGCTGGTTCGCATGGGTGGCACGTTACCTCACCCAATTCTTCTACCATCCTTGGTTGGGCAGCACCATCCTGATACTCTTCTGGGTCACCATCTACTGGGTGTCCATCTGGATGTTCGGCATCAAGGACAAGTGGAGCTTTCTGGCGCTGGTCATTCCTGCCATCTTGCTCTACCACCTGCTCGACTACGGCTACTGGATCTACTACGCCAAGTTGCCAGGCCTGCCCTTTCAACCCACCCTTTTGGTCCTCTCCTGCCTGCTGTTCACAGGGGCAGTCATGCTGCTGACCCGACGTCTCAAGATCTGTTGGAAATGGAAGGGACTCATCGCGGTCGGTCTGTTGGGCGTCATCCTATACGGCAGCAACTTGTTATGGCCTTCATCCGTTTGGCATTACAACTACAGCTTCCGTCATTCCATCCAGACCACCTTCGACAAGAACTTCCGTCACGAGCTGCGGATGTACCGCGCCTTGGATGAATTCCGCTTCGACGATGTCTTTCAGGAGATGCCGACCGACCAAGCTGAGATGCCCACCAACCTCATGGTGCTCTACAAGAACATCGCCCTGATGCACACGGGGCAGATGGACAAGATGTTCGAGACAGGCAACTGCGGCATCAAGCCCGAGCTGAACGACTCGCTCCATATCCGCACCTCGCAACTGGGCGCACCGCTCATCTATTACCTGTTCGGACAGATGAACTACTCCTACCGCTGGGCGATGGAGAACTCCGTGCAGTACGGGCTGAGTTTCCGAGGTCTGAAGATGATGACGCGCACGGCCATCTTCAACAAGGAGTTTGAGGTGGCAGCCAAATACCTCACCATGCTCAAGACCAGCACCTTCCATCGGAAATGGGCGTTGGAGCATGAGGCATGGATGATGAACAGCATCAGCTTCTACCAGAGTCAGGAGTATCTGACCATCGCTCCCCTGCTCAACGAAAGCGGGAATGCGCTCGACGGCGATGATGGTCTGTGCGAGCAGTTCCTGATGGATTATTTCACCGACCTCGACCGTGCCAACTCGCAGCTGTTGGAGGACGTCACCATGTGCATGTCGCTCTGGGCAAAGGACTACTACGCCTACTGCGTCCACTTCTACGACTACATGCAGCGGCACTCCCACAGCCCCATCCCGATGCTCTATCAGGAGGGAGCCATCCTGCTAGGCAATGCCGACGAGTCGCCCATCACGTTGGAGAATTTCCGGTTCGATGACATCGTCGCCAACAAGTACAACAACTTCGTGCAGGACTACAACCAGCTCCAGCAGCAAGGCATC
This sequence comes from uncultured Bacteroidales bacterium, assembly GCA_902801475.1. Taxonomy (GTDB): domain Bacteria; phylum Bacteroidota; class Bacteroidia; order Bacteroidales; family Bacteroidaceae; genus Minthosoma. The sequence continues at coordinate 56,684 of CADCIO010000011.1, forward strand.
GACGAAGCCGAGATGGGTCGCCGCCTGAAGCCTCTCTATGGCAGCACGTATTGGTGGTACTATTACTTCTACAACGACTTCAATATCTACTAAAAACCTAACAAACTAACAAACTAATCACTAACAAACTAACAAACTAATCACTAACAAACTAACAAACTAATCACTAACAAACTAACAAACTAATCACTAACAAACTAAAAAACATGAAGAAATTGTTTGCTTTTGCCGTGCTGGCAATATCCACACTAAGCATCAACGCGCAGGGCACTGTGCAAGACTATAAGCGAGCCTTCTCCACCGGCACACGACACTCGTGGAAGATGGCCAACGGAAGTGTCAACATCCACCGTTCCTTCGATGGTCCCAAGGATCAGTACATCTATTCCACCTGGAACGGCGACAGCACCGTCTGGTTCAAGGTCAATGCCAAGACCGGCGCGAAGGAGCCCACCACCAACCCCGAAGCCAACCGTCGTCCGCGCGGCAACTGGGGCGGAGTGAGTGGCGACGGCTACCACCACTGGATGGAAGTGCGCGACGAGAAGGATGGACATGCCGAGCACCCCGTCAACAAGGGCACGTTCATGATCCACAAGGACAACAACCTCTATCTGGCCAGCGGCGAGAAGTACGAGAACACCACGCAAGTCACCTTCGATGGTGCCGACACCTGCTACTACTCTTCATGGGGACGCTGGTCGAAGGACGGACGCTACTACGCCACCGTGCTCATCAAGCCCGCGCCCAAGCACTACGTCACCTACACCCAGTCCTCCCCCACCACACAGGTGCAGCCCATCTACACCACCCTCGAGTATGCCAAGCCCGGCGACTCGCTCAACTACCGCATCCCCGTCGTCATCGATGTAGAGAATAAGCAGACCATCCGACCCAAATCCACCGAGCTCTTTGCCTCGCAATATGAAGTGAGTGCTCCCAGCTGGGACGAGAATGGCAAGACCCTCACGTTCGAGTTCAATGAACGCGGCCACAAGACCTACCGTGTGCTCGAGATGGATCTGAAGGGCAACGTCCGCACCCTCATTGAGGAGAAGAACGACAAGTACGTCGCCTACTCCCGCAACCTGCGCCGCGACCTCGACGCCGACCACATCCTCTGGAAGAGCGACCGCGACGGACACGCACATCTCTATCTCTATGACCGCAAGAAGAGCCGTCTCACCCAACTGACCAAGGGCGACTACTGGGTGCGCGAGGTGCAGGACGCCCAGATTGACGAGCACGGCAAGGGACACATCATCTTCTCTGCCAACGGACTCCACTGCAACAACATGGGCACTGTCCGCTCCAGCTTCGATGGTCCTATCCCTGAGGAAGACCCCTACAACCTCCACTACTACCGCATCGACCTCGACGGACGCAACCTCGTCGAGCTCACCCCCGAGCGTGGTAACCATGACGCCACCTTCAGCCGGCAGTGCGAGGATACCTTCATCGACACCTACTCCACCATCGACCAGCCACCTGTGACCGTGCTCCGCTCCTCCATCGACGGACACATCATCTCCACCCTCGAGACCGCCGACATCACCCGTCTGAAGGCCACTGGATGGCAGGCTCCCGAAGTGTTCGTTGCACCCGGACGCGAGGGCAAGACCGACATGTGGGGACTCATCCAGCGACCCTCCAACTTCGACCCCACGAAGCGCTACCCCGTCATCGAATACATCTACTCAGGCCCCGGCGACCAGTACGTGCCCAAGAAATTCACCCCCTGGCTCTACTACCTCCAGGATGTAGCCGAACTCGGATTCATCGTCGTGCAGCTCGACGCCATGACCACCTCCTTCCGCAACCTCGACTTCGAGCAGGTCTGCTACAAGAACCTGAAAGACGCCGGATTCCCCGACCGCATCGAGTGGATCAAAGCTGCCGCCAAGAAATACCCCTACATGGACATCGACCGCATGGGCATCTACGGATGCTCAGCCGGCGGACAGGAAGCCCTCGGCGCCCTCCTCTTCCACGGCGACTTCTACAAGGCTGCCTACGCCGCCTGCGGATGCCACGACAACCGCATGGACAAGATCTGGTGGAACGAGCAATGGATGGGCTACCCTGTCGATAGCTCCTACATCGCCTCCTCCAACGTCGAGAACGCCAAGAACCTCAAGGGCAAGCTCATGCTCCTCGTCGGCGAACAGGACGACAACGTCGATCCCTCCTCCACCTACCAAGTCGTCAACGCCCTCATCAAGGCCAACAAGAACTTCGAGTTCATCCTCATCCCCGGCGCCCACCACACCATGGGCGAAAACTTCGGCGAACACAAACGCGCCGACTTCTTCGTCAAGAACCTCTTGGGCGTAGATCCCCCCAGCTGGGACGAACTGGAATAAGGTTGCGACAAGCCACAAGCGTGGAAGCATATTGTTTACCTGTTGATTGAATTAAATTCGTAAAATATTTGGTTCATCCGACAAATGCATAGTTAATCAACAAATAAATGAATAATAAGAAAGATAGCTAAGATAAAATCACTACCTTTGGTTACCCCTAACT
>CADCIO010000012.1 GCA_902801475.1 uncultured Bacteroidales bacterium
CCGCATCATCTTCACCCCCGACGTTGACCTGAAGGAGGAGCTCGCCAAGACCGCCGTCAACATCACCTGCTACGACCGCGACGGCAAGGAAGTGAAGCGCGTGACCTCCACCGACGAGGGCAACGTGGAAGACAACGAAGGCGAGAACACCAACACTGGTGAGAACAGTGGTGAGAACACTGGTGAGAACGGTGGCGGCAACAACGGCGACAACAATGGTGGCGGCAACGGCACGTTGATTGACGACCCTGACGGAGATTAAAAGACCCTCTCCCCGACCCTCCCCCGTAAAAGGGGAGGGAGCCATTCGGGGTGTGCCTAACGAGAACCCAAACCAAGTATTAACCTTAACACAAAATGCCCTACAAACCGGACGGCTCTCCCCCTCCACGGGGGAGATGTCCGAAGGACAGAGAGGGTCTGCTACTTATGAAGAACAAGGATCTATGGCGGAACATCATCCAGGTGGTGGTGTCCATCCTCACGGCAGCACTGACTGCTCTGGGAACTACGAGCTGCATGAGACTGGTCAGTTGACAGTTGACAGTTGACAATTGACAGTTGACCAGCCCACGCGCTGGGCGAAGGTTGAAAGGGACTACAGGAAATGAGAAGGGGAAGGTTGCACTGGTTGCAGCCTTCCCCTTTTTAGGCTCTTTTATATAGTTCGATTTTCAAATTATGGGAACACGATAGTGAAGCGAGTGAGGCCATCGTCGGGGCTGGTGAGGAGGGTGAAGGTGCAGCCGTGTTTGGTGAGGATGTCGCGGATGAGGAGGAGACCAAGTCCTTGACCTTGGGGCTTGGTGGAATAGAAGGGGGTAAAGATGTGTTGGGCGACTTCTGGCGAGATGCCCCGACCGTTGTCAGTGATGGTGAGGGTCTTGGGAACGGTGGTAATGGTGATTTCGCCTTTGTCGGTGATGCTCTCAATGGCGTTCTTCACGATGTTCACCAGTGCCTGTTGGAAGAGGGTCGTGTCCAGATGCACAGGGATAGCCTCATCGGTCAGGTGGAAGGTCAGGTGGATATGGTGCGTCTGGCAGAGACCTTCGAGGAAGGAATGACAGGCTTCCACTTCTTCGCTCAGGTCGCAGAGCGTGAGTTGAGGTTCTGGAATCTTCACCACATTGGCGAAACGGGTGACGAACTCTGCCATCTTCTGGGTACGTTCGCGACTGGCATCCAGCGCCTCTTTCGAGGTGTCGCTATGAAGTTCTTCCCCAATAAGATCGAGCGTGCTCACAATCCCTGCCACATTGTTGTTCACCTCATGGGCAATCATACGAATCACTTTCTCGTAAGCCACTTTTTCTGCCTTCATCACCTCAGAGGTCAGCGACTCGATAAGGAAGAAGGGGTGCTGGTAGCCGCGATCGAGGAAGGAGAGGTGGGAGAGGTGGTAGATTTGGGAGTTGCTCAGTCGGAGGGTTGTGTCTTCGCCCAACGGCAGCGTCTTCATCGCCTCCGAGATGGCAGGCGTGAGCATCTTCTGGGCAGCAGGGTTCATGGATTTGACATTGCCTGAGAGGTCGCACAGGATGACACCCATCGGCGAAGCATCAATGAGCAGGTTCAGGAACGAGTTCTGTTCGTCCAAGCGCAGGTGCTCGTTGCGCAATCGGGTGATGAGGGCATTGAAGGTCTTGACAATCTCGTCCGTCTCCTTCTGTCCCGACGGCGCAAGCGTGGTGCTCATGTCCTGATCGCGCAGCAGTTCCATACCACCGGTCAGCGTGTCGATGGGACGGATGACCTTGCGATAGAAGACCACCAGAAAAATCAGCACTACCACCAGCATGCCCTCCGCCACGTAGAAGATGGTGGGGTGAACGTTGAACGTCAGCCTCATCAGCAGGGCAAACAAGCCAACGATGAGGAGGGAGAGCAGGAGGAAGTAATACGTTATCTTCATTTCTTCAATTATTCAATCGCATCTTTCAATTTTCAATTTTCAACTTTCAAAGTCCATGCTTTTCTATCTTGCGGTAGAGTGCCCCACGACTGATGCCCAGTTCCTTCGCCACCAGCGAGAGATTACCGCTGTGCTTCTCGATGGAAGCGGCAATGGAGGCACGTTCAATTTCTTCGAGCGTAGAACCCGACGGAACAACCGTTGAGAGACCAACGCCAGAAACGGAACAGGGCTGAGATGCAACGCCAACAGAGGCGGCGAAGTCTGCAGCAGAGAGTTGGGCGTCGGGGTTAAGGAGGAGCGTGCGTTCCACCAGATTCTTCAGTTCGCGGATGTTCCCAGGGAAGGGTAAGGTCTGCAGGAACTGGATGGCGTCCTGCGATGCTGTGGCAACGGGGAGTCCATTAGCTGCACAAGTCTGACGGATGAAGTGATCCACCAAGAGAGGGATGTCTTCCTGTCGCTCACGCAGCGGCATGAGGTGCAGGTTGATGAGGTTGATGCGGTAGAAGAGGTCTTCGCGGAAGGTCTTTTCGTTGACCATTTGACGGAGGTCGGCATTGGTGGCACACACCACACGCACATCAGCCCGTCGGGTCACGCTGTCGCCCAGCACTTCGTAGGTCTGGTCTTGGAGCACACGCAGGAGTTTCACCTGACTCGCCAGTTCCAGCTCGCCTATCTCATCGAGGAAGATGGTGCCGCCTTCTGCCAGTTCGAAGCGTCCTGTGCGGTCGTTCTTGGCATCGGTGAACGAACCCTTCTTGTGTCCAAACATCTCGCTCTCGAACAGAGACGTGGAGATGCCACCAAGGTTCACCTTCACAAATGGCTTTCCTGCCCGTCGGCTTTGTTCGTGGATGAATTGAGCAATGAGTTCCTTGCCCGTACCCGACTCACCCGTAATCAGCACAGGCGCCTTGGTTTGTGCCACACGTTGGGCTGTGGCAAGAACAGAAAGCAGGGAGGGAGAACTACCTATGATGGTAGAGGAACATGAGGAGGCTTGATGTTCTGACACCGCTCTTGCCCCTTGCTCCTTACCTCTCGCCCCTAAAAGCGTCAGCGCTGTCTCAATACGATCCATCAAGACACCATTGTCCCAGGGTTTGGTGATGAAGTCAAAGGCTCCGTTCCGCATTCCCTGCACAGCGAGGTCGATGGTGCCCCAAGCAGTCATGAGGATGACGGGAATGTCGGGTCGAAACACCTTCACCTGTTTCAGCAGCGTGAGTCCTTCCTCACCATCTGTGGCAAGGGTATAGTTCATGTCCATGAGCACCAACTCCAGTTCGGGATGGTTGCGCACCACCTCCATCGCTTCTGCAGGATTCTCAGCACGCATCACCTCATAGTTGTTGCGTTCCAGCAACAGGGTCAGCGCCACACGGATGGCTCTATCATCGTCAACAATCAGAATCATATCGTTGTAATTTTTTGCAAAGATAAGAAAAAGTTTAGAGGTTAGAGGTCAGAGGTTAGAGATTTTTCACTCACTAATGCGAATCTTCTCTTTTCCTTTGAATTTCTGCATATCACTCACGACTACGCTGTCTCCCTCTTCCAATCCGCTGATGACCTCCACATAGTCGTAGTTGCATTCGCCCAAGCGGACGGTACGAGGCACGAGGGTCTGAGCATCTTTGTAGATGAACAAGGTATAGTCGCCTGCCCCTGTGTAGTAGGAGCCGTTGCGGATGCGCAGGATGTCTTCCTTGATGCTGGTGATGACGAAGACCTCAACCTTCAAGCCCGAGCGCAACTTCTTGTGACTGGGGTCATCCATCGTGACGGTGAAGGTGATGACACCGTTCTGGCTGAGGGGTGTGACGGTGCTGATGGTGCCGAAGAGACGTTCCTTGCCTATCTTGACAAGCACTCGTCCACCAGCCACCACACGGTCGGAGTAGGAGTCGGCAATGTCACAATCCACCTTGAAGTGAGTGAGGTCGCTGATCACAGCCACTTTGGAGCCTGCCCCGACGATGCTGCCAATTTCAGAACAGATGTAGGTGAGGGTTGCCTTGCGTGGTGAACGGATATTGGCGCCATCGAGGGTGCGACGGGTCTCAGAGAGTCCCTTCTCGAAAATGCCGTTCTGGAGCTGCTGCATCCGCAGGTCAGCCTGACGCATACGCACTTCGTTCTCATACTGCTGTTTGAGCTGGTGAAGCTGCAATTGTGCCGTGCGCAGGGTCGTTTCGGCTTGGCGTACACGGTCTTTGGTGCCTGAACCAAGACTGTCGAGGTATTGCTCATTGCGGAGCTGTGCCTCCAACTGCCCCAGCTTCATCTCCTCCACTTCTATCTGCATACGTCGGTCACTCAGTTGGGTGGCGATGCTGGTGGAAAGTTGCACCTGTTGCTGATGACGGATCTCCCGTTCGTCGAGGGCTTTGGAATAGTCGGTCTGTGCAGACTGGAGGTCGAGCCGCAAGAGCGGTGTACCCACATCGACGGTATCGCCGCTATGGGCATAGACTTCAAGGATTTGTGCGCTGATGGGGGAGATGATGACTTCCTCGAAGGCAGGAACAACCTTGCCTGTAGCGGTCACACTCACATCAATCGTGCCCCTATCCACCTGCGAAGTGATCAAGCTCTTCTTATCGACTGAGGCCATCATCAGTACGCCCAGCCATATCGCCACACCCAAGACTACTGCCACGATGAGGGCATACTTACCTATTCTCACCATTCTTCTTTTGCGTTGCACGCTGACAGGAATGGCTCTGTCCATCGTCTGATTGTCTGTTTTCATCTTACAATTTTGTCAAAGTCCACGTTGATGTTTTGGTTCCGTTCGAAGTCCCATAGGGTGATGGAACGCAACTGATAATAATAGTACCAATAGTTGAAGAGCTGGGCAAGCCGATTCTGGCGTGCCTCGTCTTTGGCTGTCTGTGCATCGGAGAGTTCGAGGGTGGAGATGCTGCCTATCTTGAAGGTCTCCACATTGGTGTGGTAGCGCCGTTGGGCAATGGTGTCGGCTTCCTCAGCAATGCGGAGCTGCTGGCGCTGGTGGTTGAACTGCTCGGTCAGCACAAAGAGGTTCTGGTTAAACTCCTGTGACTGCTGCCGCACTTGGTTGCGCACAATCTCACGGTTGCTCTCTGCCACTTTCACCTGTCCTCGACGTTTGCCCCAATCGAGCAAGGGCAAGGACACACCCACCTGCACCACTTCCTTGCTCAGCAAGTCACGATAAGCTTCATTCATTCGTGAGGCTGTGCCTGTATAACCCACCTGTGCATAGAGGGTGACACTCCGCTGATTGCCCTTCGCGTAGGCCACTGAGTAGTCGGCCTCGAGTTGGCGGCGACGCATCGTTGTGGCAAAGGCATTGTTCTCCAAAGCGTGGTTGAGCACGTCCTGATAAACCAACGTCACTTCGGGTATCTCTTCGGGTACGATGGGCAGGATGTCTTCCTCCACATCAAGAAAGGCTTTCAGTTCAAACATTCTTGCCTTACGACTGCTCTCAGTAGAGGTGAGTGACGATTGGGCGTTCAGCATATTGAGTCGCATCTGCAAGACATCGTTCTGGCTGATCGTGCCCATCTCACGCTTCGCTTTCGCCACCTCATAAAGTTTCTCTGCATTCTGCAAGTTCTGTTCAGCGATATGTACGTTCTCATTCGCCAACAAGAGGTTGAAGAACAGACTGATGGCACGCATTGCCACCTGCTCCGTCTCTGCAAGGAACGATGCCTTTGCCTCTCGATAGCGAAGGGGTTCGATGCGGCGGTTCCACTTCACGCTGTTCACGCCAAAAAGGGGTTGACTCAATGTCAGCGCAATGGGCATACTCATGAATTGATTCTTGCCTCCACTCGTGTCACCACTCATCTGGCGCAACCAATCCAATGAGGACTCCACCGACAACGTACCACCTGTCGGCCAGATTTTCTGGCTCACATAAAGCGACCCGTCCACTTCCATAAAGTCATTTCGTACATACGAATGCGTGCCGTCCTCTCGTTGATAGGTGCTGTACCGCTTGTTGTAGGTCGGCACATTGGCTGACAACGACACCTCTGGCAACAAATCCGCCTTGTAGCTTCGCCACTCCCAATAGGCTGACTTCAACTCGCCCAGTGCCACTGCCGCATCTACACTCTGCCGACGTGCCATCACGATACAATCTTCCAACGTCAGTCGGAGTGTATCTACCTCAGCATGTCCCACCATCGGAAAGAGGCACATCACGATCCAAATCCATTTTCTCTTCATCATTTCCATTTTGATTAAAATTTGCCTCCTTTATACAACAAAAAGCGTGCCAGCTCTGCAATGTGTTGATTTTCAGTGATGACAACCATAAAAGGTGTCCATTTCTGGACAGTGAGTGTCCGAAAATGGACACTATAAGGTACTCTCGTTCGACAATAAAAGTGGGAAAAGGGATTTTCTTTTGTTTTTTCGCTCGATTTGTGCTAACTTTGCACCCGAAAATATTAAAAGGAATAGTACTTAACGTTATGGAATTCAAGAGAAGTATTGTGATTACGGGTGGTGCTGGTTTCATTGGAAGCCATGTGGTGCGCCTGTTTGTGAACAAATATCCTGAGTACAAAATCATCAATCTGGACAAGTTGACGTATGCGGGTAACCTGGCGAACTTGAAGGATGTGGAGGACAAGCCCAACTACAAGTTCGTGAAGATGGACATTTGTGACTTTGATGCGTTCTACCAGCTGATGCAGGACGAGCAGGTGGATGGCATCATCCACTTGGCAGCTGAGAGTCATGTGGACAGGAGCATCAAGGATCCGTTCACGTTTGCTCGTACGAACGTGATGGGTACGCTCTCACTCCTGCAGGCTGCGAAGCTCTATTGGGAAAGTCTGCCAGAGAAGTATGAGGGCAAGCGTTTCTACCATATCTCAACGGACGAGGTGTATGGTGCCCTGAAACTGACGAACCCTGAGGGTGTGGAATCTCCGTTCACCACTACCGCTTCGAGCGCTGAGCATCATGCAGCCTACGGTCAGGACTTCTTCTTGGAGACGACAAAGTATAACCCCCACTCTCCTTACAGCGCTTCGAAGGCAAGCAGCGACCACTTCGTGAGGGCTTATCACGACACCTACGGGATGCCGACCATCGTGACGAACTGCTCGAACAACTACGGACCTTATCAGTTCCCTGAGAAGCTGATTCCGCTGTTCATCAACAATATCCGTCATCGCAAGCCACTGCCGGTGTATGGCAAGGGCGAGAATGTGCGCGACTGGCTCTATGTGGTGGATCATGCCCGTGCCATCGACACCATTTTCCACAACGGAAAGATTGCAGAGACCTACAATATCGGTGGATTCAACGAGTGGAAGAACATCGACATCATCAAGGTGGTCATCAAGACCGTTGACCGTCTGCTGGGTCGCCCAGAAGGTGCAGACCTCGACCTCATCACCTACGTGACTGACCGTCTGGGACACGATGCCCGCTATGCCATCGACTCACGCAAGTTGCAGAAGGAACTGGGTTGGGAACCCAGCCTGCAGTTTGAGGAAGGTATCGAGAAGACGGTGAAGTGGTACTTGGAGAACGAAGCTTGGATGGACAACATCACGAGCGGAGATTATGAGAAGTACTACGAGGAGATGTATAAGAACCGTTGAGGAAATTGAAAATTGAAAATTGAAAGTTGAAAATTTAGAGGTAAGAGGTTAGAGAGATGGACACGGAGGAAAGGGTTCGGAAAGGTGTAGCTTACTTCAAGGAGGGCTATAATTGTGCGCAGTCTGTGGTGATGGCATTTGCTGACTACTACGGGTTGGACGAGGCTTTTGCGGCTCATATATCGGGTTCCTTTGGTGGGGGCATCGGCAGGATGCGTGAGACCTGCGGAACGGCATGTGGCATGTTCATGTTGGCAGGTCTGGAGGTGAAGGGTGACTATCCTGACCAGGAACTGAAGAAGAAGAATTATGAGGTGGTGCAGCGACTGGCCGCAGACTTCAAGGCACAGACGGGTTCCATCATCTGCAAGGAACTCTTAGGGCTGAATAAGCAACGGGCTGATGGCACCATTCCTGAAATCAGAATCGTTGCCACTCCTGAGCCCCGAACGGATGAATATTATAAGAAACGTCCGTGTGTGAGGATGGTGGAAACTGCCATCCGCATCTACTGCAATTATTTAGAAGAGACCAATAAGTAGGGTTTGACACATAATAATAAGAAAGAAATTTGGTCAAAATGAAAAGAAAACGTAACTTTGCAGTCGCAAATTGATAGCAAATCGAATGGAACGCTATCAAAAGCACGAAAATATTGTTTATTTAGGTAATAAAAAAGAAACATAACTATCATAGGCTTATGGCAGAAAAATTGGAAGTAAAGGAACTGGCCGAAGTGGCGGTTCGTTTCTCAGGTGATTCTGGCGACGGAATGCAGTTGGCCGGAAACATCTTCTCCACAGTGTCAGCCACTGTGGGTAACAGTATCAGTACTTTCCCAGACTATCCAGCCGACATCCGTGCCCCCCAAGGTTCGCTGACAGGTGTGAGCGGCTTCCAGGTACATATCGGTGCTGATATGGTTTATACACCAGGTGACAAGTGTGATGTGCTCGTGGCCATGAACGCTGCTGCGCTCAAGACCCAGTACAAGTACGCCAAGCCAGGTGCTGCCATCATCATCGATACAGACTCTTTTGGTCCTGCAGACCTGAAGAAGGCTGCTTTTGCCACTGAGGATTACCTTGGTGAGATGGGCATTGATCCAGACCGTGTCATTGCTTGCCCCATCACCCAGATGGTGAAGGACTGCTTGGCAGATTCTGGCATGGATGTGAAGGCTATGCTCAAATGCCGTAATATGTTTGCCCTCGGACTGGTCTGCTGGCTCTTCGACCGCGACCTGAACATTGCGTTCAATTTCCTCAAGGACAAGTTCGCCAAGAAACCTGGCATTGCTGAGGCCAATATCAAGGTGATTCAGGCAGGTTATGACTACGGACACAACACTCACTCCAGCGTTGCCAATGTTTATCGCATTGAGACGAAAAACAAGGTGCCTGGACGCTATATGGACATCACAGGTAACAAGGCTACAGCCTATGGTTTCATTGCTGCTGCTGAGAAGGCAGGCTTGAAGCTCTACCTTGGTTCTTATCCTATCACTCCAGCTACAGACGTGCTGCATGAACTCTCCAAGCACAAGTCATTGGGTGTTACCACAGTTCAGTGTGAGGACGAGATTGCAGGTTGTGCATCAGCTGTAGGTGCTTCCTTCGCTGGTGCTCTGGGTGTCACTTCCACTTCTGGTCCTGGCATCTGCCTGAAGAGTGAGGCGATGAACTTGGCTGTCATCATGGAGTTGCCATTGGTGGTGCTTGATGTACAGCGTGGTGGTCCTGCTACTGGTCTTCCCACGAAGTCAGAACAGACAGACCTGTTGCAAGCCCTCTTCGGACGTAATGGTGAAAGTCCAATGCCTGTCATTGCTGCCACCTCACCTACAGACTGTTTTGATGCAGCATACGCAGCTTCTAAGATGGCACTGGAACACATGACTCCTGTCATCCTCATGACTGATGCTTATGTGGCAAATGGTTCAGCAGCCTTCAAACTCCCTAACCTCGCTGACTATCCAGCCATCAATCCTCCATACGTTCCTGAGGAACTGAAGGGTTCTTGGGCACCTTACCTCCGCAATCCAGAGACAGGTGTACGTTATTGGGCAGTGCCTGGACGTGAAGGTTTCCAGCACATCCTCGGTGGTTTGGAGAAGGACAACAAGACTGGTGCCATCTCCACAGACCCAGAAAACCACAACCTGATGACTCAACTCCGTCAGGAGAAAATCAACAAGATTCAGGTTCCTGACCTCGAAGTGTTGGGTGACAAAGATGATGCCGACCTCCTCATCGTTGGTTTTGGTGGAACTTACGGACACCTCCACGCTGCGATGGACGAACTTCGTGCCCAAGGCAAGAAGGTGGCACTGGCTCACTTCAAGTACATCAACCCACTGCCAAAGAATGCAGCAGAGGTGTTGAAGAAGTACCCCAAAGTGGTGGTGGCAGAACAGAACATGGGTCAACTCGCAGGTTGGCTCCGCATGAAGGTCGATAACTTCGTACCAGAGCAGTTCAACCAGGTGAAGGGTCAACCCTTCGTGGTGGCAGAACTCGTAGAGGCTTTCAAGGCTTTAATTAAGAATTAAGAGTTAAGAATTAAGATTTTGTATATGACAGGAATCGATAACATAATATACGACAAATCTTATTCTTTTGCTCTTAGGATTATTAAAGCATACAAATATTTAATAGAGACAAAAAAGGATTTTATTCTTGCGAAGCAGATGCTACGAAGTGGTACATCTATAGGTGCAATGGTAAGAGAAGCGAAATTTGCACAAAGTCGTGCTGATTTCATTAATAAAATGTCAATTGGATTAAAAGAGGCAAATGAAACTCTCTATTGGCTTGAGCTTCTTCATGATGCAGATTATATTGATGACGCATCGTTTGAATCCATTCATCATGATGGAGAAGAAATCACTTCAATACTAGCTTCTATAGTAAAAACTTCCAAGGGAATAAATCTTAATTCTTAACTCGTAATTCTTAATTAAAAAAATGTATACAGCTCAAGATTATAAGAAGGGACAGCCAAGATGGTGTCCTGGATGTGGTGACCACTTTTTCCTTGCCTCGCTTCACAAGGCGATGGCAGAGATTGGTGTGGAACCTTGGAACACAGCCGTGATTTCAGGTATCGGTTGTTCTTCACGTCTGCCTCACTATATGGCAACGTATGGTATGAACACCATTCATGGACGTGCTGCCGCTATTGCAACAGGTTGTAAGGTGGCTAACCCAGATTTGACCGTATGGCAGGTTAGTGGTGATGGTGATGGACTCGCCATTGGTGGTAACCACTTCATCCATGCCAACCGTCGTAACATCAACCTCAACATGATCCTGCTCAACAACCGTATCTATGGTTTGACAAAGGGTCAGTACTCACCTACTTCTCCACGTGGATTTGTATCCAAGTCCAGTCCTTATGGAACAGTGGAAGATCCTTTCCGTCCTGCAGAACTCTGTTTTGGTGCTCGCGGCCACTTCTTTGCCCGTGCAGTGGCAACTGATGCTCCTGGTACAGTAGAAATCCTCAAGGCAGCCTACAACCACAAGGGAGCTGCTGTGTGTGAGATTCTTCAGAACTGTGTCATCTTCAACAATGGAACCTATGACGCTGTCTATAGCAAGGAAGGACGTGCCAAGAACGCCATCTATGTACAGCATGGAAAGCCCCTCATCTTTGGTGAGAACAATGAGTTTGGTCTCATGCAGGAAGGCTTTGGCTTGAAGGTGGTGAAGATTGGTGAGAACGGTATCACAGAAAAGGACATCCTTGTACATGATGCGCACTGTGAGGACAACACCCTCCAGCTCAAACTGGCACTCATGGGCAATGGTGATGGTTTCCCAGTAGCACTGGGTGTCATTCGTGATGTGGATGCTCCAACCTACGATGACTGTGTCACTGCTCAGATAGAGGAAGTGAAAGCTCAGAAGAAGTATCACAACTTCGCTGAACTCCTCGAAACTAATGATATCTGGGAAGTGAAATAAGATTCTTCACATCAACAATAAAAGCCCCGCTGCGATTGCAACGGGGCTTATTCTTTTTAAGGGAGTTACAGTTTCACACTCACTTTCTTTCCATTATACTCCACTTCCTGTTTCTTGCCATCCTTGATGACCACAAAGGTTCTGGTGGCAGGCATACCTTCGTAAGCACCCTTGCGCTTATCAATAGTCAGGCTCTGGGCGGCATCGTTCCAAGTGAAGGCGATACGGCTGCATTTGCCTTGTTCGTAGTCGTTGGTATGACCATCATCTTCATAAAGGATGAAGGCGGCATCAGCGCCAGGATAGATGTGCAGTTCGATAGGTGCATCGGCTTTGTCAGCGGCATATTGCTTGTCTGCACCAAGTGGCAGGATGCTTCCACCCTTCACGTACACAGGAATATTGGTACGATTGACTGATGCATCGATGGTCTGTCCACCTGCATAGTACTTGCCTGTGCGGAAGTCATACCATCCGGCCTTGTTGACAGGGAGATAGGTGCGCCAAGTGGTCACGCCCGCTTCTGTGATAGGATTGACGAGCAGCGTCTTGCCAAACATATACTCATGCTTCTGTGCCAAAGCCTCTGCATCGTTGGGGAAATCGAAGATGAGTGGACGCATAAGCGTGCTACCTTCGAAAGCGACAGCAGCGGCATTGCTGTAGATGTAAGGAAGGAGACGATAGCGGTCTTTCAGTGCACCGGCAATGATGCCCTGAGCCTCGCTTCCATAGTTCCAAGGCTCTGTGTTGCTCATGTAACCATGCACACGCATCAGAGGCAGATAGACAGAAGTTTCAATCCAGCGCAGCATACGTTCGATGTAGGCTTGATCCTGATATTGATTACCGGGACGGAAGAAGCCACCTGCATCATACGTCCACCAAGGGATACCCGCAGCCTGCATACCCAAACCTGCTGAGATCTGACGACGGAACGTCTCCCAATCATTGCCGACATCGCCCGACCACATAGCTGAGCCATAACGCTGAATGCCAGGGAAACCACAACGGGTGAGAATCATCGGACGCTTTTCTGGGTCATCCTTTCTCAAACCCTCATACACGGTCTTGTTCACCAACAATGGATAGACATTGCGGAACAGTTCGCCAGGATATTTACCATCCACCACACGACGTCCCACCAAATCATCATTCTCTGGCTCTGTAGCATCCTGCCACCATGCATCGATGCCCAGTGGCACCAGACGCTTGCTGAAGTTGCTCCAATAGGCATTGGCTGCAGCAGGGTTGAAGAAGTCAATCCAATCGGTGCCAGGAATATAAAAACCCTCACGAAGCAGCTGCTTGCCCACTTCTGAGTTCTTGTCAATCTTAGACCACACCGACACCATCAGTCGCATGTTCATGGCATGCAGTTCATCTGTCAGTTGCTTAGGATTAGGATAGTTTGCCTCATCAAAGCGCATGGCATTCCAACCATACTTGCCCCAATACTGCCAGTCCTGCACAATCACATCGGCAGGCAAGTTCTCGCTACGGAAGCGCTTGGCAGTGTTGATGATTTCGTCCTGAGAGTGGAAACGCTCACGGCAATGAATATAACCCAATGCCCACTGAGGCATCAAAGGTGAGTCACCCGTCAGTTTGCGATAAGAAGCGATGATGTCGTCAGCATTGCCCACAAACACCGTGTAATCGACCGCCTGCGCCACTGGCGAACGGAACACTGTCTCGTTCTTCACTTTGCCATAATACACGACAGGCTTGTCACCATTGGAGAGTTCTGCTGACAAGGTGTGAGACCCCTGAGAGAGATGAACAATAGTGGAAGCCGTTGGAGGCAACCATGTGTTCTGCAACTCGATGACAGTCTTACCGTCAATGACGAGGTTGTGACGACGAGCCATCTTCTGCCCCACATCGAGCAAGAGCGAATAGTCACCTGCTTCAGCCACATTGATGGTCGCTGCAAACTGGTTGCTTCTTCTCACCTCCTGTTTGCCACCTTCAGTGGAAGTCACATTCACCACTTCTGTGCTGCCTACACCGCCACCCTTCGTCATCTCCACCTTCGAATCCATAGGATTGAAATCAGTGAGTCCGTAGTTGTTCCACAAGATGCCATAGCCACGGCTCGACAGCATCATGGGGATAGCGATTTGAGTGTTCACCTGTGTGAGTCTTCTGGAGAGACCACGCACATTAGTGTAGCCATCTTGGAACTGTCCCAGACCATAGAGGAACTCACCTTCTGGTGAAGCAAATGCCAAACGAGCCTCGTATGTCTGCAAGCCAGCCACAGTATTGCTTTTCAATTGATGTTCTGTGGCTGTGAAAACTACCTTACCGCTCTTGTCCAGCACTTCCACCTGCTGCTTGGCAGCATCCACACGTACGGAAATATCATTGCTTTTCACTTCCTCATTCTTCACATAGAGCCAGTCGGGCAATTCCTCTTGCGCCTTGTTCTCCACATATTGGATACGCACAGCATTGGTTGCCAGTTTCTTGACTACTAATTTACCCTTTCCAAACGAATACTCTGTTGCGAGAGCACATTGACAGCAGATAACTGCCAAGCACATAAATAATATCTTTTTCATTTTTTTAGAACTATGAATTAAGCGAATTAAACGAATTTTATTTGTTGAATTTAATGACATATAGGAAACCACCACGGGGTTGGCAAGCAACGCTGGTGGGGAGACTGCTAAGCGTGCTGATGTTCCAAGGAGCGGCACTGTTGCCACTGTCGGCAAACGAGAGGATGTTGCATTTAGCCGTCTTGATGAAGCTGGTGTTGAGGGCGATGGTACGAGGTTCGTCTGAACCATTGATGCCCGCCACATACCAAGTGTTGCCCTTGCGACGTGCGATGACAGCATACTCGCCTGGAGCACCAGTCACCAGACGTGTATCGTCCCATGCAGCAGGGAGTTCGCTAAGGAAATCCTGCACCTCCTGGGGCTGAGCCAAGAAACTCTCGGGACGGTCTGCCAGATGCTGCAAACCAGACTCAAAGAGCACGGTCAATGCCAGTTCGTGGGCATGAGACGTGATGTGCGGATGCTGAGAGTCGGAAAAAGCGCAAGGCGTGTAATCCATCGGACCAATCACATTACGTGTGAAGGGCAATGTAGCATTATGGGCAGCAGCCTTTTTGGTGAAGGTGGGCACGTTATTGTACCACTCTGCACCATAAACACCTTCTGTAGAAAGCAGGTTGGGATAAGTACGTTGCCAACCGCGTGGTATGGGCGCACCATGAAAGTTGATCAAGAGATGATGACGAGCCGCACATTCGAGCAAGTCAATGCAGTAGTCCATATTCATTTGGTTGTCGCCTGAGAAGAAGTCAATCTTCACACCAGCCACACCAATCTCCTCACACCAAGCAAACTCCTTCTCACGGTCTTCAGGCTTGTTCAAACGATACTTCGGACCTGGAGCACCATTCACCCATCCAACGGATGAGTTGTACCAGATCAGTGGTTTCACGCCTTTCGCCTTGGCATAGTTGACAGCATCCACCACAGACTTACCATCCTTCATCTCATCCCATTCAGCGTCAATCAGTACATAAGGAAGATGCAGGGTAGCAGCAAAATCCACATACATCTTGATGATGTTATAGTCGTTGGAACCATGATTGTAAGCCCAATACACCCATGACACCACGCCTGGCTGAATCCAATCGGTGTCATCCAGTTGGCAAGGCTCCGACACATCCGTGACCAGCGTTGATTCGACCACATCTGCCAACGAACCAATTATGGCAATGCGCCAAGGAGTGTGCCAGTCACCATCGAGTGCCACCTCGTTTTGGTCAGGGCACACACGATATTCCTCTGGCTTACCATCGTTAAAGAGGGATGCTGCACTCTGGCGACGCTCGATGTTCGCCTCAGTGAGCAAAACATACATCTCCCCTGCAGGCTGAATCAGCACAGGGAAGCCCCAACGGGTGTTGAAGGTATTCATGACTTGAGAACCGCCAAAGCCACCCAATGTCTTCACTTGACCCGTCGTCGTCAGTGGGAAGAAACCCTCATAGCCGTCGCTCCACTGCTGTATCCAGCGGCGCGTACCATCTGGAATGGTATAAACGGTTTGTTCCCCCTTCAGTTGATCTCCCTTCAAGCCTGAGAGCTCATAGCGGAATGCCACACCATCGTTATAAAGACGGAACACCAACTGTACAGGCTTGCCGTTCTGGTCGGCATACTCACAGACATACTCATTCGCCACATTGGTGGGGTGCAGACGCTTACCTTCCTTCATCTGGTAGTCAGCCTTCACCTTTCCACGCTTCACCATACGCTGGAAAGTGAGACCTTCACCCACTGTCGAAGTGGTGATGCCTACCTGCGAGATGTTCAATACTTGCTGCCCATTGCAGCTGATTACATAACCATTGCCCTGCTGTTGCAAGGACAATTTACCATTAGGCGACACAGCACGTACAGGCTTTGCCATTGCCGCAGCCGTACATACCAACAGGAATATCGCCAAAACTAATTTTTTCATTTGAAACATGTTATCTATAGGTTTGTCTTGCAAATTTAAGCATAATAAATGAGAAGGGAAAATAATTGTTCAAAAAAGTGCAAAAAACAAAGGGACGTGTCTCTGCGACACATCCCTTCGTCCTTGTTAAAGAATTTTTACTTTACCAAATTTATTTAACCAAAAACTTATATTACTGAATGAATACTTTCTTAGTAGTACCGTCAGCGTACTTCACGATGTTGATACCCTGCTGAGGAGCATCGAACTTCACACCGTTCACGCTGTAGTATTCAACAGCACCTTCAGCTGCTTCAGCAACCTCGTCGATAGCTGTTGGAGCCTCTTTACCGAGGTAGAAGAGCTGCCAGTCATCCATGATCACCCAGTCACCACCAATAGTAGCAAGCTTGCGGATACCAACCTCAACATTGCCTTCCTCAGAGAGGTAGAATGTCAGAGAGTTAGCGTAAGCATTAGCGTCCTTCTTGCAAGCAGCGTAGAAGCCCTGCATAGAAGCTGGATAGTAGTAAACAAGCTCCTCAAGCTCTTCCTCGTCAATCTCGCCAGTAGCAATTCTTGAGTCGAGTGGGTAAGAACCTTCGTCGTGACCGCTGTAAGTAACACCTTCCTTCTGTTCAGACTCATCAATCGTACCATTCATGTAGTGGATAGCAGTTACGTACTTTGAGCCATCAAGTTCATCAGTCTCCCATGCAGTACCACACTGAGTGAATGAGTTTTCTGTAGCGTAGAGTGAGTAGATAGACTTCACAGTGCTTCTCCATTCGTTGTCGCCGCTCTTAG
Organism: uncultured Bacteroidales bacterium; assembly: GCA_902801475.1. Classification (GTDB taxonomy): domain Bacteria; phylum Bacteroidota; class Bacteroidia; order Bacteroidales; family Bacteroidaceae; genus Minthosoma. The sequence goes on from CADCIO010000012.1 coordinate 16,785, forward strand.
CGAAGAGGACAGCATTAGCGTCTGGATACTGTTCCTTGTCTTCAGCATCCTCATACTTCTTGCGACCATCGTTGCTTACACCACCACCGTTGCGATAGAGAGCGCGAACACGGAGTTCGTAAGTACCTGCTGGCAGACCATTCACTGTCTGAGAGAAAGTGAAGTTCTCTCTATTCCAGAGTTCTGCATTGGTCTTGTAACCTTTCTCATCATAAGCGTATTCGTTGTCGGTAGCAGCACCTGTGCCAGTAGTTGTCCAGCCCTTAGAAGTACCTTCTGAGAATGATGGGTTGATCAACAGGAATGTAGCCTCAACAGGGTTGGTGAGTGTAGCCTTATCGATACCCTCAGCAGCAAACTTAGCCTTGTTATAAGGAACACCAAGAGCGAGCTTGAACTCATCGAGCTTCTCTGGAGTAGCAAATGTAGCTGTCAGATAAGCATTCTGCTCTTCAATTACTGGAGCAACCAAAGCATCCTTGATGTAGTCACCCAGAGACTCACGGTAATCCAGATAAGAAACGTATGCCTTGTACTGATTGTCGTTAGCAATAGCGTCAGTGTAAACACTGTTCTCTTCTTCACCCACATTCAGGGTTTCCATGAGAGCTGTGTTGATGAATGAATTTTCTGCACTTGACTCTTCATACTTAGAAACCAGAGTTGAGAAGTTATCAATACCCTTCCAATTGCCAACAGCAGTCTTTGCAGTATTAATGTATGCGTTAGCCTCATTGACAATAGCCTGAGACTCAAGATATGTTTCCTTGTCAGTGATTGTTGCAGGAACCTTAGCCAACATCTCATTAACAATCTTCTGGTCACCAGCCCACAAAGAGTTCACATCCGTCTTAGCCTGATCAAGTGCTGGCTTCAGCAAAGCATCGAAGTCAGGAGTCTCACCATAGTAGAAGAGACGGAAACCTGTCCAAGCAATGAAACCATTATCGTGACCTGCAACAATCAACTCATTGTTTGTAACCTCAACGAAGTCAGTTTCCAATTCTTTCCACTGGTTGATGTCCTTACCCCACCAGCCACCAAGCTCGAGGTATGGAGACTCAGAAATCATGTCACCAGACTGAAGATAAATGCGGCACTTACAAAGTTTCTCACCCTGATCCCAATCGTTTGTCCAAGTCTGACCCAAAGCCTTCAGCTTGTAGAAACCGTTAGGAATACCAGTGACTTTCTGAGCCACTTCGCGTACGCCATCGTCTGTGTGAGGAGTATCCCACTTCTTTACACATGTAAGATTGTCATTCCAATAAACAACAAGACCGTTGTTTACTTGATACCACTGACCAGGAGTTTCCTTATCACCAGAAATCTTCACCATGTCAGCAATAGGAGTTGCTGCAGATTGTTTTACAGTCTCACCATCATCATTGTACACAACATCCTTGCCCTTGCCTGTTCCGTCAACATCGTCCCAGTCTCTCCAACCTGCATCAAGAGCAGCCTGATTGGCCTTCCAGAAACCAGTCTCTTCATCCCATGTTGGCTCGAATTCAGGATTACAGAACCAAGGGAAGTTGATGAAGGCTGTGAAGTTCCAAGAACCATCTTCACCCTTTGGAGAAGCTATCAGATAGTCAAGGCGTGCCTTATACAAGTTTTCAGCCAAAACCTGATAGGTGTTCCATTCTTCTGTTCCCTCATAAACATAATCTTCAGCAATACTTGCCTCAGCAGCCTCAAGCGCAGCAGTAAGAACTTCCTTGCCTGCATAATCAGTGCTTGCTGCCAATGCTTCAATAGCAGAAATGGCTGTCTTCATCGTTGCAACATCACTCTGAGCCTGCTGAGCATTTCCCAACATAGTTGCTAATACTTCCTTAGCTTCAGTGGCAGTCTCTTTGTCCATTGAAGAAGAAGAACCATATGCCCAAGTATACTGCAAGTATTCATCCTCCAGCTTTCCCTTCAACAAACCATTACTATTATCTATGAGTGCCTCAATTTTAGCGCAGTAGTCATCCACATCTTCCTGTAAAGCCATCAGTTCAGCAGCTTCACCAGCCTGACCTGCATAATAGAGCTTAAAGTTGGTTACCATGAAAGAGTCAGCGTTTCTTGCAGCTGCTTTTGTAACACCAATTTTCACATAACCGTCTTCTGTCAAGAAGAAAGTAACGGTATTGTACTTCACACCATCCTCATCGTATGGCTGATACTTGCCAGCAGCAAACCACTTGAGAGAACCTGGAACAGAAGTTGGACCCCAACCTTTCTCACCATAATCACCATCGGTCATGTCCCAACTGCTTTCATCACCAGCCTCATTCATATCATAAATCTTAGTGGCCTGATAATCGAAAAGACGTGGCATCAAAGGAGTCTTGAAAGTACGAGCGCCTGTGAATTGCTTGCTGTCAACGTTGTATTTACCATTTTGTACATACAACGAAGCTTCATCCACCCAGTCATCTGTGCCATAAGTGTTGGGGTCAACATCCCATGACTGACCGATACGGTAGTAACCTTGGCACTCCAACTTGTACATACCAGCTGGAAGCTCAATGAACTGATAGAGATCAGCATCACTACCATTATACAACTCACACAAACCACCTGTTTCAGTGGTGTTACCTCCAGAATGAGCAAAAGTCCAAGGAGCTATGGACGCATCAGTAAATGATGGATTACCGATCTTACCTGTAATCTCATCGCCTACCGCCCAATCTTGAGCAAAGGTTGCAACAACACCCATTATGAGCATCGATGCAGTAAGTAAAAATTTCTTCATAAATGGAAAAAATTTTGAAATTAATAAAAGATTTAGAAATTAGTTAATATAAGTGTTTGCTTTTTCTCAGAAAAGATGCCGCAAAAGTAGGAAGTTTTAAATTAAGATACAATACCTATTATCAATCACGTAAAAACTTGTTACATTATTTATAGTAATAAAACACGCATGTTTCATATCCGAAAGAGAATGTTTCGCCATGTAACGCGAAAAAAAATGAAGGCAGTTTGTGCTCATGTAACAAAATTGTTGTATCTTTGCCCCGAAAATAACATTTGACAACTAACTACAAAACATAAAAGGCCATGAAGTATAGATTCATTGGTTTCCTGTTATTAGCCTATCTATGCGTGTCTTCACCATTAAGGCTTACTGCGCAAGTCATACGACTTTACACAACGCAACACGGACTCAAAACGAACAACTGTCACAGTGTGGATCTTGACTCACGCGGATTCGTGTGGGTGTCAGGATCGAATGCACTGGGACTTTTCGATGGTACCAAGTTCCAATACCTGCCCACCACTACTGAAGAAGGCAGGCAGCTTTTCCAGATGTCGCATGGCGTAAGCGAAGCAGGAGACAGCAAGTTCTTGGTCTATACCACGCATGGTCTTTTCTTGTTGGATGCACGTACCATGCACTTTGAGCACATCTTCCTGTCTCAGCAGGAAGACAGCATCTACGGCTTTTCCAGCAACGATGTCATCGACTACCCAAAGCCAGATTACAAACTGGTGACTACTGATGGTTTTGACTCGTATCTGCTGAATACAAAGACGATGAAGATTGATGAAGCCACATCCGACAAACTGAACAAGGCGCTTCGTGAATCGTTCATCATCGAACCCGTCATTGATAAGCAACAACGCCTCTGGGCGATCGGGCGCAACACCAAATTGGTATGCATCGACCTCAAAACTTTCAAGTCGCACCCCATCAACTATACGCCAGAAGCAGCTGCCATCGTGGAGAGAAGTACACTGACCCGTCTGTTGGCGACAGAGGAGGGACTCCTTATCGGTACCAATCACGGTCTACTCATCTACAACCAGAAGACAAATGTTGTACGTGAATCCAAAGCCAATACAGGTGATTTGTATGTGAGCGCCATTCTGCGCACACATGACAACCGCATTCTTGTAGGTACTGACGGACGTGGCATTTGGGAATACAAGAAAACAGGAGAGGTGTTTTCTATCGATGCCATCTATGACAGGACGACCGACTTCAATATCACGTATGGCAAGGTGATGGATCTGAAGGAGGACAAAAAAGGCAACATCATCGCTGCCTTCCTGCAAAAGGGTTTGGTGGTCATTCCTCCACAGAACGACTGCTTCCACTATCATCCCATCTCACCACTCAACAACATGAACAATGCCACCTGCATCACGTCGATGGCCATCGACAGCCAGGAGAACTACTGGGTGGGAACTGACGGATGTGGCGTATTCACCACCAATGGTATGCATCTGGCTACTGCCCGTCCCATCAACAACGGGCTGCACTCGCTTTTGGTGCAAGACGTGAAGATTGACAAGCATGGCACTGTGTGGGCTGGTACATACGGAGGTGGTGTACAATGGCTGGAGAACGGACAATGGACCAGCAGAGGACTGGAAGGGATTGGACAAGAGATGGTGATGACGATGTGTTACAACGCCGATGAAGACAAACTGCTGATCGGCACCAACGGACACGGCATCATCTGCATCAACGTGAAAGACAAGACGTTCAACCGACTGACCTTCCCATTTGCCTACAACCAATGGGTCAGCAGTCTGCTGCAAGACTCGCAGGAAACCCTTTGGGTGGGTTCCAGCACAGGCGTCTTCTTCTACAATGCATCCAGTGGAAAACATGAGGAGATCACCCTCAATGGCAACCGCATCAGCAATTCAAGCGCCATCCAGCAAGACGGGGATGACATCCTTATCGCCACTGATGAAGGACTCATTATCTATAATATAAAGAATAAGCAACAGGAGCTTATCGGAAAGGAGCAAGGTCTATCCTGCCCCACCATCAGCACCATCACGACGACTGATGCACACATCTGGTTGGCTACACGCATCAACATTGCGTCAATAGACAAGAAGACACGCGAGGTGCGCAACTACTCCTCATTCAGCGGATACGATGTAGGCGAGTTCCATCGCAATTCGTTCGTAAAACCAGGACACGGCTACATCCTCTTTGGTGGCGATAACGGTATCATCTGCTTCACCCCAAAACTCATTGCCAACCGTCCTACGAAGGTGGAACCTGTCTATTTCACCAGCTTCTCTACCCCTATGAACACGGAGAAGATGGATGCCAGCATCTTCTATGCCAAAGACATCTGGCTGGAGCACGACAATGCCACTTTCAACATCGAGTTCTCATCTATAGAATTGGGTGACCCTGAGCGCATCCACTACGAATATATCTTAGAGGGAATTGAGAAGCAGTGGCATACGGATGTGACGACGCCATCTGCCCGATACTCAGCCTTGCCTCCTGGCACCTACACCTTCCGTGTACGTGCTTACTTGGAGGATTTACCGTCGGAATGTAAGGAGAACTTCATCACCATCCATGTGGCTTCCCCATGGTATGCAACCATCTGGGCATTCCTTATCTATACCCTCATTGTCCTTGCCATCGCCTACTTTATCTACCATCAGATTCGATTGCGCAAGGAGCAAAAGGAGCAACTTCGTCGTACAGCTGAGCAGAACCACATGAAGGAAGAGAAGTTGAACCTCTTCACTTCCATCACCCATGAACTGCGTTCACCACTGACCATGATTGAGTCGCCACTAAAGCAGCTGATGACAGAGGACGACAACCCTGAGCATCAGGAGCTATATGGCGTGATGCAACACAACTGCAATCGTCTGTTGGGCATCGTGAAACAAATCACAGACATTCGTAAGATTGACTCCGGACAGATGGTGCTGCATCCAGAGGAACACGACTATGTGCAATATGCTAACCACGTGTTTGAGCAATTCCAAGGTGTCGCCAAAGTCAAGGACATCACTTTCGAGATTGAACATGGCGAGGAAGAATTGCCAATGATGATGGACAAGACCCACTTTGAGAAGATCATCACAAACCTGCTGAGCAACGCCTTCAAGTTCACACCTCAAGGTGGTAAGGTGATTGCCAAGAGCGGCCTGGAAGACAACAAAGTCGTGCTGCACTTCTACAACAGCGGTCCTCAGTTCTCAGAAGAGGATTTGAAGCACCTTTGGGAACGTTTCTATCAAGGCAGCGCAGGTGTGGATTCGAATGGTTCAGGCATAGGACTGAATCTGGTACACGAACTGGTGAAGCTCCATCATGGTAGCATCGAAGCCAGGAATGTGGAGCCCGTAGGTGTGGAATTCACCCTGTCCTTCCCTTACTTCAATGCACCACAAACCACCAATATCATCCAGACACGTGCCACCATCCTGATTGTAGATGACGACATGGAACTCTCGAAATTCATGAGTGACCAGTTGGGTAAGGACTACAACATTATCCAAGCCTATTCTGGTAACAGCGCATGGAAGAAGGTGCTGACACATCGTCCTGACGTGGTGATTACCGACTATAATATGCCTGACGGAAACGGTATGGAACTCTGTCAACAGATCAAGTCCAATCCTGAAACCAACAACATACCAGTCATCCTGCTGACAGGTGAGGGCGATGAGGTATTGCGACTCCAAAGCCTCAACATGCAGGTGGATCACTATCTGGAAAAGCCCGTCAACATCGTCGTGCTGCGTTCTGCCATCAGTCAGGTGCTGCGTGTGCGTGAAACGCTGCTCAACAAGATGAACCGTACAGAGACCGTGAACGAAATGCCGAGACCTATCTTAGAGAACGCACAAGAGAAGTTCTTCGAGCGCGTCAATGAGATCATCAAGAAACATTTGGATGAATCAGACTTCTCCGTACAGCAACTCAGCGAAGAGGTGGGTATCAGCCGCGTCCATCTGAACCGCAAGATGAAGAACCGTTTTGGTGTATCGCCCAACATCTTCATCCGTTCATTCCGTCTGAAGCAGGCAGCCTATCTGCTGGCATACAACAAGGCCAACATCAGCGAGGTAGCCTACGCAGTTGGTTTCTCCAGCCACTCCTACTTCACCACCGCCTTCCACGACTACTTCGGCATGTCGCCCAAGGAATTCGCCCTCTTCTACTCACAAGAGGAGAACAAGGAATTGCAGAAATTACTGGAATAAATCAGGGCAACGTCTCTTTCATTGACAACTTCATTTGGCTAAAGGCAAAAGGTCATGCGCCTTTAGCCATTTAATCGTGTGCCTTTAGGCAAATGATGGTGTGCCTATAGCTGGTGTCCGTATTAAATGACTTTTCCTGATTTCACTAGACACTTTTTCTCTTCATTAACTGAATCAGTAGACACATTCCTTGATGTCGTACTGAATTGATAGACACAAGCGAAAAAGCCGTGCTGATTTACTTGACGCTTTCCTTCAGAGAGACTGGACTTGCAGATCCCAGGCTTGCTTGTTCGGTAAGCCTGATTACCCCTCGATGGGCATTCAGGTTTAAGTAACAGTCGGGGTTGCTGGCATTCGCTTTCACCCGGACTTGTCGTTCGGCTCGACAAAGATACGACTTCTTATCCATTTGTGGCACTTTTTGGCGGATAATTTTTATTCTTCCACATCTTTTTCTGCTCTCCCTGCTCCATGTGTACGAGTGCAGGCGGTTTGTTGCCGACACTCATGTGAGGCCGATGATAGTTGTAGAAGTGGATGTATCTGCCGATGACATTCCTTGCATGCTCGATGCTGTTGAAACGCCTTCTGGGATAGACTGCCTTACCTTGATTATCCCGTTAACACGCTCTGCAATAGCATTGTCCGTTGGTTTGTTATCCTCCGTTCATAGAGATGGTGATGTCGTGCGCCCTGAGCATGGCAACATACTCGTCGCAAAATACTATACACCACGGTCAGAGTGATGGATCAGACCTGTAAGCACGCCTACACAGTCGAGCGCTATATAAGTAATATCTGTCACCCACAGCTGGTTCGCCGCCGTGGGAATGAAGTCCCTGATAAGGTTCTTCCACTTGTGGTAGCGGTGATTTGAATTCGTTGTGTGACGAGGCTTCGGAGGCGGAAGCATCAGACCGTGGCGGCGCTGGATGACGAAGAAACGGTCACGTCCTGGCATATAGTCACGTCCGAAAAGGTCTATCAGCATAATCCACAGTTTATAGCAGCCTATGCGTGGATCCTCTTCACGGTTCGCCCTGACATTCCTCACTATCTCCCGTTCACGGGCTGCCTCTGCCTCAATGTCGCCCTTCGACTGGCAGAAGGACTGACGACAATGGCCAAACAGCCTGCATACGAGTGCCACTTTCAGGCAGCACTCGAAGACCAGCTCCGTTGCTACTTGGCTCCAGATTTTTTTCGGATCTGGATGTCAAAATACGCCTCGGCCTTGTCAATCATCATGTCGCGGGCCAACGTCTCCAGACGGGAGAATTCCAATGCCTTAAAGAAATAATTGTATCTTTGCCCACGATTCGGAACGAGAAGGACGTAACCAGGTCAGTGATACTGGCACGAAAGAGTTAACCCATTCAGTTGTAAGAGCAATATGCTGACAACCGATTCAGTCAAACTGACAACTAATATCGTTATAAGAATCAGAATAGGTAAACGCTTTTAGTGAGATTGTAATTATAGTAATAACCAGTTAAGTTTAACTCTTCTAAAAGTGACAACCTTTTTCAGTTAAGGTCACTTCTCCAGTTCACGGATGCGCTTCTTTAGCTGCGCATTCTCGTCCTTGAAACTGTCCTTGCTTCGGTTTGCCATATCCGTTTCTTCGGTTTCTGGCTGCAAAGGTAACAAATCTTTTTCAGATTTGTACTTCTTTTCCCAATATCTTAGGATTTGAAGTACTCTTGATGCCATGAAGCTTACAAAAAGAATGCTTACCCATACCTGACATCTTAAACTCACGCAACAGAGACAGACGATCTTCTTCGCTGTAAACCCCGTACTTTCCTTGACTTTTACCCATAATTACACATTTTATTGTTCATAAATGCGTCTACCTATATCAGTATAAGTCAAAATCCTCCGTTTTCAATTAGTTTAAATTCCCATTCCATCGGGCTGACTGTCCTTTTTGAGTCGGGAACATTCTTTTGTCAGTCAAAGATGTGAAGTCAAACAAAGATCAGGGAACCATAAGTAAATGAGAGAGGGCTGACGGACGAGATGTCTGCCAGCCCTCTTGTTTTGTGCTGTCACATCCTTGATTATTGAAAGTCTTTTGCGTTTAAACTGCTATACCCCGCGAGATGTAAGCCTTCAAACATTCTGATGTCTATACCGTTCTTGGGAGGTTCCATTCTTCTGATTTTGGCTTTGGGGAATCGCTGCGTCAGCTGGGCTTCTTCCTCATCAGAGAGTGTACCTTCGATGATGAATTTGTCTATCTCGTTGTTTTCGAGCCATTCAGGGATATTGACAGGAACGCCATAGAACGCGAGGGTGAGGGAACGGATGTGGGGCATCTTGGACAGAACCGCGGGCACTTTTTCCTCTTCCTGATAGAAGTTAATGGTGATTCCCATGCCGGATTTGTTCATATCTTGTAATCGTGCAAACTGTTCCTTTTCTTTGTTCACTACGCGAGCGAACCAACCGATTTGGGGGATGATAGCAGAGGTTTCGGGGTCTTCCTTGAAGCCCACGAATCCTGTCCACAGCTCCATCGGCACTCTCGCCATCAATTCACGGGTATCGGGATGGTAATACTGATGGATGAAATCTACACGCACCATCTCGGAGGGCATACGGGCGTCCCAAAACACTTCATTCGGGGTTCTACCCCATTCAGTGAGGAAGAACTTCAGGAACCAGCCGTCCAGCTTGGTGGTACCATCGAGGGTACTTCCACAAGCTTTCTCGGTGGTCAACTTGCCGACCCTTCTTTTCTTCACGATGCCCTGCCAGAAGGACTGATTGGGGTTGCCCTCGGAGGCTTTCACAAACTCCTTGAGGATGGGTTCGAGTTCCTTGACCCACGGCTCCAGCCCGTATTTCGACAAGCCACGTGTCTTGTCCAGCACCTTCTGCCAGTCCTCAGGAGTCCCCTTGAGCGTGATGAAGGGGAAGCCACAGCCTTGAGCCATATTGAGATAGTTGAAGTATTCCTCGACGACCTTCATCAGCGTAATCTGCGAAGCGACACGTTCCGTTACACCGGTAGTGGTGAAGTTGGCAGTCATCATCTCTACCACCTCGCCCTGGGTGTTCTCGGCGATGAGATTGGAGAATTCCTGCATCAGTTTTCCCCAGTCAGCTTCGGGACTCAGCACATCAATGTTGGAATCGACAACGAGATCCATCTTCCCCTCATGAAAAACGAGTTGATCGCGCAACTCCTCAGCATTCATATTCACGTAACGTGCAAACCCCTGACCAATAAGGAGCCACACCACATCGGGAGACAGCTCCAGGGGATGATGGTCGGCATACGCGCCCACGATACATTGGAATACATTGTCAACACCCATGTAGCCCATGCGCTCGTTCTCAAAACTGGTCTTGACCACACTTTTCGCGTGCTCCCCCACCCCAGCCTTGTCCATGATGAAGTAGGTGATTCCCTTCGCGTCATAGGTGGGAACATGCTTCTTGGGAGCAGGCAAGTCCTCATCCACCACAAAGGTGATGCTCCCTTGGGACTGGCGCAGGATGATAGACGACGCACCATTCTTTCTCTTCTTACTCATTTCCGAGGCAGAAACGGCATTGAAAGACACACAGCATAACACGACCATCAGGAGGAATCTCATGATGCTGTTCCATGAAATGATTGTAGTAACTTTTTCCATCGTTTTGAGGTTTTTTGGTGAACTGGTGCAAAGGTATAGCTTTCTCTACCGAACCTCCAAAAAAATGAGTTCACAAAAAATTCACATTTTCAAGTGTCCCTCGAAATGAGTTCACAAAAAGTTCACAAGTACAAGGATATGGGTGGAAAATGGGGTGGAAAGTATTTTGATTATCTCATTGTCAATGAATAGGATAAAATCATCAAATATTTTCAACAACCTGTTCCAACGTGACATTCGGGTCGGAAATATGGAAACCCTGCTTTTTGAGGGTGGATTTACGTTTTTTGACTGCCGACTCACCAATTTGATAGATGTTGATGAGGGTGGCATTGGTCACTTTCAGACGCACGAGCATGCACAACCGGATATCTTTTTCCTTGAAGTCGGGGTGCTGCAGACGCAGGTTCCGCACAAAATCGTGATCCTTCTCATTGATGAATTTCTCCAGTTCCGCCCACGCCCTTTCCACACGCTTCTGCTGTTTGTCACCAGAAGATTGTCGATGAACCGTTTCGAGGCGCTGCACCAAACGCTGCTGCATCTGGGCTTGGGCAAGAACCTGCTGAGGGTCGTATGGAGGAAGCGCTGGCTGCTCCAGCACAAGCGCTGCATCATCCGCATCATCCGGATCATCCTCCACGATTTCTTCGTCAGGCTCTTCTACAGGTTGAGAGACCCGGCGCTTGCGTACGCGATAAAAATAGAAGATAATGCCTGCGACGAGCAGGAGGATGATGAACACAAGCGCTCCTATCCAGCGGTGCAGTTCGGTCTCATGCTGCACCTCCACCTGTTTCTTCTCTTCGATGACGGTGGCATCTTTCACCTTCTGTTCACGCGAGAAACGGTCTTCCAAGCACAGGTAGGCAGAATCGACGTAGGAATAGAGAGACTCGATGTTGCGTTTCTGCACAGCAATCTCAGACAGGGTGCGCAGAGTGAGGTAACGGCTGAGGTAGTCGTCGGAGTCGCAAGGGATGGTGTCGAGCACCGCCTTCGCCTTGTCCAGAGAGTCGCTGGCGTAGTAGCATTGCGCCAAAGAAAGCAGGGAGGGCACCAGGGTGGTGCTGTCGGCCGTCTCCACCCCCATCTTGGCATATTGGAGTGCTTGCCAGAAGGCACCCATGTAGCAATAGGTGTCAGAAAGTCCCATACACATGCTGTTCTGCGCCTCCCTCAACTGGTGCTTCTCTGCCAACTCGTAGCCCTTCAGGTAGTATGCCAAAGCGCTGTCGGTCTCTGACTCAGCAAGATAGGAGGCTGCCACATGTCCCATGATGAGCACCTCGTTGTTGATGTCATCGTTGATGTTGTGGTAAATCTCCAAGGCTTTCAGCGCCTGTCGGGTGGCATCTTGCGGATTGTCGTAACTGGCGGTGAGACTCAGCAGGGTGTGTGCCAGGTAGCAGGTGTGCCAATCCTCACACATCTCGCTGCCTTCGATGGAATGCTGAAGGAGTTCCCCGCAGCGGTCAATGCTGTCGCTGTAGGTGTAGAAGGCACACATGTAGTAGCAGCTCTGGGCATAGCGACGCAGGAGGTCGAGGTCGGCAGTCATTCCTGCATCTGTGACTTTGCGGTAGTATTCATAGCTCGGCCGAATGAGGGAATCGCTAGTGACCCCATCCCCTTTGTGGTTGGAGATGACGGTGCGCAGCAACCCATACATAGCCCGTTGATCATCGGAAAGTTCCTCCTGCGGAATGCTGTCCAGACAGACCTCTGCACTATCTGGGTGTGCCGGAAGGTAGCTCTCGGCACGTTCGAGGAGGGTGTCTGTCTGGTGGTTGCAGCCGCTGAAGAGGAGAATCAGCCCTGCAACCAGTGAAAAGAGGAGAATCTTTCTCATTGAGCAAGGTAAGTATTCATCAGCATACGGGCGGCTTCATCGCCCATATCTATGGCTTTCTGGAGGTTTTGACGGGCACTGGTCTTGTCGCCCTTCTGCAACTGGGCATAACCCATGATGCGGTAGGCGTCGATGATGTCGGGATTGAGACGGAGCGCATTCTGGCAGGACTCGATGCACTCGTCGAACATGCTAACACGAACGGCGAGGGATGCGCGGGTCACATGATAGAGGGGTTCACGAGGTTCCTGTTCGATGGCCTTGTTGATGTCGTCCATCGCAGGCTGGTACATACGGGCATTGACTTCAATCTGCGAACGCTCGTAGTAGAAGACGGGGCTGACCTTCTGGTTCAGCAGGTAGGCATACTGGTTGTAGTCCTGCACCGCCTCACGATACTGGCCATTATTGGCGTAGAGCTGTCCACGACGGATGATGTAGCTGGCGGCTTCAGACGGCATCGGGGTGCCAAACTTAGCGATCGCGCTGTCGATGGGTTCCATCACCGCCTCGATGGAATCGCCTCTCCCCTCACGTGCCATACTGATGGCATAGAGATAAGAAGGAGCACCACCACTTTCGCTACTCAGCTCCTCATACACAGCCAAAGCACCATCGTAGTCGGGCTTTTCCATCAGCAACTGTCCCTTCAGGACACGATACCGCGTCGCCTCCAATTTCTTTTCCTCATCGGGCTTGGAAGCATTGAGGGACAAGGCTTTATCCACATATTGAAGGGCAACATCCATATTCCATTTCTCATAGGCAGGCTCAGGTTGCAGACGAAGTTTGTCGAAGATGAGCGATGCCACATTGTAGTTACCAACAGCTTTGTCATCAACCAACGAGAGGTATTGCTGCAAATCTTTGTCAGCCTCGTCGAAACGGGTCAAGTCGATGAGCGGCGTAGCACGACGAAGGTAACCCTCAGCATTCTTGGGATAGGTGGCCACAAAACGATTGACCATATCCATGTATTCCTCATTGCTGGCAGAGCGGGATTTGGTGTAGAGATACACCAGCGCCTCTTCCTGTGTGTCCGGCAATGCTTTGGGGATGAAGATGTTGCCCAATGCCACAGAGGCAGAGGTAGAGGGGAATGGCTGTATCTTCAATTCGTTGCGGAAACGGATGTCGAGCACGTAGTTCTTGTTACCAATCTGCGGATGGAGCATACCCACCAGAGTACCAGACTCATTGAACACAGGCGCACCGATCAGCGTTTCGTCCACAGGCTTGTCCAAACCATAATAGACGTATTTGCCCTGAATCATAGCGGTGTCGGCAACCGCAGCCTGCGCATCACCCAACTGACCTCCATCCTTGCGTCCCAACACATAAACGGTCGATTTCATCGGCTGAGAGGCAGTGACAGAGGGGATGACGGCGTTCCCTTTGGTGTTGACATGAAAGCGCACCATCGAATAGGTATCGTCGGCACCCAGGATCACGTCAACATCGAGCTGTTTGCCGCTGGCATCAATGACGGAGGCTTGATAAGCATTCTTGAACAAGCGATAGTCGGCAACAGCCTCACCATTGGCACCCACAAAGACAGCTGTACCCTGACGCATGAGATTGCCCTGACGGTCGTAGGTGTTCAAAGAGACAACGCCCTTGCTCACTTTGGCGGCGAACTTGGGCTGTGAGAAACTGGGAAGTGCGGTCAAGCACAGGAGAAGGGTGTATAGTAGCTTTCTTTTCATTTTCCTAACAGAGTTTTGGCATTGTCGAGGGCTGCTTGTGTGAGTTGCTCACCACTGAGCATACAAGCAATTTCCTCAATGCGCTGTTCATCGTTCAATGGGATGATATGGGTCAAGGTGGCATCATCGGTATCTTCCTTATATACCTTATAATGATGGGCACCTAAGGCAGCAATCTGTGGCAGGTGGGTGATGGAGATGACTTGACGACCTCGCTCGCCCATCTCTTGCATCATTCGAGCCATCTTTTCCGCGATGGAACCGCTCACTCCTGTGTCGATTTCATCGAAGATGATGGTAGGGAGTTTGACGGCACCAGCGATAAGCGCCTTAAGAGACAGCATCACACGTGCGATTTCACCGCCAGAAGCGATTTGACTGACAGGCTTGGGTTCACCGCTCTTATTGGCGTTGAAAAGGAACTGCACCTGGTCGTAGCCAGTGGATGAAAGTTCCGATGGAATCGCCAAAATGGAGCACTTGAACTGCACGTTGGGCATCCCCAAAGGCAAGAGGCGCTCTTCCATCTCTTTTTCCACCCTCTTGGCTGTAGTTGTACGTGATTGGGAGAGCTTTTTCGCCAAAACCAAAGCCTTCTCCTTCTGTGCGTCGACTTGTTGATGAAGTTGTTCGATGAAATCGTCAGAATTAGTGATTCTCAAGAGCTTTTCTTCCATCTCCTTCTGGAGTGTCAGCAATTCTTCAACACTTTCCACCCCATGTTTCTTCTGCAAGGTGTAAATAGTATTCAGACGCTCGTTCACCTGTTCCAGACGTTGTGGATTGTACTCCACATCCTCTGCCTGATTCTCCAATTCATTGGCGACATCCTTTAATTCGATGTAGCAGGAGTCAAGGCGTTCAACCCATTCCTCAGCAGACGAATACACCGATGAAATCGACTGAATCTCTGAAATGCTCTGTTTGAGCAAACCCAGCACATCAGCACCCTCATTGGAGGATTGCAGGTGATTGGCTGCCGCATAGAGTGACGATTTGATGTCTTCAGCGTGTTCAAGGGTTTCGGCTTCCTCTTCCAGCTCCTCTTGTTCCCCTTCCTTCAAGTTTGCATCTGCCAGCTGATTGACTTGGAAACGCAGGTAGTCCTCATCCTCCTTACTGGCTTCCGCCTCTTCCAATGCCTCTTCCAACTGTTTGGAGAGACGGCGATAGGACTGATATTCGGTCTTGTAGGCATCGAGCGTTTCTTGATGGTTGGCAACAATGTCGAGCACGTTCAGTTGGAAGTCCTCCTTGCCCAACAACAGGTTCTTGTGTTGGGAATGTACGTCGAGGAGCTGTTCACCCAATTCTTTCAGTTGCGTCAGAGAGGCAGGGGTGTCGTTGATAAAGGCACGAGACTTACCCGCCGAGGTGAGTTCACGACGGATGATGCACTCTGCACCATCGAAATCGAGGTCATTCTCCTGAAAGAACGGTTCCAAAGCGTCTTGGGAGAGGTCGAACGTGGCTTCCACCACACAGCGCTTGGCGTCTGCCTTGATGGAACGGGAGTCGGCACGTTGTCCCAGCAGCAAGCCTATGGCACCAATGATGATGGATTTACCAGCACCCGTCTCACCCGTGATGACAGAGAAACCTGTGTGGAAATCCATATCCAGATGCTCAATCAGTGCGTAATTCTCTATGTGCAGATGACGTATCATTTCTTAATCTTGTTCCAATAAGTGTTCTGGCTGGCATTGATGTTGGACACGATGTCATAAACCCCCTGACGCTCCTTCTCAGTCCCGTGTCCTGAATAGATATTGACGATTTCATCGCGCTTGAAATCTGTGAAAATCTGGGGGAGCTGCGAGATGGGCTTGTTGGTGTGTGCCTCCTTCAGCATCTCCAACGCCTCCGTGATGGCCGTACGCCCACGATCGGCATTCTGCGCCATTTCATCGAGCCCTTGACGATGATATTTGTACTGCAACTGACGGAATGGTTCCATCGAAGAGTCCATATAATCGTTGATGATGGCATGACGGTTCTTCGAGTCATCGAAAGCTTTCCATCCTGGCGACGACATCGTTTGGGCATTGTTCACGATGCTTTCCACCACGTGCAAGACATCCGTTCCTCCCATCGGGGAGAAAGTGTCCAAATCCAAGCCGATGAACAGATAAGCGTAATAGGCCAGCATCGCCGTCAGGTTGCTGTCCATGTTGTTGAGGTTGAAGTCGAGGGCGTCCTGCCGGTTATAAGAAAAGGAGAATTCCGTATCACGCATGGAAAAGACGGTGGTGCTATAACCCGAATTATAGACAGGACGAGTGACTTGAAAGAGCAGTTCGCAAGAAAACATGTCATTCTTCTCATCGTACTTCTTGACGGTGATGTTCAGATTGCAATCAACACGTTCGGCTTTCTGATACTGCAATTCCGTCCACGTACGGTTGTTCATGAACTCAGTGATGGCAGTCTCCAACGCTTCGAAAACTTCTGTGTTGGTACCTTGTACTTGAGAGTGAACCACCTTCACGGTACAGTTCAGTTCCTGCCCTTCCATCCAAGAGGAGGAAACACCCCCTAAAACCAAAAATCCAAGGGCTATCAGTCTGTAAAAATATTGACGTATAAGCATAATGCATGGGCACCCGTGGTGCTATTTTTCGGCAAAAGTAGTAAAATTGTCCCTTTTATCAAAGATTTTCTTCATTTTTCCTTTTGATTAAAGAAAAAAGTTTGTAAATTTGCGACGAAAAGTGAACTAATCTATTTAAAAAGGTGTCAGATGGCGGTTCATCTGTTCGCCTAAATAACAACTTAAAAAACTTTCTCAACCGCGAGAAAACATCGACTATTATGAAGAATAAAATGGTTGCAGGTATTCTTGGAATCCTGGTTGGTGGTTTCGGTATCCACAAGTTCTACATGGAGAACATTATGCCAGGTGTGGTTTATCTCCTTCTCTGCTGGACTGGTATTCCAAGCATCCTTGGTCTTATCGAGGGTATCATCTATCTGATGGACACTGACGAGCAGTTCCAGGCACGCGTTGAGGCCAAGAAGTTCTTTATGTAATCCAGATTCTTGCGAATCTCATCTCAGAAATAACGAACAAGGCTATCTGCTTACAATAGGAAGTTTGTTTGCTGAAGGGCAAGCAAACTTTCTTTATTTCGGACAATCACTTGATCACTCTATGCGAAGAATACATCTCTTTCTCATGTTGTTGTGCCTTACCCTATCTTCACAGGCACAGACTTTCTACGAAGTCAACTACACGGATGACGGGGTAGAGTACCTCGGACTGATGATTTATTATAGTGATGAAAACTGCAAGATGCGTCTCGTCACACCAGAATCACTCGAAGCAGATATGGTCTTCGAGTCGCAGTACGTGAATATGGTCGAAGAGAAAAGTGATGAGGACGGTGTGGGCATCATGGCCTATTATCCCTTAGAAAAGAGATTCCCCATTTTCCTGTGGTATTGGGAGGAAGATGATGCCAGCGATATCAGCGAAAAGCCGTTTGTCACCTATGACATCAAGAAAACCAAGAGCTATATCGAAGCAGAGTATTTCCACGAAATCCCTTTAGAGGAAATGGACGAGGAATACATCTCCCAGTTCTACGGAGAGGACGAACCCGAATACAAGATGCTGCTCAATGGCATCCTGCTTGTAAAGAATCAAAACTTGCCGCACCAAGACATTGAGGTGACGGTAGATGACCCTATATTTACCGACATCGAGACGGATGATGTCAACGAAGGGGAGAACATCGCTCCTGGAGAAGGCGGAAACACCTTAGGTATAGGAAATGCCGATGAATCCACCCTGCATCTGATTGTCGTTGCCAACACCAACGTGAGTGACATTGGCTCTGCTTGTGCCAAAGATATGGTCAATCTCAACAGTGAGTTTGGAGGCATCGCAAAAGTGTTGGGCATGAGATATGACCTGCAAGCCATCAGGGGAAAGAATTATAGCAAAGAAAACTTATCGAAGCTGATGCGCAACTTCCAGCCCAACAGCGATGACGTGGTCGTCTTCGTCTATACAGGACACGGTTTCCGTTTTGATGACCAACAGGACTACTACCCCAATATGGATCTCTGCCCCACCAGTTATGACGATCCCACGAAGAATTATGTGGCAGTCAGCGATGTGTATAAGGAACTTGCTGCGAAAGGCGCACGACTCAACCTCGTGTTCAGCGACTGTTGCAATAATGAAATAGGTGAGACAACACCCATCATCAACACCAGCACGCTGTTCTCTCGTTCCAACAACAACTTCGATGTCAAGAAACTGGAAAGGCTATTTGTAGATGCCAGCGGCAGTCTAATTGCCACGGCGGCAAGTCCCGGTGAGATGTCTTGGTGTGGGGTGAATGGAGGATTCTTCACCCTGAGTCTCTTGGAGAGTCTACGTGCCCAGATCAGTGTGCTTTCGACAGGTCTTCCCGACTGGGAGACATTGGTGGCTGATGCCCTAACGGCTGCCACCGCGAAATCGCAGAACAACGTCAACACAAAGGCGCAACATGGAATGAAAATGATTCGAATCAAACAATAAAACAATCATAATATGAAACTAATCATCAAAATTGCTTTGGGCATCATCTTAGCCCTTTTGATTCTTGTAGGTATCATCACTTGCGTGGGCAGTTGTCTCGACGACGATGACGAAGTGCAAACCGAAGAATACGAGGAAGAACGTACAGACGACTATTACGAAGACGCTGACGAAGAAGACAGCGCAGACGGCACGAACATTGCACCTGGAGAAGAAGTCGTTTCCACCTCATCCAGTTGGGGTGATGGCACTTGCCGCTCTATCAATGCCAAGCAGTTCTATCAATTGGTGGCGTCCAAGAAACAGTATGACACCTACATCGGCGAAGGACCTTGTGTCGTTGATTTCTGGGCTGACTGGTGCGGCTACTGCAAGCTCATTGACCCTTATATGAAGGCGCTGGCAAAGAAGTATAAGGGGAAGGTGCAGTTCTATAAGGTTAATGCCGATGAGAATGAGGAACTGTTGCAGCTCTATGGCATTGATGGGCTTCCCACTTTGTTCTTCTGTCATGGAGAGGACATCAAGACGACCAGCGGTGCCTCTTCACAAGAAGAATACGAGGAATTGGTACGAGAACTGTTATAGGTTTAATCAGTTATGAGGAAGTTTGCTTTCACATTATTTATTATTATAGGAGTCACGATGTTCGCCCAAGAGACGGACACCCTGTCGGCGTTTTCCGATGCGGAGCAGGAGGCTGAATACCAGTCTTTCTATGCTACCGATGAGGAAGATGACGAAGAGGTGATGGGCAAAACCATTGTGCAGGGAGGAAGCACGGGGAAAGTCAATACACGACCAGTCAGCACTCCCAATCAGGAACCATGTAAGATGTGGGCGATTCTCGTGGCAGACACCTACGATGAGAACATTGGCGAAGATGATACTTATGATAATCTTGCACTCAACAAGGAGCTGAAAGCTATTGCACAATGTTTGGGTATCGAGATCAGCATCACGAACATCACAGCTAACAGAGCCTACAACAAACACAATCTCGCCAATGCCATCACCAATCTTCGTCCAGCCAAGAACGACATCGTCTTCTTCTGCTTCAATGGGCACGGTTTTCGATGGGATGACCAGAAGGACATGTATCCGAACATCTGCATGATTGGTCCCAATGATGATGTGTATGGGAATTATGTGGCAACGACGGACATCTACAATGCCATCAAGAACAAAGGTGCGCGCCTGAGCGTCGTCATCACCGATTGCTGCAATTCCAAATACGGAGAGCGCGGCCCCAGACAGAAAGAGAACACGCTCTTCAGCCGCAGCAACACACGGGTCAGCAAAAAGCGTATGAGCGAACTCTTCTTGGGCACCAAGGGGATGATTCTCGCTACTGCTGCCAAACCTGGTGAGTATGCGTGGTCTTTCGAGGGGACGGGCAGCGCCTTTACGCAATCATTCATCTCCCAACTCCGCAAGGAAGTCAGTGCCACTCACACGGAGAGTCCCAGTTGGCAACGTCTCCTCGACAACGCCATCGAATCTGCACGAAAGAAGACCACTTCCTGCGAGAATACGCAGCACGGCATGCGTTATATGAGCATTTCTAAGCAATAACAACCTTTTATTACAAGCAATATGGACAAGTTTTTTTCAAACAACACATTCGTCATCGACGAGAAGATCGCTGCATTCAAACTCTCCAATGCCTATAAGGTCTATAATGGAGAGGGACAGGAAATTGGCGCCATTCAGGAGCGCAAACCATTCACGTACATTCTGCTCGAATTCGCTTTGTCCAAGAGGATGGTGCCCTTTGAGCTCGACATTCTGAACGTTGACGGCAAGTGCATCGCACAACTCAAGCGCGGTCTGACGCTCTTTATGTCGAAGGTGCAGATTCTTAATGAGGCTGGTGCACCCATCGGTTCGTTCAAGCAAAAGTTCACGCTGCTGAAGCCGAAGTTCACGTTGGTAGACAATCTCGGACAGGAAATCGCTACCATCAAGGGCGACTGGAAGGCTTGGAACTTCGAGATCACGGACGCTGCTGGTCAGAAAATTGGTACGATTGACAAGAAATGGAACGGTATGGCAAAGGAACTCTTTACCACAGCCGACAAATACGCTGTCAACATCGACCCAAGTGTGACCGATGAGAACACGCGCATTGCTGTGGCGTCGGTTGCCGCAGCGATCGATATGATTTTGAAAGAGGGAAATTAAGGAAACCTCAACATTGAAGGGGCGCGCATGGGCTTAAAGACGTTCCAGCTCGTCCACAATATCTTTGGCTACCTCTTCTTTGGTCTTGAGGGGGTAGTCCTTTTTGTTGGCAGCCGTGATGATGGTGATTTTATTGGTGTCGGTACGGAAACCTGCGCCTTCATCCTTGAGGCTGTTGAGCACGATGAAATCGAAGTTTTTCTTCTTCAGTTTGGCTTGTGCATTCGACTCTTCATCATTCGTTTCGAGGGCAAATCCCACGAGGGTCTGCCCTTGCTTCTTCATTTGACCTAATGAGGCTGCAATGTCAGGATTGGGTTTCAAACGGATAATCATATCATCGCCCGTTCTCTTGATCTTCTGCTCTGCAGTCGTCTCTGGGGCGAAATCAGCGACAGCAGCACACAGAATGGCCGAATCCATCGATGGATATAACTCTTTGCAGGCCACAAACATCTCTTGGGCACTCTCCACATCGATACGATGAATGTTAGGAAACTTTGTCTGCATCAATGCAGAAACAGGACCGCAAACCAGTTCAACCTGAGCACCACGACGAGCACATTCATTTGCCAAAGCGAAACCCATCTTTCCAGAGGAATAATTGCCGATGAAACGCACGGGGTCTATCTTTTCATAGGTGGGACCAGCCGTGATGAGCACCTTCTTGCCCTTCATGCTGTCTTGCTGAGTATTCTCCTTCGCACAATTCTGTTGAGAGAAGAACTGCTCCAGACAAGCCACGATGTTCTCTGGCTCCTCCATTCGTCCTTTGCCCTCCAGTTTCGATGCCAAGAAGCCTGTGCCAGGCTCGATAATATGGTTGCCATACGACTGCAAAGTCTTCAGATTCTGCTGCGTGGAAGGATGTGCATACATGTCCAAATCCATTGCCGGAGCAATGAACACAGGCGCCTTCATCGAAAGATATGTGGTGATGAGCATGTTGTCAGCCACACCGTTTGCCATCTTACCGATAGTAGAAGCCGTAGCTGGAGCTATCAGCATCACGTCTGCCCACAGACCGAGATCCACGTGAGAGTGCCACGTGCCATCGCGCTGAGCAAAGAATTCGCTGATGACGGGCTTGCTCGTTAGTGCTGAAAGGGTGATGGGGGTAATGAACTCCTTACCGGCAGGGGTGATGACCACCTGCACCTCCGCACCTTTCTTGATGAGCTGACGGATGATGAGGCATGACTTATAGGCGGCGATGCTGCCCGTGATGCCAAGCACAATTTTCTTTCCTTGTAGAGAATCCATAAAATAAAGGCTTGCCGCAACCTATTAATCCTTGAGCATCATTGGCATCAGCAGCATGATGAGGTCTTCATTCTCCTCCTGTTCTGCAGGCGTGATGACACCTGCACGACTTGGGTCGGCAAGTTCCAACACGATGTCGCTGCTGGTGATGCTGTTGAGCACATCGAGAAGGAACGGACCGTTGAAGCCAATGCTCATTGGAGTGCCGTCATAATCGCACATGAGGTGTTCCTCTGCCGATGTGGAGAAATCCAGATCCTGTGCAGAAACGGTCAATGTACCTTGATCCACATGAATCTTGATGAGTGCGCTGCTTTGGCTGGCAAAGACGCTCACACGACGCAAGGCGCTGATGAAAGCCATACGGTCGGCTGTCACACGGAACGGATTGTCGGTTGGAATGACAGAATTATAGTTAGGATAGCGTCCTTCAATCAAACGACAGCTAATGGTGTAGTCCGTCATCTGAATCTCTGCATTACGATCGTCGAAGCGCACGATTGTATCACCCTCAGCCTTTGGAAGTACGGTCTTCAGCAGAAGAGCTGGCTTCTTGGGCAAGATGAAAGCTGATGGCTCGTCCACATGAACAGAGAACACACGGTTGCGCACCAGCTTGTGACCATCACTTGCCACAAACGTAGTGCTCTCTGGGGTCATGTCGAAATACACGCCATTCATCTGAGGGCGGAGTTCATCGTCGGCAGCAGCAAAAAGGCTGCGGCTGATGCCGTTGAACAGCACTTGCGCATCAATCGTCAGACTGCGAGCCGAGTCGCTCACGCTACTGGGCACTGGGAACTCATACCCGTTCTGTCCTATCAGATTGTACTTACCGTTTTGGTAGGTAATCTCGATGGCAGATGAGTTCGGATCCACCTGGAACATGATGGGCTGCTCCGAAATCTCCTTTACAGAGCTGATGAGTTGCTTTGCTCCAATAGCAAACTTTCCCTCACCTTCAGCATCCATCACCTCCACAGTCGTCACCATCGTGGTTTCACTATCGGATGCCGTCATCTTCAACTCCCCGTTCGCGAGTTCAAAAAGAATACAATCGAGTATTGGCAGAGCGTTCTTAGAACTCTGCACTCTGCTTATCGTCTGCAAGCGATTGCTGAGACTGGTACTTGAAACATTAAATCTCATGGTCAAAAATCTTTATTTGAACACAAAGTTATGGAGAAGTTTTGACAATACAAAAAAAAAGCGTAATTTTGTGGCTGATTTTATAAATAAGTAACATAAATACACAGAAAAATATGGAATTTACAGGAAGAATTATCAAGGTGCTTGAACAACGCGGTGGCGTCTCAGCCCGCACAGGCAACCCATGGAAGATGCAAGACTTCGTCATCGAGGAAACCATCGGCCAGTTCCCAAAGCGTATGGTCTTTAACGTATTCGGCGAGGAGAACCTCAACCGATTCAACATTCAAGAAGGTCAGGAGCTCACTGTCTCCTTCGACATCAACGCACGCGAATACAACGGACGCTGGTATAACGATGTACGTGTCTGGAACGTCGTAGCAGCTACAGCTGCCCAACCCGCCGCAGTCCAGGCAGCTCCGTTCCCACCAGCAGGTGCACCCGCAGCAGCCCCATTCCCACCAGCTGATCAGCCTGCCGCACAACCTGCCCAAGCTGCCTTCGAAGCTGCTCCGGACGAGTCCAGCGACCTGCCCTTTTAAGTAGTGAAAATTTAAAAACAAAAAATTAAAAGTGAAAGTTACCTGCCTGGATGGTGGATACTTTCACTTTTAGTTTTAACCCTGCTTATTCCCAATAAAGTTTCTGGCTGTTGATGTCCCACTTGTGGTCTTTGGGGAAGTCGTCACCCTCCCACGCCTTCTTACTCGTCCATTTTTCAGCAGGGTCGGTCCAGAAAGGATCGGACTCTGGAAGGCCGAGAGGGAGGAAAGCGAGGCTGGTCAGATAAAGTGAACCATTGTTAGTGTACCAGTCGGCCACATTAGGATGAGGTCCCACAAAACCTATGGTAAGGAAACCGCCATCGTTGTAGTTCTTGCTCATCGCTTTGGCACTCTTGGCTGGATTTTCCAGTTGTCCAAAGAACATACGGTTGGCGACAGCGGTGAGGGCTGAACGCACTTGTCCGTTATGCAATTCAGATGGAAGCTGCTTGCGCCATGCGAGTTGCGCCAATGGCTGCATCGTAGCCATACGGTAAGGAATGCTTCTGCCCACAACAGGGAAAGTTCCCTCAGGCGAGATGAACCGTTCAAGAATGACCGACCATTTCTGCATCCGCTTCGTCACCTCCTGCAGACGGTTCTTAGCACCACGTATCTTATCATTGGTCTTGCTAAATATCAAATTCCCATCATTCGGGCGTCGGGCTGCAATCATTTCCAGACACTCGACATACATCGGCTGGATGACATATGAATTGTAGTAGTCAAACGCAAATGAAGGACCGTCGCTATAAACGCCGTCGCCTATATACCACTCTTCCACCTTCGCCAGTCCCATCTTGATGCGGTACGCATCGTAGGGGGCACCGACATACATGAGGAAACTCTCCTCCAATGCCACAAAGAGCAGCCAGTTGGTATAAGGTGGGTCGTATCGACGCAGGCCTTGAATCTCCTTGATGTAACGGTCTTTCGTTTCCTTCGGCAGCGGCACCCACAAAGAATCGTAGCCACGATAAAGCCCTTGCACCACGTAGGCGCCATCCACCAGTGTCTGCCCTCCGTTCTCCCATCCGAGACGGTCGGGAGAGTCAGGATCGACGGCATTGATAATCGCCTTACGTGTCCATTCTCGCAGCTGCCGACGCTTAGCACATTCGGGCGTGTCATCATCAGGCAGATTGAGCCAAGGAGCCAGTCCTGCCAACAGACGTCCAAACGCCTCCATGTAGGCGACTTTCTTGTCACGATTATCCCAGGTGGGTGATAGTTCCAGATTCTTGTTGCCACCCGTCGTGTCCATCACCTGCTGCAACTTCCCCTCTGCCATATTCTTCATGACAGGCTCCGCCATCTGGTACATGATGTCCACCCACACTTCTCGGTCAGTCTTCTGTCCTACCTTTGGTGCAGCCCAAACGCACAGGACGGAAGAAAGCAGCACAATCGCTAAGGAAACTTTCTTCATCATAGGTTAATTGGATAGTTAGTTAAAGGATTAATAAAAAGGAAGGAATGAGTAAAAAACGGATTAGTTGTATCTTCCAAATTCTGTGACGAGGTCACCATTCATCAACACGAGGCTATCTGTAGTCAGCTGCATGATCTCGAACGTATCAACAATGGCAGGTGTCTCAGAACCAATCTTCCTGGGGCTATGCAACAAGAGCAAGCCATTTTTTACTTCCCACGAATCGTAGTCAACAGACATATTATATGTGGCGGCACCACCACCAGGATTGAGTTCCAAGCTCTGTTCCCTGCCGTCAGCACCTCGTTGTGACCAGATATGTTGCAGAGACGTAAGATTGACTGCCACTGAGGCAAAAACATCCTCCTTCGTGACATTGTAGATGACATCCAGCTCATCACCCACAATCAGTCCACCCATCACATCCTGCCCGTTCTTGCTGATGTAGAGCGTGTCGCCATCATCATTGATGAACTCTATGACATTCATCGACGATCCATCACCCACCGTTCCATGTGCTTCGCAAATGCCTGGCATCTCGTGCAAGGGCACCACTTCCACATCAGACTTCTGCTGATCCTGCTGCACTTTTTTCTTATCCTCGCAGGAGAACAGCAACAATGCGGCAAGAGCCAGCAACATTACATTAATCTTCTTCATGATTCTTTCGTTTGGTTTTGTTGGCAAAGTTAGTGTAATTTAAAGACAATACAAAATAAATAAGAAAAAAAGCGTTGCAGTTCTTCTTCTGCAACGCCTTTTTCCGTATATGGATGTATGTTTATTCCAATCGTTTACACCAAATGACGAATCAGCTCTTCCTTATCGCCACAAAGCATATCGATAACAGGAATCTCAATCATCGTGTATGCACCTGGCTGCTGCTTCATGGATGCACGAGCCACATTCACCAATACCTGAGCCGTGAGGGCTGGGTTGTTGATCTTCATGTCGAACTCAAACAATTGGTTGTGCGTCTTACCTGACACACCCTTGCGAACGAGGTTCACACCGTGACCCACATCGTTGAGGGCATCCACGCAAGGAACCTGCTGCACGTGAGTCTCATCATTGACAAAATATGGGTCAGCCTTGATGGCAGCCTCGACAGTCTTGAAGTCTGCACCCTCTTCCAACTCCACATAAACCATGCGGCGATGGATGCCAGTGCCAACAGGAATGGTCATAGACAAAGCGTCCTTCACACCCTCAATAGCACGTACGGCTACAGAATGCCCCATCGAACGACCAGGACCGAAGTTGGTGTAGCTCACACCCTTTGGTGCCAGGCTTTCCATCAAAGAGCGAACGATGGAATCAGAACCTGGATCCCAACCGGCTGAAATGACGGAAACTGCGTTGTTTGCCTTTGCCACAGCGTCGAGTGAACGGCGAAGGTCAACAATCTGTGTGTGTATATCAAATGAATCCACCGTGTTGATGCCGAGTGCAAGACACTGCTTAGCGTATTCTTCCACCTTACGAGTAGGAGTAGCAAGAATAGCCACTTGCACATCCTTCAACTCAGAGATGTTCTTCACGACAGGATAATTAGCGAGTTCAGCAGGCTTGTTGGCCTCACCATTACGACGAACCACGCCTACGCACTCTACGTCCTGAGAAGCTTCAATAGCTTCGAGCGCGTACTTTCCGATGTTGCCATATCCAACAATGGCTACACGAATCTTATTCATAATCTTGTGTTGTTTTTAAGCAATAAGGCAGCAACACGTTAGCGCTGCTGCCTTATTATATAATAATGTGTTATTTTGCAGGTTCTGTTTCTTCTTCAGCTTCCTTGATGCGAGCACCCATCACGAGGTATGCCGTTGGAGCTGCGATGAAGAGTGAAGAACTTGTTCCGATGATGACACCCAGCATCATGGCGAAGGCAAAAGCACGGATGCTATCACCACCGAGCACGAAGATCACCAACAGCACGATGAACGTAGATACTGACGTGTTGATGGTACGTGCGAGGGTGCTGTTCAAGGCATCGTTGAAGATGCGCTGACGATCACGCTTCGGATAGTTCTTGAAGACTTCACGGATACGGTCGAAGATGACCACCTTGTCGTTGATAGAGTAACCGATCACCGTCAAGATTGCACCAATGAAGGTCTGGTCAACCTCAAGAGAGAATCCAATCCAACCGTAGCAAAGTGAGAACATACCGATAACAAGTACGGTATCAAGCGTCAAAGCTACGATAGAACCGACTGAATATGCCACGTTGCGGAAACGGATGAGGATATAGACGAAGATGACTACGATAGCGAAGAGCACTGAAAGCACAGCACCACGCAGAATATCAGATGCAATGGCTGGACCTACCTTCTGAGAAGAAACGATAGAACCACCAGCACGGTTGTCGCGGTCGAGGAATGCCTCTTCAGTCACAGTCTTGTCAACCATACCGCCATCTACGAATGCCTGATAGAGCAATGACTCAATCTTAGCATCAGCTGCAGAGCTGTTGTCGTTGATGTTGAAGTTAGTAGATACGCGCACGTTGTTGCCCTCAGTACCGATAGCGATCACGGTCACGTTGATAGCTTCGCCATCCTGATTGTTTGCCTCGAACTGCTTCACAATAGCAGCCTTCACAGCCTCAGGTTCAACCTGCTTCACAAACTCAACCTTATAGTTGCGACCACCTGTGAAGTCAATAGACTGGCTCAAACCACGAATACCAAAGCTTGCAAGAACGATCGCGAGGAAGATACCGAAACCAATGAACGACTTCTTGTAGTTGCCCATGAAGTTGAACTTCGTGTCCTTCATCATGTTCTGAGAGAACTTCGTAGTGAACTTGAGGTCTTGCCACTTACCACGATTGAGGAAGTGCTCGTAAGCGATACGAGTCAACCAAACTGCGGTGAAGAATGAGCAGACGATACCGATGATAAGGGTTGTTGCGAAACCCTTGATAGGACCAGTACCGAAATTATAGAGGATCACACCCGTGAGGATGGTTGTTACGTTTGAGTCGAAGATAGCCGAGAAGGCGTTGCTGTATCCAGCTGCTACAGCGGCACTGATGTTCTTGCCACTACGCATCTCCTCCTTCGTACGTTCATAGATGAGCACGTTAGCATCCACCGCCATACCGAGGGTCAGCACCATACCGGCAATACCCGACATTGTCAAGGCTGCACCCAGTGAAGTGAGGATACCGAATGAGAAGAAGAAGTTGAGAATCAAGGCGCAGTTGGCCACCATACCTTCACGCACACCGTACATAAGCACCATGTAGAACATCAGCACGATGAAAGCAACGATACAAGAAATGAAACCAGCCTGAATAGACTGAGCACCGAGGGTTGGACCAACGATATCCTCCTGGATGATGCTTGCAGGAGCAGGCATCTTACCTGACTGGAGCACGTTCGCCAAGTCCTTCGTCTCGGTCGTAGTGAAGTTACCAGAAATCTGGGTGTTGCCACCATCAATCTTGTTCATCACATTTGGTGCACTATATACGAGGTTATCGAGCACGACAGCCACACAGTGGTTAACATTTGCCTCAGTGATGGCAGCCCACTTACGAGCACCTTCCGTGTTCATCTTCATGGTCACGATAGGATTGCCATACTGGTCGAATTCATCCTTTGCGTCTGTCACCACTTCACCCTCCAGCGGAGCGCGTCCGTTAGGACCTGTGGTGCGGATGGCATAGAGCACAAAGACTTTACCTGTTTTATCATAGGCCTTCACACCCCATTTGAGTGAGAGGTCTGCTGGGAAAATCTGCTTAGCCACATCAGAGCTGAGGAGGCTGTTGATCTCGGCAGTATCAAGTGCCTGAGCAAAGCCCACCGTACAACCACTTTGTGCGCCTGAAGGTTGCAACATTGCGAAGAGAGGATTCTCTTTCTTGGCTGCTTCTGTAGCCTTGTTTGCTGCGACTGCATCTTCACCCTTGTTCACCTGAGCCAGCACACTGGTAGCACTCTTGCTGGAATCAGCCTCCTCTGCTACAGGCTCAGCCTCAGCCACAGCCGTAGTGTCTGCCTGAACAGTATCAGCTGCCACAGTACCGCCATTGCGGAGAGCAGCATTCAACTGTGAAAGGTAAGGAGCAACCTGTGGAGCATCGTATGTCTCCCAGAACTCAAGGTTTGCACTACCCTGAAGGAGTTTACGTACACGCTCAGGCTCCTTGATACCAGGGAGTTCCACCATGATACGACCGCTCTGTCCTTCAATCTTCTGAATGTTAGGCTGAACGACACCGAATCGGTCGATACGGGTGCGGAGCACGAGGAATGAGTTGTCAACTGCCTCGTCAACGCTTTCACGAAGAACCTTCTCCACCTCAGCATCGCTACTGTTTGTGTTCACCTTGCCCTTCAACTGCTGAGTGGCGAAGATGCCCGCAAGTGGCTTACCTGGAGCGTTCTTTTTATAAGCCTTGACAAAAAGTGTGATAAAATCGCTCTGACTCTCTTGCGCTTCCTTAGCTGCCTCGCTGACAGACTTGAGGAAAGCTTCGTCAGTCTTGTGGTCTGCCAACGCCTTTACTACATCTGGCACACTTACTTCGAGGATCACGTTCATACCGCCTTTCAGGTCAAGACCCAAACCGATACCAGTCTCACGACAATCCTTCAGCGTGTAGTTACCCAGATAGAATGGAGTCGAATTCAACGAATCCAAGTAAAGCTCAGCTTCCTTTTCTTCCATCTTCGCAGCCTTGTCCTCCACATACTTGGTGACAAAGCCGAAAGAAAGGTAGAAGAGGCAGATGAGGGTCAACGCCACTGCTAAAAACTTTACAAATCCTTTGTTTTGCATTTTTTTGAATGATTAATTATTTTGATTGTTATATTGCTTTATTCTCTCATTTTCAGTCCAAAAAAGACCTCAAAAACTCGCGCGTCACACATATTTTATATATAACGCACGATGATTCAAGGTGCAAAGGTAGATATTTTTTTACAAATAGAAAGAAAAATACGGTAAAAATATTCATCGGAGAGGTCTTTGTGCGTCACTTTTACTCCAATTTGACAAAACAACTGATAGGATAATGGTCGCTATGCTTAATGGTATTGTCCACTTTGGCACCATACGCCTTGACATTGGGACTCACCAAAATATGATCAAGTCGGAAGTACATACGACTCATATTGTAACTGATGCCAGGACCATTACCACTACGTGTGTAGGCATCGTCCAAATATTTCGTCAAGCGATGATGCACATACGAGACAGGAGTTGCATTCAAGTCACCACATAACACGGCGTGCCTTCCCTGATTCCGCAACATGAAATCCGCCACCGAATCCACCTGAAGTCCTCTGATGGAATCGTGTAAAGCAATCTTCTCTGTTAAACTCAAATACTTTGTTTCCGAGTCATTCTCTTCAGGATGCTTATAATTCTTGAGGATAGAATTGTAGTCATCCTTGTCTTCTGGACTCAACTTATAAGATTCCAGATGGTTGTTAATGACCAGTAACGTATCCTCCCCCACCAGCACCTCATACGCATAGGAATGATTCGTGGTGGTGGGATATTCTATCTTCGTCACCGATTCAATCGGAAACTTTGAAAAAAAAGCGATATAGTTATCCGTTTCCAACTCATAGTGATAATACGGGTAGATTTTTGATATGCTGTCCAAAGCATTATCCACCACCGCTTTCATGGCCTCTTGCAAGCAAATGACATCCGCGTCGCTTTCCAACAAATATTTCATGATGGGATTCTCCTCCCACGACGTTGACTTGTCACCAAAAGCCATTACATTGTACGACAAGACCTTGATGCTACCCGCTGGAGGTTCACTTGGAAGGTTGAGGGGGAAATAAGCCCTAATGCTGCTGGCACAAAAAGCCATACCCACCAACGGAAGAAGCACAAACTTCCACTTAAAAATCAGCCAGAAAAGAATGAATAACACATTGACCACCAAGAAAACAGGGAACATCAGTCCAAAATACGACCATTTTGAATAGTCCTGAGGGGGGAGATAAGACGTATAAGCACAAAAATTCATTGCCACAATCATCAGCAGATTGATGGCAATGAAAATCAGTAGCGGTATGGTCTTCAACAACCTCATTCTTCACCCCTCATTTTCTTGCTTGCATTGAAAAGCGTCGCCTTTTCACTCTCCGACAAATTCTGATAGCCATTCTTTCGAATCTTGTCCAAAATACGATCTATCTCCTCATTGTCCTGACGCTTTTGTTCATTATACTGATGATCAGCATAGTTTGTCTCGCGTACATTCGTCACACGCATCTTAGGGGTACGTTTGCCACCAAAACCCTTCTTCATTTTATCCCAAAATCCTTCATCCTTGTCGTAGTTGGAGCCGCGCGTGGAAGAAGAATAATAGTAATTGTTCCTTTGACCGCGCTGCTTTTCCTGCATCTTCCAGATGAAAAGGATGATAGCACCCACCAAAATACCACCTAAATGGGCAAAGTGTGCCACACCGTCAATTGATGTAATGCCCATATACATCTCCACCAAAGTGTAGAAACCTACCAGATACTTCAACTTGATGGGGAAAGGAATTGGAATGATAAACAGTTTGGCATTGGGGAAGAAGAATGCCGCAGCGGCCATCACACCATAGATGGCACCAGAAGCACCCACAAGTTGCGCAGGATTTATGATGCCCATCCATGTGATCAATTGGTTTACCAGAGCGGCACCCACACCACACAACAGATAATAAATCCAAAAGCGCTTCGTGCCGATTTGCTGCTCCACAGCATTGCCAAAAATCATCAGCGACCACATGTTGAAGAACAGATGCCACCAACCTCCATGCATGAACATATATGTAAGGTATTGATAGATGGCAAAGCCCTTACTCCCTATTGGATGTAAGGCATTAAAGTTCAGGAACCAATCGCCATGTCCATCCAAAGGAATAGCTGGAGTAACCCAATAGGCCAAAATATACAAAACGATATTGATAATCAAGATTACCTTGACAGCTGGAGTCGTTCTCATACAATCTCACTTTTTAAATTCGGGTGCAAAATTAGAGTTTTTCTTCCTATTAAAGGGCAAAAAGCCTGAAAAACAAAGTTTTTTTTGCTTTTTTCAACATTTTTTTGAGAAAATTGTTTGTTCGCGAAAATATATCTCATATATTTGCAACGAAGTTTTATCTGGAAAACCCTCCAGACAAACGGAAATGGCAAGAATTCCCTATGGATTTTTTTACCAAATACAACTTTATTTTATAAAACCTAAATTATTTACACTTATGAACAAATCAGAACTCGTTAGCTCTATCGCTGCAAAGTCAGGTTTGAGCAAGGCTGATGCAAAAAAGGCAGTCGATGCTTGTGTTGAGTCAATCGTAGAAGCTCTCAAGGGCGGCGACAAGGTTTCACTCATTGGTTTCGGCACATTTGCTGTTATCGAGCGTCCAGCACGTCAGGGTATGAACCCATTAACTAAGAAGCCTATCAGCATCGCTGCTAAGAAGGTTGCCAAGTTCAAGGCTGGCTCTGAAATCGACAATGCTATCAACTAATCTTTTTGTTCCAAACAATGAAGGGGATGCAATCGCACCCCCTTTTCTTTTGCCCATACCCTACTTCACCACATCTTTCTTTCCGTTTACAATGTTCAAAACATAAATCATGTTATATATTGTTAATATTGAGGATAATAGAAGAAAATTATTTATCTTTGCAACAAAATTTCTAATTGGGAAAGTGAAATGAGGAAAAAAAGAATGTTGTTGTCGTGGCTGATGGCTGGTGCAGTTTTATGCATACAGGCGCAGCAGACGGCAATAAAGATGGTGGCAGACGGTCACTATCAAGGTGCAAGACAGCAGTTTGAGCGTTTCTTGGATAACGCTGACGAAGGGGAAAAGGGCTACGAAGATGCGGGGGCTCTCTCATTGGTGTGCGATTATGTGTTGGGGACTCCTGGCACAGCAGATCGCTTGGGAGAATGGACGGAAGAATATCCCTTGTCGCAGTATGCAGAGGTCTTGCGCGTGTTCAGGCGTAATTTATTGGTGAAGGAGCAACGTTTCGACGAGGCCCTGGAATCATTCTTTGAGGATGAAGCGAAGGGCGTATCTGTTGAAACGCCACTGCCCTATCCGTTGACAATCCTAAGCGATGAAGTCAGCAGTTATAACAATGTACTCTATCGTCTGGCCGGTGAGAAGCTGTATGACGAGGGACGTTATGAGAAGGCTGTGGGCTATCTGGAAGCAGGTGAGAAGACACGCACTTCACGATATAAGCAAGGAATGTGCTATTACAATATGGGCAAGTTTGACCCAGCCTACAATACATTGGTGGAATCTGCCAGCATTGATCAGGACGAAATGGCACAGAATGCTTGGCTGCACGCAGGTATTGCAGCTTTGCAATTGAACAAGAAAGCAGAGGCACAGAAAGCTTTCCTCACGGCCTCACAGATGAAGGACAATACTAAAGTTCGTGAACAGGCACTTTACAATTACGCCTTAACCCTGCATGAGCAGAGTGCACCCACTACAGTATCGGTGATGGAGCAGTTCCTAAAGGAATTTTCCACTTCTCAATATGCTACCGCCGTCTCAAAGTGTCTGACGGAGGTGTATATGCAAAAGAAGGACTACTCAAAGGCACTCAGCGCCATCAACAAGGTACAGACACCCAATGCAGACACTCAGGCAGACAAGCAGAAGGTGTTGTATAACCTCGCTTTCCAGCAACTGAACCAGAACCACTTGCAAGATGCGCTCACTTATGCCACGCAAGCTGTAGCACTGGGTAAACAGGACGCAGAGACCTATGCCGAGTCGTTCTACATCAAGGGGGACTGCAACTATCGTTTGGGCAACTACGAACAAGCTGCCAACGACCTGAACACAGCACTTAATCTGGGTCAGCAACTGGCTGGCAGAAAACTGAAGAATCAGGACTTTGCCGTTTATAGTTTGGGTTATGCGTACTTTAAGCAGCAGAAGTATAATGCCGCTATCACACAGTTCCAGCGTGTATTGGCAACGGTTGAGGACACCTCCACAGGCAAATCCATGAAAGCTGACACATACAACCGCCTCGGCGACTGCTTCCTCAATACCCGAAATTACGGTGAGGCAAACGCGAACTACGAGCTGGCCAAGAAGATTTATTATAGCTATGGCGACTACTCGATATTACAACAGGCCTATATCGAGGGTCTGAACGGCAATTACGACAAAAAGATTCAAATGATTGAGCAGATGCTGGCAGAATACCCCACTTCAAGTTTGGTGCCCAAGGCACTCTACGAACAGGGACGTGCTTATGTGCTGTCGGGCAAGGAAGACGAGGCATCGACGATATTCTCCTCCATCGCTCGCCGATACCCCCAAAGTGAATATGCCCAAAAGGCGCGTGAGGAAATCGTGAATATGGCGACCAACATCGCCATTCAGGATTCCATCGCTGCTGCACAAGATTCGATTGCCAATGAAGTAGCGAAGGCGCCTGTGGTAGCTGCCCAACAACTGTACAACGAAGGCCAATATCAGCAGGCGGAAGAGTTGTTGAACAAAGCGATTGACGAGGGCATCGCCAAACCGTATTGGTTGGCTAAGGCTTTCATCCTGATGAGCGACATCTACAGGGCCGAGGATCGTGCGGTGGAGGCGAAGCAGACGTTGGAATCATTGAAAGCCAACTATAAGGAGGATGACGATGTGAAAACATTGATAGAAGAACGCTTAAAGTTATACGAATAAATATGAAAAGGATATTATCACTTTTAGTTTTGAGTTCCTCGTTTTTGGCTTCCTTTGCGCAGTTGGACAACACAGTGGAGGTGACCAACGAGGTAAAACCTGTCATGACAGACGCCAAGAAGGTGGATGTGAAGACCCAAGTCGCCGAGACGAAAGTGACACACTACACAATGCAGTATGCTGTGGAGGGACAACCTCTGAGCAACTATGTGCCAGAGCCTCTAGGCGACTACGAGAGCGAGGCTGTGTGGAAAGGCAATAAGAAGGGATACGTACATCTGGCTGGTGGTGTGCTGGGGAAGTTGGACGGACAAGCTGTCTATCAGTTCGATTTGACGGAAAACGACGCGTTGACGTTGGATTTCTCGCTGAAGGGTTTCAATGGAAAGACACGCAAGAACGAGTTTTTCCATCCGACAAACTGGAAGAGCCGCGACTACCAGAACCGAACAGCTTTGAAGTATAACCACCGTTTCGACAACGGTATGGACTTCTTTGCGAAGGGTGCATTTGAAAACCGCCTTTATAATTATATGTACACGGGTACTACAGGCACCACAGACAAGCAACACGATGTGCTGGCGAATGCCGTTGTGGGCTTCACTCCTTACGAAGTGGGCAATTTCAGCATTAGCGCCACAGCTGGTATCGACTTCTTCAGCCAGAACTATCGTACCACCTTAGCTGACAAGTTAGGCGAGACCCTGCTCCATGCTGATGTCGATGCCGCCTACCAGTTCAGCGACGAGCACGGCGTGGACTTGGGCATCGGGGCCTTCCATTCCGCTTATGGGAACGACGAGTTGAAAGGCATCTCACGCTTACGCTTCACTCCTCATTATACCTATAGTGCAGACTTGATGGACTTGCAACTTGGCTTGTTTGTCAGCACCAAAGGGAACGTGGCACCTGACGCATCGTTCACCTACCACCTAAACCCAAAGAGCGACGTGTTTGTAGAAGTGACGGGTGAAGAGGAAGACAACACCTTCCGTGCTTTCTCTGCAGAACATCCCTACTTTGCCATGTTGAACGATGCCCCTGGCGAAAAACAGAAAATGGAGTCAGCCTTCTACCAGTTGGAAACCAGCATCGGCTACAGATTCAAGGACTTCTATGGCCTCAACGGTCAAATCAGCGCCACCTATGAGCAGGGAAAGAATGAACTGGCTACAGAGTGGATAGACACAGATGCATTGGGACATCAGGTGTGCTTTGTAGAGTTCTACAAGTGTCACGATTTTATGATTGACGCCGACTTCTCCTATGCTTTCGGAGACATTCTGAAGCTGGAGACCAAACACGAATTGTGCATTGAACGTTGGAAGGACGAGGAAGCGAACAAATGGGTGAAAGGCAACTATTCCACCCCCATCTTCTCAATGGATTGGAAAGCAGATGTGAAACTGATGAAAAGCTTCTATCTGGGTCTTGACTGGCAATACAAGACATTCTATCAAGAAGACTTGGGCACCGCAGAAGATCCTCAATACAAGCGTCCTGACATCGTGAATCTGGGAGCAAGCCTACGATACACATTGCCCATCAAGCAACCGCTCACCATATTCGTAAAGGGTGATAATCTGCTCAACCACAACCACGACCTTTATTACGGCTATCGCAACATCGGAGCGAACTTCTTGGGTGGTTTTGCGCTGAGTTTTTAATTTAATTGACGAAAAATTTGGTAGAATAAAGGAAAAGCCGTACCTTTGCAGCGGTAAAAGATATTTAGGGTTCCGACATGAAGAGTGTCGGGATTCTTTTTTCTTTTTATCATTCGAGAAACAGATTCTAATAACGACTAAACCAAAACAGAAATAGCATTATGGCTTATATGTCACAAGAGGGCTACGACAAACTTCGTGCCCAAATCAAGCAACTGGAAGAAGTGGAGCGCCCTGAGGTGATCCGCCAGATTGCCGAGGCTCGTGAAAAAGGCGACCTCTCAGAAAATGCAGAGTATGATGCCGCCAAGGAGGCACAGGGAAAATTGGAAACAAAGATTGCCGAACTGAAGGCTGTCCTTGCCGACACAAAGATTCTTGACCCTTCGAAACTGACGAAGAAGGATGAGGTGCAGATTCTTTCGAAGGTGGAACTGAAAAACGTGGACAACGGCATGAAGCTTACCTACACCATCGTGAGCGAGGGTGAAGCCAACCTGCGTGAGAACAAGATTTCCATCAAGACTCCTATTGCACAAGGTCTGCTTGGCAAGAAAGTGGGTGACGTGGCTGAGGTCACTGTACCACGTGGCGTGATGAAGTTCGAAATCATGAGCATTAACTTCGGATAATTATGGGTATTTTTGCTAAGATTGCAGCTGGGGAGATTCCTTCCTACAAGTGTGCAGAGAACGATGAATTCTATGCGTTCCTCGACATCAATCCCCTCGTAAAGGGTCACACGTTGGTCATTCCACGTCGTGAAGTGGATTACATCTTCGATATGGAAGATGACGAGTTGGCACGTTTCGAAGTGTTTGCCAAGAAAGTGGCAGTAGCCATCAAGGCTGCCTTCCCTTGCGTGAAAGTGGGTCAGGCTGTGCTGGGTCTTGAAGTGCCCCACGCACATATCCACCTCATCCCTATGCAGAGCGAGAAGGACATGAACTTCGCCAATCCCAAGCTCAGCCTTTCCGCTGAGGAGATGCAGGAGATTGCCTGCAAGATTTATCAGGAGTTCTCCAAGTAAGCAGGACGCAGCAAGATGTTGACGCAGCAAGAATGTGACTTCCTTCACTCGCGAATGCAGGGCACCATCATCGAAACCTTGGGCATTCGTTTTGTGCCCACCGACGATGAGTTTGCTGTGGCAGAAATGCCCATCTCTCCTCAGACGCGTCAATATCTGGGTGTATTACATGGAGGTGCTTCTCTTACTTTGGCTGAAACCATTGCAGGTGTGGGGTCTCTTCACTTGACCAACTATGATGAGTCCCTCGCCGTATGCGGTACAGAGGTGAATGCCAGCCACGTGGCGATGTCTGCCACAGAAGGCAAAGTCTTTGGCAAGGCAAAGCTCATCTATGCCGGCAAGAGCACTCATGTATGGAACGTGGACATTGTGGGTGAAGATGGCACCATCATCTCAGCAGAACGAGTGACCAATCGCATCATTCAACGCAAATAAAAAACCCGCAGAAGAAAAAAAGGGGGCACCTCTTCGTTGAGATGTCCCTTTTTTCGTGCCAAAAGCACGAAGTTGGTTTTAGAGAATTGAACCTTTTGTTCAATCTTTTTGGCTCCGTAGAGTCGTGTTTTTGCCGTAGAGAATCCTCTTTTGGCGGAAGGTGCTGGGCTTCACAGCTTCACCCTCATAATTTTGGTTTAGTTAAGCATTAATTGTTTTATTATAAGTAAAAGCAAAAGTTCTAGCGTTAAACCTTTATGCGTCAATCCACAAAAAGTAGAGAGTACACAAGAGCGTGCGCTCTTACTGGATCTCGTCTTCCCTGGTGAGGCTGATGATGGAGTCGTTCGTTGCCTTCATCTCGGCTTGACTCACATCCTTCACGTGAATGGCCTGACGTACATCGCTTGACTTAATGTAGGGGTCAACCGCCACCACATGGCTATTTTCCTCCGTTTCCTGCTCACCAATGGCGTGTTCAGCTGCGCGTCCGATGGTCAATGCCATCGCCACCACTGCTGCGGCCTTGAAGAATGGAGCGATGTGGCGAGTCGTCAACTTGACGATATGTGCCTTGGCTTGCATAGGTTTTAGCTCAGTAGCTTCAATTTGTGCCATCATCCGCTCGTCGAAATCCTCACCCAACGTTTCTGCCTTCGCCCCTGTTTCGTAGTTGAAGAGGTCGGCGTACTGCGCCAAATGTCCTGGTACATCCTCTTGAGAGAAGAACGAACGAAGAATCTGCTCTTCCTGCAATGTCGTTGTGCAGGAGAAATAGCTCTCTATCAGTTGTTCTATGTACTTGTAATCCATTTACGGGTGATTTTTTTGTACTCTCTACTTAAACGACGGGTGAGAAACGAAAAAGTTACAAGAAAAGTGATTTTTTTTGCAAAATTTTTTCCTTCATCTCGTTTCTCGCACGGAAGAGTGTTACTTTTACGTCTGATTCTGAAATGCTTAACACATCTGCTATCTCTTTATAAGATTTTCCTTCAATGTCCCTCAATTGCAAGACAGTGCGCTGTTTTTCGGGCAACGCATTGATGATGTCGGCAATGAAACTGGTCGTTTCCTGATGCATCAGAGACGAATCGGTACCTCCCAGTCCTTCGTCCATACGGTCGTGCACTTCATCATCGAACGACACGTGCTGGTTGTCCATCTTCTCCTTCCTGTCGATGGCAAGGTTCCGAGCCATTGTCAAGGCAAACGCTTCCAAGTTCTCCACCTTCTGCAGTTCATCACGTCGTTCCCACAGCTTCATAAGGGTATCCTGCACAATGTCCTCCGCCTCCTCCCTATTCAGGATGATGCGTAATGCCGTTCTGAAGATGATGTTCTTCAACGGTAGGATATCGTGCTTGAAATCCATCTCTTAACTGTCAATTGTCAACTCTCAACTGTCAACTAATCATCGTTCCTTGTTTTCCGTCAATCGCGTCAGCCTTCGTGATGATCACTCTTTTCACACCAGCCTTGACGGCTTCGAGGGCATTCTCAATCTTCGGAATCATACCACCACTCACAGTGCCGTCCGCCTTCAACTGCTCGAAACTCTCAGCTGTGATGTGAGGAATGACCGATGCCTCATCCTCCGGGTCAGTCAGCACACCAGCGTGTTCGAAACTGTAGATGAGCGTCACATCGAAATAAGGAGCCAATGCCTTAGCCGTCTCACCAGCAATAGTGTCCGCATTGGTGTTCAGGAGATTGCCCTGCTTGTCGTGCGTCAATGGAGCCATCACAGGCACCACACCCTCACCAATCAGCGTGGCAAGCATACGGCCGTCACAGGCATCCACATCGCCCACAAAGCCAAAATCCACCATCTGCTCTGTGCCGTCATCCATCTTCACCTTCTTCAGCGGACGCTTGTGCGACAGCATCACGTTCATGTCGGCACCCGTCAGTCCCAAAGCGTTGATGCCACAAGCCTGCAGACGAGCCACGATGTTCTTGTTCACCAAGCCACCATACACCATCGTCACCACTTTCAGCATCTCCGCATCCGTCACACGACGGCCACCAATCATCGTACTCTCGATGCCCAGCTGAGCCGCCACTTTCGTAGCCGACCTGCCGCCACCATGTACCAGCACCTTCGCACCCTCGATGGCACTGAAATCTCGGAGCAACTGCTGGAGGCTCTCTTCGTCCTCCACAATCTTGCCCCCCACTTTCACTACTGTCAGTTCTTTCATTTTCTCTTAAATTTCAAAGTCCAGACAACTTCTCTGCACCGTGTAAGGGCGCACTTTTCCATTTGCCACAGCCACATGTTCAGGGTGCTGCGCATAGCCCTTCAGCGCCTCTTCCGATTCCAGCGTGCTGTCGAGCATCACGTCTGCATTCGACGAAGCCAGCCGTCCGTCAATATGTACCTTCACGTCAAGGAGTCCAGGCACCTTGCCCACCAGTCCTTCAAGACCCTCCTTGATACCGCATTTCACTTCTTTCTTCTCGTTCTCCGAGAGTTCCGGATTCAATGTCCAGAGAATAATGTGCTTAACCATTGCTTTCTTGTTTTTAATTTATTCGGCTACAAAGTTACATCTTTTCATTGACATAAAAAACCGAAAACAGAAAAATAACAATTATTT
This sequence comes from uncultured Bacteroidales bacterium, assembly GCA_902801475.1. Classification (GTDB taxonomy): domain Bacteria; phylum Bacteroidota; class Bacteroidia; order Bacteroidales; family Bacteroidaceae; genus Minthosoma. The sequence goes on from CADCIO010000012.1 coordinate 57,516, forward strand.
CCATATATCATATAAAATAGGGGAGATTGTTTTACCTTGAAGTTTTGCGGAGCAACTAGGAAAATTTTTTTCTCTAACTAGAGCGTAAAATTTTCCTAACAGTAACAAACTGTGCTTACAGAATCGTAACTTTGCAATCTAAATGATTAAAATTCACCTTTTATGTAAAAAAAGTTGCTGAAATATTATAGATTCCTCGAAAAAGTGGGAATATAATAGTAGAAAGCAGTAAGATGGAGCGACAGACTGACAATCGACAGACAGCAATAGCAGAAGTAGATGCACGGCTGGTGAAGAGCATTCTGGACGGAAACAGAGTGGGTTTCCGTATGCTCATCAATCGCCATGCAACAACTGTGCGAATGTTTGTGGCACGTTTCATTCCATTGCTGGAAGATGAAGAGGAAGTGACACAGGATGTGTTCATGAAGGCATATGAAAGCCTGCAACGCTTTGATGGAGATAAAGCGAATTTCAAGACTTGGTTGTTGCGCATAGCTTACCACGCTGTACTGAAACATCTTCGGCATGAACCACGTCTGGAGTTTGTGGAACTGGAAGGATTGGATATTGAAACCATCTCCGATGATGCAACAAATACTTTGTTAGGTGATACTTCCTCCCATCGCCTTATGCTGCTCAAAAAGGCTGTGAGCCTGCTCGCTTCCGATGACCAAATGCTCATCAGTCTCTACTATTACGATGGGCATCCCCTAAGAGAGATTGCTTACATTGTTGACCGATCCGACAGTTATCTGAGTTCACGCCTTCAATGGCTCCGAAAGAAGATTTATCAAACCGTCATTCAACTCGAAAGAAATGAAAAAGACTGAAACCTATCACGATGAAGCGCTACGCATCATCATGCGCCAACAAGCAGAGAATGCCCAACAGATGGAATTCCCTGAAGACTTGGCAGACAAGCTGATGCAACGCATTGAACGAAAAGAAGCCCTACAACAGAAAGCCCAGCAACGCAAACGCAGATGGATTGCTGTGGGCATTGCAGCTGCTTTGGCACTCTTGGTGGGTGTTGCCCTCCATGTGTTCCATCAAGACGATGAAAAACCTCAGCAGCAAGTGGCGAAAAAGGTGGAGATACAAAACGACTCCATCCCTGAGAAGGAGACGGAAGAGGTGACAAAAGATTCTGCCAATGTCATAAAGGAAATCGAACGACTTCAATACGAGGTACCTCGATTGCCTGTGGCGCAAACGACTATGTCCAAAGATTCTATGATAGAAATAACAGATGAGCCTCCGATGACAGACGTCATGCTGGCAGAGAATGAAGAAGACAGCATCAGCTATCCTCATTATGTCAGGAATTGGGAGGTTTACATCCAGCAGATGGAGGCGCAGATGCAGGCTCATATCGAGACTGTGGACAAAGAATACAACGAAATGATGACTTTCTATAAAGATTATTAACCTTCATCACAGATAAGAAGAAAGCGTATGAAAAAGATATTGGTATTCATCATCGGGTGGCAGATTGCCCTTTCGATGTCTGCACAATTTAATTTTTTCGATTATAAGGACACGCTCAATCTAATCGGAAATAAGGGCGGTTATTCTCAATTGCTAATAAATTATGGTGTCGGTGTCAACGGTAAGGATGTAGCCGGATGTATGATTGAACACATGTTTTATCATGATGTTCCCAAAGAAAAGATACAGAGTATCAAAAGCATTTTCATGGAGGGGATGACGAAAAGTAAGAGATCCCTTCATGGCGAAATTCATCAGGATGGTTTAGATTCTGTTAGAATGGTTGTTTCCGACACCATAATGATTGCCAAAGAAGACAATTATCAGGTGATGGGCAGGAATGTGGAAGGACTTTGCTATCTCCATGCTCAATTCGAGGATATAGATGATAAGTGGGGAAAGAGCACATTTTTATTATTCCATTATTTTCAAGACGATGCATCGTTTGAGCACGTGAAGGAGAGTTCCCTGCGGATGGATAAGACATTGACGACCATTCTGAAAGAACTCCCACACAAAACCCATCATGTGGTGTTCAAACCCCGATCCGAAAAAGAAGGCTACACATGGGAGGTTCCCAATCCGTTTGTGAAGAAAGAAACAAAGGCTGTCATCTATCAAGTTGAGAATAAAGAAATCATTACAGACCTCTATCAACAGCTGCTTGCTACAGCCTACACACATCTTGATTACCAAGAGAGATTCGCTTTGCAAATATTTGCCAAATACAACCAACGTGATCATATTGTGTTCAGCGTCCTGCGTCCCCAAAAGCCTGGCTACATCACTTGGGCGATATGTTTGGACAGGCGGAAACTTTCCATTCTTCGTGCAGAGGGCGATGAGGGCATTAACATCGATAACAATTGGTTTGCTGATGATGTGATCCAATCCCATTCAACCGACAAGTCAAAATCCTCCAACTAACACTCCCATCTTATGAAAAAGTATATTCTTCTTATTATCACATTATGTGCGAACTTGATGGCACATGCACAATATAGTCTTCTGGAACGGGCAGATGAACTGAAATCAATCATGGATGTATATCAATCAGGTTCCTACGAACTGATGATTGATTATGGTTGCATTGCCCGAGTCCCCCACTGGAAAATGGAATTTACCCTCCCTCAACATCTCTCTATTGAGAAGATTCAACAACTGAAAAAGCTCTTCTACGATAAAATGGAACACAGTGAGAAGTCGTACCATAATGAAATCCATAATGAGAAAAGAGACGAGTGTGTCGTACGAATCGATTCCCGCTTCAACATCCAGCCGAAGGAAGGATATGAGATAATGGGATGTCCTGTCAGTGGTAAATGTTGGACACACGAAGGACTGACTGTCCAGAGATTTCCAGGCACAGAGAATGAGGACATCTGGTGCGACATATCTTTCGCTCAACAGGACACCATCATCAAGAAGGGAAATCCTAAAACGCTCAGCAAGACAGACAAGGCACTGAGACGAATCGTGAAGAAGGGAAAGCGGAAAAGTCACAAAGTGGTCATCGATGACCCTAAGAACTACGAAATGACACTCATCCTGCGGCAGCCAGATTTGCTCAAGAATACAGAAGGCATCATCTATGAGTATGAAACGGAGGATACTTTGCTTCTTCAGCAGTTTGAGGAAACTATTTATCAGCATCTCTACACTGGAGGATGGTTCTACCTCAGGCATAATAAGCCAATCTTCAACCCAAACGTAAGCCAATGGCAAGGAATGGAACAAATAGATTTTGTGATAGGGCATCCCACGGAACCCGGATATATCATCTGGTCCATCAACACGAGCGGAAGGAAATTACATGTGCTTCGTGCCACAGGAAAAGAAAGCTCTTTTGTCCCTGCTTGGTGAGAGAACCGCTTCTTGTCCATATTTCAATAACGCACGCTTATTTCTCAGCAGAGGCAGGTTATTGGGCAATAAGGGTGCGTTTTAAATTGCTGACGGCAAAGCATCAAAGAGGTGACGGCAATCCATTGCTTTGCCGACGGCAAAAGGCAAGAGAGCCGTCGGGTCTTTTGGGGAGAGAGGTGACCTGGGACAATTCGGACAAAGGGCAGGACAGCTGTAGGCTTTTCATCGCTCGATGAGTGGGGCATTGTTATACGAATGAGCGAGGCATTGTCTTCGCTATCACTGGGGCATTGTCGGCACGGGTTGCTTCGCGTTTCCAAAAAATGAGAAAAAATGGAAACTGTTTCCAAAAAAACAGATTTTTTGGAATACTTTTTTGCAAATGTCCCCTTTTGTATGTAACTTTGCCACTCAAAACTTGTTGAAAGACGTATGAGATACGGAGTGATTGGAATGGGTGCCATTGGTGGCTTCTATGGAGCGAAACTGGCACATGCGGGCAAGGAGGTGCATTTCCTTTCCCACAGTGACTATCAATATGTGAAGGAGCGTGGTTTGCAGGTGGATTCGTGCGACGGCAGTTTTCATCTGCCACAGATAAATGCTTACGGAGCGGCGAGCGACATGCCGAAGTGTGATGTGGTGTTGATTGGCTTGAAGACGGTGAACAACCATCTGTTGCCCGAACTCTTGCCACCACTCCTGAAAGAGGACACGTTGGTGGTGCTGATCCAGAACGGCATCGGCGTGGAGGAGGATGTGCAGAAGATTTTCCCAGAGGTGCAACTAGCAGCAGGATTGGCATTCATTTGTAGCGCGAAGACTGAGCCTGGCAGGGTGAATCATCAATGCTACGGCTATATCAACATCGGCAACTACTCGTGCAAGCAGCAGGAGAAGATTGATGAGGTGGTAGATGACTTCCGCAAGGCTGGTGTGGATGCGAACGAGGTAGAGTATCTGGAGGCACGTTGGAAGAAGGCGGTATGGAATATGCCGTTCAACGGAATGACGGTGGCGCTGAACACGCAAACGGACATTCTCTTGCAGCATCCCAGTACCCTACAACTCATTAAAGACCAGATGATGGAGGTGATTGAGGCGGCACAGGCGTGTGGGGTCAAGAACATCGACGAGTCGTTTGCCGAGAAGATGATCTACAACACCGTCCACATGACGCCCTACTCGCCCAGCATGAAACTGGACTTCGATTTCAAGCGTCCGATGGAGATCAACTACATCTACACTCGTCCCATCGAGAAGGCAAGGGAAGCGGGTTATCAGATGAGGAAGCTGGAGATGTTGGAGCAGGAACTGAGATTTCTGGAGAGCAAGCGGTTAGAGGGGAAAAGTGAGAGGTAAGAGGTAAGAGATTAGAGGTTAGAGGAAGAAAGAATGATTACAACCATCATATTCGACTTGGACGGCACGCTGATGAACACGCTGGACGACTTGCACGACAGCGTCTCTTATGCCTTGCGTGAAGCGGGGTTGGAGCCAAATCCGAAGCAGGACACACGTCGTTATCTAGGTAATGGCATCAGGAACTTGGTGAACAAGAGTGTGGCACAAACCTGTCCTAAGGCGGATGAAGCATTGAAGGAGCATGTGTTCCAGACCTTCCGAGCCTATTATGTGGCACACTCAATGGACAAGACGGCTCCGTATGAGGGAGTGGAGGAGATGTTGAAAGAGTGCAAGAAGAGAGGATTCCATACTGCCATCGTGAGCAACAAACTTGACCCTGCCGTAAAGGACTTGCACAAGGCATTCTTTGCTGACAAAATCGATGTGGCGATAGGGGAGACAGAAATGGTCAAGAGGAAGCCTGCGCCAGATATGGTGAACGAAGCCATCCGCCAACTCTCGCAGCTGCATGGGGAGAAGATTGAGAAGTCGGCGTGCATCTATATTGGTGATAGTGAGGTGGATTTGAAGACCGCTGAGAATTCAGAACTTCCTTGCATCGCTGTCAGTTGGGGATTTCGCGATAGGGATTTCCTCATTGAACGAGGTGCGGAAGTTATCATTGACAGTCCTGACGAACTTTTTGAATATCTATAATTTTTTATTAACCACTTAAAAACCAAACAACAATGAGAAAACTGACATCCATTCTGACCATCGCCTTTCTGGCAATCAGCGTAAGCGTTTGTGCACAAAATGCTAAAAAGGGAAAGGCACTTGTGGCTTATTTCTCTGCCTCTGGTAATACGGAAGCAGCTGCCAAGAAGATTCAGGAGGCAGCAGGTGCTGACCTCTACAAGATTGAACCTGAAAAGCCTTACACGAAGGAAGACCTCGATTTCCGCAATCGTCAGGCTCGTTCTGTCGTGGAGATGGGCAATCCAAGCTTCAGGGAAAAGTTGGGCGGCAAGCCTGTTGACATCAAGAAATATGACGTCATTTATCTGGGCTTCCCCATCTGGGCAAACAAGGCACCCAGCATCATCCTGTCTTTCCTCGAGTCGCAGAACTTCAAAGGCAAGACCATCATTCCTTTTGCCACATCAGGCAGCAGCCCCATCGACAACTCGGTCAACCAGCTCAAAGCCGCTTACCCAGAATTGACCATTCAATCAGGCAAGCGAATGAACAACGCGACCGATGCCGACATCAAGGCCTTTGTGGGGAAATAAATAACCTAAATTTGATACTTATGAGAAAAATCATTCGTTTGATGGCATTTGCTGCCACAATGCTGCTGGCAATTCCTGCTGGTGCACAAGACAGCCAAATCTTCAATCATCTGTCCATCGGTGCCGAAGTGGGAACCACAGGATGGGGCTTTGAAGCAGCTGTGCCGTTGACTCATTTTGTCACTTTCCGCACAGGATTCACCACCCTTCCTCGTTTTGATGTTAAATTTGATATTAACTACACCACTAAGGGACAAGAAAAGAATGTGGATGTTCGTGGACGTGTTCACATGTCGGACTTCAAGCTTTTGGCAGACATCTATCCTTTCAAGCACAGCTCCTTCCACCTAACAGGAGGTTTCTATGCAGGCTTGCCAGACCTTGGCACGGTGCACAACACAGGACTTGTGGATGTGGATGAAGGCGAAGGTCTGGAAATCGGTGATGTATTTGTCCGCCCAGATGAAAATGGCACAGTTAGGCTAAAACTCCAAACCAACAGTTTCAAACCTTACACGGGACTGGGTTTCGGACGCCCCATATCGTCCAAGCACAAGGTGAGCGTTGCCTTCGACCTTGGTGTCATGTTTTGGGGAACCCCTGCATTGAAGGTTTACTCGCCCGACGAGGATGGATGGATCAAGATGAAGAAGGACGATATTGATGATGAGGGTTTCCACGATGCCGTGAAGATTATAGAAAGAATTAAGGTTTATCCTGTGCTCAATTTCCGAATCTACTACAATGCCTTCTGAACGTCACGCATTGAGACAAAACAATCAATTAACTAACACTCCTAAATACGATTAATAAGGTATGAAAAGAATCTTTCTTTATTTATCCATGTTTACAATAACCATGGCTTTTACCGCATGTAGTACTGAAGGTGAGGATGTCACTATAACGAATGAACCGGCCTCTTCAGCATCAGCACCAGCTCTTACATCTGATTTGACAGAGGCACTCACGCTGAAGTTCAACACAGACGATGCCCCTTTCAAGGAGATAGCTTTTACTGAGACAAAAAGGGCTATTATTACCTTAAAGAAAAACGCACCCATCTCTTCCTCCAAAAGACGTGCAGAAGGCGAAAAGGAGGAATACAAAATCTGTACTTACACCTATGATGGCATCAAAAACACCTACACCATCAAAGATGAAGAAGGAAAAGACTACTGTACTGTAGAGGTGACCAATAAGGAGACTGGCAAACAAACTACAGTAAAGATCCACTTCATGAATGAAAGTGAGATGGAGGATTTTGCCACAGAATTTGATGCAGAAGTAGTAGACAAACTGGCATCTGACGCCATTACAGATAAACTCTGTCGTGAATGGAAAGTGGCCACAACCCGTTTACGCCACAAGGATGGTGTGACTGCCGTGAAGCAATTTGAGAATCCAGATTCTGCTGCCAGTTTGAATGCAATCCTCGACTACGCCAAAACTGTAGCAACGATCACAGAGGAATTAGCCGAAGGTACTGTTATCACCAGCATTGAATTCACAAGAGATGGAAAGTTCTGCTTCTTCTTTGAAAATGGTAACCACTATATCGGAAAATGGAGTTGGGCAGACCTCAGCAAGGGTTCCATCAATTACGATTGGGACGATAAGGAGATGGGCAATAAGTTCATGAAGGACGGTCAAGCCACCTTTGATGTGAGAACATATAAGAAAACGAAATATTATGCGCTCACTCTTGCAGCCACTATCGAAGAGAAAAGTAAGACCTACAAAGTGGAACTCTCTTTCTATCTGAACGAGAAAACAAAGTAAGGGATAAGTCAGAATAAGACCATAAGAAAAGGGAAGATTCGCTCTTCCCTTTTTTTCTTAGTCTGTCAAGTGCAGCACAAATCGAACACCCTTTGTGAAGGCTGGGTCGATGTCAAGGTCACCATTCATCTTCATGGCCATCTGCTTACAGATAGGTAATCCAAGACCGTCACCCTGGGTGAGGTCACGTATTTCGCGGAAGGGTTTGAACACTTCTTCACGCTGTTCTTCTGGAATGGTGCTGCCTGTGTTCGACACGAGGAACTGATGTTTGTGGGCACCTCTTTTCTTGTATTCCAAAGCGATGTGGCCATCTGCAGGTGTGTAGATGGCTGCGTTGTTCAGCAGGTGCAGCAAGATGTGTGACACATATTCCTTGTTGATGCTTGCTGTCATCTTGGGGGCATCCACTTTCAGATTGACACCACTCTTCACCTTGTTTCGTATCTGGTCCATCAGACCATCGCACAATGATGACACTTGTACGTCCTCTTTTTCCGCCGTTCCTGTGTTGCTCTCCAACTCGGACAACGTCTGAATGTGTTCAGAGAAATCTTGCAAGGCCTTCACTTCAGGCACATTCTTGTCGAGTTTCTGCAAGGTTGGAGACAACTGAGCTGAGATGTTACTGATAAACTTTGCCTGCAAGGCATTGTTCTCACTCAAGCTATTGATTGTCTTCTTCTGCTTGCGTGTCAAGTAGATGGAACGCAGCAGCGCGAGAGCACCCAGCACCAGCACAACAGCCAATACGGCTGCCAAGATGCCCAGTCCTACTATGGTGACCTGACGAGCAGTTAACGAACTGTCCTTCTCTTCAATCTCTGCTTCATTGTCAGCAATCTGCTTTTTCAGCACACCCACTGTGTCCGCGAGTGCCAGAGCGCTGGCTGAATCCTTCCAAGCCAAATAGCTCTTGTAACTTTCTGCCACCAGATTGGCGCTGTTGCTCTTGCGACCATTGGCGATAAGTGTCTGATACACCTCATCCACCTTGCCATACTCCTTGCTGGCAGTTAGCTGGTCAGCCATCTCCTTGAAGGTGGCATTGCCCTTATCCGTCTGACCAATGGTGTAATAGTAGATGGTCTTGGTGTAGAGTAAGTCGTTATTTACAGAAGCATCGTTTGCTGCAGTAGCGTGATTCTCCATATTGCCCATCTGCTCCTTCGCACTTTCCAGCTTCCGCATCTTCATATACATCAAATGACGCTCCTTCGATGTCCAATAGTGCAAAGCTGACTTGTTCGCACCCTGACCCTTTGCTTCAATGGTTTGGTCAATGCGACGCAACAAGTCGAAAGCCTCCTTGTAGAGGTTCTCCTTCTCATAATACAGCTTGTTTGCCTTTACGCCACAATCCACACCTTGTTTCAGCTTTCCATTGTTCACATAACTCTCGAAAGCCTTGATGTACAACGCACGTGCGGCAATAGAATTGCCCTTTGCATACTCCGACTCTGCACGTTCCTGCAACTCATTCTTTCCTGCCTCTTGTGCATGGATCAGCGCACAGCAAACCAGCAGGCTCATACCAATAATAACTAACTTCTTTCTCATATTCTTATCAATTAAAAGGTTTCATGGTGCAAAATTAGATAAATATTTGAGTTCAAACAAATATAAGCGTGAAAAATTTAATAAAATCCTTTGGCTTGCAACCATAGTATGAATTGCTGGCTCCACGCTTCAGTGGTGGTGCGACCTGTTTGGGGCATGAGGGTATAGGGGCCTGTGCCGTCGCCATAGAGGTGGAGTTCGGCATTGCCTCCTGCTTTCTTCCATTCGAGGAAGAGGTTGACGAGACCTGCAGCTACGTTTTGGTGGTCGGCACGGGTCATAATGAGAAGTGGAGGGGCAGGATTGGGCACTTGGACAGGCATGAGGGAAGGTCCAAAGTTGGTGCAGAGGAAGTTGGGACGTTCTGCGGGTTCGCTTGCCTGAATAGTGGCAGCAATCGCCACACCTCCACCTGCTGAGAAGCCCAGATAACCTATTTTCTGAGTATCGAGATGCCATGCTTGGGCATTTTTGCGTACCAAACGGATAGCTGCTTTGGCATCGTCGGCTGCCAATTGAAGGATAGAATCACCGGCAGGATAGTGCAGAGGGTTGGCATCTGCTTGGGGAAAGCGTTCGAGGTGGGTGACATCAACCATTGGTTCCATCTTCATTCCCTGTGGGAAAGGGAGATTGTTGAGGTGGTACTTCAGTCCGATGGCGGCAATGCCACGTTCGTTGAGGAAAGTAGCCATCTGTTCCACATCCGAATCCCAAGAGAGGGCTCTCATGCCTCCACCTGGACAGAGGATAACGGCACAACCATTGGCTTTGTCAGCAGCAGGAAGAAAGACCTGAATAGAGGGTTTGTAGGTATCGGACTTGGAAGCGGGCAAGTCGTAGGTTTGCTGTGCCCAAGAGGTGAGACTACAAAGCAGAAACAGAATGAAAGAACAGGTTTTACGTATCATAAAAGTATATTGGTTAGAATTTTTTGCAAAGATACCACTTATTTGCGATTTGACCATTTACTCTTTACAATTTATTTGAATATTTGGTCATTTAGTTGTAACTTTGCACCATCATCAATACGAACGATTATGAAACCAATCAGTACAAAGAAGGCTCCAGGGGCAATCGGACCCTACAGCCAAGCCATTCAGGCAGAAGATTTTGTTTATACATCAGGTCAGTTGGGTCTTGACCCTCAGACGGGTGCGTTTCCCGAAGGAGGCATCAAGGAACAAGCACGTCAGTCGCTGAACAATGTGAAGGCCATCTTGGAAGAGGCTGGACTCTCAATGGCGAATGTGGTGAAAACCACCGTGTTCTTGGCCAACATGGAAGACTTTGCCGAAATGAACAGCGTGTATGCCGAGTTCTTCACAGAGCCCTATCCTGCCCGCTCTGCAGTAGCCGTGAAGACCTTGCCCAAGAATGCGCTGGTGGAGATTGAGGTGATAGCCGCAATGAAATGAAAAAAAGGGAAGAGCAATCTTCCCTTTTCTTATGGTCTATTCGGACTTTTGCTTTACTTCAAGTGGTCTTCAAAGTAGCGTGTGATGACATTGTGTAGATGTACTCGATCGGTACCCATCATGTTGTGCTCATCACCTGGGTAGGTGAAGAGGTCTGGGTAAGTGTCGGCATCAATGCAAGCACGCATAAAGGACAGCGTGTGCTGAGGCACGCAGATAGGGTCGTTCCCTCCGTAGATGACGAGGAGACGACCTTTTAGGTTCTTGGCTTTGTTGAGCAAAGAGGTCTTCTCGTAGCCCTCGGGGTTGGTCTGGGGAGTGTCCATATAGCGCTCACCATACATCACCTCGTAGAAGTGCCAGTCGATGACGGGACCACCTGCTACACCCACCTTGAACACATCTGGATAAGTGGTCATCAGACTGGTGGTCATATAACCTCCGAAACTCCAACCATGTACGCCCAAACGGTTACTATCCACATAAGGAAGACCTTTCAGGTATTCCACGCCACAGAGTTGGTCTTTCATCTCTTCCACACCCAACTGACGGAAGGTTGCTTGCTCGAAGGCCAATCCACGATGCTCACTGCCACGATTGTCAAGACAGAACATCACGTAACCCTGCTGTGCCATCCAAATGTCCCAACCACGAGCACCCCAGTTGCGTGAAGCGTCGATGTTGTGGGCATGAGGACCTCCATAGACATAAATGACAGCAGGATATTTCTTCGAAGGGTCGAAGTTGGTAGGAAGAATCAATCGGTAGTAGAGGTCTGTCACCCCATCAGCAGCCTTGATGGTACCCACCTTTATCTCTGGTGCCTGAAACTCTTCCCAAGGGTCTTGGGCTGTAAGGATGTTGGTAGCTCTGCCACTCTTAGTGTCAACAAGGTCTATGTTGCGAGCAATGAGCGGAGAGGTATAGCTGTCGATGAAGGCATTGCCCGACTTGGAGAGAGTGGCATTGTGCCAACCAGTCTTATTGCCAAGCAAGGTGCGTTTCCCCTTCATATCAACGCTATATACATTCTGCTGCAGAGGGTCTTGCTCGTTGGAGGTGTAGAGGATGGTTTTCTGCTCCTTGTTGAAGCCCAGCACATCAAGTACTTCGAAAGTGCCCTGAGTAAGTTGCTTGACGAGTTGTCCCTTTATATTATATAAGTATATGTGATTATAACCATCTTTGCGTGTCTGATAGATAAACTTCGTATCGTCCCAAGGCAAGAACTGGATGGGATGGAGAGGTTCGAAGTATTTGTCGTTACTCTCCGTGAAAAGGGTACGAAGTTTTTCTCCTGTAGTGGCATCATATTCGTCGAGCGAGCCATGATTCTGGTCACGATTCAGTTCAATGAGATAGAGTTTCTTGCCATCAGGCGCCCAAGCGATATTCGTGAAATAGCGGTCGGTAGGGTCACCTGTATTCAGATAGATGGTCTTGTCCGTCTGAGGATTGAAGATGCCCACATAGACCTTATGGGAAGTCTCACCTGCCATTGGGTAAGGGTCAGGAGAGGTCGTCGCACAACGGGACAAGTTATCAGCTGACTGTTGAGCCTTGACAGGGTATTCAGGCAGGGTGATGTTCACCTGTGGAAACTTCGACACCATACTCTGATCCATCTTGTAGAATGCCAACAAAGCACCATCGGGACTCCAGAAGGTGCCCTTAGAGATGCCGAACTCGTCGCGGTGCACACTCTCACCATAGACAAGGTCAATACTGCCATCAGAAGATACCTGGTGTGTCTTACCATCAGCGGTAAGGACAAAGAGGTTGTGGTCAATCGTATAAGCAAGAGCCAGTTGAGCATTGTCTGACGTGAAACTCCAATCCATGTTGGCAGCCTTGGGAGCAAGAGTGTCGTGCCACACCACCTTCTTCTCCTTCCAGTCAATGAGGGTTTGCTCACTGCTGGCAAGCATAACGAGCGACTTTTCCGCATAAGGGAAAGAGGTATTGTACAGGTGGTGAACATACTTCATACCTGCAGCTTGGAGTATGTCATTGATTTGTTCCAGCGTGATAAGCGTCTGGGCAGCACCATCCTTCCTGCTGATGATGCGACACTCATGGACATCCTGCTCAACACACTCATCACCCCACCACGTGAGGTATTTGCTCTCTGGGACGGAACTCCGATAGTAGGTGGAACCGCCAGGGATGAGGTCGTTGATGCTGAAGAGTTTTTTCTGTGCCATAAGTGGAAGGATGAGAAATGTGAAGATGGAAAGGAGGATAGTCTTTTTCATTGTTTCAGTTCTTTTTGAGGTAAGATTTCCCGTAGGGGGATGAGCACAAAGTCGCGCTCGTACATATGAGGATGAGGTATGGTCAGTTTAGGTGTGTTGATGTGGAGATCATCGTAGAGGAGGATGTCAATGTCGATGATGCGGTCATGATAAGTGACAGTTGACTGTTGACCGTTAATAGTTGATTTTTCGGTACGTCCCATGTCACGCTCTATCTGCTGAGTGACACGCAACAGGGCGTTGGGAGATAGTTCCGTCTCGACACACACAGCTGCATTGAGGAAAGTGTTCTCACTCTCGAACCCCCATGGTTCAGTGGAAAGAAAAGCGGATTGTGCCCTAACAGGACCAATCCGCCTCTCTATTTCTGTGATGGCGGACAGGAGATTATGCTCTTTGTCGCCAAGGTTGGTGCCGAGTGAAAGATAAACTGTATGCACTTTGAGCATGAATGTCGCCCAGCGCATGGGCTGGTTAGTCAATAATCAGCATGGCGTCGCCATAAGTGCCAAACATATAGTCGCCTTTGAGGGCTTCCTTGTAGGCATTCATCACCACATCATAACCACCAAAAGCAGTAACAAGCATCAGCATAGTGGTAAGCGGCTGCTGGAAATTCACCACGAAGGCGTCAGCAACGGTGAAGTCGTAAGGAGGGAAGATGAACTTGTTGGTCCAGCCTTCAAACTCCTTGATGAAACCACCAGGACCCACAACTGTTTCAAGGGTACGGAGCGTCGTAGTGCCGACAGCACAAATCTTATGACCATTCTCCTTGGCCTTGTTCACAATGTCGCATGCCTCCTTGTTGACGAATATCTGTTCTGAATCGGTCTTATGCTTGGTCAGGTCTTCCACATCAATGCTACGGAAATTGCCCAAACCTGCGTGCAACGTGATGAACGCCTGTTCGATGCCCTTGATCTCCATACGCTTCATCAATTCGCGAGAGAAGTGGAGTCCTGTGACAGGCACGGTGACAGCACCCTCATGACGTGCAAAGATGTTCTGGAAACGCTCGTGGTCTTCCTCCTCAGCAGGACGGTGCATACGGATATCATCTGGGATAGGTGCCTCGCCAAGACCATAGAGGGTCTCTTTGAACACATCGTGGGGACCATCATAGAGGAAACGGAGTGTACGTCCACGAGACGTGGTGTTGTCAATCACCTCTGCCACCAACGACTCATCAGGACCGAAGTAGAGCTTGTTGCCTATACGAATCTTGCGGGCAGGGTCAACCAGCACATCCCACAAACGGAGTTCTTCATTGAGTTCACGAAGGAGAAACACCTCAATGCGCGCACCCGTCTTCTCCTTGTTGCCGTAAAGACGTGCAGGGAACACTCGAGTGTCGTTGAAGACAAAGGCATCACCCTCTTCGAAATAATCGGTGATCTCCTTGAAGATGCGATGTTCTATCTCGCCAGTCTTTTTGTGTACAACCATAAGCTTAGCCTCATCACGGTTGTAGAACTTCGTTTCGGGATTGTAAGTGCGAGGATAGAGAGCTATCTTCTCGTCTGGGAGTCTGAACTTAAATTGTGAAAGTTTCATCTAATTGATTACTATTTACGATTTACTATTTATATTTTCGTCTTTTTCTAATGTTTGAGTTTCGAGCCATTGTGGGAATTGCTCGATGTCCATACAGTCTTGCAGGGTGTTGTTCCCGATGCGGGTACGGATTAAGCCCGTGAGGTAGCCACCTGAACCAAGTGCTTGTCCGATGTCACGTGCCAAAGCTCTGATGTAAGTGCCCTTGCTGCACACCACACGGATGGTGAGCGAGAGGTGAGAACCTTGCAGGTTGTCACTCTGATACTTGATGCGTTCTCGTGGGTCGTTGTCATTTGAGGGTTGGGAGTCGACCGTTGAGAGTTCTCCAAAGTGCAGGATTTCCAGTTCGTCAATAACCAGAATCTTGGGTTTCAACTCGATGTCTTCACCCTTCCTGGCATACTTGAAGGCACGTTTTCCATCCACTTTCACCGCTGAGAACGTAGGTGGAATTTGTTCGATGCGTCCCACAAACGCCTTCAATTTCTCTTCCACCAACTCACGGGTGATATGTTCCGTAGGATAGGTGGCGTCTTCTGCCGTCTCCATATCGAAGGAAGGGGTTGTGGCACCCAATTTGATGGTGGCTACATATTCCTTCGTATGTGCCTGCAACTCGTCGATGAGTTTGGTGCTCTTGCCTGTGCAGATGATCAGGACACCTGTGGCCAACGGATCGAGCGTGCCAGCGTGTCCCACCTTCAACTTCTTCACGCCCAACCGATGCGATAGTTCGCCTCGCACCTTTGCCACCACATTGAAGGAAGTCCAGCGGTAGGGCTTGTTGAAGATGAGTATTTCACCTGCCTGTGGATTCATCTCTATCGTCTATTAACTTGCCATATAGATGGCCAAAGCGCCGATAATTGTACAATAGATGGCAAAATAGATGAGCTTCGCCTTCTTCACGAAAGAAATCATCCAATAGCAAGCAAAACATCCGCTGAGGAAGGCGGCAATGAAGCCGACAATCAATGCGCTCATGGGAAGTTGTGCCGCTTCACCATGTTCTGCGATGTATTCAGCACTGGGGGCTACGATATGCTTGAAGTCCAGCAGCGCCTCTCCCAAGATGGGGGGAATGACCATCAAGAAAGAGAATTGTGCCAGATTCTTACGGCTGTTTCCCAACAGGAGTCCTGTGGCAATAGTTGAACCGCTACGTGAGAGTCCTGGCAACACAGCGATAGCCTGTGCAATACCAATGATGAAAGCGTGAAGGGGAGAAATGTGTTCACGCTCCTTGGGTTTGTAGAAATGTGTGAGTGCCAACAGGAAAGCTGTCACCAACAGGCAGACGCCCACAATCAGCAGGCTTCCCTGGAAGATTTCATCGATATAGTCCTTGAAGAAAAGACCCACGATGCCGATAGGAATCATGGAGATGATGATGTTCAATGCATACTTCTGCTCCTCGTTCATCTTTCCGTCCCACTTGAACAGTCCCTTGAAAATCCAAGTCACCTCTTTCCATAGGACAACCAATGTGGAGAGCACCGTTGCCACGTGCACCACAATGTCGAAAGTGAGACCTCCCACCTCGTTCACACCCAGCAGGTGCTGCCCTATCTGAAGGTGTCCACTACTACTCACAGGGAGATACTCAGTAAGTCCCTGCACAATACCTAAAATAAGTGCTTCAATCCATTCCATACTTCATTCATCCTTCAATTTCCTTCACTTCTTTTACCTCTTTCACCTCTTTCTTGGGAGGCCACAGAATAGCCACTACCTCAAAGAGGAAGCCAAACAGACACACCATCGGAGCCACCTTGGTACGCATATCGCTGAAGATGTCAGGGTTGAACGCCTCTTCTGTGGTGGCATCTCCCGACATCATGATGAAGCCAACGATGATGATGACAAATCCCACCAGCAGCAGGATGTAGTTGATTTTTGTAAATGCAAAGTTCTTCATTATTGTTGAGTTTTTTGAATTCTTGAAAAAAGCCCAGCGCGTAGGCTGATTAGATGTAATAGAGTTCGTTGCTGCTCATCTTCAAGTATTTGTTGAGCGAGAAGAGCGTGCAGAGATACGTGATGATGATGCCGAACAAGAACACGGCTGCCGACACAATGACAATCACCTTCAGGTCTATGACCGCATCGATTTGCGGTTCAAAGTTGTGCAACCAGTAAAGTCCTCCTAACAGCAAGGCGTCAGCAAGGATTGCCGAAGCGATGCCCAAGGTGAAGCTCTGGGCGAGGAAAGGTTTGCGGATAAAGTTCCAGCTGGCTCCCACCAACTTCATCGTGTTGATGATGAAACGCTTGGAGAAAATGGTCAGACGCACTGTGTTGTTGATGAGGGCAAAGGAGATGTAGGTGAACAGCGCTGCAATGATCAGTAAGATGATGCTGACCTTGCGGATATTGTCGTTCACCGACTTGATGAGATCCTTCGAATAAATGACATCCACCACATTGGGGTTCCCCTTCAGCTGCTTCACCGCAGCGCTGACGCTGTCTGGGTGAGCGTGCTCAGCATTGATCTTGATTTCGAAAGAGGCCGTATAAGGGTTCATCCCTATAAATTCCGTGGGGTCAATACCCTGCGCCTGAATCTCCTCTTGCAATGCCTGTTCCTTAGAGACATATTCCACGCTCTTGGCATACGGCGCCTCCTTGAGCACGTTCTCCATGCTCACCACCTGAAGACTGTCCATCTCGTCACTGATCAGCACACTCACATTGATGTTCTCCTTCACATATGTGGACAGGTTTTGTGCCGTAAGGACAAAGAGCACGATGGTGCCCAACAACACCAACACCAACGTGGTGCTGATGGCTGCCGTCAGAAACTGCGTGCTCAAAAACGATTGTCTTTTCTTACTCATATCCTTCACTATTTCTTGAAATTCGCCCAGCGCGTGGGCTGGTCGCTCAGCGCGTGAGCTGACCCTTTAAGGTTGCCGAACTCGATTCTTCTATCTTCACCATCACTAAATCCCCGATATGGTGGTTACCGCGGTCGAACACCACCACCTTATTTTGCGGAGTGCGTCCGAAGAACTGCTCCTTGCTGCGTTTCGACACACCTTCCACCAGCACCTCATACGTCTTGCCGATGTCCTTCTTGTAACTTTCAGCCGACAGCTCGTTCTGCAAGGCAATCATCTCGTTCAAACGGCGAATCTTGGTCTCTTCCGGCACATCGTCGGGCAGGTGTTTCGAAGCGTATGTACCCGGACGTTCCGAATATTTGAACATGAATGCAGAGTCGTAACCACATTCACGCATCAGCGACAAAGACAGCTGGTGGTCTTCCTCCGTTTCCGAATGATAGCCCACAAAGATGTCGGTGGTCAGACCGCAATCAGGAAGGATGCGACGGATGGCAGCCACGCGGCCAAGATACCACTCACGGGTGTATTTCCTGTTCATCAGTTTCAGAATGCGATCACTTCCGCTCTGCACCGGCAGATGGATGTGTCGGCAGATGTTTTGATGGGCAGCAATCACCTCTAATGTCTCGTCACTCATGTCCTTGGGATGAGAGGTGGTGAATCGGATGCGCATTTGGGGAGCAGCCTCTGCCACAATGGCAAGGAGTTGCGGAAAACCCACTTCGCCACAACGGTAACTGTTCACGTTCTGTCCCAGCAGCGTCACCTCCTTATATCCCTTCTTCTCCAAATCCTTCACCTCATTCAGGATGCTGTCCACCTCGCGACTTCTTTCCCTTCCACGGGTGTAAGGCACGATACAATAGTGGCAGAAGTTGTTGCAACCACGCATGATGCTGACAAAACCGCTGATATGTCCACCGCACACACGCTCTGGAATCACATCACGATAGGTTTCCGTCGTGCTCAGTTCCACGTTGATAGCCTTCTCGCCCAATTCAGCGGCGGCAAACAACTCAGGCAACGACAGATAGGAATCGGGGCCTGCCACAAGATTCACATGGTGCTTCTCAATCAACTCTTCCCTCACACGCTCAGCCATACATCCCACCACACCAATGATGAAAGCACGGCCCTTCTTTTGCAAGGCGTGTAACGCTTCCAATCGGTTGTATATCTTATTCTCTGCGTTTTCACGAACGGAACAGGTGTTCAGCAACACAGCATCAGCCTCCTCAATGGATTCGCAGGTCTCATAGCCCGCCATTTTCATCACAGAGGCAATGACTTCGCTGTCCGCCACGTTCATTTGGCAGCCATAAGTCTCAATGAAAAGTTTCTTCATTAAAAATGAATTTGTACAAAAACGGTGCAAAGTTACAACATTTAATTGGCAATGTCAATAATTTGCCCTATCTTTGCACGCGGAATAACAACTTTTAATTAAAAAAGACGTGAAACTCAGCTTTCAGAAAAGCATTGCCAGTAGTCAAGTCACACTTCCCATCGTAGCGGCGGTGGTCTTCATTCTCTGGTTTTTGCTGCCAACTGCCAACACCCAACTCCCCGATTACGGACTGTGGAGACATGTGCCTTCCTTCCTTCAGGAGGGCAACTGGGCATTGGGCATTGGAGCCATTTGTGCCGCCTTGGCGGTGTACCTGATGGCCGAGTTGAACAATGCCAACGTGTTGCTGAGGGTGAACTCGCGCATGTTGAGCAGCATGCTTGTCCTGCTGTTGGGACTTGCGGTCATGTGTCACCGCTTCCAGCCAGGATGTGTGTTGATGCTGCTCTCGCTGATTTCCTTCTTCCCGTTGTTCGCCACCTATCAGCAACCCAACCCGCTGCTGACCTTTGTCACTTATCTCTTGGTGTCGGTGGCATCGTTGGTCTTTCCCCAATTGCTGTGGCTCGTCCCTGTCTATTGGTTCATTCAGGGTTACTTCCGCGCCTTCTCCCTGCGATGCTGCATCGCATCCCTGCTGGCCGTGATGGTGCCCTATTGGTTCTATGGCGGCATCGCTGTGTTGACAGCCTCCCTTCCCGACTTCCTGGCTCATTGTCAGGAGGTGATTTCTTTCCAAGTGTATGACTACACACAACTGAATCTTCGCGACCTCATTCTCTATGCGTTTATCCTGCTCCTTCATCTGACGGGTGCCATCGATTTCTACATCCATCAGTTCATGGACAAGACCCGCACGAGAATCATCTATAACGTCTTGATTGTCTATGGCATAGTCATTGCCATCTGGATAGGCATTCAACCCCAGTATTTCGCCACCCTACTACCCCTGCTGCTGATTTCCACCTCCATCGTCTTCGGACACTTCTTCACCCTCACCCATACGAGATTCACCCATATCTACTGCATCGTCCTGATGGTGCTGGCAGTGGCAGTCTTCGTGGCGCAATATCTGTCCCCCGACCTCCTCACGCTAAACGCTAACCCCTCACCTCTAACCCCTCACCTCTAACCTCTATCACATTGGACTCTCTCAATCAGTTTTTCATAGAATACGGTTATCTCGGCATGGCAATGGCATCGTTCCTGGCAGGCACCTTCGTTCCTTTCAGTTCAGAGGTCGTCATGGGCACGCTGCTGGCCACCACAGGCATGGATCCCGTCCTCACCATTCTCAGCGGCACCATCGGAAACGTGCTGGGTTCCCTGTTCAACTATTTTATTGGACGTATCGGCAGCATTGAACAGATTTCCCACTGGATGCACATCAAGGAACGCCGTCTGCGTACCACCCGTGACTATGTGGAGAAGCGTGGTTCGTGGATTGCCGCCTTCTCTTTCCTTCCCATCTTCGGCACCGCCATCTCCATTTCCCTCGGCATCCTGCGTGCCAACGTGTGGGGCGTCATCCTCTGGTCCACCATCGGCAAACTCCTGCGCTACATCATCTTCATGCTCCCTATCATCACTTGGCGCTAAGGGAAGAGTTCCGTTCCCAGAACACACCATCAGCATAACCTTGGATGCTCCTGTCTTGGTCGGCAAGCAGGAGTCGTTTGGCAGCCAACAGGCAATAGTCCAGGTTGAGTTCCACCCCACAATAGTTTCGATGCAGTTTCTTGGCCACTACAGCTGTAGTGCCGCTGCCCAAGAAAGGGTCAAAGACTATATCCCCCTCTTTCGAAGAGGCGAGGATGAGTTTGGCGATGAGTTTTTCAGGTTTCTGCGTGGGATGATCCGTATTCTCGGGCATCGACCAGAAAGGTACGGAGATGTCGTCCCAGAAGTTACTGGGACAGGTGGTACGAAAACGCCCATCCTGCGTCTCTTCCCAATCCTTGGGCTGTCCGTCTTGCCGATAGGGAGCAAGTACACGACGGCGCTGCTTCACGGCCTCCAAATTGAACACATAATCCTTGGGATTCTTGACAGCAAACCAGATGTCCTCCATCGAGTTTTTCCAGTTGTAGGTAGCCCCCCTACCCTTCTCACGCTGCCACGTGATGCGGTTCAGGATGGTGAGCCGCTCTTCAATCACCCGTTGCATCGACGAACTGCAACGCCAGTCACCACACATATAGAGGGTGCCGTTGGGTGCCAACTTGTCACAAAGCGGATGGAACCACCCACGCAGATATTCCTCGTATTCCTCCGAAGAAAGAGTCGTGAATTTGTTTCCCCCAAAATTGCGCGACAAGTTGTAAGGCGGGTCAACAATGATCAGCTGCGCAAAACCATCATGCAACGTCGGGAGCACATCAAGAATGTCTCCATGAATGAGCGACCTGCCGTCAACCAATGGCATCAAGTCCTCCCGTTCACCCTCTTCAAGGCGCAATGTCCTGTTGTTCTTTGCTGTCATGGGGGCAAAGGTAAGAAAAAGTTGACAGTTGACAGTTGACAGTTGACAAATTTCTGCCATTCAAGATGTTTTTTGGCTGAAAAAAATTTTTTTAGTTTATATTTGCGAAACTTTTACGTCTATCTTACGAACGATTCATGGCCAACTGGCAATTGCACGAGGAGGCTGAGGACATGGTGCAGGAGACCCTCTTCAGACTTTGGCAGATGCGGGGACAGTAGCTTCTCCAGCCACTCCTACTTCACCACCGCCTTCCACGACTACTTCGGCATGTCGCCCAAGGAATTCGCCCTCTTCTACTCACAAGAGGAGAACAAGGAA